>NZ_CP096563.1:5535000-6135000 GCF_023221595.1 Rhodococcus qingshengii JCM 15477
GCTTCGGCCGCAAAGGTCGGCCGGACCACTTTGCACCGCTACTTTCCCGAACGGTCAGACCTGGTCGACGCAGTCGCGGCCGAGGCCACCCGCGCCGTCGGAGAGGCAGCAGCAGCAGCTCGACTCGGCGAGGGTACCGGAGCCGATGCACTGGTTCGCCTGTGCCATGAATACTTCGAACTGGCCGACCTCTTGACGGTCCTGTTCTTCACTCCCGGTGTGTATCAAGAAGATTCGTTTGCCGAGTCCGCGTCGAACGACGACTCAGTCACCGATGCCATCGAGCGCGGACACTCCGACGGTTCCATCGACCCCGACATGGGTTCGGACTGGGTGCAGAACCTGCTGTGGTCGCTGCTCTACACGTCGATGGACTACGTGAACCGCGGTTCCGGGACGCGACTACAAGCCTTGGATCTGACGGTTCGCAGCCTCCGCCGCGGAATCGCCCCCGATCCCGCGGTCTAGGTTGTCGGCTGCTTGAACAGCGGCACGCCGTTTGGTCACGCCTAGTTTGCGGTAGATCGAGCGAATGTGAGTCTTCACAGTGGGATAGGCGATGCCGAGGTGCGCAGCGATCTCGTCTGCAGTCATCGTAGTTCGCAGAAAAGTGAGGATCTCTTTCTCACGTTCCGTCAGGACTCCGGCGAGCTTGGCAGAGAGCTGGCCCCGTTTTTCCAGAATCGTGCGTAGGAGCTCCTGGTGTCTCGACCCCTGTGTTGCGTGCGCGTTCAACAGATCGACGATTACCGGATCGCCGCTCAGAAATGGGGCGAGAATCCGCTCGGGGATTGCTTCCGCCAGCGCACGATCCAACTGCTCGTGCGCCTGCGGTCCACGCCCGGCGACGGAGCTCAGGGCGGCAGACGTGACAAGGGTGCTCACCAGCGCATATCGCGGCAGCGCGGCCGAGGTTGCCAAGCGAAGCGCTTGAGCCGACGGTTCCGGATCCCCCATGACTCGGTAGAGCTCCGCGAGAAGCGCGTGAGCGACCGCAGCACCTGTTCTGGTCAGCGTGGGCATTGCGATGCGGCGAGCTTGCTCGTCCTGTCCTTGAGCGTGGGCGAGCCAGGCCGTGGTGACGCGCCGCAGCGTATCCCAAGGAATGCCGTGCTTGTCCGCAGTGCTCACGCCTCGCAGCAGACGAGCGGCGTTGTGGTACCGGTCTTCCCGGTTCAGAGCGATCAGGCTCATTACCAGGTACAGACGGGCGAGCGCCTCGAAGTTGGTTCCGGGACTGCCCTCCTCGATGATCGAGTCGAACTGAGCGATCGCCTCCTCGAAGTCACCACGCCAGTAGGCGATGCACCCTCGATTCGACTGTGGGAGACCGCCTTCGAAGCGTTCCCAGTCGGACGCCACCTCTCGAGCAGGAAGGCCGTCGAGGATCTGTTCGGCTTCGGTGAATATCCCTGCGTGGGTGAGCGCGAAAGCCAAATTGGATTGTGCGAGACGCAACGTCTCCGTACGCGACTGCAACTGCGCCTCGTCGCCGGCCGAGCGAAGTAGCGCGATGGCACGAGGAAGGTCACGACGAAGCCTGATCTCGGTCCACCCGAGGAGGAAGAGCGCGGACGGGTAATCATCCTCGGGCTCACACTGGGCGAGCGCGTGGCGAGCGCGATCGGCGATGACGGCCTTGGTCGAGGTGTCCGGAGCGAGCAGCAGGTCGGTGAAGCAGACGACAAAATCGTCGGACGCCACCCGCAGACCCTGCCCGCGGAGAAACTCAGCGCCGTACGGATCACCGCTGAGATCGCGGCAGCACGCCCGTATCAGCAGGATGTGCGGATCGTGGGGATCGGGATGAGCAAGGCAGAGCTGCTCGAGTTCCCTGGTGTGAGATTCGAGAATCAAACGAAGCCAGTTTTTCCGCAGGACTCGTCGAGCCTGCTCCGCCTCACCAGAGGCGAGTGCGTCACGCACGGCTTCGATCATGTGTCGAAGATACTCGAGACGTTCGATGTCCGTGGAAATCCGGTCTCATCCGCTTCGGATGAGACCGCGATCGAAGCCTGCGGAAACCAGTGAGAATTGCCGGAATCAACCGAAATGCGCTAGTCGGCGGAATCCCGGTGCGCAGGCCTGACACGAAACGGATAAGACACATGAGCTTCTGGGAAAGCCTCGGCTGGATGCTGTGGGCAACCGTCTTCATCGGATATCTCTTCGCGCTGTTCGCGATCATCGCCGACCTGTTCCGCGACCACAAGCTCAGCGGTTGGTTGAAGGCCGTCTGGGTGTTCTTCCTACTCTTCCTGCCCATCCTCACCGCGCTCGTCTATCTCGTCGCCCGCGGCGAAGGGATGACGGAACGCAGCAACAAGGCCGCACGCGACGCCGAGAAGGCCGCCGAATCGTATATCCGCGAGGTCGCGGGGAAGAGCCCCAGCGAGGAGATCGCCGCAGCCGCAGCACTGCTCGAAGCCGGAGCGATCAGCGAGGACGAGTTCGCCGCACTCAAGCTGAAGGTCCTCTCGTGAGTGCCGCGCGTTTCGGCCCCGTCGACTTCTACCTTCTCGGCCTGCCTGGGCAGAGCCTCGACCCGGCCGCGCTCTCCGCACTGACCGACCTTACGGATACCGGCCTGGTGCGGCTACTCGATCTGATCGTCATCTCCAAGTCCGAGGACGATGAACTCACTCTCATCGAAGTCGAGGAGTTGCCGAACGGCTTCGAGATCAACGTCGAGATGCTCGGCGCGTCCGGTCTGCTCGGGCATGAGGACATCACCGAACTCGCGGCAGCCATTCCCACCGGTGCCACAGCGCTGCTGGTCGCGCTCGAGCTGGTCTATCAGCGCGAACTCGCCGCCCGCACCGCTGCGTCAGGCGCGGTGCTACTGGGTTACGAGCGGATACCCGCACCCGTCGTCAATGCCCTCATGGACACGATCGTCCCGAAATTGGAGGTCTGACATGCCGTACATCCCGAGACGAGGCCGCCCCGGACTGCTGGGCCTCGCCGCCCGCACCGCGGTCGTCACCGGTACCGCGACCGCCGTCAGCGACGGTATGGCCACCCGCCGGCAAAGGAGAGCTCAGGCCGACTACGAGCAGGCGCAGTACGAATTCGCCCAGCAGCATGCCGCACTCCCGATGCCCACACCCGCACCCGCGGCCTCGGTCGATCTCGTCGCCGAGTTGCAGAAACTCGGCGACCTCAAATCACAAGGCCTGCTGAGCGACGCCGAGTTCCAAGCCGCGAAAGCGCGACTGCTCGGCTGATTCACCCCGACGGGCCATGGATTACCGCGCCCGCTTCCGTACCCCGACACCGATTGGAACCCACTATGTCCACGATCGCCGTCAACGTCCTGAACTTCAATCGGGCAGAGTCCGATCTCATGTTCGCTCGCCTGGCCGCGGGCGTCGGCCTGGGCACGTGGAACCACACTCGTGATCTCGGGTCACTCGACAACCAGCCGATCATCCGCCAGAACCGCGACACTCTGTACAGCAGCGCGATCATCGACGTGCGCGAGAACGTCACCATCACGGTGCCCGATACCGGCGAGCGCTACATCTCCGTGTGGGTGGTCAGTCAAGATCACTTCGGTCCCGTCATCCTGCGCGACCCGGGAGAGCACCTGCTCACGCGTGAATTGGTCGGGACCGACTACGCCGCACTGATCGTGCGCATCCTCGTCGATCCGAACAGCCCCGAAGACGTCGCCGAGGTGAACCGGTTGCAAGACGCCCTCAACATCGACGGCGGCGGAACGGGAGAGTTCCCGTTGCCCGACTACGACGAGCAATCGCAGACCGAGACCCGCGACGCACTCCTCGCACTCGCGCGCGGCATCACCACGTACGACCATTCATTCGGTACCGCTGCGGAAGTCGACCCGATCAGGCACCTGCTCGGTACCGCATCCGGCTGGGGTGGCCTTCCCGAGTACGAGGCCACCTACGTCAACTTCGACGAACGTCTCCCGGTCGGGGAATACCGTCTCCGCCTGAACGATGTTCCCGTGGATGCGTTCTGGTCGGTCTCGCTGTACAACGCGGCCGGATACTTCGAAGAGAACGCCCTGGGCGTCAACAGCATCAACAGCCTCACGGCCACCCCAGACTCCGACGGCAGCACCACCATCCGCTTCGGGGTCCATCTCGACGGCGTCGCGAACGCACTGCCCATCATGCCCAGGTGGAACTACGTACTGCGCCTGTACCGCCCCCGTCCCTCCGTGCTCGACGGCACCTGGACGGCGCCTCGTCCCGAAGCCCTGCAGCAAAGCGTTCCCCACGCACACACCACTCTCGGGTGACTCGACCTGATCACGGAGGTACAAGCCATGCGTCTGTTATTTCAGCTCATTTCGCAATGTGTTCTCGGCGCGATAGCGCTGATCGTCGTGCATTTTGCTCTTCCCGGGGTCAGCCTGAGCGTGAACGGCTTCTTGGCCGCTATCGGTGTATTCACCCTCGCACACATGATTCTCGGCCCATTCGTGCTCAGCGTGGCACTGCACTACGCAGCTCCGCTCGCGGGTGGTGTCGGCTTGGTCGCCACACTGCTCGCGCTCTGGGTTGCGACCCTGGTCCCCGACGGTATCGAGATCAGCGGCGTCGGGTCCTGGATCCTCGCCCCGATCATCGTGTGGGTGATCACGGCATTGGGAGGGTGGATCTTCATGGCTCTCGTCATCGACAAGTGGATAAAGAGACGCAATGCCGAAAAGCTCGTGCGCAGTGTGCAGAAGGCATGAATGATCAGTTCGGAAACGGAACCCACAAGGAGTCAGCCATGCCAACTCACCCGCTCGATCGCCGCGTTCTCCTGAAGACCGCTCCGAACTTCCGGGACCTCGGTGGCATTCCTGTTGCGGACGGCACCGTCCGCGCGGGCGCGCTCTATCGTTCGGCGACACTGGCGAAACTCGACGGCGACGACCTTGCCGCGGTCGCCGACTTGGACGTGCGGACGGTATACGACCTGAGGACCGCCGCCGAGCGCGACGGCGCACTCGACAATCTCCCTGACTCGACGCGCACAGTCTGGCTCGACGTACTTGCCGACAATGCCCAAAACGCCGCGGCCACTGGACTACTCATGACGGACCCGGTCGCATACGCCGAGACCATCAGCGACGGACGTGGGATCGCACAGATGGAGGAAGCCAACCGCAACTTCGTCAGCCTGCCGTCCGCTCTCGACGCCTATCGCACGCTCTACCTCGACCTCATCGACGAAAAACGCTCCGGGGCAGCACTTTTCCACTGCACCACCGGCAAGGATCGAACTGGGTGGGCCGCGACCTCTTTCCTACTCCTCCTCGGGGCCGACGAAGCCGATGTACGCGCCGACTACCTGGAGACGAACACCGATCTGGCTCCCATGACAGAACCGATCCTCGACTTCGCCGCGAGCAAAGGCGTTGACGCAGAAGTGCTACGACCCCTCCTCGGAGTCCGTGACAGCTATTTCGACGCAGCTCTCGACGAAATGCGCACGCACTTCGGCACCGTCGAGGACTACGCAATCAACGGACTGAAGCTCACCGCAGAGCAACTCACCGCGCTCCGCGAGCGGTTCACATCCAGGTCGGGAGTCATCAGCGCGAAGTGATCGGAGCCCTTACCGAACAGGCATTTTCGCCCTCTCCCCGCTTTTTCTGGTGATTGTCCGCCCGGGTGACCACGACGACGGCGAGGATCCCCACCGCCAAGCCGAGCGCGGTGAACGCAGTGAACGATTCTCCGAACATCAACGCGCCCCAGACCGCGGTGACGGGGGCGATCAAGAACATCAAGGTGTTGACGGACGTGATGCCGATGCGACGGAGCAGTAACCAGTACAGCCCGTAACCACCGAACGTGGACAGCACGACTAACCAGAGCAATGCGATCCAGAATGTGTTGACGCTTGGTGGTACGGCGACACCTGAGGCCACCGCCAGTGTCGTGAAAACTATTGCGCTGGTAGAGCAGTGGATGGCCAGAGCCTGCAGAGGTGGCGTGGACGTGTGAGCGCGTTGTTGGACGAAGGTGGATGCAACCAGGCTGAGCATCCCCAGGAACGGGATCGCGTATGCCCACCACGGAGCAGATGCACCGGCCCCGGCATCGGCTGCCGTGACCATCGCGACGCCGCCCAGTCCGATCGCCAGCCCGATCCACAGCATACGCGGGACTGCGACCCCGAGGACCGGACCGAGCAGAGCCGCCGCGACCAGCGGCTGAATACCGTCGATCAGTGCGGTGGTTCCGGTGTTCACACCGAGATCGACTGCCCAGTACACAGACAACAGGTAGCCGCTCTGAGAGAGCATCCCGATCACCACCTGCCTGCCGAGAGTCCGCGGAGTCGGCACCATGTTCCGGCGCCGGGCGGACAGCCAGACAATCGGGACGAGTACCGCCACGAGCGGAAGGAACCGCCACATCAGCAACGTAGGGATCTCGGCACTGTCGGCCCCGAGTTTGGCTCCGATGAAACCCGAACTCCAGCACGCGACGAACAGGACCGACAAGGTAGCCGTCACGGCAGATCTCGAGGTCACGATCCGAGGTATACCGATCTGTTTACTCATGAGCCCGACTATACAGATCGGTATACTTTTGTCCATGGCAGAGGAATCCACACCCGAATTGACTCCGAAAGCGCGTCGCATTCTGGAGTCTGCGTCGAAGCTGTTCTACGAAAAGGGGATTCATGCCGTAGGCGTGGATACCGTCGCACTGGACGCCGGGGTCACGAAGAAGACTTTGTACGAACGGTTCGGCTCGAAAGACGGTCTCGTCGTTGAATACCTGAGGGCTCGAGATCGGCGGTGGCGAATCTTTCGCGACGAGAAGCTCGCATCAGCCGGAGCTAGCCGCGCCGAACAGTTGAGTGCGGTATTCGACGCTTCCGCCTCCTGGTCCAAGGCGAGCGGAGGCAAGGGGTGCAGCATGATCAACGCGCACGCCGAGTTCAGCGATCACTCACATCCGGTGTTTGCCGTCATCGCCGAACAGAAGCAGGAAATGTTGGACGTCTTTCGGCGCATTCTGGCGACGGACGGACTAGCCGACGAACGTCTCGTCGAGGCAATCATGCTGCTTCACGAAGGTGCCCTCGTCGCAGACGGGATCGGTATCGGCACCGACCCCTTCGATGCCGGCCGGAACGCAGCGCTCGAATTGTTGAAAAATTCAGACTGATTCGCGCAGTTGCCCCCCCACAGTCACTCCCCCACCCGCTTCGCCCCCACCATCCGACGCGCTATCTCCAAATACCTCTCCACCAACTCGTCCGGAGACAACTCACCGTCCGGTCGGTACCAGACCGCGACGGCGACGCACATCGTCACCACGGCTCGGCTGGCGTCCTCGGGATGGTCGGCCTCGAACACTCCCGAAGCGACGCCGTCGAGGACGATCCGGTCCACCTGCTTCTGCTGTTCGTCGCGCTGGGCGATGTAACCAGCCCGGCTGTCGGGCTCCATGCTGCGGATCTCCGAGGAGGCGACGAACGACTGCTCGCGTCGAAACATGTGGAACCGCAACAGAGATTCGATCACCGCGTCGAAGCGATCGGAGGGATCGTTCCCGGCATCGAGTTCGGCGGCGCGGCTTCGCTCCAACAACTCCGTCATCACAACGGTCGCCAGACCGATCAGCAGAGCTTGCTTGGACGGGTAGTGGTGGTAGAGCCCCGGCACCGACAGCCCGGACCGCGACGCGACGTCACGGATCGAAGTCCCGTGATAGCCCTGCTCGACGAACGCCTCCAACGCCGCAGCGAGCGGTTTCGGTAGTCCCAGGTCTTCGTAATCGCGCCAGGACCCGCGTACCGGAAGCTCGTTCGTCATACCGATACCGTAGATCGCTCTTGCGCCGCCGCCGAACACGTCGGAGCCATTGGTTAGAGTCGGTGTTCACCGAAAGACAGGGACCAGTCATGATCCATGTTCGCCACACCGCGGTTGCTGCCGTGCCGGTTGATGTCGCCTTCGACTACATCGACAACTACCGCAATGTCCCGACGTGGATGTTCGGTGTTTCCGAGTTCACCCCGTTCGGAGAGTTCGATCAGGGACTCGGCGCCACGTTCGACGCGGCCATGCAGATCGGGCCGAGCACGTTGCGCTCCAAACTCGAGGTCACCGAGTGGGAGAAGAATCGGATCATCAAGCTGTCCTCGCTCGGCGGTGTATCCAACTCGTCCACGTGGGAGTTCGCCGCGATCGACGATTCCAAGACCGAGCTTTCCGTCGACTTCGCCTACAAACTGCCCGGCGGCATTGCCGGCAAGGCACTCGGCCGATTGATCGGGCCGTTCGTCGAAAACGCTGTCAAGAACAGCGAGGAAACACTGCGCCACAGCCTCGAGGAGCAGTTCGCGGCCCGCGGCGAAGGCTGAAACTACCCGCGGTCGCCTTCGAGTCCCAGCGCGTTGGCCCACACCTGAGTAGCCGTCTTGACGACGTCCTCGAACGGGACGGGGTTGCCGTCGGCGCCAGGTTCCTCGGAGACGAATGAACTGTAGGCAAGACGGCTCACCATCGCCGACAGTGCTCGGGAAGCCAACAGCGGGTCCAACGAGGCATCTGCCTTGCCAGCCGCTTGCAAGCGTTCGATGGCTCGGGCATTACGAGAAATGAAGGTCTCGGCTCGGTCCCGACGCAGTTTCGCGAAGGCCGGATCGATGTGCGATACCTGCTCGAGCAGACCCATCAGTTTGGCGTTGCGGCGAAAAGCCGTCAGGTAGGCACGGTTGCTCGATTCGAGGACCGCATACGGATTGTCGACGTCGCGGACCCGTCCCATGCCGGGGTGCAGCATGTCTTCCTGCGCGACGTCGAGAACTGCGGCGAAGATCTGCTCTTTGTTGTCGAAGTAGGTGTAGAACGTGCCGGTGGAGCAGTTCGCTTCCTTGGTGATGTCCGTGAGACGGGCGTCGAGATACCCTGCGCGCTCGAACACCGTTCGAGCCGCTGCGACCAGAGAAGCCCTGGTCCGGACGCCGCGGGCAGTCACCGGCAGGTCACGCAGAAGCTCCGTCGCAGCCATGGATGGTGGCGGACGGTCTTCCCAGTTCTCCTGAGGTTCGGCGCGAGAGGTCACCAGCTACTTATACGGCAAAGCCGGCGACATCTCGGCATCGGCGTCAGGTGATGGTGATTCCTCCGTCGACGGCGATGGTCTGACCGGTGACGTATCCGCCGGCCTCGGACGCGAGCCACACCATGGTGGCCGCGAGCTCTTCCGGATCGCCCATGCGGCCGAGGATCAGGCGCGGAGCCATCGCGTCCAAGTAACCGTCGTTGTATTGGTCCGTCATTTCCGACTTGAAGAAGCCGGGCGCGATCGCGTTGACGCGAATGCCCTTGCGCGTTCCCCACTGCTGTGCGAGGTCGCGGGTCAATCCGACGACGCCTGCCTTGCTCGCCGCATAGGCGGCCTGCGGGAGTCCGGCGGTCGTCAATCCGAGAATGCTCGAGATGTTGACGATGGAGCTGCCCGGGAGCATGACGCGGCCGCAGGCCTGCGCTGCCCAGTAGGACCCATTGAGGTTGATGTCGATGACGGCGCGGAACTGGTCCGGGGTCTCGCGGGTCGCCGGAACGGCAGTTCCGACGCCGGCGTTGTTGACCAGCACGTCCACGCGGCCGAACTTCTCCATCGCGGCGTCGACCATGTTCTGAGCCTGAGCCGGATCGACGATGTCGGTGACCACGCACAATGCTTCGCGGCCTGCGTCACGCACGAGCTTGGCCGTGTCTTCGAGCTTGTCGACGCGGCGAGCAGCGAGGACGACGTCCGCGCCGGCCTCTGCTGCGGCTTTCGCAAACGCCACCCCGAGGCCCGACGACGCACCGGTCACGATGACCACTCGATCGGTCAGAGAGAACTTGTCGAGAACAGACATGCGCGGTGATGCTCCTGTGTCGTCGGGTTCGGGAAGTGGCGGTTGCAGTGACGTATCGACTGCAGTTGCGAAATTACAGGCCGAGATCGCGGCCGATGAGTTCCTTCATGATCTCGTTGGATCCGGCCCAGATCTTGGTGACGCGGGCGTCCATCCACGCGCGAGCGGCGCGGTACTCGGTCATGAAGCCGTAGCCACCGTGCAACTGAACGCAGTGATCGAGGACCTCGTTCTGCACCTGCGCGGTCCACCACTTAGCCTTGGCGGCGTCGATGGCGGTCAGCTCGCCAGCAGCGTGTGCCGCGACGCAGTTGTCGACGTAGGCCTGGGTGACCTCGATGCGGGTGACGAGATCCGCGAGAAGGAATTTGTTCCACTGCAACGAGCCGATCGGCTGACCGAAAGCCTTGCGGTCCTTGGCATATTGCAGCGTCTCTTCGAGGATCGGAGCGGCGTGCGCGATGTTGGACACCGCAGCGCCGACGCGCTCCTGCGGCAG
The DNA here is from genome assembly GCF_023221595.1 of Rhodococcus qingshengii JCM 15477. Taxonomy (NCBI): domain Bacteria; kingdom Bacillati; phylum Actinomycetota; class Actinomycetes; order Mycobacteriales; family Nocardiaceae; genus Rhodococcus; species Rhodococcus qingshengii. The sequence continues at coordinate 5,545,358 of NZ_CP096563.1, forward strand.
CATTTCCATCATGTGGATGAAGCCGCGGTCGATCTCACCGATGATGTTGGTGGACGGCACGCGAACGTTCTCGAAGAACAGTTCGGCGGTATCGGACTCGTGCTGGCCGACCTTGTCGAGCTTGCGTCCGCGCTCGAAGCCTTCCATGCCGGTCTCGACGGCAAAGAGGGTGATGCCCTTGGACTTCTTCTCGGGACTGGTCCGAGCCGCCACGATCACGAGGTCGGCGTTGTAGCCGTTGGTGATGAAGGTCTTGGAGCCGTTGATGATCCAGTCGTCGCCGTCCTTGACCGCAGTGGTCTTGAGCGAGGCGAGGTCGGATCCACCGGAAGGCTCGGTCATGCCGATGGCCGTCAGCATCTCACCGGTGCAGAACTTGGGCAGCCAACGCTGCTTCTGCTCTTCGGTGGTGAGCTGAACGAGGTAGGGAGCAACGACGTCGGCGTGAATGCCGAAGCTCGAGGCAACAGCTGCACTGGCGCGCGAGAGCTCTTCGGCCAGAACCGCGTTGAAGCGGTAGTCGCCGGCTTCGCTTCCGCCGTACGCCTCCGGAACCTCGAGTCCGAGGAAGCCGTTGCGTCCCGCTTCGAGCCAGATTTCACGATCGATGAAGCGCTGGTCGATCAGCTTCTCTGCGACCGGAAGGATGTTCCGGTTGACGAATTCGCGAGCAGATTCGCGAAATGCCTCGTGATCGGGTCCGTACAGAGTGCGACGCATGACGAGTTGCTTCCTTTCGGCGTGGCAAAGCCACACGTAACGATGTTCCTAAGCATTCGCTTAGAATCTAAGCACCTGCTTATAGTGAATCGAGAGCGGGATATTGTCAACATCGAAATCCGTCACACCTGGAGGAAACCGTGAGCGATTCACCTGACGTGGTGATCAGCCCCTCCAAAGCTGCGGCCCGTATCCGCGCGGCAGCCGTGGACGCTTTTGCCTCTGCCGGCTACGGCGGCACCACCACCCGTGACATCGCTGCGCGCCTCGATATGAGTCCCGCCGCCATGTACCCGCACTACCGCTCGAAAGAAGAGTTGCTTTTCGCGATCAGCTACGAAGGCCACACCGAAGCGTTGAAGGTGGTCGAGGGCGCCGACCGACCGGGTGAACCGTCCGTTCGTTTGCGGGAACTGATCAGCACCTTCGCCAGTTGGCAGGCGGGGCACCATTCACTCGCTCGCGTTGTCCAGTACGAACTCACTGCCCTCACACCAGAGCACTACCGAACCGTCGTCGCGCTTCGCCGCAGCACGACGCGGGTGGTCCGGGAGGTTGTCGATGCCGGCGTGCAGTCAGGCGACTTCACGATCCCCGATGCCGAAGGCGTCACCCTCGCCTTGATGTCCCTGTGCGTCGACGTGTGCCGCTGGTTCCCGGCCGGCAATTACACGAATCCGGAAGACATCGGAAAACTGTACGGAGACCTGGCATTGAGGATGGTGGGCGCCGCCTGAATCAGGTGACACCGACCGCAGAAAGGACTCGGCCAGTGGCCAACCGCACCTATCTCTACTCGACCCCTGTTGCTCCGCATGAGAATCCGGCTGCCGCTCGCGCCCGAGGTCTCACCGGTATCTCCGAGTGGTCGTACGCGATACCGCTGGTCCCGAGGATCCTTGTGTCCGTGAATCCCTTCGCCCACCAGTCGGTCATCTGGGACGACACCCCAGACCTGATCGCGGTCACCGCGCACTGCGGTCCTGGTATCGCCCGGCTCGAAGACTTCCTCGGCCGAATCGATCACCCCGAACTCGGCACGATGGCCGGCGATGCGCTGCGTTTCCTGCGCAGCCACACCGAACCCGACCACTACTTCGTCCTCGAGTGCGGCGAGATCTTCGACATGGACGACGAACCGTTCGCCGAACAGGGCGCGGCCCTGATGACCGGTCTGGCGGACATCGACGCCGAGATGGAGGCGGCTCTGGCCACACTCGCACCCGCCAAGCCGCGCTTCTGGGAGCGGCTGTTCACGCCGACTCAGGAGAGCGTCGAGGAACCGCTACGCGAGCTCGGCCTCGGTTACTGGTCCGAGACCCTGTACTTCGATCTCGACGTCCCTCGATAGGAGCCGATCAATCGGAGATCTCACCCAACCGACGCTCCAGGTAGGCCCGCTCCGGTTCCGTACCAACGAGTTTCAGAGCTTGTCGGTACGCGGATGCCGCTGCGTCGGTGCGCCCCAACCGAGCAAGTAGTTCGGCTCGTGCAAGGTGATACGGATGGTAGTCGGCAAGTTTGGGCTCCGCTGCCAGTTCCTCCAGCGCAGTCAGCCCGACTTCCTCGCCGTCGCGCATCGCCAACGCTACTGCCCGATTGACGGCCACGACCGGCGACGGAGTCAGCGTGAGGAGCACTCCGTAGAGAGCGCAGATCTGTGGCCAGTCGGTGCTCTCCACATCGGCGGCCTCGTCGTGCAATGCGGCGATAGCGGCCTGCACCCCGTACGGCCCCGGCGCTCCCCCGGTCAACGCGACTACGACGAGGTCGCTGCCTTCCTCGATCATCGGCTGGTCCCAGCACCCGCGATCCTGATCTTCGAGGAGGACGATCCCGCCGGCGGCGTCGGTACGGGCATCCCGACGCGCGTGGACGAGAAGCATCAATGCAAGCAACCCGGCGATCTCGCGCTCATCGGGAAGCAATGCGCGCAAGATCCTCGCCAGCCTGATCGCCTCCACCGCCAGGTCGACGCGTTGCAGATCCGGACCCGAACTCGCTGCGTACCCCTCGGTGAACACCGAGTAGATCACCTGCAGAACACCGGGCAAACGTTCCGGGAGTTCTTCGGCGCTGGGAGTGCGGAAGGGAATCCGAGCCTGACGGATTTTCTTCTTCGCGCGCACGATCCGCTGCGCCATCGTCGCCGAAGGAACGAGGAAGGCCCGAGCGACTTCGGGCGTCGTCAACCCGCCGAGGCAACGCAAGGTGAGTGCGATTCGGTCGTCCTCGGCCAGCGCTGGGTGCGAGCAGGTGAAGAACAGCTGCAACCGCTCGTCGGGAAGTTCTCCGTCGACCGTGGGCGGCGCCGGGTCGGCACGATCGGCGTCCACCTGCATCACCGCCAATCGCGCCGCATAGGCCTGATCACGACGAAGCCTGTCGACGGCTTTACGACGCGCCGTGGTCAGCAGCCAGGCGCCGGGTTTAGCCGGCACTCCGTCCACGGGCCAGTGCACCAACGCGGCCTCGACGGCTTCGGAGGTGACTTCCTCGGCCAGATCCAGATCACCGAAGCGGCGGACGAGCGAGGCCAAGAGTCGTCCGCGTTCCTCCCGGAACACTGACTCGATGGAGTTCTCGGCCTGCTCGTCCACGGCGAATCAGTCCCCGAACCCGGCCAGTGGACGCACCTCGACGCTGCCGCCGTCGCGCGCGCCGGGGCACCGCGCGGCCCAGGCCAGCGCCGCATCCAGATCAGGGACGTCGATGACGTCGTAGCCGCCGAGGATCTCACGGGTTTCAGCGAAGGGTCCGTCAGTGACGGTCTTTTCTCCGGACTGCGAGACCCGAACCGTCGTCGTAGTCGTCAGATCGGCGAGGGCATCGCCGGACACCCAGATGCCGGCATCCTTCATTTCCTTGTCGTATTGCTGCCAGTCCTCGAACGTGCACTGGGGTTCGGTGTCTCCGCCGGGTGCGGTGTAGATGAGCAACATGTACTTCATGACTGACTCCTTGGTCTGTTGTTTTTCTTGCGGCTTTCCTGCCTTACAACATGACGACGAACGGTTCTCCCCGGAATCGACAGGCGACTCGAAAAAACTTTCGGCGAGTTCGGCCGAGGCGCTGCCGTTAGGCTGAGTGTATGACCGAACGCGACCGGGACGCCGCTGGGAAACCCCTCAATTCGCGGCCCCGTGACGGACTCGGACGTCCACTGCCACGCGACGCAGCGGGCGGTGTCCCGCGCATTCCGGACGATGTACGCCTGCCACCAGACGAGTCGATCACCGAGGCGCAGCGCCTCCTCGACCACGGCATGCCTTTCCACGCACACGAGATTCTCGAAGGAACGTGGAAAAGCGCGCCGCCCGAGGAACGTGACCTGTGGCAGGGACTGGCTCAGTTGGCCGTCGGGCTCACCCATCTGCTTCGGGGCAACAACACCGGCGCCGTCTCACTCCTCGGCCAGGGTCACGACCGCATCAGGCACTACGAGGTCGAGAGTCCGCACGGCCTCGATATCCCCGGTCTACTGACGTGGTCCGAACACCTGCTCGCCGAAATCGATCGCCCCGGCGATTTCCCCGCCCCTCCGATTCCGAGGTTGAGAATCCCCTGATGCCCATCTTCCCCATGTTTCCGCTCGGCTCCGCTTTGCTACCGGGTGAGGTGTTGCCCCTGAACATCTTCGAACCTCGGTATCGCGCACTGGTCGAGAACGTTCTCGAAGCTGCCGACGGCCCACTGTTCGGAGTCGTGCTCATCGCTCGTGGCCACGAGGTCGGTGGCGGCGAATCACGTCACGACGTCGGCACTCTGGCTCGGATCGAGTCTCATGTCGCCATGGGTGCCGGGCGGTATCAGTTGTATTGCCGGACCGAAGACCGCATCCGGGTCAATCGATGGCTGCCGGACGATCCCTACCCACTTGCCGAGGTCGAATTGTGGCCTGACGAGAACAACGGAACACCAGTCACTGCTTACGAATACGACTCGCTCCTCGAGCGCATCGAGTTCATGTACGGAATGTTGGGAAAGCTCGCACTTCGGGCCGGCGAACAGACTCCGCGAATGCCCGTCCCACCGGATCCCTTGGATCCGCTGGGTTCTCGGCTGTATGCCCTCGCCAGGAGCATTCCGATGGGTGACGCCGATCGCCTGGCGATTTTGACCGCGCCAGGCGCCGACGAACGTATTCGCGCACTCTCGGAGGCAGTCGAGAACACCATCGAGGTCGCGCAGTTCAATCTCCTCTGAGCGCAACTACGCCATCGTCTGACCCATGTCGATGACGATCTTCGTCCCGGTGACCGCGCGGGAGAGGTCCGTCGCGAGGTAGACGACGGCGTTGGAGATGTCCTCGACGGTGGTGCGCGGGACGGACGTGAGCGGCCACTTGTACGAGTTCATGTACTCCGGATGAGTAGTGAGTACCTTACCGACGTTGGGATCGTTGCCCATCTCGGTCTCCACCGCGCCAGGGTGGATGGTGTTGACTCGAATGTCGAAGCTTCCCAATTCCGTTGCAGCAGTGCGAGCCAAACCCACGAGGCCGTGCTTGGCCGCCGAGTAGTGCGCGCAGCCGGGCGCTTCGGCGACGCCGGCAGCACTGCTCACAATCACGATGGAACCACCGTTGCCGGCTTCGATCATTGCAGGAACCGCAGCTGTCATCGTGCGCCAGACACCATTGAGATTGATGTCCACCAGCGTCGACCACTGCTCTTCAGGCATCTCCCAGAAGCGGTTCCACGTAGCGATGCCCGCATTGGCAATCACGACGTCGAGGCGACCGAACTTGTCGACGCCCGACGCCACCGCCGCACGCAGTGCCTCGAGGTCACGGACGTCCGCTACAGCGGTGACGATCTCGCGCCCCTCCGCTCGCACGAGACGAGCCGTTTCTTCGAGGTCGGCTTCAGTCGCGGCCGCGTAACCCACGTCTTCGGACACCGACGCGCACACGTCGACAGCGATGACGTCTGCACCTTCCTGCGCGAGTCGAATCGCGTGATTGCGTCCCTGACCCCGCGCTGCACCGGTGATGAAAACGACCTTGCCTGCCAACAGTTGTGTCATGGCCGGGACGTTAGACGCTGATGTGGCCCGCTGCCTCCGAGTTCCCGCTCGACGGGAATCAACCGTCGACGATGACGACGTGAAGATTCCTCGGACCATGGACACCTTCGACGCGCTCGAGTTCGATGTCGGAGGTCGCCGACGGGCCGCTGATCATGGTGGTGGGGCGCTCCGGTGTCAGCTTCGCAATCGCCTCCGGCACTCCCACTTCCACACTGCTGCGATACACGACGCAGATGTGTGTGTCCGGTACCAGTGTCAACGCACGGCGTCCCTGTGATGGACCGGCGTCGAGGAAGATGGTGCCGGTTTCGGCGCACGATACCTTCGAGCCGGTGACAACGGCGTCGAGGTTCTCGAGTTCAGGAGCCGGTACGTCCGGGCTGTCCACCACCAGCGTTCCGTCGAATCCGGCTACCCATGATCGGTCGAGGCCGGCGGGGATCCCCAGAGTGTGTAGTCCGTGCTCTCTCAGTATTCCGGCGACGGCCTCGGCGATTTCTGTTGCAGCGCAATGGTGAACGTGCGCCTTGTAGTCCACCAGACGGTCGACGAACAAATCGATGAGTTCCTCGTCGGACATGGTTCTGCCAGTCCGGTAGTTTCGCGGTATCTCGCCTTCGCGGGCGGCCGCCAAGGTGATGGCATCACGAATGCGTCCGAGCACCACGTCACGTGAATTCATCTGTCCGCCTTCCCGTCACGACGAGCCTCGTCCAATGCCGCGCGGCCTTCGTCGGAGTCCCACCAGGATCGGAAGGTCTGCTTGGGCGGTGCGGGAATGTCTCTGGCAGCTGTCCAACCGTTCAATGGAGGTGGCAACGTAGAGATCTTCCCTTTCCTGCCGGCCACGACGCGTCCGAGCCCGGCAGCTTTCTGAGCCAACGTCCACCGGCCCTCGGTCGACATCGCCAGAGAGGCGGCTTTCATCGCCAAAGACTCTGCTGTGACACCGGATTGCGCGACCTTCTGGTGCCGCAATTCGACGAGCAGCGAGGGTATGTCGATCTTGACCGGGCAGGCGTCGAAGCACGCACCGCACAGACTCGAGGCAAAGGGAAGCGTCGAGTTGGGATCGTCTTTGCCATGCATGCCCGCGAGCTGCGGAGTCAGCACCGCGCCGATCGGTCCCGGATAGGTCGATCCGTAGGCGTGACCGCCGGTGCGCTCGTAGACCGGGCACACGTTCAGACACGCCGAGCACCGTATGCAGCTCAGGGCTTCCCTCCCGATCTTGTCGGCAAGCGCGGCAGTCCGACCGTTGTCGAGGAGGACCAGGTGGAACTCCTGTGGACCGTCGTCGGGCGTGACGCCGGTCCACATGGAGGTGTACGGGTTCATCCGCTCCCCCGTCGAGGACCGCGGCAGCAGTTGCAGGAAGACCTCCAGATCCTGATACGTCGGCAGAATCTTCTCGATGCCCATAACGGTGATCAGTGTTTTCGGCAGCGTCAGGCACATTCGCCCGTTGCCCTCCGACTCCACGACGGTCAGAGTGCCCGTGTCCGCGATGCCGAAATTGGCGCCGGAGACGGCGACCGGCGTCGTCATGAACTTGTGGCGTAAGAACTTTCGTGCAGCTGCGGCAAGTTCGGCCGGGTTCTCCCCGAGGTTCGGATCGACATCTGGCATCTCACGAAGGAATATCTCCCGAATCTCGGACCTGTTGCGATGGATCGCGGGAACCAGGATGTGCGACGGTTTGTCATGGCCGAGTTGGACGATCAATTCCGCGAGATCGGTCTCGTAGGCGGTGATTCCGTGGGCTTCGAGATGCTCGTTGAGACCGATCTCCTGCGTGGCCATCGACTTGACCTTGATGACCTCGTCGGAGCCGGTGGCTTTGACAAGTTCGGTCACAATGGCGTTGGCCTCGTTGGCATCTGCCGCCCAATGCACCTGCCCACCGCGCGCGATGACTGCAGCTTCGAACTGTTCGAGCAGTTCCGGCAACCGCGCCATGACGTCGGCCTTGATCGCCGAACCCGCATCACGCAGGTCTTCCCAATCGGGAAGCTCTCCAGTCACGTTGATGCGCTTGGCACGGATGGTGTGCGTCGCCTTGCCGATATTGCGTCGCAGTTGCGCGTTGGCCAGCTCGTGATGTGCTGCGACGGGGAATTTCTCAGTACCTCGCAGGAACCCTGCACCCTCGGGCGACCTCGGCGGGAAGCTGGGCAGACCCAGCGTCACAGCGCTCATGCGCGCACCCGGCTTTCCACCGACGCCAGAATCTCCGCGAGGTGAATAGTCTTGGCGCCCATCTGCAGTCGTGACATACCGCCGCCGATGTGCATGAGGCAGGACGAGTCTCCGGCGCTGCAGAATTCGGCGCCGGTGTCCGCAACGTGGCGAATCTTGTCCGCCAGCATGGCCGTCGAAGTCTCCGCATTCTTGATGGCGAAGGTGCCGCCGAATCCACAGCAGGAATCTGCTTCGGGGAGTTCGACCAGATCGATGTCGCGGACGTTGCGCAGCAACTGAAGTGGCTTGTCCCCTACCCTCAGCATCCGCAGTGAGTGACAGGTCGGGTGATAGGTGACCCGGTGCGGGAAGTACGCGCCCACATCGGTGACCCCGAGAACGTCCACGAGGAATTCGGAGAGCTCGTACGTCTTTGCCTTCACGGTCTGCACCTGTCCACACAGCGACGCGGTGCCGTAGCGCTCGGCGACGATCTCGTGTTGATGACGGACCGAGCCGACGCACGACCCCGATGGTGCGACAACCGCGTCGATCGACGCATCACCGAAGGTGTCGGCGTAGTTCGCGACCAGCGGTAGTGCGCCCGGCTGATAGCCGGTATTGACGTGCATCTGCCCGCAGCAGGTCTGCCCGGACGGAAACACGACGTCGTGCCCGAGACGGGTGAGCAGGAGGGCGGTGGCCTTGACGGCGTCGGGAAACATCGTGTCCCCGATGCAGGTGGCGAACAGCGCTACTCGCATGTGGTTCCCCGCAATCTGTCGGTGTGGTCTGACCACAGTAATACATCCCTGTACAGGCCACCCCATAAACGGCGTCCACCCGGTTATGCTCTTGCCTCATGCCGACCGAGCCGAGCCCGCGAGCGTGGGAACAAGTACTGAGCCACCTCGAACGTCGGCTCGTTTCAGGCGAGGTGTCTCCTGGCCAGCGCCTGCCGGGAGAGAGAATTCTGGCAGCAGAGTTGGGCGTCGGACGGTCATCGGTCCGAGAAGCGTTGCGGGTCATGGAAGCACTCGGCCTCCTCAAGGCGCAGACTGGCTCCGGCCCGACGTCCGGCGCGATGATCGTAGCCAAACCGACCGGCGGTATGACCATGCTGATGCGGATGCAGGTTGCAGCACAAGGCTTTCCGGTCTCGGATGTGGTGAAGACACGACTCGTTCTCGAATCCGAGGTGATGCAATCCCTGGCATCGCGGACTCCGACGCCCGACCTCCGCGCGGCCGTCGAACTGCTCGACTCGATGGAGGACGCAGCTCTCTCGGCCGAGGAATTCTTGCTACTCGACGCACAGTTCCACGTGGCGCTCGCCGACGCGGCGGGCAATCAGGTGATCGCAGCCATGATGACCGGCCTGCGCGAGTCCATCGAGGCCTACGTTCTCGCGGGCGTCCAGATCGACAGCTGGCCGAGCACCTGCATGCGACTGCGTGACGAACACCGAGGATTGGTGGATGCGGTCAACGCGGGTGACGGCGAACTCGCACGTCAGCGCATAGTCGGACACATCCGCGGTTACTACTCGGAAAGCGCGCACTCCAGCCGGTGACAGGGGGTGGTAATTGCGCCTCCAGAAGTCGTGTACTGTTGGTTTCACACCGACGCGGGGTGGAGCAGCTCGGTAGCTCGCTGGGCTCATAACCCAGAGGTCGCAGGTTCAAATCCTGTCCCCGCTACAAAGAAGAGGCCCGTAGGTTGCGAAAGCGACCTACGGGCCTTTTGCTGTGCGCCTTTATTAACCGCCGGGGGTTAATAAAGGCGCACAGCAGTACCTCACACCACCACGTTGTGAAAATCGATCTCTGCGGCCAGCATGCCCGAGAACCACCGATCCAGGTCCTCGTCGCTCACGGACTTCGGCATGGCGTCCACCTCGCACGCCAGCACCGCCACCTGAGACACGAACGGCGGAGCGACATGCATGTCCACCCAGTCCTGCAACGCTGGTTCGCGATCTACCTTCACTGCCGCCGCCTCCCGGCACCACGACAGATACAGGGTTTCCGCGGCGTACATGCCCACCAGCGCCGCCGCCCTGCCCTCTTCGCGAGCGAGGGCCAAGGCGTGCGTGGACAGCACGGCCGACTCCTCGACCAGCGCCGCTGCGTCACCCTCGTACGGGAAGCGGGAACGCAACTGCGCGAAATACTCGCGCTGCTCGCCCACCAGGTTCGACATCGACGTCACGTGGTCGAGCGCGTCGTCGAGCGTCGGGGATTCGGCGACCACCAACCCCAACACCTTGACGGCCGTCAGTACAAATGCCTCTTCGATCACGAGGTACCGGCGGAATCCCTCATCACTCAACGTCCCGCCGATGGTGTCCTCGATGAATGGAACCGCCCGCGCGGCAGCGAGATTACTCTGCTGCCGCGCGAGCAGGTCTGAGGAGCGACTCATTCGCCGGCGACCCAACTGATCAAGCCGTCGAACAGGTCGGTGTATCCGGGCCACTGCTCACAGAACTCCGGCGGAGCCCAGTGCGGCGAGCAGTCCGAGGTGAAGACGATCGACCGTCCGGCGCCGTATTCACCGGCAGCGACAAGCGGATCGCCGTTGATGGTGGCGGGAACCACGGCACCGTCCTTCGCGACGACGCGGTTGTATCCCAGGAGCGCGGGCCAGGAATCGCCGGCATTACCGAGAGCCGGGTGAGCAGCATCGACGACGGTGGGAACGATCCCAGCCGGTGTCTCGACGCGATCGTCCTCGGCCAGCATCGTCACGGGCAGTACCTCGGCGATCGCGGTCTGGCGGAAAGCTGCTCGCGCCTGGAACCCGGAGAACGAGAGGTAACCACCGATCATCATCAGTGAGCCGCCGGCGTTCACCCAGTCACGAAGCGCGACAAGGCGATCCTCGCCGGCGCGGAACTGGTCGAACACGCCGGGAGCCAGCTGCAGCGAGTTCGCTCCGATGTCGGAGAGAACGACGACGTCGAACTGCGACAGTGCTTCTGCGGTACCGGGGAACTGCGTCGGCACCAGGTGTGCGGGCATGTGTGTCACGTCGTGGCCACGTGAGGTGAGCGCATCCCGAAGCGGGCCGACTCCCTCGACGTAGGAATGGACACTGAACTCGTCGACGCCCTTGACGTGCGTCGACGTCGTCATCCAGCTCTCGCCGGCGATCAGTACTCGTTTACCCATGACTGCTTCTGTTTCCTTTCGCGGCCTGCTCGAAGAGCGACCTCGGGTTGTCTCGCATCAATGCGGACACTTGCTGGGGATCTACGCCTGCGCGCACCAATCGGGCGGCGAAGGCGAGTGGTACGTAGGAGAATCCGTTTCCGCCGTGCTTTCTGAGCATTGATTTGAGGAAGAGGTCGTGACTGAGCAGGAGCTGTGATGCGTGACCGGAGGTGACCAATCCGGCTACCGCAGTGGCTGTTTCCGCCGGATGTGGAGAAAGACCCTCGCCGGGGAAATCGAAAGGCATCCCGATCATGTCGAACTCGAGAAAGACACCGCGGTCGGCGAGCGATCGTTGGTAGTCGGCGTCGTGTCCGGACGGGTCCATGTGGCACAGGACCACTGCTTGCGGATCGACGCCCATCTCGTCGACCACGATGTCGACGACGTGATGTCCCACGCGCTGCCAGCCCGGAAGGTGGACGAACAGGGGCACGTCCACCTCGCGCTGGGCGATGCATGCCGCCCGCAACGCTTTCGCCTCGTTCTGAGTGAAGAGCGGGGAGACTCCGATCTCCCCGATCACGCCAGGAGCCAATTCCTTTGCCGGATCGAACTCCTCGACGAGCGAACCTGCCAGATCGTCGACACCGAGTTCGTGGACCTCGACCGGATGGGTCGTCTCGAGGTACCACCCTGAACCCATGATCACTCGCACGTCTGACTTTCGCGAGAACTCCGCCAGCTTCTCCGGTGCCCGGCCCAGTCCCGGCGGTGTCAGATCGACGATCGTCCGACCACCGAGGCGGGCGAAGTCCGCAAGGTCTTCCACCACGGCCGATCCGTCGTCGACTCGACAATTGTCAAGACTGTAGTACGGATTGTCGTGAAGAAGCCAGGCATCCTCGGCGCGTACCGGACCAGCCAACCGCTGCGCCACAACCGGATCCGGGGCCTCGGTGTACGCACCGGTGACGTCGTTGTGCAGATGTTCGTGTGGGAGAACCAGTCCGAGTTCCGAGCTGTCCACGGTTCCCGTGACGGTACGAACCTTGCTCATGAGCGTGCAGGCCCCGACGGTGCGGACTGCAGGTGTCGCCACAGCGCGCTCAGTGTATGTCCGCGCATGTTGATCCAGATGGCCAGTAGCAGAACGACACCGGTGATGATCGGCGTCAGGAACGGGCTCACGCCGAGCAGGGTCAGTCCGTTGGCGATGATTCCGGTCAGGACGGCGCCGATGACGGTACCGATCACGGTGCCGCGACCGCCGAAGAGATTGGTGCCACCGAGAACCACCGCGGTGATCACGGTGAGCTCGAATCCCGTTGCGGAGTTGGCCGAACCCGAGCCCAGTCGAGCCGCGATCAGCAGTCCCGCGATGCCGGCAGCCAGGCCGGTGAAGACGAGCGTCATCATGAGCACACGACGCGTGTTGACGCCGGACCGTCGCACGGATTCGACGTTGGATCCGATACCGGTGACGTAGCGCCCGAAGCGCATGCGGTTGAGCGCAATTGCTCCGATGACCACGACGACGAGAGCAATCCAGGCGCTGGCGGAGAACCCGAGGAACTCAGCAGTTCCGAGCTTGGCGAAGTAAGTGTCGGCCGGAACCGGAACGGAGAATCCTTCGGTCCGATACAGCGCGATACCGCGAATGACGGACATCGTCGCCAGAGTCACGATGAACGGCGGAATGCCCTGATAGGCAGCGAGCCATCCGTTGACCAGGCCCCAGGCTGCACCCATCACCGGGGCGGCGACGAAGACCAGGGACGAATCGACGCCGGCCTGGATAAGCTCGGCACTCATCGCCGCGACGAACGCGACGATCGCACCGACGGACAGGTCGATCTGACCTGCCGTGATCACGAAAGTCATCGCCACCGCGATGATCAGAACCGGAGCGATCTGGGTTGCCAGGTTCGACAGGTTCGTGAATGTCAGGAACGACGACGTGGTCGCCGAGAAGACGGCTGCGACAGCAACTGTCACCGCCAGCATCGCGAGGGTGGGCTTGTTGACGCTGTCCCACAAGGAGGGTTTCGCGGCGAGCTTGCGCTCGATCGGCGCCTGGGGCTTCTCGAGAGTGGTCATGCCGTGGCTCCCTGTGTTGCTGCCGATGTCCGTTGCGGCACCGGAGTTCGAGTGATGAGTCCGACGAGGGACTCGATGTTGAGGTCGCCGATCGGAACGTCGTCGACACTCTGCCCCTCGTACATGACCGTGATTCGGTCACACACGCGGAACAGGTCCTGCAGGCGGTGTGTCACGAGAATGACGCCCACGCCGGCCGCTGCGACGTCCGTGATCAGCTTGAGCACCGACTCGACCTCGGCGACGGCAAGCGCTGCGGTGGGCTCGTCGAGGATCAGTACGTCTGGGCGGAAGGAGACAGCGCGGGCGATCGCGACGGTTTGCCGCTGTCCGCCGGACAGTTGCCCGATCTCCTGGTAGGTCGACTTCACCTTGACATGCAGGTCGGCAAGAATGTGAGCCGCCTTCTCGTGCATGGCATGCCGGTCGAGGAAGGGGCCTTTTCGCGGTTCTCTGCCGAGGAACAGGTTGCTGGCGACATCCAGCGTGTCGCACAGAGCCAGATCCTGGTAGACGATTCCGATCTTCTTCTGCTGGGCGTCGAGAGGCGTCGAAAAGCGCACTGGTTCACCGTTGACGCGCATTTCGCCGCCGTCGTGCTGAACCGCACCGGCGAGAATCTTCATCAGAGTGGACTTACCGGCGCCGTTGTCGCCGACCACTCCGAGTACTTCACCCTTCGCCAGCCGAAGGTCCACTCCTTGAAGGGACTTCACCGGTCCGTACGACTTGGTGATGCCCGAGAGTTCGATCAGTGGAGGTGCCATGATTACTTCTCCAAGTAGTACATGTAGTCGGCCACGTTCTCCGGGGTCACGATCTGGGTGGGAACCGGGATGTTTGCCGGAGCGCCGCGTCCGCAAGCCAGGTCGATTGCCGAATTCATTGCCTCATGGCCGAATTCGAAGGTGTTCTGCTGGACCACGCCTTTAAGCCAACCGGCTTTGAGTCCGCCTACCGCCTGATCCGAAAGATCCCAACCGACTGCTTCGATGCGATCCTGCGCCTTCTGACTGTTGACCGCCGCGACGAGACCGATCAGTGCCGGCTCACCGGTTGCGTAGACGTACTTCATGTCGCCACCGCCGGTCAGCAGGTTCTCCGCCGCGGTCTGTGCGTTCTCCTGAATGTTACGTCCGTCCACGACGGTGCCGACGGTCATTCCGCGGCCGGTCACGGTCTCCGTGAAGCCCTTCTGCCGCTCCAACTGGACAGTACTGTTGAGCGCGCCGACGATACCGACCGTTCCGGTGTTGTTCGCGACGTCGGCCAAGGTGTTTCCGATCTTGGCGCCACCCTCGGCGTTGGCCGTACCGACCTGAGTCGACAGTGCCGGATCGTCGATGGTCGCGTCGACCGCGACGACGGGGATGCCCGCGTTCTTGGCCTTGACCACCGACGGCTTGATTCCGTCCGTGTCGATTGCATCGACGATGATCGCGTCGACTCCGGCGGCGATCAGATTGTCGAAGGCGTTGGCCTGCGCGACGGAATCGTCGTTGCCGCTGATGATCTGCAGGTCGACGCCTGCCTTGTCCGCGACGTTCTTCGCGGCATTGTTGATCTGGTTGAAGTACAGCGCCTGGAGGTTGATGGTCACCAGACCGACCTTGAGCTTGCCGTTCGTCCCGTCACAGCTTTCGGCGACCCGGGTCGGCTGCGGGATGGACGAGCCCCCCGATGCGTCCTTCGAGTCACTCGACGAAGCCGAGTCACAAGCGGTGAGCGTGAGCGCGACTGCAGCTCCCAGCGCCAGAGGCAATGCACGTTTCATCATCGAGTCTCCAAAAGGGTGTGAGGGGTCAATGTTGCTGTGAAGCTGTCCAATTCATCTCGGGTGGGGCATCCGCGGGGGCCTGCGGTGGCGCAAGCCAATGCAGCCGATGCCCCGGCGAGTCGTGCGGCGTCCACCGGTGAGCGCCCGGCGTCGACAAAAGCGATGTACGTACCGCCGAAGCAATCACCGGCCCCGACTGCATCGACGACGTCGACCACTACTGCCGGTTCGCTCGTCACCTCGCCGTCCGGTGTGGCCAGTGTCCAACCTCGCGAGCCGTCGGTCACCAGCAGGTGGGTGTGGTGCTCGGCGGCCAGAGTCTGCCACTGGTCGAAACCGATCCCGAACTCGCCTTCCCACAGGGCACGCCCTACGACGACGTGGTCGGCCAGAGCGAACGCGCGCAGTGCCGCGGCTTTGTTTTCACAACCGTCCAGATCGATTACCAGACTTACGCTTCCCGGTAATTCATCCGGGAGGAAGACCGCACGGTATCCGTCGAGGAACAGTCGTCCACCGCCGGCAGCGGCCAATCGGGTGACGACAACTCCGATGCGTTCGGCATCGTTCGGGTCGTCCTGGCTGATGATGGAGCGATCGCCGTCCTGCGCGATGAGAACAACTGCCGTCGACAGGAACGCATCTCGCGGCGACCAACTGGTGTCGACGCCATCTGCCTCGAGGGATTCGAGAAACTCGGTGGACCGCGCGTCCGGGCCCACGGCACCGGCAAAGATCACTTGCGCGCCCATTCTGGCCGCGGATACCGCAGCATTTGCATTCATTCCACCGTCGATCTGACTGATGGCCGTTGCCTGAACGCGCTCACCGAGTTCCGGTACGTGTGGGACATGTACCGTCACATCGTTGTTGGCGTATCCACAAAAGACAATCATGGTTACTTTCCTGCGGCCCGGGACAGTTCGCGGACCTTCTCGCCTGCGACCCGTCCCCACCAGCGTCCATTGTCCTTCACCGAGGATGCAACTATGGCGCCGTCGCATTCCTTCATCAGCGCTGCGACATTGGCAGCCGTGATGCCGGATCCGATGATCACGGGAAGAACGGTGTTGTCTCGGATCACGGAAACCTCGTCGACCGAAGCGGCGTCACCGGTGCGCGAACCCGTCGCGATCAGAACATCTGCGTCGAAGAACTCGGCGTCTTCGGTCTGTTCCGCGACAGTGCGGTCCGCGACAATGGCATGCGCACCGTGCTTGACGTGCACGTCAGCGAAGATCCGGACCGGGTCGGCACCGATGCGATGGCGGAAGCGCGTCGTCTTGGCCGCCTGACCCTCGATGAATCCCTCATTGGCAATGTAGGCATTTGCCCACTGATTGACGCGCACAAAACTCGCGCCTGCCGCCCACGCTGCGGCCACTCCGCACTCGCCGGCGTTGGACAGGATGCTGACGCCGACCGCCTTGCCGAACTCGCCGACCACCGCTGCCGTGATGACTCCCATGCTGGCGGCGGTTTCGTATCCGTGTTCGCCGGGCTTGAGGAACGGTATGTCCCAGTGATTTTCGACGATCACACCGTCGAAACCGTTGTCGACATACGCGTGTGCTTCCTCGACGGCGAAGCGAGCAATTTCCGAAACCGGCTGCCCGGTGTAGTGCGGGCTGCCCGGCAGGGCCGGGAGGTGAATGGCCCCGATGAGAGATGGCGTGCCGGTGAACATCTCTGCCAGCGCCGAGGGCTTGGGCGGAAAGACTCCGAGCGGTGATGCGGTCACTTCAGCTACCCCATTCCATGCGCAAGATTTGCGCTGTATGTCCATGCACAAGATCTGCACACGATGTAATCGATTGCCTTGATGAATTAGCAGGTTATGCGATCAACACCGGGTTGTGTCAAGGATTTCACAATTCGAATTTGTAAACGATTGCCTCAATCGCGTTACATGCGGGACACTGGACCGTGCGGTTCGATAACCTCGGACCCGAATCGAGCAGAAAACGGGGGACGCATGCGCAAGGCGACCATTCGCGATGTCGCGGAACTGGCCGGGGTGTCGACGGCCACCGTGTCGCGGGCACTGTCCGGATCCCGCCCTGTCTCGGACGAGCTTGCAGCGACGATCAAACGAGCCGCGGACTCTCTCGGATACTCGGGAAACATCATCGCCAGCTCACTGCGTCGTAATCGGACGGACACTGTCGGAATGGTGGTTCCGAGTATCGCGAACCCCTTCTTCACTTCGCTGGTGGTCAACGTCGAACACGTCCTCGCTCGGCGCGGACTACAACTGTTCCTGTGCGATTCTCGTTCCGATCCCGACGTGGAAGCGCAGCGACTCAAGTCGCTCGTCTCCCGGCAAGTGGACGGAATCATCATCAGCCCGTGCCACGGCGAACTGAGTGCCGAGGCCGTCCGAGCCAGCGCGGCAACGCTTCCGGTCGTTCAACTGGACCGGTTTGCAATGGATACCCAGACGGACTGGGTCGGCGTCGACGACGACGCCGCTCAATCCCTGGTGATGGAGCATCTGTCGGAGCGTGGCGCGCAATCAGCCGCCTTCATCAGTTCCGAGCTGACCAATTCGTCAACAGAACTTCGCCGGGCCGGCTTCTTCCGCCACGCGGATCGAATGGGCATCGAAACTCGTGACGAGTGGACACAACTCGGCGAGTACTCGATCGAGTGGGGGCGCACGGCATCCAACATCATCCTGACCGGCAAAACTCGCCCCGACGCCCTGGTCTGCGCCGACGACTTGATCGCACTTGGCGTGTTGCAGACGTGTCACACATTGGGCATCGACGTTCCCGGCGACGTTCTGGTCACCGGTTTCGACAACATCCCGTTCTCCGAATTGTGCAACCCGCCGTTGACCACCGTCGGGCAGCCGCAGGAAAGAATCGCGGAAGAAGCTGTGCGACTTCTGGATCAGGCGATGAACAACTCTTCCGAGTCGACAGCCCACATCGCGCTTGCTCCTGAACTGATTGTCCGTCAGTCCACCGTCGGCCAAGCGGCGGCAACCGCACCGTAAGCAGCGATCGCATCGTCCAGTTCGGAGACCTTGACGCTTTCGTTGGCCGCATGCATCAGCGAGGGAGTGCCAGGGCCCCAGATCACGACGGGAGCACCAGGGGCGGCGGCGGCCAGTACCGAAGCGTCGGTGAAGTACGAAACCGGTTCGGTTGCAACAGGGATAGGCAGGGTGGCCAACCACGGGTCCGACGCGTCGGTACGCACACCTCCCAGATGAATCGACGTCTCCACCGAGTCGACTTCTGGTTGGGCTCGCCACCACGCGAGCAGGTCGGCGCCGTCTCCCACCGTGCGGTGATCGATCACCGCACGTGCACTGTCCGGCACGATGTTCGGAGCCGAACCCCCGCCGACCAAGCCGAGGTTCCAGGTTTCGGCACCCAGAAACGCGTCGGACGACAGCGGAAGCTCACGCCGGGCTCGGTCGACGACGTCAAGCAGTTTGAGGACGGCGTTGGTTCCTCGCTGCGGCGTACTCCCGTGCGCGGCTTTTCCTTTGACGGACACTTCGAGCCACAGTGCGCCGCGGTGCCCCAGGTTGATGCGATTGCCGGTCGCCTCGGGAACGATGACGGCCCCGACCTCGAGATTCGCAACGGCGTCGGCCGAACGAACAGCCCCGAGCGATCCGATTTCCTCGTCGCTCGTCAGCAACAGCGCGACCGGGACTCCACGTTCGAAAGCGTCGACAACCGCGGCAGTAGCGGCAACAAGGCCGGCCTTCATATCCGATGTCCCTCTGCCGAGGAACAATTCGCCGTCGACCTGTGCGGCATACGGATCGAACTCCCAGTCGGAGACAGTGCCCACCGGCACCGTGTCCACGTGGCAGGCGAACAGGAGTCTGGCTGCCGAGGGTGCAGCTTCGTTGGTGATCAAGGCCCAGGGATGATTGCCGGTCAGGTCTGACTCCACCTTCGCCTGTGGCGCACGTGAGAGAACCAACGAGACAATCGAATCCATCGCCCGCTGTTGAGGAGCGGACTCCCCCGAGACCGTGTCGAGAGCTACCAGTTCCGAGAGAAGTCCGAGGGAATCCATGTACCTATTCTTGCACTGCCACGGATTCAGTGCGCTGCCAGCTGGGCGATGACAACGTAATTGTCGTCGGTCGACTCTCCTTCGACGACATCACAATTGGCGAGGATCAGCCGTCCCGGAACCGATTCGCGCAACTCGTGAGCGCCCAGCAGCGAACCTTTGTGCAGCGGCCCGACTGTTTCGACGTCGTACTCGAGTGTGCCGTTCGGTGTACCCAGGAGAATTCGATCGCCCGGCTCCACTACCCGGAGCGCCCGGAACGGTGCTTCGCGAGTGGTGTAGTTGTGGCCGACCACGACAACTGTTTGTGTGGTCGACGTTCCCGGCATTCCGCTTTCACCCCACCACACCGGCAGTTCGTCGACGGGATTCAGTTGCTGCCCACTCTCGCCGCCGCGCATCAGTTTCTCCGAGTGCAACGGACTGCTCAGGTACGTGACCCCGGACGCAGACCTCAACTCGATCCTCTCGGGTTCTGCCGGATCGACGGTCACCGAAGCCGGTGCAGCCGCGATATGCGACTGCACCGGCGAGCGGTCAGGTAGCGATCCCGCGTTCTCGCCCGAACATCCGGATACGAGGAGGGCGAGGATCGCTACCGCCGAGAGACCGAGGCTACGCAGACGTGTTGCCCGGGCCGTCATGACGCTTGCGACGAACAACCACCGTCGTAGCTGCTGCGGCGGCAGCGCCCACGACTCCGACGCCGATCAATACAGCCGGCAGGTTGGAGTTGCTGCTACCGCTGGTGCTGCTGCTTGCGGTGTCACCGAGAGCAAGGTCGACCGGGGGCAGGCTTCCGGCGAGCGCCGGATCGCCGTCGGCATCGGTTACGTAGTAGTCGACGACGTCGAAGGCTCCCTTGTTGTTGTAGTAGCCGACCAGCTTGACGCCGGTCTTGTTCACTACAGCGGTGGTCTCGTCGACCTTCGTGACCCCGGAGCCGTCGTCAGTGTGCTCACCGATGATCACTTCACCGCCGACGCCTGTTCCGTTGTCGATCTCCTTCTCGCCCTTTGCCTTGAGCTCGTCGACGATCTTCTGCGTTGCATCCGCTTCGGCCTTTGCGGCGGCTGCAGCGGCCTGAGCTTCCTTGGCCTTTGCTGCCGCGGCGTCGGCTGCGGCCTTCGCGTCTTCGGCGGCCAGGTAGAGATCCTGCGCCTTCTTGCTCGCCGCTTCGGCAGCTTCGGCCTTCTTGGCGGCTTCGGCAGCCTTTTCGTCGGCGATGGCTCGCTTGTCGGTGGCAGCCTCGCCCGCAGCATCGGCTTCGGCCTGGGCCGTCTCCGCGGCCTTCTGCGCAGCGTCGGCATCCTTCTGCGCGGAAGCCGCAGTAGCCGCCGCTTCATCTGCGGCCTTACGGGCGGCGGTAGCAGCTTCTACCTCGGTGGCAGCTGCGGACTCGGCTGCCTTGGCCGTGGTTTCAGCGGCGGTGGCCACCTTCTGAGTTTCCTTGACGGTGATCGCGAGCTGCTTGGCGTTCCAAGCCGCGGCCAGCGCCTGAGCCTTAGCGACGGCTGCCTTCGCGAAATCCCAGTTCTTGAAGGCTTCCTCGGCTTCCTTGTTCTTGTCCGCAACCAGCTTGGCGTTTGCATCCGCGGCAGCCTTCGCCTCATCGGCCTTGGCCTGCAGAGCATTAGCCTCGGCGCGCGCCTTTGCTGCCTCTTCGGTCTTGGGCCCCGAACCGGCGGCCTTCGCAGCCTCCTCGAGTTCCGCAGCCTTGGCTGCGGCCGCGTCGGCTTCTGCCTGAGCTGTTTTTGCTACCTCCTTGGCATCGGCCGCCGCGGACTCCGCAACCTTGGCCGCCTCTTCGGCTTCCTTGGCAGACTGTTCCGCGGCCCCTGCCTCCGCCTTGGCCTTGGTCGATTCGACCGCCGCCTTGGTTGCCTCGACGCTCGCCTGGGTCATTGCCTCGGTCGCCTTCACCGAAGTGTCTGTCGCTGCGGACGAGTCGACCCCTGCCGTCGCGGCTGCTTCGGCGGCCTTCGCTGCCGCGTCGGCAGCTGCCTTGGCTTTTGCTTCGGCTTCCGCCAGTGCTGCAGCGTCCGTACCAGCGGTTTCGGCACTGCCCGTGCCGGCGACCCCGGCTTCAACCTTCTCCGGCGTGTTCTCGGTGCTCGTCGCCGCGTCGGCGTCGGTGGTGGCAGCTGCCTCTTCCTCGGCGCAGGTCACCAGCGGATCAGCGCTCGGGGTACACACGGTTTCCGGCTCTGCCGATGCAATTCCCGTGCCGCCCACCGCCAATCCGAGAGCTAGTACGGCACCGGCGGCCGCAGAGCGGACCCTCCGAGAATGGGCGATGGACTTCTCCGACATAGCGCTCAACCTTTCGGCCTTCTTTACGAAGACGGCAATTCCGGCGTGGACAGCCTTTACTTCGTCGGCTGACTTCCAGACGTTACGACCGGTCGGTCCGAAAAATTGAGAGCTGCTGCTCTACCCGCAAGAATCAGGACCGCGGAACGCGCCCCATCAGGTAGAACTCCGGATTGGGCAGCATGCCGGAGAAACTCGCCATGCGATTGCTGAGCCCGAAGAATGCAGTGATCGCGGCGATGTCCCACGCGTCCTCGTCGCCGAAGCCGTGCACACGAAGGGCGTCGAAGTCGGCGTCGGCGATTTCGTGCGAGGCGGAGTTCACCTTGGTGGCGAAGTCGAGCATCGCGCGCTGACGATCGGAGATTTCTGCGGTGCGATAGTTGACCGCAACCTGGTCGGCAACCAGCGGCTTCTTCTCGTAGATACGCAGAATTGCGCCGTGCGCGACAACGCAGTACGTACATTTGTTGGCCGCAGAGATCGTGGTGACGATCATTTCTCGATCACCCTTGGTGAGTGCGGAATCTTCCTTGAGCATGATCGCGTCGTGGTATGCGAAGAATGCCCGGAACTCGGCTGGGCGCCGAGCGAACATCAGGAAGACGTTGGGCACGAACCCCGACTTCTCCTGGATCTCGAGAATCTTGGCGGCGATGTCCTCGGGCACCTCGGTCAATTCAGCCTGCGGAAAACGGGTGCTCACTGTGCCTCCTGGTCAGCCATCGATGTTCGATTCAAGATAATGATGATTAACTGAGTTGTCCAGATGCATTTCCTGCCCTACTTTTTCGGGCACGGATAGTCGGGTACGGCCCAAGTGATCTGCGTAGCGTGAAACCCGTGAACAGGAAGACACGATGATCGACGGACTGAACCGCGCGCTCGACTACATCGAAAGCAATCTGAGCGGCGAGATCGAGACAGCCGAGATGGCAAGGCTGGCAACCACCTCGGAGTATCACTTTCGGAGGATGTTCTCGGCCCTGGCCGGCATTCCCGTATCCGAATACATCCGTCGACGTCGACTCACCCTGGCCGGTGCCGAGTTGTCCGTCAGCAGATCAGGAGTGTTGGAGACCGCCGTGAAGTACGGCTACTCGTCCGCGGAGGCCTTCACACGAGCGTTCACCGCATTTCACGGCGTGAGCCCCGGCGCGGTCACACGCGCTCCCGCCGTTCTCAAATCCCAACAGAAACTTGTCATTCACGTGACACTGGAAGGAGCCACACCGATGGACTACATGCTTGTGGACAAACCTGCCCTGACGGTAGTCGGGTTCAAGACCCGGGTTCCATTGGTTCACGAAGGCCCCAATTCTGCGATCGAAGATTTCACCCGCTCCGTGGACAAGGTTGCGTTGCGAGGGTTGCGCGAGCTCTCCGATCAGGACCCGGCGGGAATCGTCAGTGTCGTCGACAATTTGGCGCATCCCAGAACCGAAGGCACAGAACTGGATTACTACCTGGGAGTGGTCACCGGCAAACCTTCACCCACGGGTTTCGATGCGCTGACGGTCGACGCACACACGTGGGCCGTCTTCACCGCCGACGGGTCGGAAATCGAATCTGTGCAGTATTTGTGGCGAGATATCTACACGGAATGGTTCCCTGCCAACCCTTTTCGCTCCGTACCTGGTCCCGAGATCATGCGTACCGAATACAACGACGATTTCGCCGTCGCACGGTTCGAGCTCTGGATTCCGGTCGAGAGCGAGCTGAGCGACGTCGGGGCGTAAAACAGCCGCCAGGTCGGATGGAAGTCACGACCCGGCGGCTGAGCCATCAGATGAAACAGACTGTCAAAGAATCAGTTTCGCCCCGGTAGCAGCAACCACGTCCTCGACACTGATGCCCGGCGCCGTCTCCACCAGGCGGAGACCGTCGTCAGTCACGTCGATCACGGCCATGTCGGTGATGATTCGCTGGACGCAGCCCTTACCGGTCAGCGGAAGCGAGCACTCCTCGACAATCTTGTGCTCACCCTTCTTCGAGACGTGCTCCATCATCACGATGACGCGCTTTGCGCCGTGGACCAGATCCATCGCGCCACCCATGCCTTTGACCATGTGGCCCGGGATCATCCAGTTCGCGAGGTCTCCGGTGGCACTGACCTGCATGGCACCGAGCACGGCAACGTCGACCTGGCCGCCGCGGATCATGCCGAACGACGCTGAGGAGTCGAAGAACGACGCACCGGGCAGAACGGTGATGGTCTCCTTGCCCGCATTGATCAGCTCGGGATCGAGTTCGTCCTCGGTCGGGTACGGCCCCACGCCCAGAACGCCGTTCTCCGAGTGCAATACAACGGTGATATCGGTCGGGAGGTAGTTCGGAACCAGCGTCGGCATACCGATGCCGAGGTTCACGTACTGCCCGTCCTCGAGTTCGCGCGCGACGCGGGCCGCCATCTCTTCGCGGGTGAGTTTGGTGGGTAGTACAGAAGTCATGCTCGTACCGTCCGATTCTCGATGCCGACCGTCACGGGGCCGACGTGGACAACACGCTGAACGTGAATGCCCGGCGTGTGGATCTCGGCGGGGTCGAGCTCACCCGGCTCTACGAGGTGCTCGACCTGCGCAATGGTGATGCGCCCCGACGTTGCTGCAGCCGGATTGAAGTTCTGGGTACTCGCGCGGTAGACGAGGTTGCCGTGCCGGTCACCTTTCCAGGCATGGACCAGTGCATAGTCGGCGACGATGCCGCGCTCCATCACATAGGTGACGCCGTCGAAGTCACGAGTTTCCTTGGGCGGACTGGCAACTGCGATGCCGCCGCTGCCGTCGTAACGCAGTGGCAGGCCGCCGTCGGCGACCTGGGTGCCGACGCCGGCCGGGGTGAAGAACGCGGGGATGCCCGCTCCCCCGGCGCGCATGCGCTCGGCGAGCGTGCCCTGCGGCGTGAGTTCGACTTCCAGCTCACCGGAAAGGTACTGACGCGCGAACTCCTTGTTGGAGCCGACGTACGAGCTGACAGTACGACGGATACGCCCCTTCTCCAGAAGCACTCCGAGCCCGAACCCGTCGGTGCCGCAGTTGTTGCTCACCGTTTCGAGTGATGTCGCGCCCTGCTCGAGGAGCGCATCGATGAGGATTTCCGGCACTCCGACGAGCCCGAAACCTCCGACAGCGATCGTGACGCCGTCCGGCACGTCGGCGACGGCCTCGGCAGCAGTGGGAATGACTTTGTCCATCATGTCGATCACAGTAGCGCGACCCGTACGTATTGTGAATCCCCGTCCGCATAACGAACATTTCTCGCCCCCGGCATTGCCTGGGTCACATCTACGAACTATTCTGTTCGCAGAGCGCAACACGTGTACACATTGCGAACAACTTCACGTAACCGAACGACGAGGTTCCCTATGCTGCATCTCCCGCCGAGGTACCAGCGGCCGACTGGCGTCAACGCCCCGGCCGATTTCGCGGACTACAAGACGACTTCCCTTCGCCACCCGAAGCAGCCGCTGAAGCTGCTCCCCCAGCGGCTCACGGAGCTCACCGGGCCGGTATTCGGCGAGGATCGCGTCGGCGCCGGCGAAAACGACCTGACCATTGCCAACGGCGGCGAAGCACAGGGACAGCGCATCGTCGTTCACGGCCGCGTACTCGACGGCGACGGAAAACCCGTCCCCCACACACTGCTCGAGGTGTGGCAGGCCAACGCCGGTGGACGCTACCGCCACACCGGCGACAACTGGCCCGCGCCGCTGGATCCGTTCTTCAACGGCCTGGGTCGCTGCGTCACCGACGCGAACGGCCACTACAGCTTCACCACGATCAAGCCGGGCGCCTACCCGTGGATGAACCACGACAACGCCTGGCGACCGGCACACATCCATTTCTCGCTGTTCGGCACGGCATTCACGCAGCGCCTCGTGACGCAGATGTACTTCCCCGACGATCCGATGTTCTTCCAGGACCCGATCTACAACGCGGTACCCGAAGCAGCACGTCACCGCATGGTCAGCGTCTTCGACTACGACGCCACAGTCCCCAACTGGGCTCTCGGGTTCCGCTTCGACATCGTCCTGCGCGGCCGTAACGCCTCCGTATTCGAGAACGAGGAAGACCACGATGACTGATCACACCGCGAAGCCCGCACCCACTTATCCGGTCGTCCCCGGCGACTTCACCACCGCCCCCTTCGGTGTCACGCCCTCTCAGACCGTCGGGCCGTACTGGCACATCGGCCTCCCCTGGACGGACGGCCCCGACGCCGCTCCCGCCGATGCCCCCGGACGAATCACGCTGGCCATCACGGTGATCGACGGCGCCCGTACACCCGTCGCCGACGCGATGATCGAAACATGGCAGGCCGATACGCTCGGACGCTTCAACCATCCGGACGATCCCCGTGGCGCAGTGGAGCTCACTCCGGCTGGTTTTCGCGGATTCGCCCGCAGCGCAGCGGATCCCACGGGCACTGCATTGGTCCACACTGTCAAGCCCGGTGCGCAGCCCACTGAAACGGATGCGGACGAGGCCCCACACGTGAACGTGTCGGTCTTCGCTCGCGGCATGCTCGACCGCCTGGTCACCCGCTTGTACTTCCCCGAAGACGCCGACGCACACGCAACAGATCCGGTGCTGTCCTCACTGAGCGAAACCGAACGCGCGAAGCTGGTTGCAACCAAGGTCGACGGTGGGTACTCCTGGACGGTCTATGTTCAGGACGAGGACGCGAACGGCGTCGAGACGCCCTTCTTCGAGCTGTAAGAGGAGTACACATGCCCACTCGCGGCGCACTGTTCGACCCGGTGTTCGGGGCCACCCGTGTATCGGAGCACCTGTCCGACCAGGCGTGGGTCACCGCGTTGCTCGACGTGGAGGCCGCACTGAGTTGTGCGATGGCCACAGTCGGGTTGGCGGACGGGGAACATTGCGCCGCGGTGGCTGCTGCCGCGGCCGAACTCTCACAACCGGGCGGTCTGGACATCGTGGCGCTCGGCCGCGCGTCGGCCGCCGGCGGAAATCCCGTCATTCCGCTGGTGAAGATGCTGCGCGAAAGGGTCGGACAGGAAGGTGTGCCTGCCTCCGTGGTGCACCCGGGCGCCACCAGTCAGGACATCATGGACTGTGCGCTGATGCTGTTGACGCGACGCGCGGGCGCGGTGGTTCTGGCCGACCTGACCCGCGCCGCCGATTCCGCCGCCCACCTCGCCCGCCTCCATCGCTCCACTCCGATGGTCGCGAGAACTCTGGGCCAGCAAGCACTTCCGACCACCTTCGGGCTACTGGCATCGAGTTGGTTCACCGCACTCGACGCCGCCGCGATCCGCCTCGAGATCGTGCTGTCCACGTTGCCGGTTCAATTCGGCGGAGCCGCAGGAACACTCGCTGCGTTGTATCCCGACGGGCTCAGGATCGCCGACGCGCTGGCCGACGAACTCGGCCTGGCCAGGCAGGTCACTCCCTGGCACACCGACCGCGTGACCATCGCAGAACTCGCGACCACACTCGGTATCGTCGCCGGCGCCGTTTCCAAGCCCGCCACCGACATCACCGTCATGGCGTCCACCGAACTGTCCGAGGTTGCCGAGAGCGCTCCGGGCGGCTCATCGGCCATGCCGCACAAGCAGAATCCGGTTGCCGCGATCACCGCCCGCGCGGCAGCGCGACGTGCTCCCGCACTGGTGGCCACAGCCCTGTCGAACATGGATCACGAATTCGCTCGCGCCGCAGGCCCCTGGCACGCCGAATGGGAAACCGTCACCGATCTCCTGCGTCTGGCAGGCGGAGCTGCGCACCAGCTTTCCGTGAGCCTCACCGGCCTGCAAGTACACACCGAGTCGATGGCTCGCAATCTCGACATCACCGGTGGCCTGATTCTCGCCGAGCGTGTCACCAAGGCCCTGTCCGCACACACTGATCGAGCGCGCGACATCGTCACCGCGGCAGCCACTTCCGGAACCAGATTGGATCGTGATCCCGCCATCGCAGAGCACCTGAGCGAAACCGAGATCGCCGAACTACTCGACCCCGCACACTATCTGGGCCACGCCACCGATCTGGTCGACCGCGCCCTCGCCGAACGCCCCACAGGAGGATCTCGATGAGCGTCGTTCTCAACTTTCAACAGACCGGCAATCTCGATGCCCCGGCAGTGGTTCTCCTGGGTTCACTCGGATCCGATCTGTCCATGTGGCAGCCGCAGATTCACGCGCTGTCGAATCGCTACCGCGTCATCGCCGTCGACCATCGCGGCCACGGCAAGTCACCGGTGCCTGCGGGCCCCTACTCAATTGCCGATCTCGCCGGCGATGTCATCGCTCTCCTCGATTCGCTCGAACTCGAGTCCGTACATCTCGTCGGGCTCTCCCTCGGCGGCGCTGTCAGCCAATGGATCGCCGCGCACCACCCCACTCGCGTCGAGACGTTGACGTTGATGTGCACGTCCTCGCAGTTCGCCCCGGCTCAGCCGTGGATCGATCGTGCGCAGGCTGTCCGTGCGGACGGCATCGCGTCCATCGCGGCCGCCGTCGTCGGACGCTGGTTCACGCCGGGACTGGCCGAAAACGATCCGGAGCTTGTCGCCCGCCACGTCGCGATGGTCGAAGCCACACCCGACGAGGGTTATGCCGCCTGCTGCGAGGCGCTTTCGACGTGGGACGGCCGCAACGACCTGGCCCGCATCGTTGCTCCGACGCTCCTCGTCGCGGGCGAGCAGGATCCGGCGACGCCTCCGTCGACGTTGGGTGCGATCGCCGACGGCATCGCCGATGCGGTACTGCACGTGGTCGATCCGGGCGCACACCTGGCCAACGTCGAACAAGCCGGGCGCGTCACCAAACTACTTGCAACGCATATTGCCTCGCACACATCTGCGCTCGCCCAACGTAGCGCCGCGGTGTCGGCCGGCATGACCGTACGACGCCAGGTGCTCGGCGACGCCCACGTCGACCGTTCCATTGCCGGTGCCACCGAGTTCACCGCCCCTTTCCAGGACTTCATCACTCGCACGGCGTGGGGTGACATCTGGTCGCGCCCCGGCCTCGATCACCACACCCGCAGGCTCCTCACTCTCGCGATCCTCACTGCCGTCGGCAACGAACACGAACTCGACATGCACATTCGCGCTGCGCTGCGTGCCGGGATCGATCCCGACGAACTCGTGGAAGTATTTCTCCATACCGCGGTCTATGCGGGTGTGCCGAACAGCAACTTGGCTTTTGCGCTGGGAAAGCAAGCACTCGCGGACCTCTCGGCCGAACCTGAGGAGAACGAGACAACATGAGTGAGAACAGCAGCGAGCAGGCGCCGGGACCGTCCCCGGACTACGTGCAGTCGCTGGCCCGTGGGCTTTCCGTCATCAAGGCTTTCGACGGTGAGCACCCGCGTCGCACCCTCAGCGAGGTTGCCCGGCACACCGATCTCACGCGTGCGACTGCTCGCCGCTTCCTACTCACGCTCGTCGAACTCGAATACGTACGTACTGACGGTTCGGTGTTCTGGTTGACGCCTCGCGTCCTCGAACTCGGCTACAGCTACCTGTCCAGTCTGTCTCTCCCCGAGATTGCCGGGCCGCATCTGGAAGCTTTGTCCGCCAAGGTCCGTGAATCCACGTCCGTGTCGATCCTCGACGGTGACGACGTCGTGTACGTGGCTCGTGTTCCGGTCAGCCGCATCATGACGGTGTCCATCACCATCGGCACGCGCTTTCCCGCGTACGCCACATCCATGGGTAGGGTTCTGCTGGCCGGCTTGCCGGACGACGCCCTGGACGCCTACCTCGCCCGAGTGTCCTTCGCCCGCCTGACCGGCAAGACCATCTCCACCGCCGACGGACTGCGTGCCGAACTCGAGAAGATTCGCGCCGACGGGTTCGCGATTGTCGATCAGGAACTCGAAGAGGGTCTGCGCTCGCTCGCCGCACCCATCCGGGACGCGACCGGTGACGTGGTCGCTGCCGTCAACATCTCCACCCAAGCCGCCCGCTACAGCGCCGAAGCTGTTCGCGGTGAACTGGTTCCGGCCGCAGTCGCCACTGCGGACGCCATCTCCGTCGATCTCGGACGTACTCAGTCGTCCAACAATCACTCGGCTGCCACCCGCTGACCGAGCAGACCCAAGGAAGAACCAATGCCTGACGTTGTCATCTGTGAACCGCTCCGTACCCCTGTCGGCCGCTTCGGCGGTGTCTTCCGTGACGTAGCCCCGGAAGATCTCGCCTCGACGCTGATCACCGAACTCGTCACGCGTACCGGCATTTCCGGCGCGGAGATCGACGACGTCATTCTCGGCCAGGCTTCGCCGAACGGTGAGGCTCCGGCGATCGGACGCATCGCGGCGCTCAACGCGGGTCTGGGCATCGATGTTCCCGGCATGCAGGTGGATCGCCGGTGCGGGTCGGGATTACAGGCAGTCATCCAGGCCGTCATGCAGGTTCAGTCCGGTGGCAGTGACCTGGTCCTCGCGGGCGGTGCCGAGTCGATGAGCCAGGCCGAGTTCTACGCAACCGGAATGCGTTGGGGCGTCAAGGGTGAAGGAGTTGCGCTCAGCGATCGTCTCGCGCGCGCCCGCGTCACAGCCGGCGGACGTGACTTCCCGGTTCCCGGCGGAATGATCGAAACGGCAGAGAACCTGCGCGCCGAGTTCTCCATCAGCCGCGAGGATCAAGATGCACTCGCGGTTCAGTCCCATCAGCGTGCAGTCGCAGCACAGAAGAACGGCGTCTTCGCCGAAGAAATCGTTCCGGTATCCGTTCCGCAGCGCAAGGGCGAGGCCCTGCTCGTCGACACCGACGAGCATCCACGCGCCGACACCTCGATGGAATCGCTTGCGCGCCTTCGTCCCATGCGCGCAAAGATCGACCCCGACTCCACCGTGACTGCAGGTAATGCCAGCGGTCAGAACGACGGCGCAGCACTGGCGATCGTCACCACCGCCGACAAAGCTCGTACCCTCGGACTGCGACCGCTCGCACGCCTCGCGAGTTGGAGCGTTGCGGGCGTTCCGCCGCTCACCATGGGCATCGGCCCCGTCCCGGCGTCGAAGAAGGCACTCGGCCGCCTCGGGCTGTCCCTGGCGGACATGGACGTCATCGAACTCAACGAAGCCTTTGCGGCACAAGCCCTTGCAGTCCTGCAGAGTTGGAATCTCGAGGCCGACGACCCACGCATCAACCCCAACGGCTCCGGCATCTCCCTCGGACATCCGGTCGGAGCCACGGGTGGACGAATCCTGGCCACCCTGTTGCGCGAGATGGACCGTCGCGAAGCGCGTTACGGCCTCGAGACGATGTGCATCGGCGGCGGGCAGGGCCTGACTGCGGTCTTCGAGCGCCTGTCCTGATCAAGCCCCGACGTGCGGGACGCCGGAGTCACCGAGTTCGCCGCGTAGGCCGTCGAGAAAGACACGCAGCAGGTCGGTGAGTTCGGCCTGCTGCTGCTCGGTGAGAATCGACGTCAGTTCGGCTTCACGGCCGAGGACTCGGTCCACCAATTGCTCCACCAGTTCGTGACCGGCGGCAGTGAGGGTCACGAGCACTATTCGTGACCCTTCCGCGGCGGAAGACCTCTCCACCAGACCCGCGTTCTCCGCGCGCGCGAGTCGCTGCGAGATTGCACCGGCTGTGACTCCGGTCTGCTCGGTGATCTGGCGAGTCGTCAACTGATACGGCTCGCCGGATCGCCGCAGGACACTGAGCAGGTCCAGAGTCGCGGTGTCCGCACCGGCCGAGGCGAGCACCCGTCGGCGATCCTCACCGAGCAGCTTGGCGCACATCCACAGCCTGGTGACGATGCCGATACCCTCCACGGGCGTGCCCGGCCTTTCGCGAAGCCATGCCAAGGCAACCGCGTCCACCGCGTCGTCCGGGTTGTAGTCGCCCACCACTGCACACCTCGTTTAGCTCTAAATGATACGTTCTTCGTATAGGTCTAAACGTAGCTCACGGAGGTAGGCATGACACGCACAGTTCTGGTAACCGGCGGCGGAACAGGGATCGGGCGCGCAGTTGCAGCGGCGTTCGCCCGAGACGGAGACACCGTTTTTGTCACCGGCCGACGCACGGAACCACTCGAAAAGACCGCGGAGGAGTTGGGCGATAATGTTCACGCCTTGACTTGTGACAACTCCGACCCGAAAGACCTGAAGCGGCTGCAGGATTCGCTTCCGGGAACCATCGACGTCGTGGTGCACTGCGCCGGCGGTAACACGGACTTCGATCGTGAAGCGCCGTCAGATCTGGAATCCCTGGCCGCCGGGTGGCGGGCCAATCTGGACTCCAATCTGATCTCGGCAGTGTTGACCACAGCAGCAGTTCGAGATCGAATCCCCAGTGGCGGTGCCGTCATCACCATCGGATCGATTGCCGCCGACAAGGGAGCTGGAGCGTACGGCGCTGCCAAAGCAGCAGTTGCGACGTGGAATGTCGATCTGGCCGCCGAACTGGGCCCAGAAGGCATCACGGCGAACATCGTCTCCCCCGGTTACATCGCCGACACCGAGTTCTTCCGGGACTTTCTGACGGACGAGCGTCGCGCGATGCTGATCGAATCCACCAGCACCAAGCGCGCCGGAACCCCGGACGACATCGCATCAGCCGTCCATTTCTTGGCCTCACCGGGTGCCCGGCAGATCACCGGTCAGGTATTGGCAGTCAACGGCGGTGAGAGAACCAGTCGCTGATCACGCCAGGTGGCGCTCGAAGAACGAGTCGATTCGCTTCCAGGCATCCTGCGCTGCAACAGGATCGGGACCGATTCCGAGGATGCGCTCCAAAGGACGAAGCACCTTGGGTCCGGCCTCCGCGTCGTTGAGGAACGCGTGGCCGGCGGTGGGGTACTCCTTGACGTCGTTCTCGATACCGGCATTGCTGAGCGCCGTCTCCAGCTTCGCTGCCGCGCCCCGGAGCGAAAAGTCCTTGCCTCCGAAACTCCCGACGATCGGGCACGCATCCACCACGGCCTCATCGAGTTTGCGTGGAAGCTGACCGTAATTGACCGAGGCAGCGTCGAAATCTCCGGCGCTGACCATCGCGAAGCCGCCGCCCATACAGAATCCGATGACCCCGATCTTTCCGGTGCAGTCCGTGGATTCCACCAGCCAACTGCGAGCGACTTCGATGTCGGTGAACGCCTTGCCGTGTCCTCGAAGCATCGACGTCATAGTGGGCACGAGGCACCGCTTCGCCCCACCCGCGCTGTAGAGGTCGACAGCAAGCGTCAAAAACCCCGCAGCGGCCAGCCGCTTGGCTTGCCGCTGCATCACCTCCTCGAGCCCGAAGGCCTCGTGAATCATCACTACCCCCGGCCACGGGCCGGGGGTAGTGGGGGTTTCGAGTATCGCTCGCAGCGGTTGTGATCCGCCGACTACTGCGGCGCGGCCCGTCAGATCTATGTCCACCATGTTTCGATGCTAGGCCGACGCAGGGTCCGTACGCTCGGAAGCGAGGTCAGGGGAGTTGTTTTCCCTGGCCCGCCGCAAGCCCAGTCAAGACCTCGGCGAGCTGCGGCAAGGCGTACGGCGCGCTCAGTGGACCGAAATTGTCGACAAAGGCATTCGAGAGCAGAAGTTCGACCGGCGCATAGGCTCGCGCCTTCACCGCGGGGAGGTTCTGGAAAACTGCGAAGTTCTCCAACCTCGTCGTCGCTTCCTGATCAGAAGCGAGGCTGAGCAAAATGTCTGCGGGTGCGAGTACCTCCGCCTGCTCCATCGACAGCGCAGTCATCTGCTCGGCGTTGTATCCGCGATAGTCGAGTCCGAGTTCGCGCAGCAGAACCCCGGGCGCACTGGCATCCCCCTGCACATACAACTGATCGCCGTACATCGAGCCGATCATGATCGTCTTGCCACCCAAGCCGTTCAGGGAAGCTGCGGTGTCGGAGATCAGAGCGTCGGTCCGGGCGATCGCTGCAGCAGCAGCCTCGTCGACAAAAGCGGCCTGCCCGACCGTGGCAACGCCGTCACGCCACGACGTGGTCCAGTCCAGCGCGACGACCGGCGCGATCTGACTGAGCCTCTCGGCTGCCGGTTCGAGATAAGTCTTCATTCCGATGATGAGGTCCGGCGAGTAGCGCGCGATGATTTCCGGGTTGATTTCGCCTGTGGTGCCGAAGCTTTCGAGGTCGGCTATTCCAGCGGTGCTCTGCCAAGGCAGTGCACCGCGGTCCCACGCACCCGTATTGCCGTAAGCGACTGGGTGAACACCGAGCGAGAGCAGGAATTCCAGATCCGTGAAGTCGCTGGCAACAACGATCCTTTCCGGCTTTCCCGAGATCGTGGTGGTTCCGAGCGCATTGATCACCTCACGTTGTTCGCCGGCATCAGAAGCATCTGATGTAGTCGAACACCCCGCAAGGATGGCGGCCGCTGCCACTGCGCCGACCCCGAAGAACCCACGGCGACTGAGCTGGTCCACAAGTTCAGACGTCGTGCATTCACAAATCGTTCCGTACATGTATGCACTCTCCTTCTCGGCGACTGCTGCGCGCGCCGAGGGCACAGCGAAAGAGAGGTTAGCCCACCCTCATCTTCCATAGGGTTCCTACGTTTGCGATTCCGAGAGATCGGAGCGATAAAAATGGACCGTTCTCGAGCGGACAAGTACATTCCCGCTGATCTATCACCGCAGGCAGTTGGGCGAGCCACCAGTCCCTGCCTTCGGCGATCGGGTCGCTCCAGCGTCGAAAATCAGTCGAAGATCAGTTGCCATTCCCTCCTCGAAAGCTTCCGAATTACCGTCTTTTGCACGTCGCCCACCGTTCGACTTGCGCGGCGTGGGAGGATAGACATATCGAGATCGGGACTTCGATGTGAGGGCCCGGATCGAGTTTGTAGGGAGTATCGGTATGGCACAGGGCATCGTGAAGTGGTTCAACGGCGAAAAGGGCTTTGGTTTCATCGCTCCCGACGACGGAACACCGGACGTGTTCGTTCATTACTCTGAAATCTCGGGCAACGGCTACAAGTCGCTCGACGAGAACCAGCGTGTGGAGTTCGAGGTTGGCCAGGGCCAGAAGGGTCCTCAGGCCACCAATGTGCGCGCTGTCTGATCAGTGACACAAGAAGAGGGCCGCACCCGCAAGGGTGCGGCCCTCTTCTGCATCGGATTCACCTCTGAATCACTGATCCTGAATGACGGCCAACGCTCCAACGATGTTCGACTCCGCCACCGACTTCGAGATTCCGAGATCAGCCAGAACACCTGATCCGTCTTCGAGTTCGAGCAGCGCGAGCAGGATGTGCTCGGTTCCGATGTAGTTGTGGCCCAGGCGAAGAGCCTCACGGAACGTCAGTTCCAGGACCTTGCGCGCACGAGCGTCGTACGGAATGAGTTCTGGTAGTTCGGAAGTCGGAGTCGGTAGTACACCGGCCACTGCAGCTCGGACGGATCCGAGCTCCACCCCTTGCGCCACTATCGCCTTCGCAGCCAACCCGGCAGGCTCCTCGACGAGCCCCAGGAGCAGGTGCTCCGGCTGGATCTCTGCGTTACCGGCGGCGCGGGCTTCGTTCTGCGAGGCCATGACGACGTTCTTCGCCCGGGGAGTGAACCGGTTGAACCCTTCGTTCGGATCCATCGGCTTCTGATCACTCGGCGCCTTGGGAACAAAACGCTTCTGCGCAGCCTGCTTCGAGACACCCATGCTCGCGCC
The DNA here is from genome assembly GCF_023221595.1 of Rhodococcus qingshengii JCM 15477. Taxonomy (NCBI): domain Bacteria; kingdom Bacillati; phylum Actinomycetota; class Actinomycetes; order Mycobacteriales; family Nocardiaceae; genus Rhodococcus; species Rhodococcus qingshengii. Next base: position 5,580,276 of record NZ_CP096563.1, read on the forward strand.
GATCTCCGTCCACGACGCTCCCGACCTGCGCGCCTGGTCGACGAAGTGACCGATCAGGTGATCTGCAACTTCACCGAGATGATCAGCGGCAATCACGGCGTCGGAGAGTTGGTCGAGAGCATCGGTGTGCACCTTCTTGATCGCGTCGATGAGGTCGTCGAGTCGAACCTTGTTGGTCATTTCCACTGGCTTGCTCATGCGTCAACCATAGGTTGACGCAATCGAAAACGTCAACCCTAGGTTGACGATCGTTTTCGCCGCACAGCGATTAGCCGGAAAAGAACTCACGCAGAGCCGGGACAATAGCGTCGTCGGCAACGCCGTGACCCTGACCGGGGATCTCCAAAGTCTTTGTCCCCGAGACTTTTGCAGCGATTCTCGTCGCCGAGGCAGGTGCCCATTGACCACTGTCACCGCCGTACATGACCAATGTAGGGACGGTAATGGAGGCAAGCCAGTCGAGCGACTGACAGCCGTGATCACACACCGCGACGTCGTAAGGCAAGGTGTGCGCGATGGCGCACATGTCGGGCCAATCGGCACTCCGCTTGATCTCGTCGACCATCTCCGCGGATGCACCGGTCAGATCCAGAAAACGCGTCACAGCACCTTCCCTGTCGCCGCCCGCAATCAATCGCTCCAGGTCACTTTGGGCAGTCTCGTCACGCTGGTCGTCGTCCATGTACGGCGCCTCGTAGACGGCGAGCTTACGCATCGGAACGGCCTGCGCAGCGGCCTCCAAAGCCAGCGCGGCACCCGACGACAATCCGTAAACGAGCGGTGTTTCACCGGTGGCAGCGACGACCGCCCGCAAGTCCTCCACCTCGGCGTCGATCGAGAACGCGCGACTGTCACCGCTGTCCCCGCGTCCGCGCCTGTCGTACGAATACACCGTGAAGTCCGCCGCCAACTCTGCAGCCAGGGAATCGAACCATCCGCGGTCGCAGAACGCTCCGGCGACCAGGACCACTGCTGGTCCGGCACCGGAGCGTTCGTATGCGATGGTCGTACCGTCGCGGGATTGCACTACCGCAGGGGATTGCTCTGTTTGCACGTCGATCTCCTCAGGTCTGGTCAATGCCTACCTGATTAGACCGCCCGCGCTACCGAAACTCATCGGTCCGGTCGGCAGAGGCTTCAGCTGATCTTGTTGTACAGGGCATCCCAACCCTGTGCCACGTACGAAATCGTGTAGATCGAACCGTAGAACGTAGAGCCACCCAGACTGGTGACGTTGCCCGCCTGCACTGCCGGGAGTCGCTGCCACAGCTTGCTCGCCACCAATGCCTGGTACGCCGCACTGTCCTCGTTCTCGGTGATCATGAAGCCGTCGACGCCGGCCAGCACGTCGAGGCCTTCGAGGCTGACGCCGCCCTCGGGATCGAGCCCCTCCGAGGTGGCGGTTTTGCCACCGATGTCGCCGAGCGTCATGTCGCTGGGCTTGTCGCCCTTCTCGGAGGTACGGATGCTCGTGACGTACAGCGTGTTCGTGTCCGGCATGAACGAGACACTGGCGACGGTCTTGGACGCAATCTTCTCGGCATGACGACTGCGGATGTCGGAAATCAGATTGTCGTAGTCGAGCGTCAATCGATCGAGTGTGGCCGTTCGACCGAGCCAGCCCGACAACCGCGAGAGGTTTGTGCGCCAGTCGTCGGTGAACTCTGTCGTCAGAACCGGTGCGATGGTGGACATCTCGGCCACCGGCCACCACTCGCTCTCGTAGTTCAGGCACACGATCAGGTCGGGCTCGAGCGCCAAGATCTGCTCGCGGTTGGGGATCTCCGACAGGAACGGTACCGACGAATCGATAGGCACCCACGGTGTCGCCTGGGCGTACGTGTAGCCGACGAGCGGAAGTTCCAGCGCTACAGCAGGTTCCAGATCGAGCCGCGAGTCGATCGCGACAACCCTCTTCGGATTGACAGGAATGTCGTACGTTCCGAGAGGTGTCGTCACAGAACGCATTTCGGTTTCACCCGAACTGCTCCCGCTGTCACCGCAGGCCGCCAGGAACGCGCCCAGCCCGGCGATTCCGGCACCGAAGCCGAACTGCCGACGTGTGAGGTCCGAAACGAGGCGGTTGTCGGAGTAGCCCTCGGGAAGCAAGAGCGTGGATTGAGCGGGCATGCGTGTCGAACCTCCAAAAGAAATGAATCATCCACTGTTGCGAGCGGATAAGGATGCCCTAACAGCGTACGCAGGGAGGGTCGTCGCGATCGGCCCAGAAATAGTCGAATCAGGCCAATTCGCACCCCTTACTTGTCGAGTTTGCGCATCTCGACGAAGTAGACCGCACTGAACGCGAGGTAGGTGCCGACGATTCCGAGGACCGAGATGATCAGGACGAGAGCGAGAAACATAGCCATGATGGTCTCCACTGACACGGGTTGTTCACGATGTCGATCGAGAGAAAATGGCTTCGAACTGCGGCGCTGCGACTCGAAGCGGGGCCGAAACTTTCGGTTACACACACCACGCTAGCCCCAGGCGTCTCGAGTTTTGATGAACTCGAGGTGAACTCTCCTACGGCTACGTCACACTTTTCTGTCGGACGGTCAGTTCGGTCCGAGCACCTGTCCGGACCATTCGACCAAAGGCGTCAGTGCGCGCCACGCTGTGCGAACTTCCTTCAATGTCCTGGCGCTGTCTAGCCACGACGGGCTTGGGTAACTACGACCAGCAGTCAGCGACTTGTGACGCAGCAATTCGATCCGCGGGTGATCGACCGTGTATCCGCGAGGCGCCGTCTTGAGCTTGTCGCCGCCGATCGTGAATCCGGCCTTCTCGACGGAGGCCAGGATCTTCTCGAGCTCCGGCCCTCGAACGTCGTCGTCGACAGCCGCACGATAACGCGCGATGGTCTCCGAACTGCTGGCGTAGAAACCACCGGCCACCATCAACCCTGCCGCGTCGATCTGCACGTAGTAGCCACAGCTCTCGGCGAGACCGACGAACGCTCCCTGGTGCGTCTTGTACGGGATCTTGTCCTTCGAGAATCGAACGTCACGATACGGCCGAAAGAGCTTGGCCGTGCCGAATTCGTCCTCCAACGCCGCGGTCAACGACGCCATCGGACGACGAACCACTTCGTCGTACGTCTCCTTGTGCGCTGCCCACCAGGTCTTGCTGTTGTCGGCTTCCAGGTCTTCGTAGAAATCGAGTGCAGCAACGGGTATGCCAGTGAACGCAGCCATGACGTAAGCCTAGCTGCCTGTTCGGCTTTGGACCGTCTGCCCTGCACCGATGCCCGGATCGGCCCGAATCCGTAGACTGCATGGAGATGATTTCCGAAATACAAGCATGGGAACTGACCGATACCAACCGAGACTGGTTGATTCACCGACCCGTCGAGATCGCGATCTACGTGGCGCTCGCAGTCGTTCTGCGCTTCGCACTGCACCGCGGGATCGATCGAATGTCGAAGCCTCGCAAGTCTCCGAACGCCAAGGTGAACGAGCGCAGATCGCAGCGAGCCCGGACCATCGGTTCGGTACTCAAATCGACGGTGTCCATCGTCATCCTGGTCTGGTGTGTGCTGCAGATTCTCGGCATCCTCGGGATCAACGTCGCGCCGTTCATCGCATCCGCCGGCGTCATCGGCCTTGCCATCGGTTTCGGTGCACAAAACCTGGTGCGTGACTTCCTCTCCGGCATCTTCATGTTGCTCGAGGATCAGTACGGTGTCGGCGACGTCGTCGATCTCGGCGACGCGGTCGGCACCGTCGAAACAGTGGGCCTGCGCGTCACCACGATTCGAGATGTGAACGGCACCTTGTGGTACTGCCGCAACGGCGAAATCCTGCGAGTGGGCAACATGAGTCAGGGTTACGCCACTGCAGTTCTCGATCTCCCGATCGCCCACAATGCGAACGTGCACAAAGCGTGTGAGGTGGCGACGCGAGCTGTCCTCGAGGCGGCAGAGTCCGAACCGATCAGGGCGGACATGATCGACAAGCCGGAGATGCTGGGAGTCAATTCGGTTACTGCCGAGGCAATTACCATTCGAGTGACGGCGCAGGTCAAGCCTGGGCGCCAATGGGCAGTCCAGCGCGCATTTGCGCGCTCGGCTCTGACTGCGTTCGAAGAGCAGGGTATCGAGGCACCGTACCTGCCTGTTCTGCGATGACGGTTGAGACGGAAGCGTCTGCCCTTTCCATCAAGTGCGCGAGCCCCCGGCGCGGTCGATACCGCCGGGGGCTCGCTGGTGCCTGAAGCGTGATTCAGACGGTGGAGGTCGAGACCTCCCGATCTGCCGATCTGTTGCCAAACGCCTTGTGCAGGAACATCGTCAGTGCAATGGCTACCACGATTCCGATCAGCGGCGGGATTCCCACCTCGAACTCACCGGAAAGCCAAGCGAGGAACGCTGCGACGGCATAGACGGCCAGGTTTCGCCAGTGGACCGGCTGCGGGGTGTACCCCTCGGGGATGCCTCGCCGCCACCGGCACAGGAAGTCAGCGATGATCACGCCGCCCAATGGCGGGATGAAAGTTCCGAGCAGGCTCAGGTAGTCGACCAGATGGTTGTGCACACCGGTCAGAGCGAGCGCCGTGCCGATCACACATCCACCGATGACGAACGGGGTCTTGCGGGGCTTTCTGAACAGTTCGGCACCGGCCACTCCGAATGCGTATGCGGTGTCTGCGTTGCTCTTCCAGAGGTTTCCGAACAGCAAGACCAGGCCCCAGCCGACAAGCCCGAGGTTGTAGAGGATCAACACGAAGTCACCCTCGTGGAACGTGATAGCTCCGATGGCACCGAACAGGATCATCAATCCGTTTCCGAGGAGGAACCCGATAACGCAGGCCCACACCGCTTGTGATCCGGAACGGGCAAACCTGGTCCAGTTGGGCGCTTGCGTTCCCGCCGATACAAACGTGCCGACCACAGTGGTGATTGCGAGCGCGATCGTCATGGTCGTCTGCGGTTGAACCGAGACCAGGCCGGAGAACCCACCGACTTCCTCGAGGGACCGGAATACGACCCAGCAGGCCAACGCCAGGATCAAGGGCGTCGAGACGAGCGAGACCCAATACATTCCGCGGTAGCCGTAGCAGGCGGTGACGCACATCAAGATGCTCGCCGCGATCATCACCGACGCCCGCGCGAGATAGGACTCCCAGCCCAATGCCTGCGCGGTGAGATCACCGATCGTGCCGATGATGACTCCGTACCAGCCGATCTGAGTACCGCCCAGCAGGATCGAAGCGAGCTTGGACCCGCGAGTGCCGAAACTGTAGCGCGCCATCACAACTGTAGTCAGTCCGGTTCGGGCTCCGACGAACCCCATCATGGCGACGTAGACTCCCAAGATGGCGGATCCGGCGGCGATCACCACCATCAGTTTCCAGAACGAGAACGCGGTACCGAGCGCTGCTCCGGCCAACATCGTCGGCGTGAAGATGGTGAACCCCAACAACACCACCGCGAGCGAGAAGAACGGCTTTCGTGCATGAAGCGGAACCGGAGTGACGGGATAGTCAGGATCGACCGGGTGGCCTGGGCTCTCCGAATCGCCTGCGACCGTGGCAGGTTCGACGGCGCTGCTCATACAACTTCGCCGATGTCTTCGAGCCACAGGCTCGGGCGCTCGGCCAGCATGCGGTCCATCAGTGCCACACACTCCGCGTCGTCGACGACGTCGACCTGAATTCCGCTGCTGCGCAACCATTCCTCCGATGCCTCGAAGGAACGATTTTCGCCGACCACGATTCGCGGGATCTCGTACAGGCGCGCCGTTCCGGCGCACATGAAGCACGGCGACAAAGTCGTGTAGAGGACACACTCGCGATACACCGAGGCCGGCAGTCGTCCGGCGCGCTCGATGCAGTCGGTCTCTCCATGACGGATGGCGCTGTTCATCTGGACCCGACGGTTACGTCCGACTGCGAGAACCTCGCCGCGGTGAATCAGCGCCGCGCCGATCGGCACGCCGCCCTCCTCCCAACCGATCTTCGCCTGTTCGATCGCAAGTCCGAGAAAATACTCATCGGTGTGTGCCGGATGATTCATGTGCGCTCCTGGAGTCTGACCAAAATCGTCGATTGTGGCTCGTGTCACAATCCGACCACGGTGGTAACAGCCCGACAAGGGACAACCTGTCAGTTCGGCAGAACTAGCTCTATGACGAAGTGCCCCCTCGGCGGACGATATAGAAATGCTCCCGACTCTGCGACAAGTTCTTGCGATGCCCTCGTTCAAGGCCGCCGCAATCGAGGTGCTCGCGGGCGACATCGATACCGCGGTGGTCCGCTGGGTCCATTCGTCCGAGGTGTACGAGATGGGTGGGCTGCTGTCCGGAGGTGAGGTCCTTCTGACCACGGGCCTCGGTCTGCACGGGCGATCTCCCGAGCAGCTCACCGCCTACATCGACCAATTGGCGGACGCGGGATGCGTCGCACTCGCGATGGAAGTCGGGCGCTCGTTCCTCACGGCCCCTCCCGAACTCGTCGAAGCTTCGCGCCGACGGGGACTCGCGTTCTTGGCCCTGCACGCAGTAGTGCCCTTCGAGCGGATGGTCGAAGACTTTCACGACCTCATGCTCCGCCGCACTCTCGGTTCGGCGCAAGCGGGCGAGCCTGTCTGGCAAGAACTTCTGAGTCTCGTGGTGGCGGGCCAGGGCATGACCGCGCTGCTCGACAAGGTGTCACGACTCGCGGGGTGCGGCGTCGATCTGCTCGACGCGGATGGCAGAACCGTCGAGCGCAGCACAACCGGCGCAGAGCGATCCGAGACCGAACGCACTATCCACGACGTACGCGGCCCGACGAACTCACTCGGTCGACTTGTCCTGTGCGGGCCGGCAACCACACGCCGAACCGCCGTCGCAAACTGCGCCGCCGTCGCGGTAGCTCTGGAACTCGGCCGTCACGGCGATCTCGGCCCAAGACAGTCACTCGCCCAATCGGTGATCACCGACGTGGTGGGCGGTGTGCTCACATCGCACGGCGACTTGTCCGAGCGACTGACAGCGGCCGGGTGGACGCCGTTGTCGGAGGGGCACCACGTCCTCGTCGCCGCTGTCGACATCGATCGGCAAACCCCGGTTCGAGAGCTCGCTGACCGAGTACACGACGCCGTGCGGGCCGTATTCGGCTCCTGTGTCGTCGGGACTGCGGCCAATCACGGCATCGTGCTCGCGCACGGGTGGGCGTCCGCATCCCCCGCTCGAGTGCGGACTGCGTTCACCGAAGCCGACGAACTGCTACGCCGCGGGCCGGGCGGTTCCGCGGTACGCACGCTCGGAGTGGCGACGCCGGTCGCGGATCTGTCGGGCGTCGGGGCTGCGGTCGCGCAAGCTCGCGAAGTCGTCCAGATCGCGCGGCGTTTCGGCACCCGGACCGGAGTGATCCTCGCGAGGGACGTCGGCGTCCAGCGACTGCTCGCCGCCGGAACGACTCCCGCTTCGCTGTCCGTGTTCGTAACCGAGCAACTCGGTTCGCTGATCGCATACGACACAGCACATTCCGCCGATCTCGTCCGAACGCTCGACGCGTACCTCGCACATCGGGGGCGGCAAGGCGAGAACCGCGGATTTCCTCGGCATTCGGCGTCAGTCGCTTTATGCACGGCTCACGCGTATCGAGAAGCTGATGGGTGTTTCCCTCGACGATCCGGCACAGGTGGTCTGCCTCGGACTTGCGCTGACCGCATGGCGCATGCGCACCGGCCTTGATCCACAAGCAGCGTTCGAGCGTCTCCCCGGGTGAGCGACAACCTCTGCGATGATGGACGAATGACCGGAGCAGCGGAGTTGATGATCGAGATCCCTGCCGGCGAGGTGCACCTTCGGGACGACCGCAAAGGTACTGCGTGGACCTCGAAAGTCGAATCCTTCCGCCTCGCACGCCATCTCACCACCAGGGCGCTGCTTCACGGAGATTCGTCGGACGATTCGAGCAAACCAGCGGTCGACCTTTCATGGAAGGACGCCATCGCAACCTGCAACACACTTTCGGTCGCGGACGGTCTGACACCCGCATATCGAGACGTCGACACCGATTCTCCGCAGTGGGACCGGGGCGCAACTGGCTACCGGCTCGCCACCGAGGCCGAGTGGCAGTACGCATGCAAGGCCGGCACCTCCGGCTACCGCTACGGCGAGATCGACGAGATTGCCTGGTACAGAGACAATTCAGAGGGTAGAGCGCATCCCGTCGGAACCAAGACACCCAACAACTGGGGCCTGTACGACATGATCGGCAATGTCTGGGAATGGTGCTGGGATCTCTACGACCCCGAGGTGTACGGCACGTACCGGATCTTCCGCGGCGGCAGTTGGGCCGAAAGTGAGCGCGGTTGTGGCGCTACCGTAAGGAGGCGAAGCCACCCGACGTTTGCTATCGACGACTTGGGATTTCGCCTAGCTCAGACGATCTGAGGGCAGACGGCCGAGGACTTCGAGCACAGCCTCGATCTCTTCTCGACTGCGAAGCCGAACTATCGGCAACGACGGCACATCGACAAGGACCGTGGCCATTCGCTCCTCGTTGCGTCCGTCGGTTCGCCAGGCCCAGCGCACCACGTGATCCGGATCGAACAGAATGGTGTGCAGTGGCGGCTCCATGTTGCGATTCCACAACACCTCTCGCTGCAATCGCCGACGCACGGTTCGTGTGATCACCTGGCGCATCACCGTCCGCCGAGGCAGATCCAACCACAGCATCAGGTCCGCACGCTCGGCCAGAAGTCGACGCACCGCACCGTACTGCCACTCGGTCACCCAGGCCGGCTCGCTGGAAAAGCGTCGTACTTCGGTTTCGAAACTGTCGAGCGGAATCCAGCCGGGCCCGTGGAACAGCGAGTCCAGCTCAGTGTGTTCGATCTCGAGAAGCCGCCCGATTCGACCGGCGAGAGTCGTCTTTCCGGCACCGGAAGTCCCCGCGACAAGGATCTTCTGCGGACGAATCGTCAGCGCGGCGGGGTCTACGAAAGGCACCGATACACCCTAGGGGCCTTACACTTCGCAGTCCACCCATTCGATGTAACCGGTGCCGTTGATCGACGCACCGTCGAAGCTTCCCCGGTAGGTGTACGCGCCGACGTATCCCTTGCCGTGACCGTAGCGCCACTCCGAGTCGATCTCGGCCTCGAACTCCACGACCGTCCTACCGTAATCGCGCACCTGCCAACGCAGTACGCGCGGCACACGCATCTCGCGACCCTGTGGGTCGACGTGCAATGCGTCGGCGTACTCGAGCACGTCGAACTCGACGTCGTCGAAGACCTTCGCACTACCGTCGACAGTCCGAATGTAGGCGAGCTTGCACGCCGTAACGCCTGACGCTCGAACATCGGTGAGCAACAACTGATGCCGGTCGTCCAGTTGAACGATCTGGTAGGTGAAAAAATCGGCCGGGAGCTTCCACGACTCGGGAAGCGCGCGGCGAGTCAACGATTGCGGTGTCATGCACCGCGCGTACTCGACGGTGCACGGAGCCGAAATACTCACCGGTCCATCCGGACTCGCAATTGTTCCGGAGCACTGTGCCAGCAGACTGACGTGGTCGTAGACGGGATTACGCACGAACCACGACGCTTGGTCCGTTGCCACGATCTCGAGATCGACGTCGAATGAGTCGTATCGCCCGGTGACACGGAAGTTCGGATAGCTGTTCTCGATGATCAGGTTGTCACCGAAGGCGATTCGCGAACCATCTTCTTCGAATGCACACTCATCGGCAGCGTCGTACGCCCGGTAGAAGTGATGGCCCGGCGCTGCGGTGGAACTCAGCACGGTTGCGGTGTTTCGCGCGTCTGGTGCAGCGAGATAGTCGTTGTCGAACACCACCGTCCCGGTTGCACCGATCAACGTCATGGTGTTGAGGTAACGGAGAGGCCCTGGCAGCCGGGGAACGAAGATCCCGTAGTGCGTCCACGCGAACTTCCGCGAAGCCAGGTGCGGACGCATCATGTCGGGCCGATCGAACGGGCGTACCGATTCCGCCATTCGCTTGTCGATCAGCGGTAGCGCGCCGTCCAGCAAGGCCCGAACCGCGGGTCGCCACAATCGGCGCGAGCGGGTGGCGGGAACAGGGTCGGAACGATCAACGGTTTGTCCGGTCACGCCCCTAAGTTAATGTAACCAGACGTAACAAACAAGTGTCGAATTTTCCTCGACGACCTCACACCCTGAACACCCGCGCCCTGCGCACGCGGCGAATAGCATGTGAGAATCCGCGTACCGGAACCGGTCGCAGAGAGGGCGCAACAATGCAGCACGAAGAGTCGTCGTTCACCGGAGTGGCCGGCACCAAGATCGTCTACGACGTGTGGACACCGGACCGCGAACCCACCGGGGTTCTCGTCCTGTGCCACGGACTCGGCGAACACGCGAGGCGCTACGACCATGTTGCTGCGCGGCTCGGGGAACTCGGGCTCATCGTGTACGCACCCGACCATCGCGGGCACGGACGCTCTGGCGGCAAGCGCGTTCACCTCAAGGAATTCTCCGACTTCACCGACGACGTCCACACGTTGTTCTCGATCGTGACGGCGGCACATCCCGGCAAGGACAAGTTCCTGCTCGGGCACAGCATGGGCGGCGCGATCGCCCTTTCCTACGCCCTCGACCATCAGGCCGATCTCAAAGCCCTCGCCCTGTCCGGACCTGCGGTGATCATCGCAACCGGCACTCCGAAGATCGTGATGCAGCTGGGCAAGATCGTCGGCAAATACCTCCCGGACGTGCCCGTCGAGAACCTGGAAGCTGCTGCCGTATCGCGTGATCAGAAGGTCGTCGACAAGTACAACGCCGACCCGCTGGTTCACCACGGCAAGGTTCCCGCCGGCATCGCGCGCGGCATGATCACCGCCGCGGAAGGCTTCCCGGCGCGGCTGCCCTCGCTCACCATTCCCGTACTGCTTCAACACGGCTCGGACGACCGTTTGACGGACCCGGCCGGCAGCAAGCTCGTCGCAGATCTGGCCGGCTCTTCGGATGTCACCTTGAAGGTGTACGACGGCCTGTACCACGAGATCTTCAACGAGCCTGAGCAGGAAGAAGTTCTGAACGATCTGGTCGAGTGGCTGCGTCCGCGGGTCACCGGAGCATAGTCATGTCTACGTGCGGGATCCTGCTGGCGGCAGGGGCCGGATCCCGCATGGGCAAACCCAAAGCGCTCGTCACAAACACCGAGGGTCAGTCTTGGCTCCACCACGGGGTGACGACACTGCAGTCCGCAGGCCTCTCACCGGTCATCGTGGTGCTCGGCGCGCAGGCAGAGGACGCCCTCGAACTACTGCCCACCACCGATGTCATTGTGGTGATATCGGATTGGCAACACGGAATGAGCGCGTCACTGCGCTGCGGACTCGAAGCCGCCATGCGAATCGACGACGCAGATGCGGCAGCGATCTCCCTGGTCGACGTCCCGGACCTCAACGCAGACACCGTGACGCGGATCGTGGGTCACAGCTCCCCATCACGAAACATACTGCGAAGAGCTGTCTTTCACGGCCGTCCCGGCCATCCCGTCCTGATCGGACGCGATCACTGGCCGACGCTTGCAAAGTCACTCACCGGGGACGGCGGCGCCAACACCTACCTACGCGAACACGGGGTCGAGTTGGTGGAGTGCAGCGACCTCAGCAGCGGCGTCGACGTCGACTACCCCGAAGCCTGATCGCACGTCACAATCCTCCAGGTGGTGGGTGTCCGTATTCGGTGTAAAGATGGCCCGATGAAACGTACCGTCGCCGCCCTGCTCGACATCGAGATCGACGAGGCGACCAACCTGGAGTTCAAGATCGCGGTGACGCGCGCGCCGGGTGTCGAACTGCTGGAAACGATGTCGTTCGTCCATGACGGCAATCCGCTCGAACCCCGCGAGATCACCGCCGAACACGGTACCCGGATCCACCTACTCGACTGTGCTCCAGGCAAACTGATCGTCAGCTACGACGCAACCGTCATCGGCCGCGCAGAACCGGCGTCGGTCAGCGACTACGACGTGTCGAAATATCTGCGCCCCAGCCGGTATGCCGAGGCCGACAAGTTCTTCGGTTTTGTCGCCGGGCAATTCGATCTCGCCACTCCCCCGGCCGAACTCCTCGTCGAAGTCACTCGCTGGGTGAGTACACATTTGAGTTATGTTCCCGGCACCAGTCGCGGCACCGACAGTGCGGTCGACACCTTGCTCGCCGGCGCCGGAGTGTGCCGCGACTACTCGCACCTGACCATCTCACTGCTGCGCGCCGTGGGGATTCCCGCTCGACTGGTGGCTGTCTACGCGCCGGGCTGCGATCCGATGGATTTTCACGCCGTAGTCGAAGCCAATATCGACCACGTCTGGCGCGTGGTCGATGCAACGCAATTGGCGCCGCGCAGCAATCTTGTGCGCATCTCGACCGGCCGAGATGCCGCAGACACAGCCTTCCTCGACAATCACGGCGGTTCGATCACGTTGCACGCCTCGGAAGTTCGCGCAGTCGTCGACGGCGTTCTCGACAACGACGACTACGCAACACTCACATCGATCGGCTGAAAAGCAGCGTCAGGCGCTGATCTGGTTCTGCGATGCCATCGTTCGCTCGAGGAACTTGATCGTGAGATCGACGATCGCCTTCCCCTCCCGAAGAGCTTTCCCGATCACCGGGAAAGCATGGATCTGCCCACTCCAGATGTGCGTTTCGACGGCTTGTCCTGCCTTGATCAAGTTTTCGGTCATGATCTCGACGTCCGGACGCATCAGTTCGTATTCGGCGGACACCAGGAACGACGGCGGAATCAGACTGGCGTCGGCGTTGATCGGCGACTGCGCACCAGGAATCTCGTCCGGACCCTCGAGCCACCGGTCCTTGAGCTTTTCGACCTGTGACATCGGTAGGTAGGCATCACGTTTCATGAAATCGGGATCATGGTCCTCGAGGTTCACGTTGAGAAGAGGGGAATATCCCACCACGGCAGCGGGCCGCGTGATTCCGCGCAGTGCGGTAATTTCGGCGACCTTCATGGCCAGGTATCCGCCCGCCGAGTCACCGGCAACCACAATCTTGTTCGGGTTTTCGGCTGTCTCGAGCAACGCGGTGTACGCGGCCATTGCGTCCTTGACGGAGGTGCCGATGGAACCTTCCGGCAGCTGGCGGTAGCGCACGGAGATCACCGGTACTCCGGCCTTCGCAGAGAGCAAACCGCACAGTGCCCGGTGCGTTGCCAGACCGCAGAAGACGAATCCCCCTCCGTGGAAGTAGAGGATCGTGGCGCCGGCCAACTCGCCCTGCGCTTTGCGTGGATGCTGCACCTTCTCGCTGGGCACACCACCCAGCGTGAAAGGCTCGATATCGAGGTTCTTCGGCTTCGGCAGTTTGTCCGCCATCGCGTCGAGTCGCTCGAGTTGGCGGATACCACGTTCGGTGGTCGGCCAGAGGGTGAACATCGGCTTCACGAACGTCCTGGTCAGGCAGAAGATAACCCGCGCTCGCGGACTCACGTTCCAATGCCATACCGTCGAATCTCGCGTCCGCATAGCGTCCTCCCAGGTCAAGCCGTTTTGTGCATTTGAGTTACACATACTTGTCGGCTGCTGATGTGAACGATAACTGACGCTGCGTCAAAATGACACGACGGGTATGGATCAATTGCTCGAGCGTGTGCAAGTTCTGGTCGCGATCACGGCCGGGAGAGATATGCGCACAGTCCGCGGTGCCCTCCACGCATCATCGCTTCATGATTCCACTCGAACAGCGGCTTCGCGACCTTCGCGGCCAGACCAAGCGCTCCGGACACCGCTACCTGTTGCCGAAATTCGGCTGCGCAACCAGATCCAGCGGGGCGCACCGCCCAGCTACTCCACCCGGTCATTGCGCCGGTGAGACGCACTTTCAGATAGCGGTCAACTGAGTCTTCCACCTCGCGTCGCCCGAAGACCAGCAGCGTCAGAGGGACAGCGCTGCGGATGGACATGGAGCCTGAATGCTCGTCGATCGTCCCGACTCGGCGTATCTGAGGCCACCACTGCGAATACCGTTCGGCATCCGCGAGAACCTCGTAGACGCGGTCAGCAGAGGCAGGAAGCGTCCAGACGCTGTGGAAGTCGAAGTCGGTCACGGCGTCCGAGCTAGCCGGTACGCACGGTGAGATCGCCGAACAACGAATACGCGACGACACGAATAACCGGTGCACCTGGGCCGGGATCCTGTCGACCCCCGTCGAATTCCCGATCTCCGAAAAGGTCGAAGCCACCCAACTCGACTGAAACACCCTCCGGAACCCGCAGCCTCGTGTCCCCGAAGATCGACACGATGGTGATCGTCGAGGAGGACGCTGTGATGGTTGCCGATCGCAGATCGAACTTGACGTCCCCGAACAACAGCAGAGCGAGTGTCTTTTTCGCCAAAGACCAACGGCCGGAGCGCTTCGTGTCACCGAAGACACCGACGATCGTTGCTTGCGGCGGCGACACCACAGCAGGTGGTGCCGCACTGAACGGCACGATCTGCTCGAGCTGCCCTCGATCTGCGGTGGGCGACCACACCACTGCCGCCTTGTCCGAGTACTCCTCGAGGGTCAAACGCCCCTCACCCACCGCGACTTCCAGACGCGCTTGGGCATCGACACGCAATTGATCGACGTCGTGGCCTTCTTCAGCAGCAGTCACCCAAGCACCGTAACCCGAACCTCGGGTGCTTACACGCCGGGCTTGCTCAGTATTCGAATGTCTCCACGCGTCGCAGGATCTCCTCCGCGATCTTGGCGGGACTCCCGCCCACGTCGACGACGATGGCCTGTTCGTCCGGGTCGACGGCCTCGAGTGTCGAGATCTGGGAGTCGAGCAGCGAGGCGGGCATGTAGTGATCGAGGCGAGCGGTCAATCGCTGGCCGATCTGATCCCGCGAACCGGCGAGGTGCACGAACACGACGTGCTCACCGCGAAGCACGTCGCGGTAGCTGCGCTTGAGTGCCGAACACGTGACGATGCCCGGCTGACCGGCGTCGGTATGGCTCTTGATCCAGACGGCGATCTTGTCGAGCCAGGGCCAGCGGTCTTCGTCGTTCAACGGATGCCCGGTCGCCATCTTGTCGATGTTCGCCTGCGGGTGGAGATCGTCGCCTTCTTGAAGGTCCCAACCCATCGCTCCGGCGAGCATGCCGCCGACCGTCGACTTTCCCGAACCCGAGACACCCATCAGGACGAGCACGGGATACTGCTTCTGCTGTGCCGCTTCGGTGTTCATGTGCTCGCCTACCTAGATGAATGCGCTCAACACGAGCACTCCGGCCAGGCCCGATACCGAGATGATGCATTCCATCACGGTCCAGGTCTTGAGGTTCTGTACCACGCTGACGCCCAGATACTCCTTCACCAACCAGAATCCGGCGTCGTTGACGTGCGAGAGGAAGAGCGAGCCCGCACCGATCGCCAAGACCATCAGCGAGACATGTGCGGACGAGAGGTCTGCCGCAACCGGAGCGAGGATGCCCGACGCCGTCACCGTTGCCACCGTTGCCGAACCTGTTGCGACGCGGATCAATACCGCTACCAGCCAGGCCAGGAACAGCACGGGGAGGCTGCTGCCCTTGATCGCGTCGGCGATCACTCCGGCGATACCGGTGTCGATCAGGACCTGCTTGAAACCACCACCGGCGCCGACGATCAACAAGATGCCTGCGATGGGAGGTAGGGAACTCTCGAGTGACTTCGAGATGGCCTTGCGGTCCATTCCGCCGCCGCGACCCAGCAGCACCATACCGACCAGAACCGCGAGACCCAAAGCCACAACGGGTGTTCCGAGGAAGTCGAGGACGGACTTGGGGAGTGCCTCGGAATCGGGTGCGATCACGTCTGCAAATGCTTTGCCCAGCATGAGAACAACCGGGAGGAGGATCGCTGCGAGAGTAGCCGCGAACGAGGGACGCTGCTTCTTCTCTTCCTCGCCTCGATCTTCGCCTGTGACAAAAAGATCCGGGACCTTCACGTCGACCCACCGCGCGGCGTACTTACTGAAGACCGGTCCGGCGAGAACAACAGTGGGGATCGCGACGAGGACACCGAGTGCGAGGGTGAGGCCGAGGTTTGCGTTCAAAGCCGAGACTGCAACCAGCGGCCCGGGGTGCGGGGGAACCAACCCGTGCATGGCCGAGAGGCCGGCGAGGGTGGGGATCGCGATGCGCATCAGGGACAAGCCGGAACGCCGCGCGACGAGGATGATGACCGGCATCAACAGGACGAGACCGATTTCGAAGAACATCGGCAGACCGATCACTGCGCCGACCAGAGCCATGGTCCACGGAAGCGCCTTGGTGCTGGAACGGCCGACCAGCGTGTCGACCACTCGGTCGGCACCGCCGGAATCGGCGAGGAGTTTGCCGAACATCGCGCCGAAACCGATCAGGATTCCAACGCTTCCCATTGTCGACCCGAAGCCTGTCGCGAATGCCGCGACCGACTCGGCCGATCCGAGGCCGGCCGCCAGACCGACGCCCACCGCGCCGATGGACAGCGCGAGGAAGGGATGCAGGTCCAGCCAGGTGATCAACGCGATGATGACCGCGACGCCGGCGACTGCAGCGATGATCAATCGTGCGTCGCTACCAGCGGGGACGACCTCGGCCGCCAGCAATGCTGTGGTGTTCATAGGGACTCCCAGTCCGATGAGTGATTGAGGTCACTGTTCCTTAATTAACCTACAATTTCAAGAGCAGACACTAATTTGTAGTATTTATTCGGCTTCCACCGGGCTTACTCCATACGCATGGGACGATCTACGTATGCCTTCTGTCCCGTTTCAGCAGTTACACGACTCGATGCTGGAACAGCTCGGCCAAGACATAGTCGGTGGTGTGCTCGCTCCGGGAACCACGATCTCCGCCGACGAGGTGGCAACGCGATACGACGTGTCGCGAACCGTCATCCGCGAAGTTGTCCGCGTTCTCGAATCCCTCGGACTTGCCTCGGTTCGTCGACGCGTCGGAATCACCATCCTGGGCTCCGAACACTGGAACTCGCTCGACCCCAATGTCATCCGCTGGCAACTGGCCGGTCCTGATCGGTTCGAGCAACTTTCGATCCTCAGTGAACTCCGTTCCGGCATCGAACCTCTGGCTGCGCGACTGGCCGCAACTCGCGCCACACCTGAGCAGTGCGGCGCTCTCACTGCAGCCGTCATCGGCATGTCAGCTACCTCGCGCGCTGCCGATACCGACGCATATCTCGGCCATGATTCCGACTTTCACCGCACATTGCTCGCCGCTTCCGGCAACCCGATGCTGCGGGCGATGTCGCAGATCGTCGTCGAGATACTCGAAGGCCGCACCCGCCACTCGTTGATGCCCCACGAGGCCGACCCCGAAGCGATTCACCTGCACGGAGTGGTCGCATCTGCTATTCAGGCCGGGGACGCCGACGCCGCGGAAGCCGCCATGCGCTCGATCGTCGCGGAATCCGCAGAAGCGGTCGAAACAATGCGCGAAAGCCCCGAACCGCCGCCTCATCTGTAAGTCGAGCCACAGACTCGGCGGAATTGGCCCGCAACTGCTCCGCAAGTGGAACGCTTGGCGCCATGACAGCACTCGCTACCCAGAACAGCGCACTCTGATGGCCCGCCCGGTACGCGTCGTCGTCCTCGGTGCCGGATCGTGGGGAACCACGGTGGCCGGCCTCGCCGCCCGCAACACCCCGACCCTGTTGTGGGCACGCAATTCCGAAGCAGCCGACGAGATCAATTCGCAACGGACCAACTCCAAATACCTTGGTGAGCGCAAACTTCCCAAGGGGCTCAAGGCAACCTCGGATCTGGTCGAAGCCGCCCGCGAAGCGGACGTACTCGTATGCGGGGTGCCATCGCACGCCGTTCGCTCCACCCTCGCCGAGATCGCCAACGAGGTTCGGGCGTGGGTCCCGGTGTTGTCACTGTCCAAGGGCCTCGAGCCCGGCACCCGGCAGCGTCCCACCGAAGTGATCGCCGAGTGCCTGCCCGGCCATCCCGTCGGATTGCTCGCGGGCCCCAACATCGCCAAAGAAATCGTCGACGGCATGGCCGCGGCATCGGTCGTGGCCACCCAGGACGATCGTGTCGCCGCCGCGCTGCAACCCCTGTTCGCATCGTCGGTCTTCCGCGTCTACCGCAACACCGACGTACTCGGCTGTGAACTCGGCGGCATCCTCAAGAACATCGTTGCCATCGCCTCGGGCATGGCTGACGGTCTGGGGGTCGGTGACAACACTCGTGCGATGGTGCTCGCACGCGGTCTCGCCGAGATGACCCGACTCGGTGAGGCGATGGGCGCCAACCCGCGCACCTTTGCCGGCTTGACGGGCGTCGGCGATCTGATTGCCACCTGCATGGCTCCGACTTCTCGCAATCGTCGCGTCGGCGAAGCTCTGGCGCAGGGATTGACCGTCGAGGAGGCTGTAGCCAAGCTCGGCCAGGTTGCCGAGGGCGTCAAGACTGCCCCCACCGTCATGGATCTGGCCCGTGAATACGGTGTCGACATGCCGATTGCCGCGGAGGTCGAGGCCGTCATCGGCGGTCGCCAAAGTGCCAGCGACGCATATCGCGGACTTCAGAAGGTTGCCCCGGGCGGCGAGCACGAAGTGGCGTGAGGAAGATCTACAGGTATCTAGCGATTTGGCTAGATACCTGTAGATCGCCCGAGATCACGGAATTGGAGCGTCGACGAAGATGTCGATCGCCAACGGTGACTCACCGCCGTACTGCGAGAAATCCGAGATCCCCGCCTCGCGCAAGATCTCGACGTCGAGCACTGTACGACCGGTATCCGTGCCGGCGGGACGCCCGAGAATCTCGACAGCCGCATCGGCCATGATCTCGGGTGAACGCGAGTGCTCGATACTGTCGTCTCCCCCGAGCAGGTTTCCGACAGCGGCCGTGGCGATCATGGTCTCCGGCCACAGGCAATTACTCGAAATCGGTGCACCTGAATACTCTGCGGCGATGCCCAAGGCCGCCAATGTCATTCCGTATTTGGCCAGCATGTAGCCCGGATGAGCACCCAACCAGTGCGGCGAAAAGTTGAGCGGCGGCGACAGCGTCAACACGTGCGCGTTGGCCGAAACCTGAAGGTACGGAAGGCAGGCGCGGGTGAGCGCGAATGTGCCACGGACGTTGACCTGCTGCATCAGATCGAATCGCTTCATCGCGAGATCTTCGGTTTTCGAGATGTCGAGGACGCTCGCATTGTTGACCACGATGTCGATGCCACCGAAGTGCTCTACCGCTGCAGCCACGGCCCGCGCGATGTCGTCGTCGTTCCTCACGTCGCCGACGACCGGAACGGCATGACCCTCGAGCTCGTTCAACTCGTCCACAGCCGTGTGGATAGTTCCGGGCAGCCTGGGATCCGGCGTATCGGTCTTGGCGAGCAACACGATATTTCCGCCGCGGCGCGCTATCGCACGGGCGATGGCAAGTCCGATGCCACGGCTTCCCCCGGACATGATCGCGGTTCGCCCGCGGAAGTTCTTGTCGTCCAAAACGAATCCTTGTCATCGTCGACGGTCTTAGTCGTTGCGGGTGTGGCCGTGTGAAGTCCCCACACGGCCACTCGTCGACTTCCACGATATGAGCGCCTTCATGCGATGACTACGTCCGCAGAGCATCAACAATCGTTGGTCCGTTGTCCTGACGGGACAACGGATCAATCCGGTCAGCCACCCACCGGGCGCAGAATCCACCATCCGTCGAGCACGAGCACCGCGACGTTCACGAGCAGGAACAACCCGACCCAGACGATCGCGGGTATCGGTGAGAGCCTGGCCAATTGGTCGGCGTCCGAGTCCGGTGCCCCGCCTCGTCGCATTCGCTGCCGTTGAAGTTCCACGACCGGGCGTGGTCCGGCAAAGAGGAGAAAGAGCGTCAGGAAGTACGCTGCGGCCACTTGCTGCTCCTGGGTCCCCCACCAGACGAGTCCGAACAACACGGCTCCCACCACGGCAAGTGAGAAGACTCCGTAGAGGTTTCGGATCAGGACCATCATCACCGCGATGACGAATACGCCGATCCACAGCACCGAGACCGCGCGCTGCGCGCCCAACAACCCGGCCGCGCCGAGTCCGAGAATCGACGGTCCGACGTACCCCGCGAACGTCATCAGAATGACGCCGAAGCCGGTCGGTTTGCCCGACGAAATCGCGACACCCGACGTATCCGAATGCAGGCGAAGACCTTTCAACCGTCGACCGACCAGGACGGCGACGATCAGATGAGCGCCCTCGTGTGCGATGGTGACGACGTTGCGGGCGATCCGCCACAGGTGTGGTTCGAGAACGATGATCACGGCGATCAACGCGGCCAGTTGAACCACCCACACCGGCGGATTGGGACTGAGCGCCGCCACCCGATCCCACGCGGTTTCGAGCGCGTTCACTCCGCTTGTCCGCGCAGGTATCGGCCGAAGTGCGGGACCGTGAATCCGATGGATCCACGTTCTGCCGAATAGATCAGCCCCTTCTTGATCAGTCCATCGCGTGCCGGCGACAGGGAAGCCGGTTTGCGCCCCAACTCGACGGCGATCTTCGCGGTTGCGACGGGCCCGTCGTCACCGGCGAGATCGGCCATGGCGCGCATGTACTCACGCTCCGCGGGCGTTGCTCGCTCGTACCGCGATCCGAAGAAACCGACAGCGAGTTCTTCCTCAGCCGTCGGCGCGCCGACGCGCACGTCTTCTGCCGTGATCGGACTCGACGCCGCCACATCCCACGTGGCCTTTCCGTAGGCCTGAACGAAGTACGGGTACCCGTCAGCCGCTTCGTACAGAGCGTCGAGCGCGGATTCGGTGAACTCGACGTCCTCACGCTCGGCAGGTGCGATCAGTGCCTGATCTGCAGCTTCACGCTCGAGACGGTCGATCCGGTGGTAGCTGAACAGGCGCTCCGAGTAGCTTTTCGACGCCGACAGCACAGCAGGCAGATGCGGAAGCCCCGCCCCGACGACAATCAGCGGTGCCGCGTCCTGACTCAACTCGTGGCAGGCCCCGCAGATCGCCGAGACATCCGCTGCTCCGAGGTCCTGCATCTCGTCGATGAAGATGGCGATCCCGACGCCGACATCCCTGGCCAGCGACGACGCATCGAGCAGCAACTCGACGAGGTCGATCTCGATGTCGCCGCTGTCTGCCCGACCTTTGATCGCGGGTGCATCGATGCCTGGCTGCCAGCGCTCGCGCATTCCCTTGTCTGCAGTGGCGCGTAGGGCAAACGATTTGAGGACTCCGAGGAACTGCTCGACCCGCTCCGGATCGCGATGGGAGACCGCGATCTCTCGGACTGCCATGTGCAGCGCCGACGAGAGTGGGCGTCGTAAATCCTGATCGGGGCGCGCCTCGATCTTGCCTGTCCCCCAGCTTCGGGAGATCGCGGCCGAACGCAACTGATTGAGCAGGACGGTCTTGCCGACGCCACGCAATCCGGTGAGGACAACACTTCGTTCCGGGCGGCCACGCGCAATTCGCTCGAGAACGACGTCGAAGGCGTCGATCTGCTTGTCGCGCCCGGCGAGTTCCGGCGGGCGTTGACCGGCACCGGGGGCATACGGATTGCGCACGGGGTCCATGCCCATCGACGGTACAAGCCGAGTAGACGAATATCCCGCTCTCTAGCGCGTGTCCTAGAGAGAACTAGGAACCGCAATATCGGCTCGACCTTGTCGAACCGGGCTCCGGCGTCGTCGTCTAACCGTCCAGGGTTGACGCTCGGGCGAAGTCCCCGGCCGCATGGGCTCCAATTGCTCCGGCCAGAATGATCGCCGGATGCGTCGCGGCCAGATAGAGCCCCGACACGCCTTCGGCGAAGCCCAGCAGCGGGCGGCCACCACGCGGGATGGGACGGTCAGCGACTACCGCCTCGATCAGTTCCACTTGGTCACCGTCCTCGAGCTGACTGCGGATCGCGTGCAGCGTCGGCCCCGCAAGCTCACGAGCATCTCCGGAGAACCCGACCGGAACATGTTCAGCCGCAATCAGTGTCGTGTCGTCCAATTGCCGGATCTCGAAATCCGGAGAGGAGAGTATTCCGTTCACCAATGGGTAGGGCGTCGAGAATCTGATGAGGCAACGCGGGGAGGCGTCGACCTCGACGTCCACTCCCGCCGACGCCGCGAGTCCAGGAATCGCGGTACCCGCAGCGAGCACGGTGGCCGATCCGTAGACGGGACCGTCGGCAGTCATTACTCCGCACACTCTCATGCCCTCCGCGAGCACCCCGAGCGCACTGACATCGGAATACACTGTGGCACCGTATGCTTCGGCACCTCGCAGGAGCGATCGAGCGAACGCAACCGGGTCAACGCCACCGTCATCAGGCGCGTACGATGCGACCGAGGGGGCCGTCCGCAATCCCGGCTCACGAGCAAGGATTTCCTCTTTACCGATGAGTTCGACGGGATGGCCGAGTGCTCGATGAGCATCTACGAACGCTCGAGTCTCCGCTTCCGTCTCTTCCCAGGTGATCGCGCCTCTGCGGCGCAAACCGATTGGCTCGACGAGTTCGCGCTCCAGGCGGTCGAATTCGACTGCAGCGCCTTGCCGGAACGGATCTGAGTAAGTTTCTGCGGCACTCTTCGAGAGGCCGACCCAGGCAAAGGAGTTGCCGGTCACCCCTCCCGCCACCGAGCCGTGCTCCAGCACGGTGACTCGGAGACCAACGCGCGCCAGGTGATACGCGATCGACGCGCCGACGACGCCGGCACCAATCACCAGGATCGGACTGTCGTTTCGACCATTCGGATGCGCCACCAGTGGACCATATCTGCGAGCCGCAACGTGGATCCACTCAATTTGGATGCAAGGACGTCGGCGGTTAGCGAAGGACTAGGCTTGTTCCCGCTCGGCTGCGAGGGAGACGGCCTGTTCGAAGGTATGGACGAGCACTGCACGTCGAGCGACCTTGTGATCCTCGTCCGGTTCGAGTTCGTCAATGTAGCCATCCCACACGCGCAGATATCGATCGCGCCAGTCGATCAGCACTTGCGTCGATGGAAACGTCACACCGACTCGTTTCGTCTGGGCAATATCGGTGAGGATCTCGAGCCACGCCGGCACCATCTCCCCGCCCCATTCATCCGGCTCCAGACTCGAATCGTCTTCGAACTCGGCAGTGATGTCGTCCACGATTCGACCGGTCAGGGCCCCCAACCCATCCGCGACGGTGTCACTGTCAAAATTTCCCGGACCCCAGACTCCCACAAGCCCTCCCATATCGATTGCGGATAAATTCAGGTCGACAGTCGCGTTGCCGTCGCAGCAGGCCGTGAGCGTGCTCGCAGTCGCAGGTCGGCAATTGCAAATTGGAGAATCTGCCGCCCGCTCAGTCAGAGCTTGCGGTCATTGGCGCCCGCCCAAATCGGACTGTCGACTATCTTCCGAAACTTCGGCGACCCACCGATTGCTGAAATTTTGAGCATCAACCAGTTCCAGATTCTCACAGCCACCTCCGCGTCGTATCTCACCGTCAACACTAACCGACCGGCGGGACTCTTTTGGCTACCGGTACACCACTATGCGTCGACCAGTTAGATCAAGTGTGAACTCGAACTGGCACAACAGATCGCCGGGAACTGCAGGAGCGCTTGGGTCTTTCCCAGAACCGTCTGGCCCTTTGTGCGTGACGGCGATTGGTTCTGGGTGCATCGATCCGGTCGGAAGCACTGCGATGTTTGTCGGCACACGGAATTGCGCTCGGTGGAGATCGAGGATCCGTATCCACGGGTGTCGCAGGCAATTCCTGAAGATTCGCAGGGGAAATAGCTGCGCATCGCCACCCCCAACAGCGATTCCGTCGATTGTGTAACAACCACACGAAGAACAGCCATCGATGTCCGAAAGGAAGACTGATCCGGCGAGACCGCGAGGTAGTGTCACATCTGCCCAGCAAAACTCGCCACGATCTCGAGAAGACGGTCGGCCTCGCCAACTGCCACTTCTGACGTTACGACGTTGCTGGGCAGGTGTTTACGGAAAAGGGTTTCGCACGCGGGGTACCGATCGCTGATGGGACTGATCACCCCTTCTCCGAAAGATGTTGGTAACGAATCGAACCCCGAGCATAGAGGTGCAACGATTGGGCGAGTTGATTCAACGCCCCGGTGTGCGATCTATCTGTTTGCGCCAATCATTTTCGGCAAAGGCTTAATTCGCCGAACGGGGCCGGGTACTGCAATAGCTGGTCGAGTATTCGATCACGCGTCTTACGCTAAGGAAGGACCGAGAACATGACTGAAGTAATTTCGTGGATTGTCCAGAATCCGATTGGTGCCGTCGTCGCGCTTGTTGCCGACATCATAATATTGACGATGTCGTCTGTCGCGGGATACTCGTAGCCGAATCCGCCCGTCCTTCACGGTATTCCCAAGTCGAGGAACTACATTCGAAACACAGAGGGCCGCAACCGCAGCGTACTGTCGGCGCTCGTCACTGACCTTTCGTGGCCTCATATGCCCAACTGCGCTGGGTCCGTACTGACGTCCCTCGTGTCGAGTGTCGCACCACCAGTTTCAATCAGTCACGCCATCACTACTCAGGAGGAATCACAATGGGTTCGATCAACGCATTCAACGAATGGGTCAACCAAGCTACGTATGCGGGCGACCCGTTTGCCACCGCCATAGCGATCGTCCAGTTCTTCGCGGTGAGTCTCGTCAACCTGTTCACCGGCGGCCCCATTCTTTAAAGGAGTCCACTCGGTCTCACTTCTGCTCGGCGTCCATCGCAGCCTGTTCTTCGGCTGTACTGCTCCTCGCGAAAGGTGGCCGGGACATCGCTGACGAGCATGATGCGCAGTTCGGCCTCGCGGATGGTCAGTGAACGCAGTTTTGGACGGTCGATCAGGACGAGTCGACATCGGAGCGAATGAACACCGAAGTGCCCAAGCATGTTCGACGCTTGGGCACTGTCGGGCTTGTTACCCGGCAGTCGGGGTGGGCTCGGGGTTTTCCTGGATGTATCGCAGATTGCGAACCCGTACGCTATCGCAATGGACTTGATGGTCTGGATCGTCACGACGCCATTTCTTGCAGCAGCACTGGCGGGCGTGATGCGACGAACGCTGGGGACGAGAGTCGGATGGCCGCGAACCCTTGCGGTCGCGGTGATAGCACTCTCGGTGGGGGTTCCACTGTCGGGATACGTCGCAACACTTGCAGGAATTGCCAGCCAGGACGATCAACTTCTGGTGAGCGTAGGAACAGCGCTCATATTCTTCGGAGTTGTCGCGCTCTGGGTGTTCGCAGCATGCCTGGCCGCATTGGTTTTCCTCGAAGTTGTCCTTCCAACAGGGTCCATCCCCGGACCGCCAGAAGCATTGCAGCGCAGCCGCAAATCGTGGCGACGAACCAAGCGATACGTCCAGATCATGGGCATCGTCGTGCGAGCGGGAGGCGGGCCCGCTCTCCGTGCTGGGCCATCAGCGCCTCAGTTCGGGGACGCGCTGGTGGAAGTAATCAACCGGTGCGGTGTCACTTTCGTCAAGCTGGGACAGATCCTCGGCACGCGAGACGACCTCATACCACCCCAGTTGGCTCGCACTCTCTCGTCTCTGCAAAGTTCGGCACGACCGGCTGATCCAGTCCGCATTGCGGAGCTACTGGCATCGGAACTCGGCGACGCACCAGAGTCGGTGTTCGCATGGTTCGATGTGGAGCCGTTCGCCGCCGCCTCTGTCGCACAGGTACATTCCGCGCGCACCGTTGAAGGCGTCGACGTTGTGGTGAAGGTTCAACGGCCCGAGGCGAGCGCACAAGTGAGCGTGGATTGCGATATCTTCCTTCGCGTGTCATCCCGCGCGGAGACCCGTTTTCCCTGGGCACGCGATATCGGCGTTCACCGACTCGCCGGGGGCCTCGTCACGTCACTGCTCGAGGAACTCGACTACCGCACCGAAGCAGCGAATACCGGCGCGATTGCTTCCACCATGTCGAACCGCCCGGATATCGTCGTTCCGCACATCTACCCCAACCTCAGTAGCGGACGGGTGCTCGTGATGGAACGTCTTCACGGCACACCGCTCTCCGACGGTGAGTCGGCGCTCACCGGCCTCGACCGCGACACCCGCAGCAGCATCGCCAACGAACTTCTTGCGTCGTTGCTCGACGGGATCTTTGTCCACGGCGTGTTTCACGCGGACCTGCACCCCGGCAACATCATGATCCTCGATGACGGCCGGGTCGGGCTCCTCGACTTCGGCGCAGTAGGGGTTCTGGACGGCGAGACACGGATCTTGTTCGCCGTGCTCCTCAACGCTGCCCTCGCAGGTGATCCGGTGGCGACAGTCGACGCGATGCTGATGGCATTCGACGTACCGCCCGAAGTTGATCGCGGAGCACTACGTCACCAGGTGGGCCGAGAGATCACCCTGCTCAGTGTCCAACCCAATATTTCCATGGCATCGTTCGCGCGAATGTTCACCGTGCTTCGAGAACACCGAATCGGAGTGCCGGGAGACGTCGCCGCCGCTTTCCGTTCGCTCGCGTCTTTGGAGCGCGCCCTGCGGCTCCTGGATCCGCAGATCGACCTCGTCGCTGCTGTACGGGCCGAAGTACCCCGACTGTTGACCCATGTCGCCAGCCCGACTGCAGCCGCGCAGGCAATCCTGTCGACGACGGCGGTCACAACCGCGGTGGTCAGGCGCCTGCCTGGTCAGCTCGATCAGATCGCGACCTCGATCGCGTCGGGAAGCTTCACACTTCGCACTCGCTCGGTCGCACACCCCGACGACAGGCGATGGCTACGACGGTCGGCGAACAACGCCCTGGGTATGGCGGCGGGGGTGACCGCGCTGATTGTCGCGGCGATCCTTCTGTTCGTACCTGGCGGACCACAACTCACACCTCAGCTGTCGGGCTATGCACTCGTGAGTGCGGTACTGGGCTTCGTCGGCGTCGTTCTGTGCATGCGGACCGTGTTCCGTTTGTTCACACTCGACAACCGGTAACCAGTAACTGATGTTCATCGCTTGATCTCGATGTCGTCGAAGTCGAGCGCCAGGAGCGTCGGCCGCGAGGGAACGCGGCCGCCTGGGCCTCTCGGGAGCACACGTCGTCGAGTGGGAAAGGTGAGACCGTCGAACTCGCGATGCTGGTCGCAGTAGAGAGCAGCTTTCGCCCAGCTGCCTACCGGTTCGGCGACGAAGTCGTGACGGCGGATGAGGCCACCGTTGTCGACATAGAAGGTCTGCTGCCGGCAATGGGTATCGATCGCCGGCGCGAACGTTGCTTGTAGTCGTCGCCATTGCTGCCCGGATTCCTGCCAAGGTTCGGCTTCGGTGACAGTGATGTCGTCGCGGGCGAGCAGCAGCGGTGCGTTCAGATAGTTCCAAAAGGCGTAGCCGGCAAAGTAAGCGGTGTCGAGCGCGTCCCAGTGGAGGTTGCGCCGGACTCCACTCAACCCGAAAAACTCTGGACGTGGGTCGGTTCGACTCCCGAGTTCTTCGCCGTCACGAGTTTCGATCCGCACGACGCCCTTGTCGAACACAGCGCACTCGCCGACACGCGGAAAGTCTTGGAGGACAGTGCGTTGCTCGGCGACTTCAACCTCGACCGTGAACTTCGCCAGCTTGTTGCCGGGGAAGCGCTGAGGCAGCAGACCGCCCAAACGTCCCCGTGCCGTGATCGCTGAAACAGACTGCCAACCTTCGACTCCGCCATGTGCGGTGAGGACTTCATCGAGTAGTTCGGTCATATGTCGACGCTCTCCGTCCCCTGACGGAACTGTAAAAATCAGCGATCAGACGGACGCGTAGTTGTAGTTGCGTTCCTCCCGCGGTACCACTGCCACCCCGCGGTGATGATGACAGCGCCGGCAAGGGACCCGAGGATGCCGCTCGGGCGCAATGATAATCCGTCGCCTGCAATCAAACTCACGAGCAATCCGCCGACCAGCGAACCACCGATTCCCGCGATGAACGCGAAGGTCCAGTCCACTCGTGCGGTCGTTTTCCCCAGAATCAGCTGGGCTCCCGCTCCGATGACGATCCCGAACAGGAGTATTCCGATGATGAGCATGAGACAAGGCCCTTTCGTGGAGTGACGACGCAAGGCGCGAACGACTTACTCTGCACCATCTTTCCGGTATGTCTCTTATGTCGTGGTGAAATCCGTGTGAAAGGTCGTCGTCGCCCATTCCACGTTGCTAGGTCGATGCCAGTGTCGTCGCCCAGCGGTAGTCCGCCTTACCAGCCGGGGTTCGCTTGACTTCATCGACCAGCACGATCGTGCGCGGCACCTTGTAGCCGGCCAACGTCTTGCGGCAATGTTCCTGTACCGCTTCGAGAGTCAACTCGTCGGATCCGGGGTAGGTCGCGATCACCGCTGCGACCTGCTGCCCCATGCGCGGGTCGGGCGCGGGGACAACGAGTGCGTCCGATATTGCCGGATGCGCGTGAAGGGCGGCCTCGACCTCTTCGGCGAAGACCTTCTCGCCACCGGTGTTGATGCACTGCGAGCCACGACCCAGGAAGACAATCGTGCCGTCCGCTTCGACCTTGCCCATGTCGCCGAGCACCGAAAGACGGGTGCCGTCAGCGCGGGTCGGGAACGTGCGGGCGGTCTTCTCTTCATCCTTGTAGTACCCGAGCGGGACGTTTCCGATACGCGCGATGTAGCCCACGTCGTCGGAGCCGGCGGGGATCTCTTCGAGCCGCTCGTCGACCAGGATCATGTTCGGCGAGGGCGGCATTCGCAGATTCCCCGCCTCGTCGATGGAGAAGGCGCCGTCGTTACCGGACTCCGAGGCTCCGAAGTTGTCGCGCAACAGCAGGTCCGGCTTCACCGCCAGCATGCGATCCCGAACGCTGGTGGACCAGATCGCACCACCCGAGGTGATCGAGAACAGGGTGCTGAAATCGACCTCGTCTTTGCGTCGTTCCATCTCGTCGACCAACGGCAGTCCCATGCCGTCACCGACGATCAAGATCACCTGTACCGAATCCTTCTCGATCGCTTCGACGACCTTCTCCGCAACGAATTCTCGTCGTAGAACCACGCGCGCGCCGAGGGTGAGGAACGTGAACAGCGAATACAACGCTGCGCCGTGCATGAGGGGGGCGGCAATGAGGAACGAGAGTTCCGGAAATTCCTTTGCAGCGCTGGCTATCTCGGCGAGGTCCTGTCGAGCTTCCTCGCCGTACGGATTTCCGCCGGAGAGCGGCTTACGGAAGAAGTCGTCGTGACGCCACATGACACCCTTCGGGTATCCGGTCGTCCCGCCGGTGTAGAGCAGGTACACGTCGTCGCCCGAACGAGAATCGAACTCCCCTACCGGTGACATCTCGCGAGCGTCGTCGAAGGAAACCACCGACACTTCATGCGCTTTCGCGGCAGCGACCAGTTCGGCCTCGACCTCGCCGATCACGATCACCGTCTTCACCTTCGGGCATGCACCGAAAAGGGAAGCAAGGACACGCTGATGCTCGGGGAGTTCCACGACCACTGCGACCGAGTCGGAGTTGGTGAAGATGTACTCGAGCTCGGCGGGCGTGTACCGGTAGTTCACGTTGATCGGGACCGCACGGATCTTGATCAACCCGAGGATCGACGTGACATGTTCGACGCTGTTCTTCAGGAACAGGGCTACATGATCGCCGCGCGAGATGCCGGCTTGCGCGAGCAGGTTGGCCGTTCGGTTGGCTTCCGCGTCCAGCTCAGCGTAGGAGAAGTTCTCTCCCTCGTAAGTCAAGGCGACGCGATCAGGCACCGAGCTGGCGACGGTTTCGAATACATCAGCGAGGTTGAACTGCATCGTCTTCCCTTTCAGAGTCTGCGCCGCGATACCGAGGCATACAACCCTGAATCTAGAACACGTTCCATGTCACCCGAGGCAAAACGGAGCGATTAGCTGACCATTACCTGGACCTGACCTTGATCGGCGCAGCGACGGCCGAGCCCGCACCGCCCGACACCCATTCGGCGAGCAAGGTCTGCCACGACCCGCAATGGCAGCGCAGGTAGGTGACCGTCCCCTCGCTGGTCTGATGCCGAGATTCGATCTCCCAGCGGTGGATGCAACTTATCGGCGCGAAATCTGTTTTCTTCATACGACGAGCATGATGTAATGGCATTGTGCATCTCAACCCTTACGGCGAATATGCGGTGACGCTGGCCGCCGACCTGGCCAATCGAAATCCCGAGACCTTGGCCGAACTCGTCGAACGCTGCGTCGATGCAGGCATCATTCTCGATTTCCCCATCGCCGAGAAGGACCTCGACGAGACCCTCGACCTTCTGATCGAGTGGTCGAAAATCGTCGACGTCACGGAGGAGGCAGCCCGCGCCGAGTTGGTGAACGTCATGCTCGAGCAAGCGTCGGCGTATCCGCGCATGACCAACCACGCAAACGACGGGTGGCATCTGCACTACCGCGATCCGCAACAGTCGCTCGCCGAGGTCCTCAAAGCCCTCTTCTCGGTAGGCACGGCGCTGCACCTCGTCGGCCGCGGAATGCACAGATTAGGTCGGTGCACCCTGGACGAGTGCACCAACATCTATGCGGACACCTCACGCAACGGCAATCAGCGGTACTGCTCCCCCACGTGTGCAAATCGCGACGCGGTGCGACGCCACCGCGCGCGCAAGTGAGCCGGACCGACTACGACGTGGGACCCACTACCTCGAAGTCCGAGCCACCTTGGTAGTCGAGCTGGAAGCTGCCGCCGCCGCTTCCCGAGCTGATTCGATTCCACGCGTCGATCAAGTCCTGGACCGTGTTGTATCCCAGGTCCTCCAAAGATCCTGAGAGACTTCCGGTTCCGGCGCCCTCGAACCAGCCGCCGACCACAACGGCCTGCGGAATCGCGATAGTGGGGTTGGTCGGATCGAGCAGTCGAACGCACGCTCCCGCAACGGCGTACACCCCGGCCGGCAGATTCCCGACGGTCCGCGTGATCGTCTGCCCAGGCGAAACGGCAAACAGATCGAGGATGTTGCTGACGGTCGGATACACCAACACGCCGGGCTGGAGCAGCTTTGCCGGATCGCGGATCACGTCGGGGACATCCCTGGCGTTGAGGATCGCCACTGTGCAGTTGATGAAGCTGAACCGCGGGTTCGGATTGGTGATGGTGAAGGTGATCGCATTGTCCGCTGCGCTCACCGACACCGGAGGCGGGAGAATCGCCGGTGATGCCGACGCCGACGCCGGAGTCATGACAACCAGTCCCACGACGGCGGCCGACGCCGCGACAATGCTTCCGAGAACGCGTTTGAATCCACGACTTCGCATTTCCGAACCTCCAGGCAAGTCGGTCAGATCACCAGATGCCTGAAGAATAGACCGCTCAGTCGGAAAATTGGGGAGACAGACGGTGAGCTACCCGAAAAGTCCTTCGAGGCTGCCGCTGCCGAACAGGTCGCTCAGGCTTCCGGTATTGATGCCGCTGAACGGTCCACCGATGACAACGAGGCTCGGCACGCCAGGAACAGGCTTACCCAACGTCTCCAGATCGAGAAGATCGGAGCAGGCACCGAGCACGGCGTAGGTTCCGTCCGGAACATCGGTCACGGTGTTGGTGACCGTCTGCCCCTTACCGACGGCGAACAGTGAGGACGGGTCGGTGATCTTGGGGTACACCACAAGGTTCGGATCGAGCAGCTTGAGCGGATCATCAAGCACGGCAGCAGAATCCGCGGCGTTGACGACAAACGCTTGGCACAACGGGGCAATGCCCGTGTTGTTGTTCGTGATCGTCAGTGCCAGATCGTTTCCGGTCACCTTGTACGAGACGACCGGTGGGACCACCTCGGCCGACGCAGTTGCAGGATTGACCATCGCGACGCCTGCCGCGGTTGCAGCGGCGACTGCCACGGTTCCCACGACGCGACGTACTCCACTCGTGCCCAGCTTCATCGAGGATCCTTTCGTACTGCGCCTTGAGTTCGGCAACAGTGCGCAGCCTAGATCGGATCTACTGACCGAATTGCGTGAATAGTCCCGGAGGGAGGCCGTGCCCGAAAGATCGGGACAAACGTCCCCTTCTCGAAGAGCTCGCTGTTCGACTCAGTTCCCACTGGAGACGAAGGGCGTTCGCACCGGTCCGCCGACCGAACCGTGCGGTGCTACCAATCCACGCTTTTCGAGGATCGGACGCACACCCTCACCGAACTGATACGCCTCTTCGAGATGGGGATAGCCCGACAATACGAAGTGATCCAGGCCGATCGCCGCGTACTCGGCAATCCGATCAGCCACTTCTTGGTGCGAACCGACCAATGCGGTGCCTGCACCCCCTCGCACCAATCCGACGCCGGTCCACAGGTTCGGCGCAATCTCCAGCGACCTCGCTCCGACACCCTCCTTGTAAGCCGAACCGCCGCCGTGCAATTCGAGCATTCGACGCTGACCTTCGGAGCCGGATCGCGCAAGACTCGCCTGAGCCTGCTCGACGGTCGCCGGATCGAGCGCACTGAGCAGCCGATCCGCTTCTGCCCATGCCTGTTCCGAGGTGTCCCGGCTGATGACATGCAGACGGATTCCGTAGTCGAGGTGACGACCTTGGACTTCCGCGAGGTCGCGGATCCAGGCGATCTTGGCGGCAACAGCGGACGGCGTCTCACCCCACGTG
The DNA here is from genome assembly GCF_023221595.1 of Rhodococcus qingshengii JCM 15477. Lineage (NCBI taxonomy): Bacteria > Bacillati > Actinomycetota > Actinomycetes > Mycobacteriales > Nocardiaceae > Rhodococcus > Rhodococcus qingshengii. Next base: position 5,612,784 of record NZ_CP096563.1, read on the forward strand.
AGATACGTATCCGCGTAACGCGATGCGACGGTTCCGGCCGCCGGCGACGATCCGCCGAAGAAGATGGGCGGTACCGGATCCGGAATACGCTGCAGCGTAGCCTTTTCCACGTTGACGTACTCGCCGGAGAAATCAACCGGACCGTTACCGGACCACAACTGGCGGATCACGTCGAGGAACTCGCCGCATCGTGCGTACCGTTGGTTCTTGTCGAGGAAGTCACCGAACGTGCGCTGCTCGTGGTCCTCCCCGCCGGTCACGACGTTGAGCAGCAGACGACCGCCCGACTGCCATTGGAAGGTTGCGGCCATCTGGGCGGCCAGCGTCGGGCTGAGCAATCCCGGTCGCAGAGCAACCAGAAACTTGAGCGTCTCGGTGGTCTCGAGCATCATCGCAGTCGTCAGCCATGCGTCTTCGCACCACGCGCCGGTCGGCGTGAGGACGGCCTCGAAGCCGTTCGTCTCGGCGGCCGCGCCGATCTGATTGAGGTATTTCAGCGTCGCCGGACGATCACCGGACATCGAGCTGCCGTGCCCACCCGCCATCAGATTCCGGGAATCACCGTAAGTAGGCAAGAACCAGTGGAAGCGCAGTGACACGGTGATTCCTTTCGTCGACGAACAGGCAGAACTCTTCTGTCATTACAACCACAGTCCACCTCGAAGAACAGGGTTGAAATCACCCTGATCGCTACGGGTGCCCACTTTCGGCTCCGGCGATACCTTCGTGAATTTGCACCGCGACCCGGGGGCTCCGATGACCACGTTTGCCGAAGTCGAGCACAATTCACCGTTCTCGAACGAGACCGACGACGAGCGGCGATCCAGACTGAGAACCGTCGTCGCCGCGAGCCTGCTCGGCACGACGGTCGAGTGGTACGACTTCTTCCTCTACGCGACGGCCGCGAGCCTCGTCTTCAACCAACTGTTCTTCCCCAACCAGAGTTCCTTTGTCGGGACCATGCTTTCTTTTGCGACCTTCGCGGTCGGCTTTCTCGTTCGCCCCATCGGCGGAGTGGTGTTCGGTCACATCGGCGATCGCATCGGGCGCAAGAAAACGCTTGCCCTCACGATGTTCATCATGGGTATCGCGACGGCGCTCATGGGTGTCCTTCCGACCGCAGCTCAAATCGGGGTCGTTGCACCGATTCTGCTTCTGCTGCTTCGTATCCTGCAGGGATTTGCTCTCGGTGGTGAGTGGGCCGGAGCCGTTCTTCTGGCGGTCGAACACAGTCCGGAGAAGAAGCGCGGGCTGTTCGGCAGCATCCCGCAGATCGGACTGGCTCTCGGCTTGGCTTTGGGCACAGGAATGTTCGCACTACTTCAAACGGTCTTCGACGACGAACAGTTTCTCCGTTTCGGCTGGCGCATAGCCTTTGTTCTGAGCTTGGTACTCGTGATCGTGGGGTTGGTGGTCCGTTTGAAGGTCGACGAGACGCCGGCATTTCAGGCCGTTCGCGACCTCGAACAGCGCTCATCCGCCCCGCTCAGGGAAGTCTTTCAAGGAAGAGTCGCGCGAAACACCGTACTGGGCATGCTGTCTCGCTGGGGCGAGGGCGCCGCGTTCAACACCTGGGGCGTCTTTGCAATCACGTATGCAACCAAGACTCTGCATTTCGAAAAGGTTCCGGTACTTCTTGTGGTCACCGTGGCCGCAGTAGTGATGGCGATCTTGCTGCCGTTTTCCGGTTCACTCGCTGATCGGTTCGGCCCGCAACGGGTCTACATCGTGGGCATCGCCGCGTACGGCCTCGCGATCTTCCCCGCCTTCGCACTGTTCGGTACCGAGAATCTCCTGCTCTTCGGAGTCGCGATGGTCGTGGTCTTCGGAGTGATTCATGCCTTGTTCTACGGCGCCCAGGGAACGCTGTATGCGAGCCTCTACCCCACAGAAATCCGGTACACCGGGTTGTCGGTCGTCTATCAGTTCTCTGGTATCTACGCCTCCGGCGTCACACCTCTGATCCTTACTGCACTGATCGGCGCCACCGGCGGTTCACCGTGGGTGGCCTGTGGATATCTGGTGGCCACCTCGGCGATCAGCGTCGTCGCCACTGCGGCGATCAGCAAGCGTGATCTGCATCTGTAGCGATCACATCTGAATATTCACCTCTCTTGCACATTTACTAGATATGCATAGAAATACCTGCGAAGACGAACAGATCGAGATACGCCTGCGCATCGGATACATCGGTGTATCGTTTGGGGTCCCACCCTGACGGAGGCGCCGATGACGACTGGAACGGACAACTCGCCGGCCAAGCGTGTCACCAAACGCCGTGGTCAGACCCGGCAGCGTCTGCTCGACGCGGCTGCAGATGTCTTCTCCGAAGCCGGGTTCGGGCACGCCACGGTCGAGCAGATCTGCGAACGCGCCGGATACTCCCGAGGCGCGTTCTACTCCAACTTCGATTCACTCGACGAATTGTTCTTCGCGATGTGGGAGCAGCGATCTGCATCAATGCTCGCCGATCTACGGCTGGCGACGGAGTCGATCACCGCCGGTAACATCGTCGACATCCATGCCGCTGTCGCCCGGATCGTGGCGGTGGTTCCGGTCGACCCGCAGTGGTACCGGATCAACGCGGAATTCACAGCCCACGCGCTCCGTAACCCGGCACTTCGCAAAGCCCTTGCCGACCGTGAAGACGCGATCCTTCGCACCCTGTTGCCCATCGTGGAGTCCGCACTCAGCGATGTCGGGCGAACAATCGTCGGCGACCCGACGGCGTTGGGACGGGCATTGGTTGCAGTGCACGACGGCACCAGCGTGCAGTGCCTCGTCGATACCGACACCAACGCCGCCTTTGCACTGCGCCGCGATATCTTCACTCGAATTCTGCTGTCCTACAGCGAAATAATCCAGAACAACCAATCGGAAGAGGAGTTGTCGTGAGCGAACAAGCTGACGTCATCGTTGTCGGGGCAGGGCTGGCGGGACTGGTCGCCACCTACGAACTGACGCGCGCGGGCCGCAAAGTCCTTGTCGTGGAACAGGAGAACGCTGCCAACCTCGGCGCGCAGGCATTTTGGTCTCTCGGCGGACTCTTCCTCGTGAACAGCCCCGAACAACGCCGACTCGGCATCAAGGACTCCCTCGAGTTGGCGATGCAGGACTGGATGGGCACAGCGGGATTCGACCGCGACCGCGAAGATCACTGGCCGCGTCAGTGGGCCAAGGCGTACGTCGAGTTCGCGGCCGGCGACAAGCGTCAGTACCTGCACGATCTGGGGCTTCGCCTGATGCCGAATGTCGGCTGGGCCGAACGCGGCCGCGGAATGGCTCTCGGACACGGCAATTCGGTGCCGCGCTTCCACCTCACCTGGGGAACCGGACCTGGCGTCGTCGATGTCTTTCTGACCAAGGTCATAGCTGCCCAGAAACGTGGCCTTGTCACGTTCAAGCACCGCCACCAGGTGGATCAGTTGGTGGTCACCGATGGCGCGGTCACCGGTGTACGAGGAACCGTCCTCGAACCTTCCAGTGATCTGCGCGGTGTGAAGAGCTCACGCACCCCCATCGGCGAATTCGAGGTCGCCGCACAGGCCGTCGTGGTCACCTCCGGTGGAATCGGCGGCAACTACGAACTGGTGAAGAAGAACTGGCCGGAGCGACTCGGCACGGCTCCGAAGCACATGCTGACGGGAGTACCGGCGCACGTCGACGGACGCATGCTCGAAATCACCGAATCCGCGGGCGGAAACATCGTCAACCGCGACCGCATGTGGCACTACACCGAAGGCATCCAGAACTGGAATCCCATCTGGCCCAACCACGGAATCCGAATCATCCCCGGACCGTCCTCGATGTGGTTCGACGCCACCGGCAAGCGTCTGCCGGTCCCCAACTTCCCCGGCTTCGACACGATGGGAACTTTCAAGTACATCCTCGACAGCGGCCACGAGTACACGTGGTTCATCCTCGACCAGAAGATCATCGAGAAGGAGTTCGCACTCTCGGGATCGGAACAGAACCCTGACTTCACCAACCGCGACTTCAAGCTCCTCCTCGAACGAATCAAGAAGGGCGCGCCGGGACCGGTCGAGGCGTTCAAGCAGAAGGGCGCGGACTTCGTGGTGCGCAACAACCTTCGCGATCTGGTCGACGGCATGAACGCCCTCACCGACGAACCGCTCCTCGACTACGAGGACATCGAACGCGAGATGATCGCCCGCGACCGCGAAGTCGACAACAAGTACAGCAAGGACTTCCAGGTCACCGCCATCCACGGTGCCCGTAATCTGTTGGCAGACAAGATCGTGCGCGTCGTTGCACCGCACAAGATCCTGGACCCCAAGAACGGCCCACTGATCGCGGTCCGGTTGCACCTACTCACACGCAAGACCCTCGGCGGCTTGGAAACCAACCTGGATTCGCAGGTCATCAAGGCCGACGGCAGTGTCTTCGACGGTCTGTACGCAGCCGGTGAAGTCGCGGGCTTCGGCGGCGGCGGAGTCCACGGTTACAGCGCACTCGAGGGGACCTTCCTCGGCGGCTGCATCTTCTCGGGCCGCGCAGCCGGACGAGCATTGGCGCGCGACCTGTAGCTCCGAAATCAGACGAGCGAATGCGTGACCAGAATGTGGTGGGCACGCATTCGCCGCGCCTCGTGCACGGATTGATGGTGGTGATGGTGCGTCGGCCCCCGCGCGTGGCGGACCAGATCGTGAACAGTTCGGATGACGGTCGGCATTGCGACCCTCCCTCAGGAGATTGTGACTGCTGCTCTTGCCTGTGGAATCACTGTCTGGACACCGCCACTCGCGCCACCTCCTCCGGATCGATGAGGTGGGTATGGTCGTCGTCACCGACATCGATCTGCACGACGTCGATACGTGCGTTGAATGTGGTTGCGCCACTGTAATCAACACTGACAGGCATGCCGTAGTCATCCCCGATGTCGGTGGTCTCGTCCGCGGAGAAGACCATCGGTTGCGTCTGCTCGACGCGACCTGAGCCCACTTCGCGACCGTCGTGATAGATCGTGACCCCACCGCCTCTCGCGAGACCACCTCCGTCGTAGGTGAACTCAGCTCTGATCTGGTGTGATCCTGCCGGAATGTCAACGTCGGAACCGATGACGAACTCGGTCATGCCCAATAGGTTGTAGACGAATTTGGCGCGGCCTTCCCGCGCGTAAAGTGCCCAGCCACCAAATCTGCCTCCCTGCGCGATCATCACACCGTTGGCAGTAATGCCATCCGCGACGTCGACTGCTGCTGTGACACTGAATGATCGGTTCTTGATACTCAGCACGCTGTGCTCGCTCAGCCGTTTCATTCCGGGAAACAGAACCTGTCGATTCCCGGACACCAACTGCGGACGCCCCGCGATGTGAGGGTTGAACCTCTCGAATCTTCGGTCGTCGATCGGAAGCACGTTGTACTTGACTGCTTCGATCAACCACAAGCGTTGCAGTGCAGCGAGTTTCTCCGGCAACTCGGCCGCCAAATCTTTGGACTGCGTCCAATCCTGAGACCCGTCGTAGAGCTCCCACACGTCGTCGTCGAGTGCGGGGAGTGCCTCCGCGAAAAGCCATGGAGTGCTGTGCCTGGTGACCGCACTCCAACCCTTGTAATAGATTCCACGGTTGCCGGCCATCTCGAAGTACTGCAGATCGTGACGTTCGGCGACTTCGGCGTCGTCGAAGGTGTAGACCATGCTGGTCCCCTCGATGGGTGATTGCTGGACGCCGTTGACAAAGGTCGGTTCCGGTAGTTTCGCGACCTCGAGGATCGTCGGTGCAACGTCGATGACGTGGGTGAACTGCGACCGCGTCTCCCCCTTGGTCCGAATCCCTGCAGGCCAGTGCACGATCGTCCCGTTGCGAGTGCCACCCCAATGCGACGCAACCTGTTTCGTCCACTGGTACGGGGTACACATTGCCCACGCCCACCCCACGGAATAGTGGTTGTATGCGTCCTTGGTACCGAATTTGTCTTTCACTTCCGCCATGAACTCGGGCGTCTCGATGGCGGCGAGTCCGTTGAAGTTGGCCATCTCGTTGAAAGCGCCGTTGATCGTCCCCTCTGCGGACGCTCCGTTGTCTCCGATGATGTAGTACACGAGGGTGTTGTCGAGAGCTCCGAGTTCTTCGATCGCATCGACAAGCCGGCCGACATGGAAATCGGTGTGTTCGAGAAATCCTGCATAGACTTCCATTTGGCGTTCGAGGACGGGCTTCATCTCCTCACTCATGTCCTCCCACGCCGGGATGGCCTCGGGACGCGGGGTGAGGACCGCATCCGCGGGAACGACCCCCCGCTGTTTCTGCTGCTCGAGAATTGATTCGCGTTGAGCGTCCCAACCTCCTGCGAACCGGCCCTCGTACTTGTCGGCCCACTGCTTCGGAACATGGTGCGGTGCATGTGTGGCGCCGGGTGCAAAGTAGACGAAGAACGGCTTGTCCGGAGCCAATGACTTCTGCATCCGAACCCAGTCGATCGCGTGATCGGCAAGGTCCTCAGTGAGGTGGTAACCCTCCTCCGGTGTCTTGTCCGGCTCGACAGGCGCGACGCCCTCGTACAGCGCCGGGTAATACTGGTTGTTCTCCCCGCCGATGAATCCGTAGAAATGCTCGAATCCGCCTTCTCCCGTCGGCCACGACGTGAACGGTCCCACCGGGGATGTTTGCCACGGCGGAACCTCGTGACACTTGCCGAACTGCGCCGTCGAGTATCCGTTGAGTTTCAACGTCATCGGCAGTGCGGCTTTGGTATTCGGCCGCAGGCCGGAAAGACCAGGAGCCGAGGTAGCGGTTTCGGTGATCGATCCCATGCCGACCGAATGATGGTTGCGCCCGCTCAGAAGAGCGGCGCGGGTCGGAGCACACAGTGCCGTCGTGTGAAACCGCGTGTACGTGAGCCCATTACTTTGCAATCGCTCAGCAGTCGGTGTGTCCGCTGGTCCTCCGAAGGCACTGCTCGCGCCATATCCCACGTCGTCCAACAGGACCACCAGAACATTGGGTGCGCCGGCCGGCGGTAGTAGCGGAGTGATCGGTGGAAACTCGGTGTCCGGATCCTTCGCGTCGTACGTCACCAGACCAAGATGTTGTCGATCCGGAATCGGTAGTACGGCGCGGCTCTGGTCTGTCGGATCCGTCATGACGTCTCGCCTTCTGTCTCTCACATGGCTCTTTCAAGCGTTTCAGGATCACGACGACGTCGACATCATCCGTTTCGGGTGAAGGCGCACCATTGCCGCAGCGTGGAGGCTTGAAGTGTGGATCAGCCCGGACGTTTCGCTCCCACCCCGATCGGGCATGCCTTCCTCGTCCCCCGGCGCCGTGTACGTGCAGGCCTGACCCAGATCCTGTGCGTCGTCGTGGGACTGGCTGCCGGACTGGGGATGCCGTATGTCCGGAGCGGCCCGATGATTCCCGCCCGTCAGGTCAGCGAGATGCTCGTTGCCCTCGGACTGGGGTTACTGGGTGTAGTGGCAGTGATCTTCTCGCTGCTGTTCCTTGTAGTCCAGTGGGCCGCGACCACCTTCACTCCTCGCTTGTTGTTGTTCCGCGACGACCCCATCGTGTGGCGGACGTTTGCCTTCGCGATAGGCCAGTCGGTTTTCGACATCACGGCGGCGCTCGCCATCAGCAACGAAACGGATGTGTCCGTGGTTGTGCCAAGTCTCGCAGTGCTGGCACTCTTGGCCACGCTGACGCTGATCAGACTGCTCCAGCTGCGCGCATTCTCGGCCATCCAGTTGGCTCCTGTACTGACCACGATCTCGAGTCGTGGCCGAGCAGTCTTCGCCGCCGTGTACCCCACCACCGATCTGGAGTTGCCCCCTCTACCAACACTTCCGGTGATCACGACAATCGAGTGGCATCGACCGCCGGCCGTTCTGCAGCAGATCCTCGTCGAAGATCTGCTGCAGAACGCTCGGAACTGCCGATCCATGGTGGTCCTCCGAGTGTCGCCGGGTAGCACGCTGCGAGACGGATTGCCGCTCGCCGACGTCTACGGCGGACCCATGCCCGCCAACACGATCCTTGACGCCTTGGTCAGTGGGAGTGAGCGGACCTTCACCCAGGACCCCCTACTCGCGATTCGGTTGTTGGCTGACATCGCGCTCAGAGCGCTCTCACCCGCTATCAACGATCCTGCGACGGCCGTGCAGGCTCTGGACGAGATCGAGGACCTCCTCTCTCTGGTGGCCTCCGTACGCGCAGATTCGATCCGGGCCGTCGACGAGCGTGGTGATCTGCGTGTGGTGATTCCACTGCCCGACTTCACGAGCTTCGTCAGAACCGGACTGGACGACGTCATAGCCTCGGCATCGAACTCGCCACTCGTTCTGGGCCGACTTCGCGACCTACTTTCGCACGTCGCCGCCCAATCGGAGTCTCGGAACCGCGATATTCTCGCCACGCGCGCTCGCTGGATTGATCAGCTGTCACAAGGCTTCCCGCGACTCGAACCCCCGTTGTGAACCCGTACAGATTTGCAGGCCATCGCGTCAAAGCATCGTCAAGATCAGTCTCAGAGCTACGGGAAATGACGATACTGACTCGGTGAGACATGCAGTGATACTCGGACACCGTGGAGTCATATCGTCGACCATCCGCGCCGGCGGCGAACCTGAGAAGCAAAAGCTCTCCGTCGCAACCGGACTGGCGGGTCTGTCGCTCGACGCGATGGCCTCGGTGTCGTACGGTCCAGAGGCCATCGTGTTGGTGTTGGCCCTCGCAGGCGGCGCGGGGATCGGCTTCACCGTGCCGGTGACGATCGCCATCGCAGTGCTGCTTGCAGTCCTGGTGGCGTCTTACCGCCAAGTGATCGCCGCATTTCCCGAAGGCGGTGGCGCCTACGCCGTCGCAAAGAAGCATCTGAGCCCGCGGGCAAGTTTGACCGCCGCCGCGTCGTTGATCGTCGACTACACCCTCAACGTCGCGGTGTCGATCGCAGCCGGTGTCGCGGCTCTGACCTCCGCCTTCCCTGCGCTTCTTCCCTACACGGTCTGGATCGCACTGGCGATACTCGGCGGCATCACGGCACTGAATCTGCGGGGCATCGCAGATTCCGCGCGGGTATTCATGTTGCCCACCGTGGTTTTTGTCGTCAGCATCTTCACGGTGATCGGTGCCGGACTACTTCGGGAAAACCCTGCCGCCGCCACGGCTCCCTTCCTCGCCGACAACGCACACACGATCGGCATTCTCCTTCTGCTCAAGGCATTTTCGAGTGGTTGCGCCGCATTGACCGGAGTCGAAGCCATCGCCAATGCGGTACCCAGTTTCAAGAAGCCTCGCGTGCGTAGCGCTCAGCGTGCCGAAGTAGCTCTGGGAATCCTGTTGGGCACCATGCTGATCGGCCTTGCGGTGTTGATCGAAAAGTTCTCACTGGCCCCAGTCCCCGGAACAACGGTCCTGTCGCAACTCACTTCCGCTGCTCTCGGAAATGGTGTGGGCTACTACGTCGTCCAATTCTCCACCGTAATTCTGTTGGCGTTGGCCGCGAACACCTCGTACGGCGGTCTTCCCAACCTGATGCGGATCCTCGCCGACGACAACGTGCTCCCGCACCGCTTCAGCCGAAAGTCGACGCGCGACGTCTTCACGTATGGCGTCTTGTCGCTCGGTGGCGTCGGCGCTCTCCTGCTTGTCGGATCGGGCGGAAACATGAACACCTTGGTGCCGCTGTTCGCCATCGGTGTGTTTATCGGATTCACGCTCGCGCAGTTCGGCATGGTGCGCCACTGGCTCGCCGAACGGACACCGGGCTGGAAGTGGCGATTGGCGCTCAACGGTTTCGGCGCTGTGTTGACTTCGATCGCAGCAGTGGTGACAACAGCCATGAAGTTCACCGAGGGAGCCTGGCTGATCGCTCTCGCGCTCCCTGCGCTCGTCCTCGGCATGGAACGCATCCGCGGGGCATACACACACATCGGTGCCCGACTGACCGTTCAGAGTGAGAACGCTTCTCTGTCCATCGGATACAAACCAGCGGTGCTCGTCCCCGTGTCCGAAATTACGTCACTCTCCACCCGCGCGATGGCCGCGGCAACAGCGATGTCGTCACAGCCCATCGCAATTCGAGTCTGCCTTGCCCACGAATCGACGACGGACTTCACCCGCCGATGGCAAGCTCGACATCCGAATTCGCGTTTGATCGTCATCGAGGACACCGAGAATTCGGTGGGGAACACTCTCGCTCGATACGTCCGTATGCACTTCCCCCACCGAGAGACCTTTGTCGTAGTCGCCACCATCGACCCGGCAACCAGATGGCACCGGTTCCTCCCGAGCCAACGGACCGATGAGATCGCTCATGCACTGCGCAAACACACCGAGGCCGTGGTGTGCCAGATTCCGGTTCGGATCGATCCGGCTCACCGCGATCCCGCCCTACGCGCGTAAGCCGACGCTCAGAGCGAAGTCCCGAACAACATGCCGAGCAGATACGTCGCGCCGGCAGCGCCGTAGCCGATCGCAAGTTGGCGTAGCGCCCGCTTGAATGGCGGCCCGCCCGAGAGCAACCCGACCACAACGCCCGTCGTCAGCAACGCGATCCCCACGAGAACAGATGCGACGATCAGAGCCGTCATGCCTTCCAGGCCGAACAGATACGGCAGCACCGGAATGATTGCACCCGAGGCGAAGAAGCAGAAACTTGCCGCCGCTGCGCCAAACCCGGTTCCGACAGCTTCATGGTCGTCGACAACGTCGGCGGCGCCGAAGGTGCTGTTCGCGAGGACCTCGGCGGCGCGCTGATCCGCTTCCTCGGCGGACATGCCGCGGGCCCGGTAGACCAGGGCCAATTCGTTCGCGTCGACGTCGAGCAGTCCGACAGCTTCGCTGGCAGCCGGACCAGGATTGGACGCTTCCAACAACTCTCGCTGCGAGCGGACTGAAACGTACTCGCCGGCGCCCATCGACAGGGCGCCGGCCAGAAGCCCGGCCATGCCGGTGATCAGAACGATCTGATTGGAGACGCCGCTACCGCTGATGCCGAGCACGAGAGCGAGATTGCTGACGAGGCCGTCGTTGGCTCCGAAGACGGCGGCACGAAACGTCCCCGAAAGTCTGTTCCGACCCCGAGTGGCCAAGGCCCGCACCACTTCTTCGTGGATCTTCTCGTCCGCGCCCATCGATGCAGTCGCGTCGGCGTCGTTGGGATACGGGGATCGCGTCTCCGCGCGCTGTGCAAGAGCGAGCACGAAGACGGAGCCGAAGCGCCTGGCCAGAAAGCCCAGTATCCGAGTGCGGATATCGCCGCGAAGTGGTTTGCCGACGTGATCGCCGAGTAGCGCTCGCCAGTGCGCCTCGTGTCGCCCCTCCGCGTCGGCCAGTGCGAGAAGGATTTCGCGCTCCTCGCCGCTGCGCCTGCTCGCGAGGTCTCGGTAGACGGCGGCCTCGGCTTGTTCGTCGGCGAGGTATCGTCTCCAGCGCTTGACATCTCGCGGGTCTGGATCGGGTCGTGCGGCCGGAACTGTGGACATCGTGTTCCCCTTTCCGGTGAGGCGGTCACGCTTCTAGTACGCGGTCCATCCACGTCGTCAGATCGTTGATGACGTCGTCGCGGTTGGTCTCGTTGAAGATCTCGTGTCTGGCACCCGGATAGGTGTAGTAGGTGACGTCTTCGATCCCCGCCGAGTTGTACCGTTCGACTGCGACGTCGGTACGGCTCAGCGCGGCGTTGAGAGGATCCGAGGTGCCGACGAAGACCAGGATCGGAAGGTCTTGTCGCACGCCCTCGACGTCGACGAACCTCGGTCCCGCTGCGATAAGTCCACCCATGCCGGCGTCGTCCAGGCTGAAACCGCACAGCGGATCGTTGATGTACAAATCCACCTGCGCTTCGTCACGGCTGAGCCAGTCGTGCGGAGTACGGGCCGGTTCGAATTCCGCATTGAACTGGGCGAGGACGTCCGGGCCGTCGTTGACGAGGCTCTCGATCAGTTGATCGACCGCGGTGGTCCCCGACAGTGCGACGGCGTCGATCAGGTGCGAATGATCGAGGATGTACTGCTGCGAAGCGAACGAACCGAGGCTGTGGCTGAGCAGTACGACGGGCAGGCCGGGGTGTTTGTCGCGGATGATGCCCGTGAGGGTCACCATGTCTGCCACCAAGCGGTTCCAGCCGTCGTCGCCGATGTTGCCTGGGCCGGCGTGCATGCTCTCACCGTGGCCGCGGTGGTCCGCCGCGTAGACGTGGAAACCGCGAGCATTCAGGGCTTCGGCAACGTGTGCGTAGCGTTTTGCGTGCTCACCCATACCGTGCGCGAGTTGAACAACCCCTCGAGGTTCCTGCTCGGTGGGCCATTCGTGGACATGAATGACCACTCCGTCGTCGCTGGTGAAGGTGAACATGCGCTACTCCCGGTGGTCGCGATCCGGACAGGTCATTTCTCATGCTAGATCCGCAGCGGCAATCCATCCGGGAAGTAGGTCCTGATCACCGGCGAGCCTGATTCGTTTCTGCACATCCGGCCTCGGATTCGGATATACCGGACACGGATGTTCGGAAACAGTTGTCGACCAGCCTGAGGAGTACAGAGCGATGAATTCGAACCGCATGCGCAACGTCGGCTTGTTGGCGGCTCCACTTGCTGCTCTCGCCCTTCTCAGCGGTTGCGGCTCGGATGAAACGGGAACGGCCGAGAGTTCACCGGCACCCGCCTCAACAACGACCGCCTCTGCGCCGACGACCCAGACCGGCACCGCTTCACCTTCGACGACCCATACCGACCACACCCAAACGACAACCTCGACGGCACCCAATCCCGAGGGTTGCACGATCGGGGAACTGAACGTCACCCTCGGCGAGTCGAGTGGCGCCGCCGGTTCTGTGGAGCTTCCGGTGGTCTTCACCAACACGGGCGGCCGCACGTGCACACTCGACGGTTTCCCCGGCGTCTCGTATGTCACGGGAGCGTCCGGAAGCGAAGTGGGTGCTGCAGCCGGCCGCTCCGGATCCGGTTCACTCGTCTCCCTTGCCCCTGGCTCTGCCGCAACGTCTTTGGTGCGAGCTACGAACGTCGAGAACTACCCGGCAGATCAGTGCGGCGTGACCGACGTTGCGGGACTGAGGGTTTACCCGCCCAACAGCTACGACTCGGTCTTCCTTGCCTATCCCACAAAGGGTTGCTCGATGACCGGCGCGAACATCAATCAGCTGACGGTCGCGCCGGTCGCCCGCTGAGTCACGGCTTGAGGCGTCGTAGACCCCAGAGCGCCGGCAGGAGGAACAATCCCGAAAGGAACAGGACGAGTGCAGCTTCCGTGAATTGGAAACGCCAGAACCGATCATCCGAGTGGTAGCGAACTTCGTAGTGGTCGACCCCGTGCTGCCGCAAACAGATCTCCATCTCTCTGTTCTGCTGCGCTGAGAGCACATCCATGCGGAGGCTGTACTCGGCGCCGGTCTCCTCCGGGCGCTGGTCGTACGGGTCCTCATCGCCTGATCCACCCCACATGCACTCGTCGTATCCGATGTCGACCCAGTTACCTCGGAGGTCGACATATCCCTGCGCGAGTTCCCAATTGACCGCGGGGATACTGGTATCGCTCGAATAGTAGGAACTGAATCCGGCGACGGGTGATGTTCGGACACTCGGCTCGGCGTAATCGGGTCGTGCAACCAACTGAAATCCTGCCAGGATCGCAACAACACCGACCATCGTGATCGCCATTGCGCCGATCGAACTGCGCACCAGCAAAGCCAGTGCTGCTCCGAGCAAGAGTGACATGGATGTGTACGCACCCAAGACCAGTCCGCTGGATTGAAAGAGTGGATACGACAGGTTCGATATCTCGACGAAAGTCGAACGCCCGGCAACAAATCCATACCGGGAGTTATCCGGGAGGGATCGAGCCCATTGCAATGCAAATCCGAGCAATGCGGAAGCCACAGAAATCGGCAGGAAGACGATCAACACACGGGTCCAGAACCACCGAGTCCGACTGACCGATTGAGTAAGCCCCAGTACGTGTGTTCCTTGTTCGACATCCCGCGAAAACACGGTTACCCCGATCAACACGCCGAGGAACACCGGCAGAGCAGTAGCAACCACTGTCGTCAGGGTGAGAGCCGTCTCTGCCGTGCAGATCGCGGTGATGTCGTCGAAGCAACTGAGTGGCGATCCGAAGCGTTGGGTTTGTCCGCTGCTCTTGATGATCGCACCACTCGACAAGACAATGACTGCTAGTGCCGCGATGAATCCCAATGACACAACGAGCGATGTCCGGTGGTGCCGCCACGTAACCCAGATCATGCCGCCACCATCGTTTCTGCGCTCAGGTGCCCGAGCACCACGTCGTCGAGAGTTGCGTCGTCGATCACCCAGCCGTCCCGAGGGCTCGGACGCACGCCCTCCACCACATGAGAATTCGACCGCACCCCCTTCTCGGTATGAATGACCGCACCGGCGCCGACCACGTCCGAGGGATCGCCGTCCCCGATCAATACGTAATGGGCAGCGATCAATTCATCCAACGGACCGGACAATCTCGCGTTTCCGCCGCCCAGCAGAAGAAGTCGATCCGAGACGTCTGCCAATTCGGAAACGATGTGTGACGACAACAGAACTGTGGTGCCGTACTCGGCAACGCCTTCGAGCAGAGTGGTCGCCACAGACCGCCGCGCCACGGGATCGAGATCTGCCAGAGGCTCGTCGAGTAGAAGCAACTGCGGCCTGCGTCCGAGCGCCAAAGCCAGTGCAACCCTGGTTCGTTGACCTGGTGACAGAGTCTTCGCCTTTGCATCGAGAGAAATCCCAGCGCGCTCCACCAGATCCAGAGCGTACTTCGCATCCCACTCGTCGTTGGTGTATGCGCCGAATCGAAGAAGTTCTGCAACAGTGAATTTGGGGTACAGGGGCTTGTGCTGAGCGAGGTACGACAGGCCTGGGCAGATGCCGTCCTGATCCGGCGTGCTGCCCAGGACGGAGTTCGAACCATGGTCAGGCATCGTCAACCCGACCGCCAAGGACATCAGTGTGGACTTGCCCGCTCCGTTCACCCCGATCAGGGCAGTGATGCTTCCTGTCGCGACCTCGAATGTGCAGGCGTCGAGCACCTTCTTCTTGCCGAAGCGCTTGTCCACGTCCTGCATCGTCAGTGCCAATTCTTGCGCAGTCATGATGTCTCCCCCTGCTTTCCGGACGGATCCGATTCGATGAACGTCTTCTCGAGCTCCAAACTCACCAACGCTTCGATGTCCGTGCGCTCGAGTCCGGCGGCCACGGCATCTGCCACCCAGCGGGCCAACTCGCGCCGTAGCGCAGAGCTTTCCGCCATACCGGGCTTGGCCAGGGACTTGACGACGAACGTGCCCAATCCGGGCCGCGGAGCAACAAGTCCGTCGCGCTCGAGTTCCTTGTAGGCCTTCAGGACTGTGTTCGGGTTGATCGCGAGCGCTCCCACGACGTCCTTGGCTGTGGGCAGCCGATCCCCGACTTGGAGATCACCGAGCCTGAGCGCCTGCTTCACCTGAAGGACCAATTGCACGTAAGTGGGAATGCCGGATCGGCGGTCGATACGGAAGTCGATCATCCGAACCCTTTCACTAGTTCATTAGTGGAATAGATATTTACCCTGCCTTGACCTCCCGGGTCAAGCCAGACGACCCCTGTAAAGTGCAGATGCCCCGGTTCACCGGGGTGCCACGCTGCTCGTGTGAAGTTCGGTGAAACCCCGGCACTGTCGACGCAACTGTGAATTCGCCCGTCACTACTCGAGGCGAACGAGTCAGGTCACCGGCCTCGTGGCGACACGATGGTTCTCGGACGAAGGACCGCTCGTGGCGCTTCGCCTCGCGGCCGCGCTGCTCGCGACCCTTCACCACTAGCGGAGGGGTGGCTGTGAGTACTCGGCCGACACGTAAATTCAGATCTGTACTTGCAGCACTGACGGTGAGCACCGCACTGCTTGCCGGTGCGTGCAGTAGCTCGACGTCCGATGCACCCGCAACCACAGCGGCCTCGGACGGCTCGTTCCCGGTGACTGTTGTTTCCGGTCCCACGGATTCCGGCACGGACATCACCATCGAGTCACGTCCGCAGTCGATCGTGTCACTCAGTCCCAGCGCCACCGAGACCCTGTGGGCCGTCGGCGCGGGCGATCAGGTGAAGGCCGTCGACAATCAGTCCGACTACCCGGCCGGTATCCCGGTCACCGATCTCTCGGGCTTTCAACCGAACGTCGAAGCCGTCCTCGGCTACGCACCGGATCTGGTGATCGCATCGGATGACATGAACGATCTTGTCTCCGGACTGCAAAAGGCGAAGGTGCCGACACTCCTACTACCGGCAGCGACGAGCATCGACGACGTCTACGCCCAAATCGAGCGCGTCGCGAAGGCCACCGGCCACGAAGACAAGGGCACCGAAGTTGTCGACACCATGCGCTCGGACATCGACGCCGCTGTCGCCAGTGTTCCTGCGCGCCAACAGCCGCTGACGTACTTCCACGAACTCGACTCCTCGCTCTACACCGTCACGAGTTCGAGCTTCGTCGGGCAGATCTACTCGCTGTTCGGAATGAAGAGCATCGCCGACGCCGCGGGGCAGGGTGACTATCCGCAGTTGTCCGCCGAATTCGTGGTACAGGCCAATCCCGATCTCATCTTTCTCGCAGACTCCCAATGCTGCGGAGTGACAGCAGAATCCGTCGCCGCTCGACCCGGGTGGAGCGGCATGAAAGCGGTTACCGGCAACCAGATCCATGTGCTCGACGAAGACCTCTCCAGCCGCTGGGGACCTCGTGTCGCCGATCAGGTGAAGGCCGTCGCGGCCATCGTTGCCCAAGTTCCCGCGGCCTGAGCACTCGATGATCAAAGCCGGTATCTCCCAACATCGGACCGCCGTTCTGCTCGGCGCCGCGCTGATTCTGTGCGCCGCCTTGCTGATCGGTGTTCTGGTGGGGCCGGCCGGTTTGACGCCTGATCGGACCATTCTCGAACTTCTGGACGGAATACCCGGCATCCATATAGATTCCGGCCTCACCGCAACACAGCAGGCGATTCTCTGGCAGATCCGGCTTCCGCGAGTAGTCCTGGGCGCGTTGGTCGGAGCAATGTTGGCCGTAGCCGGCGCCGCCTACCAGGGCGTGTTTCGAAATCCCTTGGCAGATCCGTATCTCCTCGGAGTTTCCAGCGGAGCCGGACTGGGCGCAACCCTCGCCATCGTTTCGGGTGGAGCGCTGGGCATGTTCGGAATTCCCATGGCCGCCTTCGTCGGTGGTGTGCTGGCAGTGTTCGCAACTTATTCGCTCGGCCGAAGCATTGGCGGGCCGCAGAACGCGGTAGTCATCATCCTCGCCGGTGTCGCAGTCGCAGCGTTCACGAATGCAGCGCAGACTTTTGTTCAGCAGCGGTTCGACGATTCACTGCGCGAGGTCTATTCCTGGCTACTCGGCGGACTGTCCACCGACGGTTGGTCGGAAGTTCTCGTTGTCCTGCCGTACGTTGCGCTGGCCTCAGCCGTCATCCTGGTACACCGGCGCGTACTCGACGTGATGGCCGTCGGTGACGTCGAAGCCGCCAGCCTCGGCGTCGACCCGGCCAGATCACGCCTGGTGCTGGTGCTCGCCGCAACTCTGGGAACGGCCGCGGTCGTGAGTGCAAGTGGACTCATCGGCTTTGTCGGAATCGTTGTTCCCCATGCGGTTCGACTGGTCGTCGGCCCGTCTCATCGACTGCTTCTCCCCCTGTCACTCATGCTCGGAGCGGCGTTTCTCGTCCTCACCGACGTTGCCGCCCGCACGGTCATGGCACCGGCCGAACTCCCCATCGGAGTTGTGACCGCGATGATCGGCGCTCCGTTCTTCCTTCTGGTTCTGCGCCGCAGTCGAGTTTCCGCATGACCGACACCGCAGTGCGATGCCGCGACCTCCGAATCAGCCTCGGCGGCAAAGACGTCGTCGACGGCATCGATCTCGATGTGACACCCGGCGATTGGGTTGCCGTGGTCGGGCCGAACGGCGCCGGCAAGACGACCTTGATGCATGCCCTCGCTGGATTGATTCCGTCCACCGGTGAACTCACCGTCGGGGGACTCAACCCACGCAGTTCGAGCCGCAAGGCCATGTCCGCCGTCGTCGCGCTGATGCCTCAGCGCCCGGTGGTACCCGAGGGCGCGACGGTTGCCGAACTGGTTGCGCTCGGTCGTACACCGTATCTACGACGCTTCGGAACCGAAACCGCCACAGATCGTTCGGTGATCTCTTCGGTGATCGAGAGGCTCGACCTCACCGAGTTCGCAGATCGACGAGCCACCGAACTTTCCGGTGGCGAATTGCAGCGCGTGGTCCTGGCTCGGGCATTGGCTCAAGAACCGCAGGTACTGCTCCTGGACGAACCCACCAGTGCCCTCGACATCGGCCACCAGCAGCAGGTTCTCGACTTGGTGGAGGAACTGCGTGAAGCCGACAACATCACGGTCATCGCCGCGATGCACGACCTCACTCTCGCGGGTCAGTACGGTCGACGAATCGTGCTGCTGGACAAGGGCAGCGTCGTTGCCGACGGCACTCCCTCAGCGGTGCTGGAGGCAGACCTCCTCGGCCGCGTGTACGGCGCCCGGGTCGAAATCCTGGACCGGCCCAGCGGTCCCATAGTTGTTCCGATTCGGCAGGAAGGCACCCGCTGATGGAATTGGTGATGCTCGGCACCGGTGCTGCCGACGGTTGGCCGAACCCGTTCTGTACCTGCCCTTCCTGCCTGGCCGCCCTGTCGAGTGAAACCATCCGCGGGCACACTGCCGCCCTGGTGGACAACAGAATCCTGTTGGACTGTGGACCCGAAGTACCGCGTGCCGCGTCGCGATTCGGTCGCACGCTGGCACACGTCGAACACATCCTGTTGACGCATTCTCATCCCGATCACCTCGGCCCGATGGCATTGCTGTTCCGGTCCTGGGCCTCGCGCACCGAACCACTACAGGTTCTCGGACCACCCGACGCGCTCGATCTCTGCCGAGACTGGGTAGGCCCGGACGATCCGGTGACCTTCACACCGCTCGAGACCGACCAGTCGATCATGTTGGGCACCTATCGTGTTCGCGCACTCGAGGCCGCGCACGAAGTACCCACCCTTCTCTACGACATCACCGACGCATCCGGAACCCGAATCTTCTGGGCCACCGACACCGGGCCTTTGCCCGAATCAATTGTCGACGCCCTTGCCGACGCGCGTTTCGACGCCGTCTTTCTCGAAGAGACCTTCGGCTACAAGACCGACCACGGCACCGGGCACCACGATCTGTCGAGTTTCGCGGAGACGGTGTTGCGGCTCCGCAACTGCGACGCGATCACCGATCGAACCGATGTGGTCGCCGTACACCTCGGGCACCACAACCCCGTCGAAAACGAACTCTCGGAAGCACTTCGTGTGTCAGGGGCGCGAGCGGTTCCGGATGGAGCTGTGCTCGAGATCGGGGTAGGACAGAGCCATCGAACTCTGGTCACCGGTGGCGCCCGCTCGGGCAAGTCCACTTACGCGGAGGGCCTGCTTGCCGGCTACCGGCACGTCACGTACATCGCCACCGGGGATCCGCTGGACGACGATCCCGACTGGATCGAACGAATTGCGTCGCATCGCGCGCGGAGGCCGTCGACGTGGACGACGGTAGAGACCTCCGAAGTGACCGAGATTCTCGCAACCGCAACAACACCGATCCTGCTCGATTGCCTCGGCACGTGGTTGACCGCACGTCTGGATCGACATCAGGCGTGGGCGACAGAAGATCTCAGCGCCGTCCACGCAGATATCGACGTCTTGGCCGACGCCTGGACCGCCTGTCCGGTACCGATTGTCGCCGTCACCAACGAAGTCGGAAGCGGCGTCGTCCCGGACACGAAGTCCGGGAGACTGTTCCGCGATCTACTCGGTCTGGTGAACAGCCGCATCGCCAGTGAATCGGAGTCCGTGGTCCTGATGACCGCCGGACTCCCCCTGAGCCTGCGCGTGTGACGTCAGAGCAATCCGGTGAGCTGACGCGCACAATCGAGTAGGAAACCGACCAACTCTCGATCCTCGCCCGTCACTCGCCCGCTCGCTCCCTGAACACACAACCCGCCGGCCACCTGGTCTGCGTGATCTCGAACCGGTACTGCCACTGCGGATCGACCCAGGCGGCATTCCTGGTTCTCGAATGCAAAACCCTGCAGGCGAACAGACCTCAACTGCTCATACAACGCGTCGAAATCACCGAGGGTGAACTCCGTGACCCGGCGAAGTTCCAAACCCGAAAGCAACCGCTCGTCGTGCGCCAACAGAACCTTCCCCAGCGCATTCGCGTGAAGGTTCTTCGGCAGTGCCGCTATTCCGATGATCTCGTGGTCCGGATCCTTGTCGACGAACCTCAAGCGCCCACCGGCGAATGACGCGACGTGCAATCCGAACCTCGTGTGTGTCCGCATGTCCTCGACGCGCTCGTGCAGCGTGGGCGCCGGGCCACTCGACGACGCCGCATGCGAGAGCTCGGCAGTCCGACGCCCCAACGCGAACCCTGACAGGTCCGGCACCCGCACGAGAAAGCCCTCCGCCACCAGCAGATTCAGCATCCGGTACGCCGTGGCCGATGGAACGCCTGCAAAAGTGGCGATCTCCTTCGCGGTTGTTCCCGGTCCCAGATGAGCCACCGCCTCGAGCATCCCCAGCGCCTTCTGGACCGCACGCGGTTGTTGTCCACTGAAGTGGGTCTCGTCGCCGATCTGTTTGCCTGATCGTGGACCAGCGGTTGCACGGTCCGCGGTCACCGCCCATGCTCCGGCGAGTCACCCTCGGCGGTCCCACGATCCGGAACGAGTCGCCTTCGCCCGTCACCGTCGATCAGCAGAGTGCCCGCACCGGGCAACAGGTCCGCCGTCTCGACGCTGTCGAAAGCGCCGACCATCAGAAGGCTTTCCGGTCTGGCTCTTCGAAGCAATGAACTCCACACTGTCCCCGACACAGCAACAGCAAGAGCAGCGATCGGCAGTGCCCACATCCCGTGAACCGCACCGTCGAGAACGATGTAGACCAATAGACCGGCACCGGCGACGCTCACGGACACAGTGCATATCCGGGTCAGCGAAGTATGTTCCCCGATTCGGCGCAAGAACTTCCACGAAGCAAAGGCCACCAGCGTGTAAGCGCAGACCAACGCGGTCTCCACCACGCCGTCGAAGGATCCCGAATCGTCGCGAACCGTATCCGAATAGACGAATACGCCCGCCGCACTTACCGCGACGAACGCAAGTACCGCAACGTACGGGGTGCGGAACCGTCTGTGTACGCGAGCGAGCGGCGCAGGCAGTACCCGTTCGATCCCCATCGAGTACAACAACCGCGAACCCGCCTGCGCACAACCCAGAGTGGATGCGAACCAGGAACACGTCATTCCGATCTTGACTGCCAGAACCACTTCCGCGCTGGCTCCGGATGCCGTTCCTTCGAAGTACGCTCCGACGATCGTTGCGCCGTGGCCGGTCATCGCCGCCCAGGCCGCAAAAACGAAGAGGACCCCGCAGATGATCGGCGAAATGAGAACCGTGCGTGTGACGCTGATGAGTGGTCGTTTCGCTTCCGGGCCGAAGAAGGCCGAGCTTTCGAAGCCCGCCATGCTGAGCACCGTCAGCATCGCGAGAAACGGAACTGCACTCAGCGACGGATTCGGCAGGGCAACAGCAGTTGTCGTGTCACTGTGCGTCGCCAGCATGACCACGACGATGAGAATCAACGAGCACGCTTCGACGACCAGGATCGCTCGGGTGGCGAACCGGACGCCTCGCACTGCAATCCACGCGACGGCCAGGGCAATCGCCACCGTCGTGATCACCGTCGCGGCAGGCCCTCGCACGTCGGGGCCGACAATGGCGATGGTATCGAGCAGACTCGGAACTGCCTGCGAGAAAACCGAAACCGAGATTCCGAGATACCCGAGTACCAGTGCGGCACCCGCCGTCAGTGTCGCCCGGATACCGGAGCCTTGGAAGACGAAGCTGTACAACGATCCTGCTGCGGCCAGTCTCCGCGTGAACTGAGTGATGCAGAACGCAACGAGAAACACCGCCGAAGTTGTCGCAGCAATCGCAGCCAACCCGACGTAGCCGGGACTGTAGGTGATCATCCACAGGGCGATGAACACCATTCCCGTTGCCGGAGCGATCGTGGAAAGTGATTGCCCCAACAGGTCGATCGGGGTCAGACGTCCTCGTCCGAGACCACGGAGCGGGGAGAACACGGGCTCACTGTGTTGATCCGCATTCTGCGCTCGCGTGATCGCCGCACGCAGTGCCGCACTCACGGCCATGTGTCACCGTCCGTCGCGTCCAGGCCCGAACCTACGAGCGAATTGTCAGAATTCGGTCAAGTTAGTCCGCTTATGTTTCCGCACAGTTTCCACGATGGCGCGCACAGAACTTTCAAGTGAGAATCCGACTCTGTTTCCCCCCCAGCGTCATGCCGGATCAAGGGCGGCCGACGGTATCCGCCCCCCTCCGGCAGCACCTTGACCTGCAATTTCTCCGATTCTCACACGACAACTGCTCTCTCAGTTGCACCTCGTCCAGGCGTAGCGCGGTCGACGCGGGTTCGCAGCATCGCCCGTACAGGATGTGTCCCACACACCACCGGCACTACCCGAGAGGAACGGAGGAAGCATGGACTTGGTCAGCGCCACCACTTCGGCGATCATCGGATTTGTTCTCCTGCTCGCCGGCATTCCCAAGCTGAACGACCACGACGGGGTCCTTCGTTCGGTGCGCGGATACAAAGTGTTGCCGGTGCGACTCGAAGTACCGATCGCTCGCATCCTTCCCGTCGCGGAAACCGTCATAGGCATCCTCCTGGTTCTCGGCGTGGCCCATCGCCTGGCCGCCTTGGTTGCTGCCGTCATGTTCGCGTCGTTCTTCACGGGCCTCACGATCAACCTCCTGCGTGGGCGACGCGATCTGGACTGCGGATGTTTTGCATTCGGAGTCGGCGAGATTCCGCGTATCGGATGGTTCCACGCCGTTCGCGCCGGAACACTCGCGGTGATCGCTGTGGCACTGTCGGTCACCTCCGGACAGGGTGAGATCGGCGTCCAGGCCGTGGCGGCGACCTCCGGATTCCTCTTTGTCCTGGCTGGAGTTGCTCTCGCACAGATTCGTTCGGTGGTCCACCTCGGGCGACGCCCAGTCGACGACTACCTGTCGAGTGCCTCCATTCGCCTCCGAACCGCCGAAACCGCGTCCCGGTACGGCTCGTGAACTCACATCCCCACCACTGAAAACTCGAAGGCAGGACTACCACGATGACCACTTTCCTCCTTGTCGCGACAGTGATCCTGGTGATCGCCGTAGCCGTACTGTTCTTGATGGTTCTTGCTCTGGCTCGTGAAATCGGCCGCGTACAAGTACGTCTCGGACCTCTCGGTGCCCGGATGATGGATACCGGGCCCAAGGTCGAACAGGCCGGCCCATCGTTTGCCGGTCTCATCGATCAGGAAGGACGGACCGTCGGAGTCGGTGGTCACCGCGACAAACCTCAACTCCTGCTGTTCACAGCACCGAGTTGCTCGACGTGCAAGAGCCTTCTTCCCGGCGTAAGGGCAATGGCCCGAGCCGAATCGGATCTCGACGTGATCATCATCTCCGACGGAACACCCGAAGAGCATCGCGAGTTCCTGGCCGGCAGCGGGATCGGTTCCGAGCTCAGTTACATCGACGCTCGAGACGTCGGTATCGCATACCAGGTGGGCACCACTCCGTACGGCGTGATTCTCGACGAGCACGGCAAGATCCGAGGAAAGGGCCTGTGCAATCACATGGCTCAGGTGGAAAGCCTGCTCAATGCGCTCGAATCCGGCACCCCCTCACTCCAGCACCTTCATGCCCAGGCGAAATCCGGCAGCGCGGCCTGATCTTCCTGCACAGTTCGATCCTCTTCACGAATCAGGAGAAAATCGTTGGACGACAATGAATTCCCGCAGCACAACATGACGGAGAATCGA
This sequence comes from Rhodococcus qingshengii JCM 15477, assembly GCF_023221595.1. Taxonomy (NCBI): domain Bacteria; kingdom Bacillati; phylum Actinomycetota; class Actinomycetes; order Mycobacteriales; family Nocardiaceae; genus Rhodococcus; species Rhodococcus qingshengii. The sequence continues at coordinate 5,636,706 of NZ_CP096563.1, forward strand.
TATCCCGTCGACGAGGCGACAGTTCAGGCCCAGGCCGAATGGATGGCGGGCCAGGGCGGTTCGCTCACCAGCCGAACCGGACGTAAACTCTCCGAACGAGTTTCGCGGCGCTCGATGATCAGTCGGATCGGCAAGTGGACCATGGGTGTGTCAGGAGTGGCACTGATCAGCACACTTCCCGTGACACGTAGTGCCTTCGCCCAAGAGCCCGAGGTTCCTGCGCCGGCACCTGGCCCCGAACCTCTTGTCCCTGTCTACGACGGTAAAGATCCGGCCGAGTGCGAGTACTGGCGCTGGTGCAACATGGACGGAACGTCCTGTGCCGCATGCAACGGCGGCGGTGTCACCACCTGCGCCCCCGGCAGCAAGCCCGGCGCAGAGTTCTGGGTCGGATGCTGCACCAACCCTGATACCGGCAAGACCTATCTGATCGCCTACTACGACTGCTGTGGTGCACCTTCGTGTTCCAACGCATTCTGCGGCGAACCGGACATGCAGGCCGTGATGTACAACCCGGTCTCCGGAAGCTACGACCAGGAAATCATCTGGTGTGTCTCCGACGAGTCCCAGGCATACACCTGCACGATGGCGCCCATCATCGGTGAGGACTGCCAGACTCGACCGGCCGAGCGCCCCAAGGTCGGTGCCGGATCATGAGCAGTCCGCGAACCCGAAAACTGGCGCGACCCGCCGTTGCCGTCATCCCACTCACCGTCGTACTCGCGCTGGCCGGCTGCAGTTCGTCTGACAACGACGAACCCTCCAGCGCAGGTGATGTCACCTATCCGACAGTTCCGTTCACTGCTCCAGGTGAAGGAATCTCCCTCGGTCCCGACGACCAGGAAATCGGCGACACCATTCCCGAGCCGTTGCACGTCGGTTCGATCACCCCGATCGCAGCTGACCGCTTGCTGGGCGTCGAAGGTGGATTCGGCCAACTCGAGCTCAGCGTCAACGTCATCGATCCGAAAACCGGTGTGGCCGAGAGCCGGATCACCGTCGGCCCTGGTATCTGGGATCCGGTCATTCACGGATTCGTCGGGGATTCCGCCGAGGATCCTGCGGTGCTCGCTGCCGAGGTGTGGCGGCCCCGAGGTTCCCGCGGCGCGGCAGATTTCACGGTCAGCACCTACTCCGGAAACCTGCTGGAACCAGCCGAGGTCATGCTTCCGGACGTCGCACGCGTACATTCCCGTCCCGGCTCGAACGCCGTGACGTCCGACGGCAAGTTCTTCGTCACGTGGGACGACGGTTTGTACGGCATCAGAGTGGTCGACCTCGAGAAGAAGGAAGCGACCGGTGCACTCCAGATAGTCGGCTGCGGTCCGTTCACGTGGATGGTCGATCACGAACTGTACAGCGTCTGCGAGGACACCCGGGAACTGCTGCACGTCACGATCGGTGACGACGGAGTTCCGAAGGAAACCGCCCGAAGCAAGGTCCTACCCGAGGATTTTGTCTCCACCCGCAAGGTCACGTGGGCCTCGGAAGCACAAAAAGCCTTGCTGGTCAGTGAGAACGGCGATGTGTACGTCTTCGACTTCTCCAACGGACTGCCTCAGGAAGGTGTCAAGCCGATCGGAAACGCCGGGCAGGACTCCGGTCGATTCTCGGAGAACGTCATCAACGCCGACGCAACCCGGCTCGCAATCGCGTACACGGACACGGCTATTCATCCGGACTCTGCTCGGGGAGGCTCACTGGTCAAGATCGACTTGTCCGATGCAACGACCTTCGCCCCGGTGAAGAGCTTGACGCTTGCAGACCTCGGCTTGACAGACATCAAGAGCATGACCTTTTCCGTCGACGGCGCCACGTTCTACGTGCTCGGTTCGGGACCTGAGGTCGAAGGCTCCGCTCCGCAGAAGGTCGTGGGTTACAACGCGAGCACCGGCGAGCAGGTCAGTTCCGTCGATGTCTCGGGCAACGTCGGGGATGTCAGCGGGTTGATCACACCAGAAGTACTCCGATGAGTCGTCCCGGATCCGGTGTGGTGATGGGCCGGCGCCGCTTCCTGAGTTTGGGAGCACTCGGCGCCGGAGCACTCGGGCTCGGCGCAATGGGGACGATTGCCGGATGCAGTTCCACTGCAGCATCTCCGACGCCGACGACCGATCTCGACTACATCCTGCCCACCGACCCGGAAGTTGCCGCCGCAGAATCGGCGCGAGCCTGGAACGGGACCACCGCTGCGTTTGCCCTTGCCGCCGGATTCTCGACGGTAGATCTTGGCGGACGCCTCGTGGACACGTGGACGTACGGAGGCGCTGCGGTGGCTCCGGAACTTCGCCTGAAGTCCGGTGACCGGGTGAACGTCAGCGTCCAGAACGGCCTCGACGCCGAAACAACACTGCATTGGCACGGAATTCGAATCCGCAACGACATGGATGGCGCGGCACCCACCACGCAGGCTCCCATCGGCGCCGGTTCGAGTTTCGAGTACAACTTCATCGCACCGGATCCGGGAACGTACTGGTACCACTCGCACAGCGGATTACAAGCCGATCGGGGGCTGTTCGGCGCCTTGATCGTCGAGAACCCGAACGACATCACCGGGGCCGACGTCGATGCCGTTCTGGTGCTCGACGACTGGCTCGACGGATTGGGTACCACCCCGGATTCCGTCCTGATGGCCCTGAACCCGGCAATTTCGGGCGGGCACGGCGGACACGGCAGTGGGGCAACAACTCCGGCGGAACACTCGGAAGCCGACATGTCCGTCGCGCAACAGTTGGTGAGCGGCGGACACGGTTCTTCCGAACCACTCGGCGGGATGACTCAACACATCGCGTATCCACTGCACTTGATCAACGGGCGGCCGCCCAACGATCCTGCTGTCGTCACTGCAGCGCCCGGTTCGACCCTGCGACTGCGAATCATCAACGCAGCGGCCGAAACTCCGTATCGGTTCGCTGTGGCCGGTCACGAGATGACAATTGTCGCTACCGATGGCTACGACGTGGAACCAACTCCTGCCGACACCATCATCGTCGGAATGGCGCAGCGCTACGACGTGCTGGTGACGGTGAAGTCGGGAACATGGCCGGTGGTGGCGAAGGTCGAGGGCCGAGATGGTTATGCGTCGACCGTCCTACGCAGCACCGACGCGTTGGCCCTGGCGAACCCGGATGTCGGCGGAAACCTCTCGGAACTGGCCGGCCGACTGGTCACCGAAAGCGAACTCCGGCCCACGGAATACGCACGGCTCGAGACGAAGTCGCCTGATCGCGACTACCACATCGAATTGATCCAGGCCGGCGATCGGTACGTCTGGGGAATGGCGGGAGCCGATGCGGGCAAGCTCGTCATGAAACAGGGCGAACGGGTCCGGATCACGATGAAGAACACGTCCACGATGTGGCACCCGATGCACACCCACGGCCACACGTTTGCGGTACCGGATTACGGCGGACTTCGCCGCGACACCGTCAACGTCCTACCCGGCACCGAGCTTGCCATCGAGTTCGACGCCGACAATCCCGGCGAGTGGATGTTCCACTGCCACAACGCCTACCACTTCGAGGCCGGCATGACGGCAAATCTGCGTTACGTCCGCTGACAAGTCGAAGAATGGAGAGAACACCTCATGAAGAAACTCGTTCCCGCTTTCCTGGTCGCGTGCGCTGCCCTGAGCCTCACCGCCTGCAGTAGTGATGCCGGTGCGTCGTCGGACGAACCTGCAGTCGTGATCGAGGTGAAGAACATGGCGTACACACCGGCATCGGTCACCATCGAGAAGGGACAGACCGTCGAATGGAAGTTCGACGACAGCGGACTCCCCCACGACGTGGTCGGCAACGGTGATCTCGACGGGAAACTGAAGAGCGAGTTGCTCACCGAGGGAACCTTCTCGTACACGTTCGACGACGCCGGCACCTTCACCTACCACTGCACGCCCCATCCGATGATGGTGGGCACCGTGATCGTTCAATAGTGAGGAGGTGGACCGCCGGCTTCGGCCTCGCTGTCGCGGCGACGTGTGTCCCAGCTTGCGGCACAGAAGATCCCGTCCCCGATGTGGTGGTCGAGATCAGCAATGTTCAGTTCAGTCCGATGGACGTCACCGTGGAGCACGGCGGCACCGTCGAGTGGCGCTTCGACGACGGCGGACTCCTGCATCACGTGGAATCACCCGGCCTGTTCGACAGCGGTATCACCGGAGACGGAACGTTCCGGCACACGTTCGAGAGCGTCGGAGTCTACGAATATTCGTGCTCCGTGCACCCGTACATGATCGGAGTCATCACAGTGCTGTGAACTCTGGCTCATCACTTTTCGCTGCGACTTCGGCTCGACACTTTTCCTGAACCACAAACACTTCGGAGGATCTGATGACTACTGTTCTCTCACACGGCCCACTGCAGACCGACGTCCCTGACATCCGGCCGACCCTTCAAGGATCGGTCGGCACCGCGACCCGTGTCAGCCTCGTCGCGGCGGGCGCCGCTGCGGGTGCCGGCCTCGCACTCGTGGCCACGCCATCTGCGACAACAGCTTTGACCACAGCTGTTATCGGCGCCGGGCTGGTTACGTCGCTGGCCGCGAACTGGTCGACCTGCGGAATGTCCGTCGCCGGAGTTGTTGCGGCGCCGAAGCAAGTCGATCGGAAGGGATCCTCGACTCCCGTCCGCCGACTCGGCTGGCACGCTCTGGGTTCGGTCACGACGGGAGCCGTCACCGGGGCATTGATCGGCGCTCTCGGTGCGGCGATGTCCGGGTACGTGCCGGTCGGCTGGGCGCTGGGCGTCTGGGCCGTCGTCGCGGTTGCATACGGGCTGCACGAGTTGGGTGCGGTGAGCATGCCGACTCCGATGCGGCGCCAACAGCTTCCGCGCCATCTGCGCCGCACGATGGCGCCGTGGAAGGTCTCGCTGATCTTCGGCGCGATCATCGGTCCGGGATTTCTGATCTTCATCCGCTCGAGTGCGTACTACCTCTTGGCACTCGGCGTCATGGCTTCGGGTTCACCGGCTCTCGGGGCGGCGCTGTTCACAGTCGTATCCCTTGGCCGCTGCATGCCCAGCCTCGCGGCAATCGTGCACACCAAGCGCGGTGGCTCGATGCCGGGATTCCTCTCGATCATGTGCGTCGTGGACCGTCGCGTGCAGAGCGTCACCGGCGCGGCATTGATCGCACTGGGAGCATTCGCCGCCGCAGCACTGATCTGACTCTCGACCGAGCACCCTTCACCTCGAGTGAACACACGCTCCGACTCTCCGGAGCGTGTGTTCACTCGACAGAAACCGTGCGCACTCACCCCGCGTCAGGGAATCGACAGCGCCGCCTGGACCGAGTCCTCCGACGGCGACGTCACCTTTGCGTCCCGGCTCCACAGCATGTCGAGCGCCGCCTTGGGTTTGGCAAGGACCCACTCCCGGGCGGCGTTCTTGATCAGCGTCGGACTTGCGCACCCGCAATCGCTGTTCACCCCGTCTGCGTCGATGCCGACGTCTCGGCACAGCGCCACAGCGCGGGGCACGTGATACCCCTGAGTGACGATCAACGCCTTGGTCACCCCATACGTATGTATGGCCCGGAAGCAGGTGTCATAGGTGTCGAGGCCGTACGGATCCCCCACGATGCGACGCTCATCTATTCCCTGCTCCAACAGGTAGTTCGTCATCGCCGCGATCTCGTCACCCGAGCCGCCGTTCGCGTCGCCGGAGACGAGGACCGCTTTAGCCTTTCCCGCTTCCACCAGTTCGACTGCTGCGTCCAGCCGCCCTTTCAGGAAAGCCATCGGCTTACCGTCCTTGATCTGCGCGCCCAGCACGATCACTACCGGAGCATCGGGAGCATCGACGGCGTCCGACGTATGGCCGGCCGACGCCACGGAAATCCACACGATCGAGCCCGCGTAGACAACTGCTCCGAGCACCGCAATGCCTGCGACCCAACGAGGCCACCGGCGCTTGCGCGGCGGTTTCACTGGATCTGCAGCAGCTTCGTCCATTCGTCGATCAAACCACACGGTTTGCTCATGGCTCGAGCGCTCGGTCGATCCTCCATCCCTCCGCGCCACTGCGCTCGGCCCACAGATCCGAGTACTTTCCACCTCGCGCGATCAGGTCTTCGTGGGAACCGACCTCCTCCACCCCACCGTCTTCGAGGTAGACGATGCGATCTGCTCCCTCAATAGTCGACAGGCGATGAGCGATGATCACCACCGTTCGACCACGGGCCAATCGGTGAATTGCCTCGGTGATGGCGACTTCGTTCTCTCCGTCGAGGGCTGAAGTCGCTTCATCGAGTAGAACTATCGGAGTGTCCTTGAGGAATGCCCGCGCAATCGAGACCCGCTGACGTTCACCGCCGGACAGCAGTGATCCGCCTTCACCTACCCTGGTCTCCTCACCGCTCGGCAAACGGTCGATCACTTCGGCTAGCCTGGAATCCACCACTGCTTGACGGACCTCCGACTCGGTGGCATCCGGTCTCGCCAACCGAACGTTCTCCAGGATGGTTCCGTCGAACAGGTAAACCTGCTGTGAGACAGTCGATATCCGAGACATCAATGCTCTCGTTCCGATGTCGCGAACATCGGCTCCCCCGATGGATACCGCACCTTCGTCGACGTCCCAAAATCTGGAGATCAGCCGAACCAGAGTTGTCTTTCCGGAACCGGAAGGACCGACCAGAGCAGTGACCGAGCAGTCCGGGAATTCGAGACTCACGTTCCGAATCACGCGATCCGGGCCGTAGCCGAAGGAGACCGAATCGAACCGAATATCATACGACGTAGGCTCTTTCGGCACCTCAGGTTCCGCCAGCACCGGTACATCGATCATCTCTCGGACAGATCCGAGCGACACCCGGGCCAGTGAGATACCTTCACCGAATCCTGCGAGCATCTGCATCGGCTCCACGAACCTCACGGCCAACACGAGAACAACGATCACGCTTGCTGTGTCGATGGACCCGGTGGTGACCAGCAGTGCCGCCAGTACCAGGACGGTGAGAAAGGCAACCTGAACGACGATCATGAACCGCAGCAGATACTTGTCGACCGATCCGATTTCCTGCAGGTGTGCGTCCCGGTTGGACACAAGAGCTTCGTCCAACCGGGACCAGCCTTCGCCACTCTTACCGGCCGAACGTAGAACTTGCTGCGCCTGTGCATATTCGACGACGCGTGATGCCAGCTCGGATTCGCTCTTGCCGATCACCTCGTATTCGGGAACAACCGCCCGCTGCACGTTGCGGTAAGCCCGAATCCCCAGTGGAACGAAGACGACCATCGTGAGAGACAGTCGCCAGTCCACAAACAAGACAGCGATCGCCACTGTCGCTGGAGTCACCGTGACGGTGACGAGTTGCGCGAGGATCATTCCCGGGATGCTCATCAAGATTGCCGTGCCCTCGGTGACCAGGCGAGTGAACGCTCCACGATTTGCCTTGCTGAACCACCCGAGCGGAACCTGCACCAAGTGTTCACCGAGGCGATGCATGATTCCACCGGCAAAACCCTCGATTCCGATGCGGTACGCCCGATTCTCGGCGATCCACCGTACGGCGCCACAGGCTACCGCCACGAGAGCAGAAGTGACAACCCACGGAACTGCGGCGTCGTAATCGCCGCGAACCACCGCTTTCAGGATCGGAATCATCAGTGCAAAGACGATACCCTCGAGTATCCCGGCGAGCGTGAAACCTGCTATCTGACCTCGCATCCCATTGTCGCGCCCGAGGATTTCGTCCAGGTCTCGAATCATTGCGGCGCCTTTCGCGGAGAGATGTCTTCGACGAGGGGGTTCTGGAGCGCCCACATCCGCGCGTAGGTTCCGCCGAGCGCCGACAACTGTTCGTGCGTACCCTTTTCCACGATCCGTCCGGCGTCGAGAACGAGTATCTGATCTGCGTATCGGACGGTGTGCAGTCGATGAGCGATCACCATCATGGTGCCGCCGTCTGCACTGATCTCGCCCAGTGCGCGTTGAACGGCCGATTCACTGTGGGGATCGGCCTGCGAAGTCGCCTCGTCCAGGATGACGATCGGCGGGTTCTGAAGGATGGCGCGGGCGATCGTCAGGCGTTGCTTCTCCCCACCCGACAGCTCACCGCCCGAACCACCACCGATCTCGGTGTCGTACCCGTCTGGCAGTCGCACGATCACGTCATGAATTTGCGCCCGCTTCGCCGCTGTCTCCACTTCCAGATCCGTTGCATCTGGTCTGCCGAGCCGAATGTTCTCGCGCACGGTGTCCCGCAAGAGCACGACATCCTGGAAGACGATCGCCATCGATTTCAAGACTTCGCGACTGGACTGATCTCGTAAATCGCTTCCGCCCAGTCGAATAGACCCGTCCGTGACGTCCCAGAACCGCGGAAGTAGACGCGCCAAAGTGGTCTTTCCGGAGCCGGAGGGGCCAACGATCGCGGTCACGGTGCCCGGTTGCATCTCGAAGGAGATGTTCTCGAGGACGCGCTGCCCAGTGGTGTATTCGAAGCCGACGCTGTCGAATTCGACCAAAGTGCTGCGAGCAGGCACTGCATCCTGAGGTTCGGCCAGCTCTGGTTCGCCGAGGATGCTCTCGACGTGAGTCGCTCCCAGTTGGCCTTCGCGGTAGAGGTTGGCCATCGTTCCCATGTGCAGAACCGACGACGGAACACCGATTCCGACGACCAGAAAGGCAACAAGAGCTACCGGGGTAATCCAACCCCCGGACAACATTGCAGTTCCCGTCGCCGTGATGACCACGATGAGTACCGCCGGTGAGAGGAGGATCGACATCGCGACCACCGGCCTTCCCATCCCCGACATCCATCGCACGCACACCGCAACCATCGAATCGACAGCGCTCGAGTAGCGCGCGAATGCGCGACTCCCACTCCCGTACGTCTTGACAACCTCGATACCGTCGCCCAGTTCTACTGTCGCAGAGGTCAATGTCGACATTGCAAGATTCCAGGAGTCGACGTTCGTTCGATAGGCTCTGCGCATCGACGGCGCGGCGAGAGCGAGACACACTCCGATGTAGCCGACCAGGACCAGGCTGAACTTCCAGTCCTTCGCCACCAGATAGATCAGGGCCACTATCGGCGACAGGATCGCGGGCACCACGTCGGCGGGAAGGTGAGCGACGAGAAGATGCATCCGCTTCACGTCGTCCGTCATCGCCTGCTTCACTTCACCGGTGCCACCATTTGCAAACCACCCCAGAGGAACTCGGGACAGATGCCGAGCGATACGCGAGCGGATCGAGTATTTGAAATGCGCGTCGGCGGTGTGACAGACGGTCAGTGCTGCGTTGTAGACGACAAAACCGAGAATTGTGCCCGCTGCACCGATTGCGGCCCACATCCAGACCAGGTTCAACGACGAGCCGGTCAGGAGCACCCGCGCGATCTCGACCACCGCAACGTAGGGCAGGAATCGCAGTGGCACCGACAGTGCCGACAGACCCGCCCCTAGGAGGAGTTGATTTCTCACCGGCGCGATCATCCTGCCCAAAGCGTCTCGGTCGACGAGTCCAGGCGAGTCTTCCGGGGCTGCGGACTCGTTCACTTTCATTGCCGCACTCACTCTTCGACGATGATCGTGCCGGTCATGTTCGGATGTGGTGTGCACGTGTAGGTGAACGTTCCGGCTTTGTCGAAGGTCTGACTGTAGGTTCCGCTTCCTTGGAGATCGCTCTTGATCCCCAACTCGGCGAACACGACATCGTGCGGCATTCCCTGGTCCTCGAAAATCCACGTGACGGTCTGTCCTGTGTGCACGGTGACGGAGTTCGGTGTGTACGCAAGGTTTTTCACCGAGATCTCGACCGGCGCTTGCTCGGTAGATCCCGTCGAATCGTTGCCGCACGACGTCAGTGTGAACACCGCTGCAACAGCGATCAATGTGGTCAATCCGGTGCGAACTGACATTCTGCTCTCCTCATCGAACGTAGTGGAGGTCGGCAGTCATCCCGGCCTCGAAGTGGTACGCGTTGTGACAGTGAAACATCCACCGTCCTGGATTGTCGGCGTCGAAGTCGATCGCCATTTGTGTACGCGGAAGTACGATCACAGTGTCTCGGCGAAGCCCGCCGTAGGAGGGAACCGAGAAGGTGTGCCCATGGGTGTGCATCGGGTGCCACATGTCGGTGTCGTTGTTCATGACGATTCGTATTCGCTCGCCCTGCTTCATTCTCAACCGACCTGCATCGGCGCCCGCCATTCCCCAGAGGTATCGATCGCCGGCCTGAATGAGATCCACCGAATACGCACGATCCGGTGCCCTCTGCTCCAGCGCTCCTGACGGGCGAAGCTCCGATTCCAGAACGAGCCGACCGCCGGAACCTGACAGCACTGCAGGCGAAGTCAGGTCGACGACCGCCACCGAATCCGGCGTCCGAAGCAGGCACGCGACGCCACCTGACTTCCCTTCCACCTTCGCGGCGATGGGCCACGAGCCGGACTGCACCGTCACCAATACGTCGTATCGCTGCGCGGGTGCGATCAGAATCTCGTCTCCGGCTGTGTAGGCAACGTCCTGCCCGTCAGCACTGACAACGGTCATCTCGTGCCCGGCGACCGAGAAACGGTACGGAGTCTCCGCCCCGGCATTGATCACCCGCAATCGAAGCCGAGTTCCGGCCGTCGCGCTGACGACGAAGGGATCTTCCACAGGCCGTCCGTTGATCAGGTGCAGTGGATACGTGATGTGCGTTGCCATTCCACCGAGCGCCTCGGAATTACCGTGACCGCTGGCGAGAAGTTCTGCGGCAGAATCAATCTCTGCATCATCGACTTCCGGTGGAGCTCCGCCGTGCCCGTGGTGTCCTCCCTGCACGTCCGGTGACAATGCGCGAAGCACTGCATCCGGGGTTGTTCCCAGCCCGTCGAGCCAGTCGTCGATCACGATGACGACGTCCTCGTCGGCTCCGGTCCGGTCGTTCGGGTCCTCGACCACGAGTGCACCGAATAGCCCTCGATCGGCCTGCAAGCCTGAATGGGAGTGGTACCAATATGTTCCGTGATCCGGGGCCACGAAGTCGTAGGTGAACTCGGCACCTGGTTGGATTCGTTCCTGGGTGACCGGCGGGACGCCGTCCATGTCGTTGCGGATCGCAATGCCGTGCCAGTGCACCGAGGTCTCCGTCGGAAGGTCGTTCTCCAAAAGAACGTTGAGCCGGTCTCCCTTGGAGATTCGAAGCTCCGGGCCAACTGCTTCCGCACCGTACGACCATGTGTCGACCTCTCTGGCGCCCAGACTCACCCGAGCCGGTGCAGCTGTCAGATTCCGTTCGACTGTGCGCCCGCTATGAAATCTCGCCTGTTCGGCAGCACGAACTTCGTCGTCGAACGGTGAAATCTCAGAACTGGATTCGTTCGCCGAACCACGGCTGCACGCACTCAATGCCACAGAACCCAAAGCCGCAGAACCCACAGCCGCAGAGCCGAGCGTCACCGCTCCCCATCGCAGAGCCAGGCGCCGACTCAACGCACTCGAACTCATGCCGTCAGCGCCGTGAATTCCTGATAGCGCGTCGCGGCAACAGCTTCGGTTCCGGTGCCGGTCAGATTGCCGGCAGCCATGGCATCCATGTCCTCGATCATCCAGAAGGTGGCGAAGGGATGAGTGGCAAGCCACATGTCTCCGTTGACCTTGGCCACTCGGTTCTCCTGCACCGCTGAAAGACTCGAGAATCCGGGAACACCGGCAACCTTGCCGAACTCGTACACGCCCTCGTCGAACACGGCTATGATCCGAGCATCCTGCGCCGGGATCGCCTCGTCGGACAGGGGCGCATACGGCAGTCCTCCAGCCGCATTCGCTCGCTGGGATTCCGGACGCCCGAAGCCGCTCTCCGCCAACAGCAACGACGGCGGCGCCTGCTCGGTGGTGGTGGCAAGGATTCCAGAACTGCTCATCAGCACCGACACGGTGTTCGCTTCACCACCGGACCGAGCAGAGACGTCAGCGATCTTGCCCTCCAAGGCGACGGTCAGCTTGTCGGCAACCGACTGACGATCAAAAGCGCGTCCGAAGAAGGCAAGATTCTCACGCCACGGAGTGGTGACGGCCGGGACCGGCACTGTGGGGACGGTCGATGCGAGGGAGTCGTAGTAGCTCCGATCGCCCATCGACGTGAAGATGACCAGTCCGGGATCCTGGGCGAGGACCTGCTCGATCGGGGGTGCACCGAGCGGCGGCACCGTGACCACCTCGGTACCCGCTGACGCCAAGATGTCCTGGCCGATCTCCGATCCCCACGACGTGAAGACCACATCAGGGGTGATGCCGACGGCAAGGAGACCGAGTGCGGCGTATTCGTCGAGGGAAACAATTCGCCCGAGGTCGCCTGGAACCGACGTCTCACCGAATTCATGGGACACAACACGCGTTCCCTCGGCAGGTTCCGTCGTCGGTCCCGCCTCACTCGAGCTACAGGCGGCCGCAGTCAGGGCAACGACACTGACCAGCAGCGAAGCACCCAGCCTCGATAGGTAACCGGGTCGCGTTTTCAACTTCATGGTGTCCTTCAGCTTCGAAAAATCGGGGGGTTCGCATAAATCCGAGCACTGCTCGGATTTGGCAAGTAAACCTCACCTAAGTTCATCCGTCAATCGCTTGCGTCGACTACGCACACCGATCCGACGCCGCTAAGCTCGGTCGGACCATGACTGCGCCATCACCTGACAAGAAGTCCGCCGCGACATCAGAGCGCCGCCGGAGTTACAACACCGGGATCACTGCGGACGCAGTGGTGACCGTGGCGTTCGGGCTCAGTCGCGAGCACGGAGTCGAGGGCTGGTCGCTGCGGCAGCTGCTCGGCGAACTCGATACGTCGTTCTCCGTCGTCTATCGACTCGTCGGAGATCGGGACGCACTCTCGGCTGCGGTGGTCGACAGTGCGGTGTCGGCCGTGAACGTGCCATCCGCACAGGAAGATTGGCGTCGATGGCTGACACATCTGCTCTTGCAGATGCGAGAGGCATTGATCGAGTGTCCAGGCGCGGCGCAGTGGCTGCTGATGAACGGAGTTGCCACCCAGCGCAGCCGGGAACTCATGGAGGCAGGATTGGCATCGCTGATCGACGCCGGGTTCGGGGAAGAAGCCGCTCAGGCTTACACCGTCGCCTTCACCTCGACAATCACACTGATCGCCATGAACGACGCCAGGCGCATTCCCAGCGGACAGCCTTCACCCGATCACAGCGCGATGCTGGAACGACTGAGTAACGACGGACCCTCAGATCCTCGTTCATCGATGGAGACACTGATCGGGAAGTTCGCCGGTCCACCGGATGCTGCGGAAGCAACACGGGCAGAACACTATCGCTACACACTCGACCGTGTCCTCGACGGCCTCGAGGCGCGGCTGAACGCAATCAAGGAGTCACAGAAATGACCGAGGGTCGCTGTCGCAGTTGTGCGACAGCAACCCTCGGATGAGTTGGATTCTCGATATGTCTAACGGAACAGGTTCGCGACGAACGGAATCGTGTCAGCCTGTGATTCGACCAAAGCGCCGCTATGGTCGGTGTTGTAGGTCTTGAACGTGACCGGTTCACCGTTGGCGACCAACGCTGCAACCAGCGAAAGTGCAGACGGTGCAGGGACATCCACATCGAGCAAGCCCTGGCCGATGAAGATGGGGCGATCGTATCCACTGGTCGGTACACCCATGTAATCGTTCAGCAGACCCTGGAAGTTCGGGATCTGACTGAGCGGGCGGGAGAAGATGTCACCGAGGACCAGATCCTTGGATGCCTCGTCCAGGTCTGCGGCGCAGAGCTTTTCGGCCGAGTCGACCTTTTCCCTTCCCAAGTCGTTCAGGTAGGAATTCAAGTCGATCTCGGGGTGCGCTTCCCGCAAGCCCGCGAGGATGTAGAGCGCGTACGACGTCAATCCGCCGCCGAGGGCGATGGGAGGGAAGCCCGGACCGGCAGGCAGGAGGGTCAACTCGATGTTGGCCGGCACTCCGGTACCCACCCCGCCGCGATAGTCGAGAGAATCCCCACCGTATTCAGTGGCGTAGCGCGCCGTCGTGATGGCCGCTCCGCCGCCCTGCGACTGTCCGACCACTGCCCACCGATTCGAGATGGTGGGGTCGATCACCCGAGCAGCCTTGACCGAGTCGACGACGCTGTGCGCCTCCACCTTTCCGTCGAGATACGGCATCAGCCCCGGTGTTCCCAGACCGACGTAGTCGGTGGCGACTACGGCGTAGCCCTCGGAGAGCCAACGCCCCAGGTAGGGGTAGTCGCGCTCGGGCAGGCCAGGACCGACCAGCGAAGGGGCACAGGAATCGTCGAGTCCCGTGGTGCCGTGCGCCCACGCAATGACGGGCCAACCACCTTCCGGTGCCGGACCGGCCGGGACGTAGTATGCGCCACTGCTCAGCGCAGGCCCGCCGTTGGAACCGATGGTCCAGTACGTGAATCGCTTGGCGTCGGCGGTACCCGGAATCCACAGATCTTTCGGTAGCGGCTCACTCGACACCACAGTGCCGGTGGCTTGCGACGCGCTCGGTGCCTGTGCGGACGCGATGGGCGCAGCAACGGCGGAGCCGATCGTTGCAGCACAGAGGGCTGCGATGGATATGCGGGCAAACGACTTCGACTGGAATTTCACGTCTGACGACTCCGGTTCGTGCGGTGGGCGACCTCGTTGGACGTTATCGTAGATTTTGTTTAACCGATCGGTCAAGCAAAATCTTGCAGCTTCGTGAAACGTATATGTCGAGATTCCGGCCCCAACTCCGACCTAGCATCGAACCGCACGAAAAAACAGTAGGAGGATGTGTCCATGGCACACGTACAGCGTTTCGACCACATCGGCATCACCGTCGCGGACCTCGAATCAGCGACGGCATTCTTCGTCGGTCTGGGTCTCGAGGTGGAGGGCACCGGATCCGTGGAGGGTGAGTTCGTGGAAACCGTCTGCGGTATCCCTGGAGCCAAGTGCGAAATCGCCATGCTGCGCCCGCCGGGCGAAGGATCACGGCTCGAGCTCTCGTCCTTCGTCACGCCCGAGCACGTACCCGGATCGCCTGCTCCGATGGCCAACGAGATCGGGATACGCAACGTGTCTTTCGAGGTGGGCGATCTCCAGGTTGCGGTCGACGCGGTGGCTGCGGACGGTTACGGACTCATCGGCGGGATCGGCGAGTACGAGAACAGCGTGCGCATGGCCTACGTCCGGGGGCCAGAAGGGATCATCGTGTCCCTGTTCGAGCAGATCGCCTGAAGCGTCACGGCATTCGGAGCGTCAGATCGCCTTCCAGGAGCTGGCCAGAGCGCCCATCGCAGCCGCGAATTCGGCGAACGCCGCGTCGATTCTGACGCGGTCACCGGTGGTCACCAGATCGAGCGTCAACCCGCGAATCTGCGCCAACACGATCGTCGCGTAGCGATCAGCGCGATCGGGTGGACATCCGTGCGCGAGCGCAGCTTCCGCCAAACCACCCAACCAGTCCCCCACCACATGGTCGAGAAACTCGCGATACCGCTCCGGATGCAACAACGCCTGTCCGTAGATCTCGAACATCAAGCGAAAGTTCGGCAACGATTCCGCTGATGTGCGCCCATTCCAGTAACTCGTCAACATCTCGACGATGTCGGTCCCGGAAGAGATGTCGAGAGAAGAACTGTCTCGCAGGGTGGCAACTACTTCAGTGAGCAGTTGTTCCTTCGAACCGAAATGATGGATGAGTGTCGCATGACTGATCCCCAGATCCTTGGCCAATGGCCGCATGGACAGTTCACCGACGCCGTTCGCCGTGACGTACGCGGTTACCTGCTCGAGCAATTCGGCACGGCGATGCTGGTAACGCAGTTTCCGGCCGTCGACCGGCGTGCTGTCCTCCACCTGCAGGAGCCTACGCAGTACCGGAAACACAGCAGTACCGGAAACACGGCAGTACCGGTTACACGGTGACGTGGTGGCGATCCGATCGACTGATCGTCACAGCGGCGACGACAACACCGATCACCACGCCGATGAGAGTGTCCGCGACGCGAGCCACTGCCGCTTCGGTCCCGATCGGAGCACTGAAACCGATGAGGAGCAGTGCCATCGGGGTGACGGCCAGTGATGTCAGTGCATAGTTCTTGATCACGAGCAGCTCAGCAGCAGTCTGCAGAATCACGACCACGGCAACCGCTTGCCAGTAGCCGAGCGTCAATGCGATGAGAGCAGCAGCGACGACGGCGCCACCTACATTTCCCACCAACCGCTGAATCCCACGCTGGACGGTCTGCTTGTAGTTCAGCCCCTGCATCGCGGCGATGGCACCCATCGACGCCCAGAGCGGATGCTCCAACCCGGCTCCCGCCGCGAGCCAACCGGCCAGAGCCGACGCTGCCACGATGCGGAGAGCATTCATCCGCACCGGGCGCGAATACAGCCGATTCAATCCTTCGAGAAAATAGCCTTCGGGCGCGGCCAGGTTCTTTGCCGGTGCGAGATCGTGTTCGATCATGCTGGAACGCTTGAGCTTCCGAAGCTCCTTCTCGTGCCGAGCAATGCTGCGAATCAGGGTGGCGTCGCCGTGCAACTGCCACTCCTGAACTGCCGCTTCTGCTTCGTCGAGCACCGCCACCAGTTCGCGTCCGTGATCGACGGTCGACTTGATCCGGCCACTCGACGCAATAACCAAGCGGGCGTTGGCAATCGATCCGAGCGCCGGTTCCACTCCGTCTGCGCCGGACTGTTCGAGACGCCCCACCGCAGAAACTGCACGGGCAACTGCCAGGCGGGCAGGTCCCATCGGCAGTACGAGCGCTGGGAGCATCGCGGCCGCCCAACCGACCAGAACTCCGAGCGCACCGGCAGTGACCAACCGCGCCAAATCATCAACGCTGGAGGCATATCCGGCTGCACCGGTCGCCGCGAAGACGAGGATGACGGGCCCTGGCCCGGTGATCCGGAAGCCCGACATGAAGCAGTACGACGCACCCGCAAGCAAAGAGAGGATGCCGATCTGCAACCACATCGGAACGCCCGCGACACCCATGGCGCCGCCGAAGGCAATCGAAACCACCAGTGCAGCACCCACCATTGCCAGCTTGCCGGCCAACCGTGGATACGGCTCGTACCTGCCGAACGCGGCACACAGCGCACCCAAGGCCGCGAAGCCGGCCAATTCCCGATGCCCGAGCAGTCCGCCGACCACGAGGACTACGGCGGTGGCGAGTCCGACTCTGATCGCCGGGGCGATGGTCGCGTCCGCGGATCCGATACGAAAAGCCGCTCGCCACGTCGCCCCGGAGACGGTATGTGCAATGGCTTCACTCGAATGAGTGAGACGGCTGGGCGTCCTGGCTGCGGTTTCGGTTCGGCTCACCCACCCAGCATACATTTATTTCACTAGTAAATTACTTGTGAAGTAATGTGAAATCTGTCGCTAGGATGGGGCCATGGGCGCGGCGAACAGATCCGAAGACGACTTCATCGACAAAGTCCGTCGCGAATGGAAGCGCGCCTACCCCGAGTTCGACACTGCTCCCGTCGAGGTGATGGGCCGGATCGCCCGCATCAACGCGCAGTCTCTTCACCAGCTCGACCGCGCACTGGCGTCCAGCGGGGTCTCTCGCGCCGAATTCGACGTGATGAGTGCACTCGCTCGCAGTGACCGTCCCCTGCGGGCGAGCGAAGTCACCGCCGTCACGATGGTCAGCGGCGCCGCCACCACAAAACACGCAGACCGCCTGGCCAAGCTGGGCTTTGTCGAGCGTCAGCGCTTCGAACACGACGGACGAGTGGTTCTGCTTCAACTCACCGATGCCGGTCGCGCATTGGTCGAGGCAGAGTTTCCCCGACGCGTCGAGCGAGACCGTCAAGTACTCACCGGACTCGACGAGGACGAACGTGCCCAACTGACGGCACTGCTCAAACGCATCTCACTCAACATCGACTCGGGGATCTGGGACTGACCTACTTCGGCAGCGGCACGTTCTGCAAACGCACCTGACCGCGCGCCACCTCTTTGCCCGATTCCGGATCGGTGATGACCACCGACCACAACTGCTGAACCCGGCCCTGCTGTATCGGCACAGCCACGACGTCCACGCGCCCACCCGTACGCGCCCGCAGGAAATCCGTTCCGTTGTGCACTCCGACGGCAAATTCGCCACGGTCCGCCACTGCAGTGCTGGCCCCGATGCTCGCGGCGGACTCGACGGCAGTCGTGTAGACACCGCCGTGGACTACGCCCCACGGCGTGTGATGCTCCTCGGACAGATCGATGTGCCCGACAACCTTCGTGCCGGACACCTCGTCCAGTTGCAATCCGGCAGCGCTGACAAATCCGCTTGCTGCCTCGAGATTCAATTCCGTCATGTCGACCCCTCATCTGCTCGGTTGGATTTCTCGACTCACCTTCCGCCTCGAAATACGTGCCGTCAAGTGCTAAGTTGGAATTCCCAACTAACATTTCCAACTAACAGGGGCCCAGAGATGACGGCGACAAAAGGACGCAACTGCTCCATCGCCAACGCCTTGGAGGTCGTCGGCGAGAAGTGGTCACTGTTGGTGCTCAGAGAAATCGCCCTCGGGCAACGACGGTTCGACGAGATCGCCGCGGGCACGGGTGCGAGCCGCGACATCCTCGCCGCGCGTCTACGCACCCTTGTCGACGCCGACGTCCTCGCGAAGCGACGCTACGAAGACCATCCACCGCGCTACGAATACGTCGCCACCGAATCAGGGAAGGCGCTCTATCCCATTCTGATGGCGCTCATGGAATGGGGGGACGCCTTTGCGACGACGGGTCCACCGCCAACCGTCGTCGAACACCGTTGCGGTGAGATCCTGCACGCCCAAGTTGTGTGCGCGCACTGCAAAGAGCCGCTGGCCGCCAAAGACGCGCATGTAGTCGAACTCTCGCCGCCTACTCGATAGCGTCAGCGTCCGGGCGGAAACCCGCCTGTTGCGATCGGACCCCAGGAGTCGACGGTGACGCGGATCAGGCTCTTACCCTGCTTGCGCATGGCTTCGCGGTACTCGTCCCAGTCGGGATGATCACCGGCGATGGATCGGTAGTAGTCGACCAACGGTTCCACCGAGTCCGGGAGGTCGATCAACTCCGCGGTCCCGTTCACCTGGACGTACGGGCCGTTCCACTCGTCGGAGTGGATACACAGAGACACCGCCGGGGTGCGGCGGACATTCGCGGCCTTGGCCCGTTCCGGGTACGTGGAGATGACGATCCGACCCTCGTCGTCGACCCCGCACGTCACCGGAGAGATCTGCAGCTCGCCGGATTTCTTCACCGTGACGAACGTGGCCCGATGGCGCGGCCTGATGAACTCGAGGAGTTCGGCAAACGACACACGATCTGCGCTGGCGATCTTGGACATGACCTCAGCCTAATTCGATTTACGAACTGACGCTCAGGGCATCTCGATGGTCTGAGCACGTGCGATTTCGTCGATTGCACGAATAATGTACGCGCTCTGAGCTTTCTTCACTCCGGTCGACAAACTCCCGATGACCAGAACCGCCGAACGCAGGTACGCGCCGTGCCCGATGCGGAACGAATCGTCTTCCAGATCCGAAATCCCGAGCGCCCCGGTGTAGACCGCAGCGAGCGCCTGCACGTCCAGATCCGGCAGCCACACGATCGTGGACTTGGCGCAAACAGTGAGCGCATCCTGCACGTCCTCGCTGGACAAGCCGTCCGGATGCGTGTCCTCTAGCAATTCGCGCACGATCGCCGCGTGAACCGAGCTGACCTGCTCGAACGAGAGCCCGCGCAGTTCCTCGACAGCCACGAGCAGTCCGTCACGATTTGCCGCCCGCACCGCGGCGAGTGCGTCGGCCGTGGCATCGGCGATGTCACGGGCGACCTTCGGCCAATGCGTCGGCCAGCTCTGTTCTGGCGTCCGCTGTTCCGGCGTCCGCTGGTCTGGCGTCATCGTGGTATCTCCTCGGTCCTCGCGTTCATGCGGAAGCCTTCCACATCCCACCGACAGGCCAGGCGATCCGTCAGCGCAGCCGCTCCAACAAGGACATTGCGTTGTGCGGCGCAAAGCCTTTCATGTCGTTGTCGAAGTAGACGTACACGTCGAGGCCCTCGTCCATCCAATCCCGAAAGCGCTTGGACCACTTGTCCAGAGCTTCGTCGGTGTACCCACTCGCATACAGTTCCTTGTCCCCGTGCATCCGCACGTAGACAAAATCGGCAGTAGGAGTGGTGATGCGGGGATATCTGCCGGCGGTGTCTGCGACGACAAAACCGATGGAGTGCTCGCGCATCAGGTCCACGGCTTCGTCGGTCTCGAAGCTGGCGTGCCGCGCTTCCACCGCGTAGCGAATCGGCACGTCCCTCTCGGTCTGGGCGAACACTCGGTCTTCGGTGAGTTTGTCGTCGTGCTGTGCTGCCAGATCGGCTGCAGCCTGCGTGGTGCGGGGAAGACCGTCGAAGAAGTCGGTCAACCGCTGCGGTTCGAACTGCAGCGTCGGAGGTAGTTGCCACAGGATCGGTCCGAGTTTGGGGCCGAGGGCGAGTGTTCCGGCGGCGAAGAAGTTGGCGAGTCCGTCACGGGCGTCGAGCAGTCGTTTCATGTGCGTGATGTACCGGCCGCCCTTGATCGCGAACACAAAATCTTCGGGAGTTTCACTGCGCCATTTGGTGTAGCTTTCCGGCTTCTGCAGCGCGTAGAACGAGCCGTTGATCTCAATCGACGTCAATCTCTCTGCGGCATAAGACAATTCTTTGCGGTGAGCAAGACCTTTCGGATAGAAATCTCCGCGCCACGCGGGATACGTCCACCCGGAGATACCTACCCGAATATCTGCCATCGATTCAGACTAAGCGGCACTCGAGCGTTTTGGCACTCCGTGTTTCAAACTCCGGCGCTGAGCGCGACGGATACCGGTACGACGGTCAGGCACACCACCGCACCGATGAACAACGCGATCACGAGGCGACGGTCCCACTTTCCGCGTGCACCACTGGCAGCGAGCATGAAGATCACAAAACCTACACACACGGACACGATAGTCACGATCACCGGAGTTCCAACCATGCCGTGATTGTCCCCTACCCATTGCCACCGAGCGCCCTACGGGTACACGATCGAAGTACCCATCCCGAGCTAGGAGTGGAAATGCCGAAATACCTCTGGCAAGTGACGTACTCACCCTCCGGCGCCGCCGGTCTACAGCAGGAGGGAGGCACTGCGCGGCGCGACGCGATAACGCGAATGGTCGAAAGCATCGGTGGCACTGTCGAATCCTGCCACTTCGCACTGGGCGGTCACGACATGTTCGTGATCGGCAACCTGCCGGACGACGTCGCGGCAGCCGCATTGAGCATTCGCACGGCTGCGGCAGGTGCAGCACGCTCGGAGTCGATCACACTGCTCACGCCGGAGCAGATCGACGAGGCAGTCAAGCGACCGACCGACTACCGCGCGCCGGGCAAATGACGACGGAAGGAATAGATCCCGGCAGCAGCCGAGTTGCACCCGCTGTGACGGAGACTACGAAAACACCTGACCTGGGCACCTACGGAATCTGGCGAGGAGCGGCTGGTTTGCCGCCCGAGCTGGGAACTGCGATCGAGAAACTCGGTTTCGGCACCATCTGGATCGGCGGCTCCCCACGCGCCGATCTACGGATCGCCGAGAAACTTCTCGACGCGACCGAGCACATCACCGTGGCAACCGGAATCGTCAACATCTGGTCCTCACCTGCGGCTGAGGTGGCGGAGTCCTATCACCGACTCGAAGCCGCGCACCCGGGTCGATTCCTGCTCGGCGTAGGCGTCGGGCATCCGGAGGCGACCGGCGACTACACCAAGCCGTACGCCTCACTCGTGTCGTACCTCGACGAACTCGACGCGGCCCAGGTCCCGGAATCGCGGCGCGTCCTCGCCGCACTGGGGCCGAAGGTGTTGAAACTGTCCGCCGCTCGCGCCGCCGGCGCGCATCCGTACCTGACCACCCCCGAACACACGGCCGAAGCTCGCGAAATCCTCGGCCCTTCGAAGATCCTGGCCCCCGAGCACAAGGTCGTCCTGGAAACCGATCCGGAGAAGGCCAGAGCAATCGGTCGCCCCGCCGTCGCCAACCCGTATCTGTATCTGCGCAACTACACGAGCAATCTCGAGCGCCTCGGTTTTGCGCCCGAAGAGTTGGCCAACGAGGGGAACGATCGCGTCATCGACGCCCTGGTTGCGCGGGGTACCGCGAAGTCCATCGCGGATCGACTTCGGGAGCATGTCGCGGCGGGTGCCGATCACGTTGCGATCCAAGCACTTCCCGCCGAAGGTGATCCGATCGCGACCTACGAAGCACTGGCCGCCGAACTCTTCGACTGACCGGGCAACCCTTGACTTGGATAAGTAGTGTCCGAGTA
This sequence comes from Rhodococcus qingshengii JCM 15477, assembly GCF_023221595.1. Taxonomy (NCBI): domain Bacteria; kingdom Bacillati; phylum Actinomycetota; class Actinomycetes; order Mycobacteriales; family Nocardiaceae; genus Rhodococcus; species Rhodococcus qingshengii. The sequence continues at coordinate 5,659,000 of NZ_CP096563.1, forward strand.
TACTTGGACACTACTTATCCGAGTAAAGGAGAAAAACATGAAGATCGTCATTTTTGGAAGCGGACTCATCGGAAGCCAGGTCGCCGCCAAGCTCGCTGACGCCGGGCACGACGTGAAGGCGCTCGGTCGCGGCGACGGGATCGACATCACCACCGGCGCAGGTATCGCCGAGGCAGTCGAGGGTGCCGACGTCGTCGTGGATCTGACCAATTCCCCTTCGTGGTCGGACGACGACGTCTTGGCCTTCTTCCGCGACGGAACCGGCCACATCCTCGCCGCGGAGGAGAAGGCAGGCGTCGGGCACCACGTCATCCTGTCCATCGTGGGTGCCGATCGACTGCCCGATTCCGGGTACATGCGAGCCAAGGTCGCCCAGGAAGACCTGGTCAAAGCGGGCCCGACCCCCTACACGATCGTCCGATCGACCCAATTCTTCGAGTTCGTCGCCGGAATCGCCGACGCGGGAACCACCGACGGCGCCGTCCACGCAACGCCGGGACATCTGCAACCCATCGCGTCTAGAGACGTCGTGTCCCACGTCGCCGAGGTAGTGATCGGCGCGCCGCAAAACGGCACGGTCGAGATTGCCGGACCCGAACCGCTGGGCATCGACGAACTGGTCCGGCGCTTGTTCCTCGTCACCGGCGACAAGCGTTCGGTTATCTCCGATCCCGAAGCCGGCTACTTCGGCGCGAAACTCGACAACTCGGCACTGACCCCGACACCCGGTGCAGATGCATGGATCGCGCCGACAACATACGACGCGTGGCTTGCCGAGAAGGCCTGACGTCGACAACTCGAGCGACGTCCGGCCCGCACCGCTTTCCGCGGCGTCGATAGAGTCCAATCATGAAGCTTTCCGGAGGCGTGGAGTGGTCACTCCACTGCTGCGTGGTTCTGAGCCAGTCCGAAGGGCCGGTACCCACAGCCAGACTCGCCGAACTTCACGGGGTGTCGAAGACATACCTGGCGAAGCATCTGCGAGCGCTCGCGCACGCCGGTCTGGTCAATCCGACCGAGGGCCGAGACGGCGGGTACGTTCTCACCCGGGCTCCCGAGAAGATCACCGTTCTCGACGTCGTACAGGCCGTTGACGGCACCGAACCTGCGTTCCGGTGCACGGAGATTCGACAGCAAGGAATCCTCGCCGCCCCACCGGAACAGTGCCGTTCCGCCTGCGGAATCGCCAAGGTCATGGCCGACGCCGAAAAAGCCTGGCGCGCATCACTGTCGGGGGTCACTATTGCAGATCTTGCTGCAACCCTGGACCTTCCGGCACTCAGAAAGATCCTGACCACACCGATCACACCCTAGAGCAGCCCACACCCCACGAGACGGCAATCCATCGTTCAACTATCGGGTACCTTGTTCGGGGATCAAATCTTGACGAAGAATCTTCCGGGAATTTTCGCAAGATCTCGGAGGGGGTTTCATGGGAGTCAGTGGCGCTGCGGGGTTGGGGCAGAACATTCGTCAAACAACGGGACTGTTGAGTCGCTGGTGGTCTCTTGCGTACGACGGCGAATGGTTCCCGAGGTTCCTGGCTGCTCGATCGATGTTGGGGACAGCCAGGGTGGTCGTCACCTTTTGGTGTGCTGTGTTCGTGGCACTCGCCGTACTGGCTCAATTCGTGAAGGGTGGCGCAACCGAGCTCCCTGAACGGCTCGCGGCGGGCGCAGCATGCATGATCGCGCTCTACTGCATGATTCGCTGGTCACTCGGTCGGTCTTGGCCGAGTCACCATCAATCCGTTCGTTTCGTTTCGCTCACCAATATCTGCTTGTCCTTGATACTTCTCGCCGGAATCCATTCGAGCTTCCTGGCATTGACCGGCACCGTTCTGTTCGTGGTCGTCGCGAACTATTCGTCGGTATTCCACAGCCCTCGAATAGTCACCGCACAGATCACCGGTGCGCTGTTCGTCGTTGCGCTACTGACAATTCGAGCTGTAACCGATCCGGATACCGACTCTTCGCTGTCGGTGTCCACTGGATTCGTCATCGGGTGTGTTATCGCTTCAGCCTCGATGACCGTGCATTTCCTCGTCCTGTATTTGACCGACGACGCACGACACTCTTGGCGTGATCCACTCACCGCTGCCCTGAATCGACGTGGGCTGCACAATGTCTGGCAACAGTTGTTCGGTGTCGGCGAACTCCAAGGACACGTAGTCCTTGCGGTGGTGATCGATGTCGATTCGTTCAAGAGCGTCAACGACAAACTGGGTCACGCGGAAGGCGATCGGATGCTGGTGACAGTCGGCCGGCGCCTGAACTCGGTGGTCGGAGAGGTCGGGCTGGTGGCGCGGACTGGCGGCGACGAGTTCGTGATTCTCATGCCCGTGGAGCCACGTCGCATCGAACAAACCGTGGTGGACATTCACAATTCGATATCGCGGCCCGCCGGCCGGCAGTCGATTTCCGTGAGCGTCGGAGCCAGCGTGTGGCTGTCCTCGACAATCCCGGACGCTTCGGGAACCATCGATCGGATTCTTGCCGACGCCGATAACGCGATGTATCGGGCGAAACGACGAGGTGGAGACCAGGTAGCTTGGGCAGTAACGCATCTGAGCTGAATCGACACGATTACCTGTCGATCGAATTCAGAGCGCCGCTTCGCTGTCGTTCGCCGGATCCAGCTGATCCTGGGTTGCCGCCCAACTCGCCAGGAGTTTGAGTGCGTCAGCCGTGGGCGTCCCCGGCGCCGCGGTGTAGACCAGCAGTGTCAGCCCGGGATTGGACGGCAGTTCCATCGCCTCGAAGTTCAGCTCCAGGTCGCCGACGACGGGGTGACGAACCTTCTTGAATCCCGTCCGATGAAAGCGCACATTGTGTTTCGCCCACCGGGTGCGGAATACCTCACTGCGAGTGGCAAGTTCACCGATGAGCTCGGTCAGCGCCCTGTCATGGGGATTGCGCCCCGCTTCCGAGCGGAGCATCGCGGCGATGTCGTCTGCCGCGCGCTCCCAATCCACGAAGAAGTCCTGCGATGCCGGGTCCAGGTACACGAAGCGGGCGTTGTTCGCTGGCCTACGTGGATCGGCCAACACCGGCGAATACAACGCGCGCGCCATACGATTGGCCGCCAGCATGTCGTGCCTGGCATTACGTACCCACGCCGGTGCGTCGGTGATGGCGTCGAGTATCTGCTGAATCGCCGGGCTCACGCCCTTGGGGGCGGGACGCTTTCTACTCGGTGCGCCTGCACTGGCGGCCTTCGCGAGGTCGTACAAATGGGCAGTTTCGGCTTCGTCGAGTTGCAGTGCTCGGGAAAGACTTTCGAGCACCGAGTCCGACGCTCCCGCCAAATTTCCGCGTTCCATGCGCACGTAGTAGTCGATGCTCACACCGGCGAGCAGAGCGACTTCCTCACGGCGCAACCCCTTGACGCGACGGTTTCCGCCGTAAGCCGGGAGCCCTGCCTGCTCGGGTGTGATGCGAGCACGACGGGAGCTGAGGAATTCGCGGATCTCGGCTCGGTTGTCCATGCAGTTCACGTTACTCGAGCGGCGAAGACCGAGGGAGGTACTGCCGTTACCTGGAACAACAGACACTCCCGCGCCCGCGAGGCGCGGCGTTGACTGATAGCAGTCGACCGGTCCACGCCGAAACGTCGACTTCGAAGCACGCGACACCAGAAGCAAGAGGGGACACCATGCGAGCAACCATCATGTACGGCGCCGGAGACGTTCGAGTCGAAACCGTGCCCGATCCGGCACTGCAGCAGCCGGCGGACGCGATCGTACGGGTCGTCAGGGCGTGCGTTTGCGGCTCTGACCTGCACCCTTACCACAACATGCCGGCCACGCCCGGTGGTTCCCCGATGGGCCACGAATTTGTCGGAGTGGTCGAAGAGACCGGTCGCGAGGTGTCCACGTTGAAGAAGGGCGACTTCGTCATCGCCCCCTTCGCCTGGTCCGACGGGACGTGCGACTTCTGCCGCGAAGGCTTGCAGACGTCTTGCCGACACGGTGGATTCTGGGCCGGAAACGGGATCGGAGGCGGTCAGGCAGAGGCCATCCGAGTGCCGTTGGCAGACGGCACCCTGGTCAAGGCGCCGGTCGGTGAGGATTCCGAACTCCTACCGTCACTGCTCACACTCTCCGACGTCTTCGGCACCGGCTATCACGCGGCGGTCAAGGGTGGCGTCAACCAACGCACTACGGTCACGGTCATCGGCGATGGAGCCGTGGGGCTGATGGCAGTGCTCTCCGCCAAACGCCTCGGCGCCGAGCGCATCATCCTCATGGGGCGCCACAAGACCCGCACGGATCTCGGTCTCGAGTTCGGAGCCACCGACGTGGTTGCCGAACGTGGAGACGAGGGCATCGAGAAAGTCCGCGAACTGACCGGAGGCGACGGCACTCATGTCGTCCTCGAAGCGGTAGGTCACATGCCTGCCTACGAGCAGTCGCTCGGAGTTGTCCGACCGGGCGGCGTCATCAGCCGAGTCGGGGTACCACAATACGAAGAAGCTCCAATCGGATTCGGGACACTCTTCGGACCCAACATCACACTCACCGGTGGACCGGCCCCGGTGCGCGCGTACATCGAAGAGCTGATGCCGGATGTGCTCGATGGAAAGATCGAGCCGGGCAAGGTCTTCGACCACACCGTCGGACTCGACGACGTAGCGGAAGGCTACCGAGCCATGGACTCCCGTGAATCGTTGAAGGTCCTCGTCCGCCCGTAGTCCACCACTTGCGAAAGTCCACCACTTGCGAAGAAGAAGCGCGTGACCCACACTGCCAACCGTCCCGTTGCCGGTCGCATCAATTCCACCGCGATCCTGGCGATCATTCTGATCAGCTATTTCATGATCCTGCTCGACAATTCGATCATCTTCACCGGGCTACCCAGCATCCAAAGCAGCATGGGTTACTCGGCAACCGGGTTGTCCTGGGTCCAGGACGCCTACACCCTGGTGTTCGGCGGGCTTCTCCTGCTGGGTGCTCGTCTCGGGGACATCTTCGGCCGTCGTCGCGTATTCGTGGCCGGTCTCGCGATTTTCGCGATTGCGTCGTTTCTCGTCGGGGTCGCGCCGAACGGTTGGTGGCTCATCGCAGTGCGCGCTCTCCAAGGCGTCGGAGCCGCAGTGGTGGCCCCGGCGTCGCTGTCACTGCTGACCGCCAGCTTCCCGCCCGGCCCGGAGCGAACGCGCGCTGTTGCCTGGTACGGCGCTGCTGCGGGAATAGGCGCCAGCCTCGGACTCGTGATCGGCGGCGCCCTTGCCGACTGGGTGTCTTGGCGCGCAGGCTTTTTCATCAACGTTCCGATCGGTATCGCGATGATCGCTCTCGCTCCCCGGTTCATTCCGGAAACCGAGCCCCACTCCGGACGTTTCGATGTGGCCGGCGCTGTTCTCGCCACACTCGGGATGACCGCGATCGTCTTCGGCACCGTCAACTCGGCCGAAGCGGGGTGGACCTCACCGATCACCGTTGCGACACTGGCGGCCGGGGCGATACTACTGACCTTGCTCTTCCTCAACGAAGCGAGAGCGGAGCAGCCGATCATGCCACTGAGGTTGTTCCGTAGCCGGGAGCGATCCGGGGCGTACGCCGCCCGAATGCTCTATCTGGGTGCCATGATCGGATTCTTCTACTTCACGACTCAGCTACTCCAAGGCGTCATGGGCTTCAGCGCGTTCCAAGCAGGCATCGCCTTCTTCCCGATGACGATCGTCAATTTTGCTGTGGCGATGCTTATTCCGCGACTGACACCGCGATTCGGAAATTCCGCAATTCTGTCGGTTGGCATTGCCGTCACCCTGGCCGGGATGGCGTGGCTCAGTCTGGTCCATCCCGGCAGCACGTACCTCACTGCGATAGCACTTCCGATGATCTTGATCGGCGCCGGACAGGGGTTGGCTTTCGCCCCACTGACTTCTGCTGGCATCTCCGGGGTACAGGCCGAATATGCCGGTGCCGCATCAGGATTGGTCAACACTGCACATCAACTGGGCAGTGCCCTCGGACTCGGCATCCTCGTCGCAGTCTCCGCGGGCGCCGGATCCTCTGCCGACGACGCTACAACGGCACTCACCGATCACGTATCAACGGCTCTCACCGCAGGCACCGCCCTGCTCGCCGCTTGTCTCGTCATCGTCCTCGCACTGATCGTCCCGGCTACGAGAACGCGAAGTACCGCAAAGCAATTCGACCAGGAGAAAGGAAGCCGAGATGTCGCACTCGTGGACCGAGGCTGAACTGACCAAGATCGGCGACGCCGAGGAGTTGCAGGTCTCCTCGTACCGCCGAGACGGAACCGCAAGGCCGTACGTCACGATTTGGGTTGTCCGTACCGACAACCAACTGTACGTTCGCTCGGCCTACGGAACCGACAACCCGTGGTTCGTCCGAGCAACGGCAAGTGGAACGGGCCGAATCCGAGCAGGAGGAATCGAGCGGGACGTGGCGTTCGAGTCCGCCGCACCGGATGCCCACTCGTCGATCGACTCCGCCTATCACACCAAGTACGACCGCTACGGCCCGCAGATCGTCGGCTCCGTCACCGGCCGCGCCGCCGCACCCAACACCATTCGACTTGTTCCGCTGACGCAGAACTGAACCGCCCCTTTCGATTCCGAGGAGACCTCATGGAAATCTTGAAGCCCCAGCCCACCAGCAAAGCACCCAGCGACTGGTTCACCGGCGACGTCTGGTGGGACGTCATCTACGCCGGACAGGAGCCGTCGAGGATGCGCGCCAACATGGTTCGCTTTGCACCGTGCGCGCGAACCGACTGGCATTCCCACGCCCTCGGACAGACCCTCCACATCGTCTCCGGGACCGCGCTGGTTCAAGCTCGCGGCGGCGAGATCGTCGAAGTTCATCCGGGCGAGACCATCTATACCCCGGCAGGAGAGGAACACTGGCACGGCGCAGCACCCGACCGTTTCATGACCCACCTTGCGCTGTGGGAAGGACCCGGCGGCGGAAGCACCGAAACTACATGGGGCGACAAAGTCACCGATGAGGAATACGGCGGTCCCCGCGCCAGACGTCGTTGAGACCGGACACCTCTCAGATACGGCGCATCACGGAAACAACTTTGCCCAGGATGACCGCGCGATCGCCGTCGATGACGCTGTACGCGGGATTGCGAGGCTCGAGGTACACGTGACCGTCGCGACGCCGGAGCACCTTCACCGTGGCCTCGCCGTCGATCATCGCGGCGACGATCTCACCGGAATGAGCTTCGTCCTGGCGGCGCACCACGACGACGTCACCGTCACAGATCGCTGCGTCGACCATCGACTCACCACGCACCCGAAGTCCGAACACCGTGCCGGAGCCGACGAGCTCACGAGGAAGCGCAAGCACCTCGTCGGCGTGCTCCTCCGCGAGGATCGGCGCGCCGGCCGCGATGTCACCGACGACCGGAACCGTCACCGTATTCGACGACGACTGTTCCTTCGCGCCTACGAGGAACGGCCGCACGTCCAACTGCCGAGCCATGGCCGCTCCCCTACGGAGGAAGCCCTTCTCCTCGAGACTCTTGAGGTGCTTGGACACCGTCGACGTCGAGCGCAGACCAACCGCGTCTCCGATCTGCCGCGTGCTCGGCGTGCACCCGTTGGCAGCCACGAGATCCCGGATGGTCATCAGAATCTGCTGCTGGCGGAGCGGCAGGGAGGAGGCGTCGAGGCCACCGAACATGTAGAGATCGTCGTAATCGGTCACGATGAGAATCGTAGTGAGGGGTCCCGACATCCAGGCCAGGCAGTCGGAGTCTGCCAGAAACGGCACAGGCAGTTTGTTTCCCGAGCGGCGCATGGCACGCTGAGCTGATGGAGCCTCTCGAACCGATGCGCCCGGTCAGTGTTCCCGCCGACACCCATAAGTCGACGCCGATCTGGAAGTCGGCACCGGTCACTTTGGGAACGGTGGGTGTGTTTGCCTACGCATTGATGTCCGCGAGAACCGGCGTCGTCGAAGTTGCACTTGGCGCGGCGATCGCGATCGCCGGCGCCGCCCTCTACTGCATGTCAGTGATGCGCACGATCAGAGAAAACTCGTGCAGCCGCGTACCTCTGCTCGGAACCCCACCCGTCTCGCCCCGTGACGTCGACCTGCTCGCCGGGGCCGGGATGCCCTTGATCATGGGCGGATCGTTGCTGGCCATACGAGCAGCGGGATGGACCTGGCCATATCTCTATCTCGGACTGCTCGCCGTGATCATGGTCGCTACCTATGTTCTTCCCGTGGTGGTGCACAACCGACGATTACGGAAGCGAACTCACCGATCGCAAACCCCGTGACGCGGGTACGTCGACGCAACATCTCCAGCACATTCTCCGACGTCCCCACTGGTACGACCGGTCCATCCCCCGGTGGAGCCGACTATGCGCTGGCGACCTTGCTATCAGGCACGACAGCAATATCGACCTTGCTGAACTGCAGCACACCGTCTTCGATCTCGGCGTCGTGCATCAGCTTGCGGTCGCGGTAGTAATTGTTGACCACTTTCCACGCACCGCGGGCACCCTGACGCGGCATCTCTCCGTCGCCGCGCTGGATGTAGCCCGAGGTCAGGGCTCCGCCCATGAGAGATTCTTCGGCGAAGTCCTCAGGTTCGGCGTGAACCTCGAAAGTCGTGTAGTCGCGCTTACGCATGATCTTGAGTACGCGACACAGATAGGACGCGGCCAGGTCGGCCTTGAGCGTCCAGGATGCGTTGGTGTAGCCGAGGATCATCAGGAAGTTCGGGATGTCGGAGTAGAGCACGCTCTTGTAGGCGACCGTCTCGTTGAGCTTGACGGGCTCGCCGTCGATGCTCATGGTCGCCCCGCCCAGGATCTGTACGTTCAAGCCGGTCGCCGTGACGATGACGTCGGCCTCGATTTCGCGGCCCGACTCGGTCACGATGCCCTTCTCGGTGAACGTGGCGATACGGTCGGTGACGATGTCGGCCTTGCCGCTCTTGAGCACCTTGAACAGGTCCCCGTTGGGAACCACGCACAGGCGCTGATCCCACGGGTTGTAGTTGGGGGTGAAGTGACGCAGGTCCACGTTCTTGCCGAGTTGCAAGCGGATCTGGGTGAGGAACAGCTTCTTCGCCAGCTTCGGATTGGTGCGTGAGAGCTGAAAGCTGGCGCGTTGCAGTGCGATATTGCGGGCTCGACCGATCTTGTAAGCGATCTGATCGGGAACGCGTGCAAGCTTGAGACCCTTGGCCACAGGGTCCTCGGACGGTAACGCCTGGATCCACGTGGGCGAGCGCTGCAGCATGGTGACGTGACCGGCAGTGGGGGCCATCGACGGGATCAGGGTGATCGCGGTGGCACCGGAACCGATGACCACTACCTTCTTTCCGGTGTAATCGAGATCCTCCGGCCAGTGCTGCGGGTGCACGATCTGACCGCGGAAGTCGTCCTCACCGGGGAAGGCGGGGCGGTATCCCTTGTCGTAGTTGTAATAACCACAGGCGCCGACGAGGACGTTCGCGGTCCACGTCTCGGTCTCCCCCGTCGCCTCGACCAGGACGGTCACGGACCACTGTGCAGTCGCGCGATCGAAGTCCATTGCCACGACCTTGCGGCCGAAGTTGATGTGGTCGGTGACGCCGTATTCCTTGGCGGTTTCCTCGACGTAGTCACGGATACTGGCGCCGTCTGCGAGCACTTTGGTTCCGATCCACGGACGGAAACCGAATCCGAAGGTGAGCATGTCGGAATCCGATCGGATGCCGGGATACTTGAACAGGTCCCAGGTGCCACCGATGTTCTCGCGGCGTTCGAGGATCGCGTAAGTACTTCCGGTCTGCTCACGAATGAGGTGGCAAGCCGCGCCGATTCCGGACAAGCCAGCGCCGATGATCAGTACGTCGACATGCTGTGTCATGAGGAAACTCGTTTCGTCGGTCGTCGCGAAGCTACTTCTGGCGTCGGCAGTGACCGAGAACGATCGGCCGGTTCAGGCCGGGTTCCCTAAGGTCAGCGCCAATGAACAGGGTATGTGCAACTGACGGTAACAGTCAATATCTCGACCCGGCCGCGCACGGAACATTGAGGCGCGACGCACCGGCCTCGCGGAACTCGATCGAGACGCCTGAATGCCTCGAGACACCGGAGAGTTGTTCACGTCGTCGACGGAACGCCCAATGACTCGTCTACACGGGATACTCATCGCCCAAATATTCAGCGCCCCAGCATAATTCGAAGGTCCATGATCAGGTGTCGAACGCGCGAGTTTCCATGGGAAGACGGGCAACTGCGATATCGCCGTAACCTTCGTGCGCATCAGCGGAAAGGTCACTGCGATAGCTAACCTGCTGACGAAACCACGCTGAAAGCAACGGTTTTGGTTTCGCAGCGAAGAGAGCGGGCGGAGCGGACCTCCACCGGAGATGTAGTCGCTATGACACTCTCCAGCACAGTCACCGTGTACACCACTCATAGCAATCGAGGGTTCGCCAATGCAATCGCTGCCGGAATCAGCGCCAGGGCTTATTCCGAGCCACAAACCGCAGACATGAGCCTGTTAAGGCATCACACCAGCGATCACGGTAGAGCGCTCGTTCTCCTACCACTCGGGGGCGTCGATTGGCAGGTGAAGGAGCTCTCCGCGCTCGAGGGATCGGTCCTGGTCGGCGATCTCAGTAGCGGCAACTCCATGATTCGGGGGCTCGCAGCGGGCGCCCACGCCGTGCTCAACTCTCAACTGCCATTCACATCCCTGCTCGATGAGCTGCAGGCCGCGATCAACCCCAACTCCGCTCGGTCTGCACACGACAAGTCCTCGCTCGTACAACGCATCCGGTTGCGCACCGAAGAATTCGCACGAATCAGCAGTCTCACCGATCGCGAGTTCGAGATCGTGGGCCTTCTCTACGGAGGCTCGAATGTCGACTCGATTGCTCGAACCGCCCACATCGCACCGACCACGGTTCGCGCCCACATCCGAAGCATCCTGCAAAAACTGGGGGTGCATTCCCAGCTGGAGGCATGCGCGATGCTCCGCCGCTCTGGTCACGACGCACGCAGACACCCACTGGAACTTCGGATCGGACGCTTCTAGCAGGAAGTGCCCCAGACACACTCGCCGAGATGGGGTGCCGCCCCTGATCGAACTCGACCTTCGAAAAGATCGTCAATTTTGACGATTCGATGACGCGCCCGGACGTCGAATATTAGGTCCTACACGACACCGAAGACACGAGTGAACATCGAAAGGTGCATTCAATCAATGGAATACACACGCACAGTGCCGCGGCATCTCGTCCACAGACATGCTGTTGCCGAGGTTTTCTTGACGGACTACCGGATCGAATCGGACTCGGCGTACCAGGTTGCTGTGCAACTCCCGGTCTCGCACCGGATATTCGACGTATCGAGCGAGCAACACGATCCGCTCGGGGTGGCAGAAGCATTTCGACAGGCAGTGGTGCTTCTGTGCCACACCCGATACGAGATTCCACTGCACTACAAGTTCCTCATGGAAACGTTCAGCTTCGAGATGCTGGACGCGCTCGACGTGCAATCAGTCGCGGAGCCGTTGAGTTTCTCGATGACAGTGGACAACCTCACTCATCGCGACGGAGCGGTTTCGGGGGTCGAAGTGTCGGGGATCCTCAGCGAGGGCAACCGGCACGTCGCCAGATGCAACGCTGTTGCGCGAGGAGTCAGCCCCGAGGGATACCGTCGAATTCGGCAAGGACGAGAAGACCACCGCCCGAGCCGACGCATCCTTCCTTCCGGAGCCGCGGTGGTCGGATCGGAGCGAGTCGGACGCCTAACCGATGGAGATGTGCTCATCAGCACTGATCCTGCTCGGCACGCGATGTTCTGCGCTCCCGATCCACGCAACCACTCCCTTTTCGACCACCCCGTCGACCACATCCCAGGAATGATACTTTTCGAGGCCGCCCGACAAGCGCTCCGATTTCACATCGGCAACCCAGCAACAAAGATCGCCTCACTCTCGGCGGTCTTTCCGAGGTTCACTGAATGGGAAACGCCGTGCGAGGTGTCAACGATCCCCCTTGACGCGTCGGGCCATGTGCACCGAGTTCGGTTCACTCAAGAACTGGAAACCACCGCTGAACTCGAAATTACAGTTGCGGACCAATCATGAGAGGGAACGAACACGTTCTTCTCGTCGCGTCTTCCACGTCAAGCGCTCGGTGGTTCCCACTCTCTCGGTGCAAGCGCCGCCAGTTGCATGACGTGCGCCAACTTGTCCTCGCGGACGATCGTTGGCAGCACCAGGTTCCACATCTGACTCAACCGCTCGTACAGATCGGTTCTGCCCGTCAGCATTTCCGAGAGAATCTGCACTCCGGTGAACGACCCCACCACAAATCGAGCCAACGCGTCGATATCGGTGCCCGGGACGATATCGCCGGCTTCGGCCGCTTGGGTTGCCACCTGCTTGATAGCCTCGATCCAATCGAGGTACGGCTGTTCGATGGGGCCTTGAATACTGCCGATCTCCATCGTCAACCGCATGCCACCTCGCGCGATGGGCTCGGTCACAAGCTGCCGAGCCATCTCCTGCGAAACGAGCACCAGGGTTTCGACCGCGATGTCGGAGTGCGCAGCAACCCGCCGGGTACCCTCCATCGCCATACCGTGCTGCGCTGCGATGACCGCGTGCGCAAGCTCCTCCTTGGACGCGAAATGAAAATACATCGCCCCCTTCGACACACCCCCGTGCTGCAAGATCGTGCCCAAACTGGCGGAGTACCCGAACTTCTCGAAGCTCTTCGCAGCACCCAAAATGACGGCCTGGCGCGTCAGGACAGCACGCTCCTGCATGATCTACCCAGCTCTCGTTGCCGACGGAATGAATCTCAACGATACGTCGAAAGAGCCCGCAGCAACGCTCTCGACACGGACACACCGTGACGACTCTGGTACTCGGGGCCACTGGTTTCATCGGCTCCGCAGTGATGAAACAGCTGGTTTCCCGCGACGGAAACGCTGCAATCGGTTTCGTTCGCACGGCCACCGCAGCCAAACAGTTCGGCCGCGTCGGAATTGCCACCGCGATCGGCGACATCAACGAAAGTGCTTCTCTACGAGTTGCAATGAGTCAGGCGTCGACCGTCATCTGCTGCGTGTCGTACGTGGGCGACGACGAACAACAGTGCATTCACGTCAACCAACACGGCGTACAGAACGTTGCGTCGATGGCCGCCGCCGTCGGCGTCGAACGCTTGCTCTACGTCAGTACCGCGGCCGTGTACGGGCCGGGACCGTTTCGAGACTTGCCGGTCAACGGCGCACCTCTCAGCCCCTTCTCACCTGCCAGTCGCACGCGCGCTCTCGCCGAGAAGTTCGTGCGCGACGCCGGAGGCCTGGTCGTCCGGCCGCATCTTGTGTACGGACCCGGCGACAGATGGTTTCTTCCGACACTGACGCGAATTGTCTCTCGCCTCGACTCGATCATCGACGGCGGTAGCGCTGTCCTGTCGGTAGTCGACGTAGACCTACTCGCCCGATCCATCTACGAGTTGTCGATAGAACAGCAATTTCGCTACGGCTCAACACTTCACGTCAACGAGCCTGTCCCGCGGACAGTCATCGACCTTCTCGAGCAACATGCACGAGAGACCAACTGGACTCTGCCCCAGAACTCTATCCCCCGCGCCGACGCGGTGAAAGCTGCTGCCCAGCTGAGTCTCGACATGCACCAGATCGACATGATCAGCCTCGATCACTGGTTCCGGTCGAGACTGTACTGATGGCACACGGATCACTCTCGCCAAAATACCTGTCTCCCAACCTTTTCAGCCCTCTCTATTGTTCAGCCTCAGCAATCAATAGGACCTATTTCGCAGTCACTACAGGCGAACAGAGAGAGCTCTGATCGACGAAAACCACGGCTGCACAAAGACGGCAGTGATCGCGCACACCCAAGAAGCGGCGTTCACGCAACTGGCAGCAGCCTGGGGCTCCCTTCCGTCCGCCTTCGCCGCCGAATGCAGTGTGTGGCGATCATGTCGTGCGCGACGAAACGGCCAGGAGCTCTGACATCACGGGAGAAGGCTCTCCATCTCACTGACCTCGGCTACCGTCATCTGAACCAGAAAACGGGAGAACAGATGCTCACTGCGGATATTTTGCTGTCGGGACCGCGCGGGCGACGGATGCTGCTCGCGTATGCGATCGACGCCGAACGCGCCCTGCGGCCCGAGCCAGGCGACGGCATGTTCCGCATCAGCGCTCACCGGGCGGCTTATCACCTCGACGTCAGGCAAGGCACCTCCCGAGTGTTGTTCGGCCCGGGCGCCGAAGAGGCCCGGCGGACAATAGTCACCGCCGAGGATGTGGCGCGTAGCCTCTCGGAAATCTCGCTCCCCGACGTCACCGCCGTCGATCTACGCTCCGCCCTCGCAGAAGCCGTCGATGCGGCACGCTACTGGCAGGAACCCGACGGAGAAGACGTCCTCGTCGCCACCGAGGTTATGCAAGATGAGCTTCGACGCGTCGCGGAGCACATTGCCGGATCCGAACAGGCGCAATGGTGGAGCAGCCCGCTTGCCGCGCCCGACCAATGGTCGATCATGAGCCGAGGTGAGGAATCTCCAGACACACGCGAGGTGCCTGCTGCGCAACAACTCCTCAGCGAGTGGCGCACGAGCACCCTGGAATCGGAAGCAAGAGCTGAACGTGACCGCCCGGTGGATCCCGCGGCGAACTGGTCAGGTTATTGGTGGTCGAATCCACCCACTCAGGGTTCGACGAGGGCGCTGTTCGACGGGACTCCGGCGGGCTTGTGGTTCGTCGAAGACAGCATGGGATGGGAGCGGGTCGTCGTGCGAGCATTGCGGCCACCGACTGGCGCACGCATCTACGAGATCGACAGCGCGCAAGCCTGGTCGGAGCTGTGCAGACGGTTCCCGCTCGAGGTCACCGCAGAAACGCGGCAGGTTTGGTACCGGACGACCGGCCGATCAGGCAGGTGGGTCATCCCGGACTGGGTGCAGGTCGCGGAAAGATTTGAGGGAGTGCACCTTACCGTGACGGGATACCTCGCGGCGGCAGGAACCGCGATCGAGGTCGATGCCGACACGGCGAGCGTCATCGCGGGTTGGGCACCCGACGAAACATACTGGTTCACCGATGCTGCCACCTACATCTCCGAGCCGTGTGTTTGGGTGCTGCACGACGGCCCGGAAGTGACCGACCAGCCCGCGTGGACGCTGGAATCGCAGCAATGACCCGCACGTGAGGGCCTGCTAGGTATGAGGTTCCGCGAGGAATCGATCGCAGTTGCCCTCCGAGTCGAGTCAACTGCCCCGTGCGCGGTCGGCAGGAGCACTCACGTGCACGCAGACATGCAGAAGGGCGATACCCGCCCAGGCCGATCCGAACCCGAGTGCCCTAGATCACAAAGGTAAACCTATCCACAAATCGCCAAATGTCCTACATTTGACTCATGCCGGATCCCCGTATCGCACCCACCGCACGCAACATCCCACTTTCAGTGCAGATCGCGGAACAGCTGCGGTCCCAAATCACCTCCGGTCACTGGGAACTAGGACAGAAGATCCCAGGCGAGCATCAACTTGTCGAAATGACCGGCGCGAGCCGCAATACGGTCCGGGAGGCCATTCGCGGCCTCGTCCATGCCGGCCTCCTCGAAGCGCGCCCGGGAGACGGAACCTACGTCTGCGCGAGCTCAGAACTCGAGATTGCGCTCCAACGACGCGCAGCGGCGGAGAACGTGCTCGAAATCTTCGAAGCCCGTGAAGCTTTGGAGCTCTACGCCGCCCGACTCGCAGCCGAACGAGCCCTGCCCGAAGACATCGACCGAATGACTCGGGCTTTGGATGGCCGAGACGCTGAGCCCGACGTCGCCAAATCCGTCGAGTACGACCTCGACTTCCACCTGGAGATGTTCGCAGCGAGCGGGAACCAACTGATCACGGACATCTACCGCAGTCTCGATCGCTCTGACACCATGAGCATCCCACAAGGTAAGTCCGACAAGGAGACTCGACAGCTGTTCATCGGACCTTGGACCGACGACGACCCACACCGGCAGCTGCTTGCGGCCATCCGTGACCGCGATCCGGACGGCGCAGCCGCCGCAGTGGTCCGACTGATGGACCACAGCCGATCCCTCTTTCTGCAAAACATGCCGAAGTAGCTGACACACAAGAGGTTCAGCGCACAGACAATCTCAGAAGGGCACACCTATGGCTAACGTCATCTCCGACACCGAAAACGTGGCGTCTGCCCCGAGCGCGATACCGATAATGCGCCGAGGACTCGTTATCGCTGGCATTCTTCTCATCGCAGCCAATCTTCGAGCCTCAATCACAGTCGTCGGCCCGCTACTCGGTGAGGTACGCACCGATCTCGATATCTCGTCGACAACAGCATCAGCGCTGATCAGCCTTCCACTGCTGTGCTTCGCAGTGTTCTCCCCCGTTGCCCCGGTCATCGCAGCTCGGTGGGGAATGGAACGGACACTCGCAGCAGCACTCGGCATGCTCGCCTTAGCGATCGTGATCCGCTCTGTTCCGTGGATGCCTGCGCTGTGGATCGGTACCGTATCGCTCGGCATGTCCATCGCAACAATGAACGTTCTACTGCCGGCGCTCCTCAAACGAGACTTCCCGACCGAAGCCGGCCGTTTGACCGGCATCTTCTCGGCGGTCTCTGCAGCCGTCGCCGCAACCGCATCCGGACTTGCCGTGCCGATCGCCGGTCTCACCGATCACGGTTGGCGGATCGCATTCGGAATCTGGGCTGCTATGGCTCTCATAGGATTTGGGGTGTTCCTTCCCCAACTTCGCCGACGCACGCTTCCGAAACACGATCATGCTGCGGCTTTGGATTCCCATCCAGGCGGCCATCGCTCCCCCTGGCGCTCAGCACTCGGGTGGCAGATCACAATATTCATGGGCGTCCAATCTCTCTTCTTCTACACCGTTCTGACATGGTGGCCCACCATTGAAGAATCACACGGCACTACCGCGGCTACCGCCGGACTGCATCAAGGCATCATGCAAATATTCTCGATCGTCGGCAGCCTCCTCACAGCAGTGCTCCTGCACAAACTGCCCAAGGATCAGAGAGGAGCCGTCCTCGGGCTGGTGTCGGTCGCCGCAGTGGCAGTTCTCGGCCAACTCCTCCTCCCCTCCTGGGCCCTGCTGTGGAATGCATTCCTCGGCATCGGCATCGGCGGATCGATTGTCATTGCCTTGTCCTTCTTCGCAATACGCACTGTCAATCACGGTCAAGCAGCGGCACTCTCGGGTATGGCACAGTCCGTCGGATACCTTCTGGCCGCCACCGGTCCCCTCGTTTTCGGTGCACTGCACGACGCCATCGATTCCTGGACGACTCCTCTGATCGCGTTGCTGGTGCTGCTGGCCGTGCAACTCGTCTTCGGCTCCCTCGCCGGCCGCAACAAGACACTGGGATAAGCGAATCACGGTCGCCTCGAATCCACCCACCAACCTCCCCAGACCCGTGCCGCGACCCGAACTGTCGTCGACGTGCCGAGGTCCGAGGATGTCGACGAGACAGCGGGGCTCCCTCAACGGCCTACCGAATTGCACCCGGCCCATCCCCGACTGATGGATCGGAGCCGGAAGTCGATAATGAGGGCATGAACGAGACACAACCCCACAACCTCGAACGAGAGCGCTGGCGCACGCTGCCAACTCCACCGTCGACCGAGTTGATCGAGATGGTCGGGGACGGACCTTCGAGCGCAGACTTCGACCCTGCTGCACCAGTGGCACAGCAGGGGTGAGACAGTCACGACATTCCGGTATCCCGCAGGGTGATGTTCAGCCGCCCGGACGGCAGACCTATGTCGGGACTTGCACTTCCCGCAATAACTTTCGGCACTCCGTGATATGCGAACCGAGACTCTCCACCGAAGACGAAAAGATCACCCGAATGGAGTTCGACGTCGGTGTACGGCTTGTTCCGGTTCTCGGAATTCCCGAATCGAAAGACACAACTCTGCCCGACACTCAGTGAGACGACGGGAGCGTCGCAGCGCTCGTCCTTGTCCTGGTGCATGCCCATCCGAGCGCCCTCGTCGTAGAAATTGATCAGCGCGGTGTCCGGCGTGTACCGCTCCCCCGCAGTCGGATCATCATAGGCAGCGGCAACTGCGGCCCGGCCGATGTCGACGAGCCAGTCAGGCACCGCTGCGACAGGCGCACCGTTCACGTCGTCGGCGGTGCGCGTGTACTTGTACGGCTGCCAATGCCAACCGAGACAGACTGTTTGCACCGACATCTTGTGCCCACCAGGGACAACAGCGGAGCGCATCGGTACGGGTGCGGTCGCCCACCGTCGGCACTCGGCCACCAAGAAGCGTTGCTGTTCGACGCTGAGCCAATCCGGAACGAGGATCGCCCCCGGCGCCACTTCCAATCGTGGCCGAGGAATCAGAGCGTTCATGGTTTCCACGCTAATCGGTTTCGAAGCATTGACACCCTCGGCATGGGCTCGTATCGTAATCAACAGGTTGGTTGATAAAGGAGATGGTTGACAAGTGATCGTGGATCCAGGGGCAGACGAGCGTCTCGACAAAGCGTTCATGGCACTTGCCGACCCGGTACGACGGCGGATCATCGCCCGCCTGAGCACCGGCCCCCAAACGGTCAACGAGTTGGCCGAGCCATTCGAGATCACGAAACAGGCCATCTCCAAACATATTCAGGTACTCGAAGCCGCGGGTTTGGTCACTCGCAGCCGCGAAGCCCAGAGGCGGCCGGTACATCTCAACGCCGCAACTCTCGAGGCTTTGACCGCCTGGATCGACCGCTATCGACTGATCCACGAACAACAGTTCCGCAAGCTCGATCACCTACTCAGCACCACACAGAAGGAGACTTAACCATGGCTACCACCAATCCCGTCACCATCACGGCTCCTGAGGGCGTGCCGTACATCGACATCACCCGCGAATTCGACGCACCCGTCAGTGCCGTCTTCGCAGCTCATTCGAATCCCGATCTGGTCAAGCAGTGGCTCGGCCCCAACGGATACGAGATGGAGATCGACGAATACGAGTTCGTGAGCGGCGGTCGATACAAGTACGTCCATCGCAACCCCGAGGGCGAAGAGTTCCGGTTCAACGGTGTATTTCACGTTGTTCGCGAGAACGACTTTGCCATCCAGACCTTCGAATACGAGGGATTTCCCGACGTCGTCAGCATCGAATCGATCACGTTCGAGGATCTGGGCAATGGACGCACCCGCCTCTCCGGCCATTCCGTATATCCGAGCCTCGAAGCGCGAGACGGAATGATCGAGAGCAATATGGAGCTCGGCGTCACCGAAGGTTACGAACGCCTGGACAAGATCGTCGCGCAACTCTGACCACCTGTTTGCCCGAACCTCCTCAGCGAAAGGCAGTTTCATGGACTGGACCCTCGAAGTAGTGATCGTTCCCGTCAGTGACCTCGACCGTTCCATCGAGTTCTACCGTGACAAGGTCGGTTTCGATCTCGACCACCACACCGTCAACGAACACATGACGGTCGCCCAGCTCACTCCGCGTGGTTCGGGCTGCTCGATCGTCATCGGCAACCTGCCGTCGCAAACCGAGATGGCCCCTGGTTCGTTGAAGGGATTGCAGTTGGTCGTGGCCGACGCTGCAGCGGCTCGCCAGGAGCTCATCGACCGCGGCGTCGATGCCAGTGAGGTCACCGTCTTCGACGAGCGTGACGGGGGCACCTTCTTCGGATTCGCCGACCCGGACGGCAATACCTGGGCTGTCCAGCAGCTGAAGGTCCGCGGCGACAAGCCGCTCATTCCGAAGGAGTACCGCGACCGCTTCGGCGCGTAGCAACTGCCTTCCAGGCTGCGTAACCTTCGGGCATGCAGACGGCACAGGGGCGATAGCCGGCCGCAATCGCGGTCGGCTCGTCCGCGAAGAACACCCGACTGGCGACATACCCGCCACGCGCGATTGCCTGCGCAGCCCCTCGACAGTCGAGTCGCCCGTAGATCTTCGTTTTCCGGTGCCCGCCAAGCACACCGGGCGTCGAACTCTCGTAGGATTTGTTGCGAGCGCCGCGGAGAATGTACGTCTTACTCGGCATCGTGAAGCACCAATCCCAATGTTCGACGCGTACCCGAGTGCACCACGCTGACACCATGTCGCACAGGGGCTCTCGACCACCCGCGAGAACTCTGCACCGGTCGATCCCGCGTGGTGAAGATCAACGCGTGACCTTGCCCGAGAACTGTCACCGTCCCTTTCGACTGGGCGCGCGGCCGCTGTTCCACGAGCAAGAACTCGCCGCCCGCGTGGTCGATGCGAGGTCTGTCGAGCCCGATCACGACTTGCAAGGGAAACACCAACTCTCCGTACAAGTCCCGATGCAATGCATTCCAGTCACCAGGTCCGTAGGACAGAAGGATCGGGGTAGGGCGATTCTGACCGGCGTCGTGACACTGATCGATCCATTCTTCGAAAGAATCCGGCCACGGTGCACCCTCACCCAGCTTGAACGCCCACTCCCGCGCCACGGGCAGGAGGTGTCGGTAGAAGGCGGATCGCATAGCCGTGATCGGCTCCGGTACGGGATCACCGAAGTACCGGTACTCCCCTTGGCCGAAGCGGTATCGAGCCATGTCGACGGTGCTCCGGAACCGGTCGACCTCCGAGTACCAGGAAGCAATTTCGCGACATTCCGACTCGTCGAGTATCGGCGTCGTCTGGGCACACCCACTGGAGTCGATTCCCTCGATCAGCGCAGGCCAATCGAGGGAATCAACTCGAGGAGACAGATCGGTGAAGAGGTCCATACGTCGTAGACGACGCGGCGGTCAGGAATGTGAGAATGCCAGCAGCTGCTCAGCCAGATCGTTGTACGTACGGGCGATCCCGGCATAACTGAGCACGGGTTCCGGATTCCAGGTCCCGATCTTCCCCGCCTTCACCGCGGACAAGTTGGACCACGCAGGATTGGTTCCGAGCGCATCCAGTTGCAAACTGGACGGGCGATCGTCGAGGAAGATCATGTCGGCCGGATAGTGGTCCGCCATCTCCCAAGCCAGTTTCTCGACGTAGACCGACGACCCCTCGGCCGGATCGACGACGGCAAGGCCCAATCCCGCCAGATCTGCGAGGATCGGGAAGCCCGAACGACTGACACGAATCGTGTCCGGATCTGCGGACGCGAACAAAACCTGTGAATTATTCAGCGAAGAAGCAACTTCGGAGATCCGTGCACGCGCAGCGTCGTAGTCTTTTCGCTGAGCCTCCATATCCTGGTCCGCCCCGAGTTCCACGGCCAGTTCCACGATCTCTTGCACGGCTCGGTCGATGGTTCCTGCTGCCGTTTCCACGAACAGTACTGTCGACAAGCCTTTCACCGCATCCAAGTTCGCCTCGTCGAGTAGTGCCGAACCACGCAGCTGAGGGACTATGACGACGTCCGGCTCCAGCGCAGCGATCTTCTCGAGTTCCACTTGTCCCCAGAGCTGCCCGACCATCTCGGTCTTCGAGAAATCCAAATTGCCGGAGATGCTGGTGTCCCTTGATCCCGGCGATCGTGTCAGTGCCCCGAAAACTCCGACAGGCACCAGTCCGTAATCCCACAGAGCACCCGCGATACCGGTGTAGGTGACAAATGTTCTTGGTGGTGAATCCAATTCGATCAGATTGCCGCGATCATCGGTGAAGGACCAGCCTGCATCGCCTTCGCCCCCGGCGTCTGCGTCCGAACGCGAGCAACCGGCCGCTGCCAGCGCAGCAGCCAATCCTGCTGCAGCGCCGAGGAACCTGCGGCGATTCCAGTCCATCTCGATACGCCGGTGCGGTCGTGGAGTGAACAGCGTGGTCATGTGTGTGCCCTTTCGGCGATTGGTTGAACTGTTGCAGGAGTTGACGAACGAGAAAAGAGAAGGATCGACACCAAACCCGTGAGCATTCCGACGCCGGCACAAAAGACCAACGGCCACAGCAAGGCGAACTCGTCCGGACCGACGAAGAGCGAGCCGCACAACGCAATTCCGACGGCAAGCCCGAGTTGACGCGACGAGTTGGCTGTTGCCGAAGCCGTCCCGGCGCACTCTGCCGGGGCGTCCGACATCGCGGCACCCGGCAGCACCGGCGACACCATCGCCGAACCGACACCGGTCAGAATCAGCCCGGCGATCAGTGCGGGCCAGACCGGCTCGGCGAGAACGTACAGCATGGCCACGCAACCGATTCCGCAAAGGATCGTCCCGAATCCGAGCGACAGTCGAAGGTCGACACGCTGAAGCCGTGATCCACACAAGGCCGATACGAAGACAAAAGCGAGCGGTTGAATCGAGAGCACGAGTGCGGCCGCCGATGCCGACAGTTCCAGCCCTTTCTGCAGCCACAGTGAAAGGACTACGAGCGGGCCGTAGGCCGCGAGGTAGTACCCGAAAGCAGCGACGAGGACGCCGTCGAATTTCAGGGATCGGAACAACGCCGGATCGAGCATCGGACTGCTGCCTCGACGCTGCCAGAACACAAACGCCGTCAGCGCACCGATTGCGATCAGGAAGGCAAGAGCTGTCGACGACGAAGCCCACCCGATGTCGCCGCCCCACGTCACGCCGAGAACCGCGGCAACGGCAGCGAGGGTGAACAAAACGATTCCGGCCCAGTCGATGTTGTCGTCGCCGCGCTCACTGTCGGCGAAACAGAACACAGCCATTGCGAGCGCCACTGCGGCCACGGGGATTCCGGAATAGAAGACCGCACGCCAGTCGAAGAACTGCGTCAGCAGCCCTCCTGCAACGTTGCCGATTCCCGCCGCCAATCCAGCGACGGCACCCCACGCGGCAAAAGCCACGTGCCGATCGCGGCCCGAATATGCGTCGCCGAGCAGAGGCAGGAGTGTCGCGAACATCGCCGCACCGGCAATTCCTTGCGCGCCGCGAGCAACGACCAGAACCGTGATGTCCGGAGCAATCGCGCACACGGCCGTTGCAACCAGGAACACGACCAGTCCACAGATGTAGAGGCGTTTGCGTCCCCACGCATCGCCGAGTGCGCCCATGCCCACCAGAAGCGCGGCAAGAGCCAGCGTGTAGGCGTCGACGACCCATGACATCGCGCCCGTACTGCCGTCCAAACCGACTGCGATGGCCGGCACCGCGATCGTTGTGATCGTGGCGTACGTCAGTAACAGGAAAGTTCCGATGCATGCGGCGATGAGCGGCAGCCATCGTCGTGCCGACATGGTCAACCTCCGGGCAGGGCGGTAAGTGCGCCCTAACTATGAAGGTTCAAGTCAACTTGAAGTCAAGCGCCGCTTCGACACGAATGTCGAGCTGCTCGAGCAACCACGGGCACTGCATCGGACGCTCTTGCCGACACGTCAGGTGATGCTCGAGGATCAGCTTCGCTCGCGTAGCAGCGGCGATCTGTGCCTCGAGTGTCGACACTTGATCTGCGAGAACCGTGGAGAACTGCTCGGACGTGGTGTCGGTTTCGATGAAGGACCGCACCTGTTCCAAGGACATTCCCGTCTCGGTGTACATCCGGATCAATGCCAGCCGGCGCAGCTCACGCTGCCCGTACCAGCGTTTGCCGCCAGTTCGCGACCGCGCGGACAGCAGTCCTTCGTCCTCGTAATAACGCAAGGTCGACGCCGCGATTCCGAACGATTTTGCAACCTCGCCGATCGGGATCAAGTGCTCACGCATTCACCGATCGTAGGCTGAACGCGTAGGCGGTTCCGGCAGTTATGTGTGACTTGGCATACTGACTAACGGAAGGGGTCGCGTAAGTGATCTCACGGCAAAATGCTGGATGCGCTCGTTGAACGAGGGAGAGCTGTGCTGGATCCAACGCGACCTGTCGGGCCGTACTCGTCAGGAGTGCCCGCCACTGCCCTCGAAGTCCGCATGCCGGACCTCGAACGCTTCGGCCTCGCCCAGTTGTGGCGTTCCGCGATCATCGCCGTCGTGTTGTCCACGTCGATCATGCTGGCACTGATCGTGTGGCCTTTCCGCAAGCGTGGACGCACCTGGGCGGACGCTGCTTCCGACGGGATGGTCGACGGCTTCATCGCGCTGGGGCCCACCTTCGTCAAGCTCGGCCAACTGGTCGCGTCGTCGTCCGGCCTGTTCCCGGCCCCCGTCGCCAATGCATGCCTACGCTGCCTCGACGATGTTCCGTCTTTCCCGGCCGAGCAGGCCAGAAGCGTCGTGCAGAAGGACCTCGGTTACTCCGTGGACGACCTGTTCGCGAAATTCGACGACGTACCTCTCGCGGCCGCATCGGTAGCGCAGGTACACGCGTGCGTTCTGCACGACGGCCGAGAGGCGGTCATCAAGATCCAGCGTCCGGACATCTATGCGCGGATGCTGATCGACCTGCGGGCGGCGTACTGGGGCGCGAACATCCTCGAGAAATTTGTCGAGTTCCTTCGAATTGCCAATGCCACCGCCATCATTCGCGATCTGCACAACGCCACGATGACGGAATTGAACAGCGCGGTCGAGGCCGACCGGCAAACCACTTTCCGGAACAACATCAGTGCGTTCGGCGACAACAAAGGAGTCACGACACCAGAGGTGTACTGGGACTACTGCGGCCCCCGAGTCATCTGTATGGAACGCATGCGAGGCGTTCCGCTCGATCGGTTCGTCGCCGGTCCGGACGGTATCGACGAAGCCCGCATGCTGATCCGACGCGGAGTGAAGGTCTGGCTCGAATCAGTCATCGTTCACGGTCCGTTTCACGGAGACGTACATGCCGGGAATCTGTGGGTCCTCGACGACGGCCGGATAGCGATGCTCGACTTCGGCATCGTCGGTGTCCTTCCCGAGACCTGGAGATCCATCCTTTCCGACATGTTCCGAGCGACCCTCATCGACGGTGATTTCGCCCGTGTCGCCCGCGGAATTCGATCCTTGGGATATGCAACCGACTACGAGGTCGACGACGATCAGCTCGGTATGCAGGTCGCAACGGCCCTCGCCCCGATTCTCGGCCGTGACCTGGGTGAACTCAAGCTCAGTGAATTGATCATGGCACTGATTCAGTTGGGCAAGCAGTGGGGCGTTGCGAGTCCCGAGGAATTGGTTCTTTTCGGTAAACAACTCGGATACTTCGAACGATATGCGACGGCTTTGGCCCCTGGTTGGGTGATCGGACAAGACCTTTATCTGTTCAAGAACGTTTTTCCAGAGGCAGTCGCCGAAAAGGTACAGGAACTCGGCATCACCATGCCTGACGAATAAATTTGTCCCCTATTTCCTTATTCTGCATTTCGTCTGTCGGGGTTAGCCTGTAATGACCCACTGGCCGAGGAGCAAATGTGCAGCCACTTTCTGTAGCCCTCCCGCAAGCGTCGACAGGTCCGAGGAGTAACGGGCCGAGTGTCGGCACCACCCTCGGCGCCCTCATGCATTCCACGGACAAGTCCGTGATCGAGCTTCTGGAAAGCCCGGACGGACTCGATGTCGAAATCCGTTCGATCGCCCTCGTCGAGTCCTCCGATATCGACGGCACCGACAGCCGTGGTGCGATCTCCGACATTTACCTTCCCGTGGGAGTTCCCGAATCGACGTTGACGCAGTGGTTGCGAAAGTTCGAAGGCAGGCCGGCGAGGCGTCGTCCGAAGCTCTTGCTCGTCAAGAATGCGCGCGAGGCGACGACGCTTCTCACCGCCGCACGCAACATCGGAATCGCAGTGGCCGCGGTACATCCGCAGGCTAGTTCCGGACACGTCTATTCACTCGTACAACGACTTCTGACACAGAGCATGTACCGTTCGCGGGCCGTCTCAGGAGCTGTGGCCGGTGGCGATTCGGATCTGTTCGCGCTCTCGGAGACGATCGCCGAATTGACCGGCGGACTCGTGACGATCGACGACACGGCACTCCATGTCATCGCATATTCAGCTGCTCACGAAGGTGAAGACGAACTCCGTCAGCTCTCCATACTGGGCCGGGAGCGGCCGATCGAATACACCGAATGGATAGAGCGCAGAGGCGTGTTCGAGCATCTCAGGCGATCGGACGAGGTCATCAGTCTGCCCTCCGAGCCGAGCATCGGAGCCGCGCACAGGTTGGCTGTGAGCATCACCCGCCCGGACCTGTCAGCGCCGACGGGTTCTGTTGCACACCAACACAATCTCGGCAGCATCTGGGTGCAGCGCGCCTCTGAACCTCTTTCCGACGACGCCCAAGCGGTATTGCGGGGTGCAGCGGCAGTCGCCGCACGCATTCTCATGCGAACCTTGGACGCCTCCAGCCGCGAGAATGCCCAATTGCAAAGGCTGTTCGGCGTTCGCTCCGGCGGAGTCGACATGCACTCGCTGGCCGGCTCCTTCGGCATCAACACCGACGGACCGTCTGCGGTCATCGGATTTGCGACATCACTCGCGCCCGGATCGAATCTCGATCGAATCACCAACGCCTTGCGCCTGCGCGCCAGCGCATTCCGCAGCGACGCGGTCACAACGATCATCGACAACCGGATCTACGTGCTGTTTCCTCAGGCCGAACACGAGGTCGCGATCAGCGACTGGGCTTACGACACCGTGGGAGTAGTCGAGGCCCGTGCGGGCATCAGCGTGCGCGCCGCCGTCGCGGTCCCGATCGCGCGATTGCACGGCGTACCCGAGGCGCGTCGAGAAGTGGACCGCGTGCTCGATACCACCGATGATCACGAAACCTCGAAGGTCACCACACTCGCGGCGTCACGCACCGCGGTGTTGCTGGGCGAGATACTCGACCTCGTTGCTGATCACGAGCGATTGCGGGACCCTCGTATCGACAGACTCGTCTCCTACGACGACAAGAACGCCTCTTACATGCAGTTCACGCTCACGGCCTACCTGACAGCTTTCGGGGATGTGAAGAAGGCCGCCTCGTCTCTGAAAGTACATCCGAACACGCTGCGCTACCGCATTCGGCGCGCTGAACAGATCATGGGCATTTCGTTGGACGAGCCGGATACGCGACTGCTCACCGAACTGCAACTCGCCATCTTGGGACGCACCCCGGACGAGTCTGAAAGATACGAAACGTCCGATCAGTGAGATAGACCTCGAGCCCGTCCTGAACTCTCGAGTAGACAACTGAGGAAGTCGAAGAACAACTCTTACCTCAGGAGATACCTTGCGCACTCGTGGAGCCGTCATTCGCCAAGCACCAGGCACATACGAGGTGGTCGATCTCGAACTCGATTCACCCCGCAGCGGCGAACTCACTGTCAAAATGGTCGCCTCAGGCCTGTGCCACTCGGACGATCACATCGCCAGCGGCGACCACGGAGTCGGCCGCTACCCCATCTGCGGCGGACACGAAGGCGCCGGAATCGTCGTCGAGGTCGGGCCGAACACGGAAGGATGGTCCGAGGGCGATCATGTCGTGTTCTCGTTCCTCGCCGCCTGCGGCCGTTGCCGTTGGTGTGCAAGCGGAATCCAGAACCTCTGCGACAACGGCGCCGCCATCATGACCGGCAGCAGACCCGGCGAAACCTCTAGTTACAGAATGTCTCTCGACGGTCAGCCCGTCGCACAAACCTGCGGCCTGTCCACCTTCAGTGAATACACCACGGTCAGCACTCTCTCGGCTGTGAAAGTCGACAAGCACCTGCCACTCGACGCTTTGTGTCTGCTCGGCTGCGGCGTCGGAACCGGTTGGGGCGCCGCGGTCAACTCCGCTCAGGTGTATCCCGGGCAGACGGTCATCGTCATGGGCGTCGGCGGAATCGGAATCAACGCGGTGCAGGGCGCCTCGCATGCCGGCGCCGCCCACGTGATCGCGGTGGACCCGGTTGCGTTCAAGCGCGACAGTGCATTGAAGTTGGGCGCCACCCATGCCGTGGCCACCATGGAGGAAGCCACCGACATAGCGCGCTCGTTCACCAACGGCCAGGGCGCGGATTCGGCCATCGTCACCGTCGGTGTCACCACCGGAGAACATGTCGCGCAGGCATTCTCGTCGATCCGCAAGGCAGGAACCTGCGTGGTCACCGGCCTCGGGAAGATGACGGACGTCGGAATTCCCGTGAGCCTGATGGAACTCACGCTGTACCAGAAGAGAATTCAGGGATCCCTGTTCGGTGCATCCAATCCCACCGCCGACATTCCCTGGATGATCGATCTCTACACCAGCGGCAAGCTCGAACTCGACGGACTGATCACCAACCGATACACCCTCGACCAGATCAACGACGGTTTCGCCGACATGCATGCCGGTCGCAACCTCCGTGGAATCATCGCCTTCTGAGCGAGTTCTCTCCGGACTTTCGATCGAGACCAAGTCCGGAGAGATCCTCACTACAGCTTCACCAGGCGTTCATGGTGTCGAGGATTTGTCCTCTGGCCATCCACAATTCAGCAGACCAATACGGCCACGAGTGAATTCCGGCGGGCGGAAAGCTGTACGTCGCTGGGATTCCCAAGGATTTCAGGCGAATTTCGAATGCACGCGCGTGCACCCACGAGAGCGCCTCGAGCCCCATACCCGTCGCCGTGTGGAAGTAATCGATCGGCGCAGAGGGATGATCGTACGGTCCCGGGATGCCGTTGGACGACGAAATGTACATCGACAGTCCGCGAAGCGATTCCGCGTTGACAAACGGGTCGTTGCGAAGCCATCCGGATGACCACGGCGGGCCCCACATCGAATCGACGTTGTACCGGCCGGCGTCGAACATGGCTACGCGGATCGCTTCACGCATACCCGGACCCGAGATATTGATGTAGCCGGACAGCGAGCCGGCGAACTTGAACTGATCCCGATGATGCCCCGCCAGGTTCAACGCGGCACTGCCGCCCATCGACAACCCGATGATCGCATTGTTGGTTGGTGAAACGCCATACCCTGCAAGGAAGTCCGGAAGCTCGCGGGTGAGGAACGTTTCCCACCTGTACGTTATCGGCTGAGCGTTGAAATTGGACGGCGCGTACCAATCCGTGTAGAAACTCGACTCACCGCCGACCGGCATCACCAACGTGATGTTGTCATTGCGGTATTGATCGAGTGCGTTCGTTTCGAAACTCCAAGCATTTCTGTCGTTTTGCGCGCGAAGACCGTCGAGCAGGTACAACGCGGCGTTGCCACCGCGCGCGGCCCACTGCACCTGAACCTTGATGTTTCCCATCGAAGACGGGACCCACAACTCGTCGTACCCACCCCATGGCGCCGAGCGCGCCGGAGTAGCACTCGCGGCGGTCGGACCGAACATACCGCCGAGCAGGATTATCGACAACAACGCCGCTACGAGCACCCGCACCCGCCGTGTATTGCGTTCGGGCAACGTGAATCTGATTCTCTGCAAGGTTGTGTCTTTCCCCGAAACTGCGCATCAAGAAACTCGCTTCGGTAAGTGCATCGTCGGTTCCATTGTCGACGTGTTTGTCCCTTTCCGGGGGCTCCGGTGTTACAAAGTCGAGGTCATCGCAACAATCGGACAACTGTCGTGCCGAGCGAATCCAGGTGGCGAAAAGCACAATTCACGAAGCACGCTGAATGCGCTCACTCAGCCGAGTGACGAAGCGATCGCATCACGACCTGCGGCAGCACACGCTTGGTCCTGCATTCCGTCTGGAGCGCCACCGACACCGATACCGGCGATCGCCCCGGCTCCAGCCTTCAATGTGACTCCACCTGCAAGGAAGAGAGTGCCGGGAAGGTCGGCGATGGTTGATCCTTCGCCTTTGGTACGCTGCGAGAGGTCACTGGTGTCGGCTCCGAAAGCTGCAGAGGTGTATGCCTTCTCGCGTGAGGCTTCCACCGTGTGCTGGGCTGCGTTGTCGCCGCGCACCATGGCGATGACATTTCCCGCGCGGTCTACGACGGAGACGGTGACGAAGCCGAGACCGTCGGCGCGGCATTTCGCCAGGGCCGCACCAGCAGCCTTCACTGCTGCGTCGGCACTGAGTCGATTCTGAGTGACAATCGCCGAATCACCGGTCGCGGCAGGCTGCTGCGTGGCAGTAATCGACGTCGTGCTCGATGCGTTCGCCACCGGTGTGTCGGTGGTCGAGCATGCGGCGCTGGCAAGGATTGCGACAACCGGAACGGCGACAGCGAGCGTACGGGGAAGTCGTGTGTAAATGCGGTGGTTCATGTCGGGCACACTTTCAATCGAATGGTTCGAAACCGTCCACTACAGCGTCGCGTCCGGCGGCGGGTGCGCACATCGGGCGCTCGGGTGACGAACCGTGCCCCCTACGGCTACCCGGATATCATCCGAATGGTTGATACGACGGCCTGGTGCCCTCCGTAACATTCGAGGGATGAGTAACGGAGCCATGAACGCCGACGCCGAACGCGGCCTACGCGGCCCGTTGGCGTATGCGATCCACGCGTCGTTCTTCGTACTGCTGTCTACATCGGGAGTTCGGTACGTCACAGTCCACGGGACCAGCGGTCGGTTCGGGGTTGTACTCGTCCTGGCCGTGGTCCTCGCCCTGCTCTACGCCGTCATGGCCACGGTGTCCTCGCGAGATGTGGTTCGCCAACGGCTGTGGATGTGGCCGGTACTGAGCGCATGGGCAGCGCTGGTCTGGCTTGCCCCGAGTTTCGCGTGGTGTGCGTTTCCCGTTCTCTTCCTCTGCATTCGTCTGTATCCGAGCAAGATCGCCTACTCCCTCGTCGGGATCCTGGGCGTCCTCGCCGGTATCGCGTTCTACCGGGTCACCGGTCGTGCCGAATTGGTGACACTTCTCGGGCCGCTGTGCACCGCGGCACTGGTCGCGGCCGCGTACGGGCAGATGGAACGCGATGCCCGAGAACGCCTTCGGCTTCTGCGTCAGGTAGCAGAAGCGCAATCTGCATTGGCAGATACCGAACGCGCTGCCGGCGTTGCCGCTGAGCGAGAGCGCCTCGCGCGCGAAATCCACGACACAGTTACCCAGGGACTGGCGAGCGCCCTTCTACGGCTCGAGGCAGCCGAACAAACGTGGAATACAACGGGTTCGCCGTCTCGAGCCGATGTCGATGCCGCAGCAGAGAACATCCGAACGAGCTTGATGCAGAGTCGCGACCTCGTCCACGATCTGGCGCCGACCAAGGGCGGTACGGGCGACTTCGACGCCTTGGTCGTGGCCGCCGCCCGCCAGTTCGTCCCGGCCGTTCGGATCCGCACCGTCGGTGAAGCCGACATCTTGCCCTCGGACGTAGCTCATGCCGTCGTGCGAGTGGTCTCGAGCGCGTCCTCCAACATCGCCCGCCACGCTCGCGCCGAAACGGCGGGCGTGACGATCACGTATCTCGACCACTCCGTCTCCGTAGACATCTTCGACGACGGCGTCGGCTTCGATCCGGGAAAGCTCGCCGACCATTCTCGGTACGGTGGATACGGCCTGCGTGCGATGCGAAGCCGCGTCGCACAGCTCGGCGGATCGTTCACCGTGGAAAGTGCACCGGGAGACGGCACCGTCGTCGCGGCCCAGTTCCCTCTCGAACGGAGGATCCGGTGACCACCACCATTCGCGTGTTCCTCGTCGACGATCATCTGGTCGTGCGAGCCGGGCTGAGAGCGCTGCTGAACACTCAGCCGGACGTCGAAGTAGTAGGCGAAGCATCGTCCGGCGAGGAGGCGGCCACGGCGATACCGTCGGCCTCACCGGATCTGGTGATGATGGATCTGGACATGGGCACCGGCATGCACGGTGCAGAAGCGATCAAACGCCTGCGAAGCGACGGTGTCGATGTTCCCGTACTGGTTTTCACGACGTATGACACCGACGCCGACGTCGTGCGGGCCGTGGACGCCGGTGCCATCGGTTACCTACTCAAGGACTCGACTCCTGACGAGATCTTCGGCGCGGTGCGCGGCGCGGTAGCCGGGCGCAGCGTCCTCTCCCCCGCCGTGGCCTCTCGTCTCGTCCAGCAGATGCAGCGCCCGCAGGAAGCGCTCACCGCCCGTGAGTCCGAACTGCTCAGCCTGCTCGCCGAGGGGATGACCAACCGCGAGCTGGGTAAAGCGCTCTTCATCAGCGAAGCGACGGTGAAAACACACCTCGGGCACATCTACGCCAAACTCGGTGTCGATAACCGCTCTGCCGCAGTGTCCGTCGCACTACGTCGCGACGGAATACGCTGACCTCGGTGGCAGCCGAACAGCTCAGCCGCCCATCGCCTTACGCACTCCGTCGATCAGTTCGAGGAATTCAGCCTTGGGAGCAAAGTCGACATACTCCGAGTCGTCGATCGCTCCGGGAACGTGACCGGGTGCCCAGTAGAACACGTCGCCGGCATCGTAGGTTTGCCGACCTGCTTCGGAATCTGTGTAGATCCTTCCTTTCAAGACGTATCCGTAGTGCGGACATTGACAGCGCCCGCCTTCCAATTGTGCGAACGGTTCGGCGAAGTCTGCACCAGCAGGAATTTTGACGAAGTTGACGATCATGTCGCCTTCTTCTCGCATCCGCAATTCGAATTCGCCGTCCTGCAACACGATGGGAAGATCGTGAGCCGAGATGGTGTGCATAGGAGTACCTTTCGACTTCAGAAGGGGAAGGTCTGCGCCGCTGGCCGGCTGGTTCGCCACTGCCAGGTGGTGAATTCGTCCCAACTGCTTTGAGTTCCGAATCTCGCGCCGTTTCCGGAGGCACCCGTGCCACCGAATGGTGCATAGGCATCGTTGTTCAAAGTCTGATCGTTGATGTGCACGATGCCGGTACGCAGTCGGTCCGCGATCCGCTCGCCGCGTTCAACCGATCCTGTTTGAATGGCAGCAACCAGACCGTATTCGCTGTCATTGGCCGACCTGACTGCCTCGTCTTCGTCCTTGACGATCACGACGGGCGCCACGGGCCCGAAGATTTCTTCACGGAACGCGGGCATGTCCGAGGTGACTCCGGCCAGGACGGTCGGCTGATAGAAGAGCCCTTCGTATGTTCCACCGGCGCGGATTTCGGCGCCGGCCGCCTTGGTGCCCTGGACGATTCGATCGACGTTCGCAATCTGCCGCGCGTTGATGAGCGGTCCGAGAGCGACGTCGCCTGTATTGGGATCCCCGACCGGCAGGACCGCTGCGCGCTTGGCCAGCAGGTCCAGGTACTGATCGGCGACCGATTCCAACACGATGTGGCGGCCTGCGGTCATGCAGACCTGCCCCTGATGCAGGAACGAACCCCACGCGCCCGCCGAGCTCGCGGCATCCAGGTCTGCGTCGTCGAGGACGATCAGCGCATTGTTCCCACCCAGTTCCAGCGAGACACGCTTGAGCGTGCGACCGGCAGTTGCCCCGACCTGACGGCCGACGGCGGTCGAACCCGTGAAGGACACCATCGCGATGCTCGGGCTCTCGCACAATGCCTGACCAGGTTCCGCGTCACCGGCGAGCACATGCAGGAGGCCTTCGGGAAGACCTGCGGACGTGAACAATTCCGCGATGACCGCACCCCCGCTGATCGCGGTTTGAACATCCGGCTTGAGAACGACGCCATTTCCGAGCGCCAAGGCGGGGGCGACAGCGCGCATGGCGAGGAGAAGCGGGAAATTCCACGGGCTGATCACGCCGACCACACCCAGGGGCACCCGGCGAGCGATGCT
The DNA here is from genome assembly GCF_023221595.1 of Rhodococcus qingshengii JCM 15477. NCBI lineage: Bacteria > Bacillati > Actinomycetota > Actinomycetes > Mycobacteriales > Nocardiaceae > Rhodococcus > Rhodococcus qingshengii. The sequence continues at coordinate 5,692,438 of NZ_CP096563.1, forward strand.
CGTGCGCCCCTCCTGGCTGGCGGGCAGAAGGTGCCCGAACGGCTGTGTCGGCAGTGCCGAGGCTTCCCACAGTTCGGAGATGACAAGATCAACTTCGAATGCGGCTTTCCCTGGTACGGAACCACCTTCACGGATCAACCAGCGCTCCACCTCGGCTCGCTCGGCTTCCAAAATCTGCGCTGCCTTACGGATCACCGAAGCGCGAGCCTGCCCGATCGTCGCCGCCCACGCCGGCTGCGCGGCCGACGCGATGTGTGCCGCTCGATCGATATCCGCAGCAGTCGCCGTGCCGATCACACCGAGCACCTCGCCGGTAGCTGGTTCGAGCGACTCGACGGTGTCACCGCCTCCGTCGATCCATTGGCCGTCGAAAATCTTTCCGTGCCATTGCTGATGAGCGAGCAGATTCGTCATGCGTTCCTCGATTCGTAGCTTTCGCTGCGGTCCTCGCTGTTCGTGGACCTGAGCTCTTCGCGAGCCTGAAAAAGCGATCTGGAACACACTCTGCCCCGGTATTCGGGCTCCCAGTTGTCGTGATCGGACACGTTTGTTGTTCGGATGCGACAGATCAGTGACGTTCGCGGGCGTTCGGATCAGGCGAGTTACGTACTTCCGACGGCGCCGCACCGAATTCCGCTTTGAACGCACGCGAAAACGCTGGTGCGTCATGGAAACACCATCGTGCAGCCAGGATGGAGATCGAATGACCCCGCAGTGAGACGTCGGTGAGATCGCGGCGTACGCGGATCAACCGTTCGCGGCGAATCAGCGCACTGAGGGTCAGATCCCCGTCACCGAAGTGACGCTGAACGGTTCGCGGCGACAGGTGCAGCGCACCGGCGATCGACGCGACCGAGAGGTCTGGTGAGTCGAGATTCCGAAGCGCATATCGCAAGATCTCCTCTCGCGTCGAACGTCCGGGTGTCGCGGGCGCAGATCCTTGCATCAGAACTGCCGAAGCGAGATTGACTCCAGCATCTCCGAGAAGCCCGGCTGCGCTGCCGTCGACCTGGGATGCAACAGCGCCCGAGATGAAATTTTCCAGCAATGCACCGGACCCACGCCGACCGTCGTGGGTGCGCTCGAGCGCGCAATTCAGTTCTCGCTCGGTCAGACTCACCGCACTGCGCGGTAGGGTCATGACGGTGCACGACCAGTGACCGTCGAAACGCAGCGCGTACGAATGCTCGACGTCGTAGAGAATCATCGCGCCGGGCGGGGCCGTCAACTCGCGGTCCGATTGGCGCAGTATCGCGCTCCCGGTTCGGACCGTGCAGATCTTGAGCAGATCACTACCGTGTCGCTTTGCTGCGCGTGCGCTCCGCCGCAGTATCTGCGGTGAACCGGAGATGTCGAAAGCGCCTACGTCCCCGAGACTTACGCCGCTGACCGTACCGACAGGCGCGGCATCGACGGAACTCTCGGGGCACAGGCCACCGAAGGTCTCCGACATCTCGCAGTGCCACTGCTGCACAGATTCCGGCAGGCTCGGAGGCGTGGCAGACACGGCAGACATGGCGGGCTACTTGATCGAAGATCCGTGCTGCGTCAACGGCATGACCTCGATGGTCATGTACGGGAACAGGGGCAGGTTCCAGAGAATCTCATGGAGTTCGTCAGCCGACTCGACATCGAAGATGCTGATGTTGCTGAACTGTCCCACAATTCGCCACAGATGCACCCACTTTCCCTGTCGCTGAAGGTCTTGCGAGTACGCCTTCTCCGTTGCGACGGTATCGGCGCGTACTTCCGGATCCAGGTCGCGCGGAATATCGACGTCCATCCGAACGTGAAAGAGTGCCATGTTCTTCTATCCTCTAGTTCCTGGTCCAGGTCTTGACGGCGTCCATGTTCAGTTCGACTCCCAGGCCAGGTCCGGCGGGGAGGTGCAACTGACCCTCGGAATACTTCAAGGGTTCCTGAAGCAACTCTTCACTGAAGAGCAGTGGGCCGAAAAGCTCTGTTCCGAAGTTGATTCCGGGCTCGGCGCACGCGAAGTGCAACGAAGCGGCGGTGCCGATCGGGCCTTCGATGGACGTCGCACCGTGGCACGCGATACCGGCGGCCTTGGCAATCGCGACGATGTCGCGGCTGCGCTGGAGGCCACCACATTTGGTGGTCTTGAGGGCGATGACATCGGCGGCGCTCCGGCGGGCGATTTCCAGAGCGTCGTGTGGGGTCTGCACACTCTCGTCGGCCATGATCGGAATCGGTAGAAGCCTACTGAGTTCGGCGAGGACCTCGATTTGGTCTGCCGGAGTGGGTTGTTCGATCAGTTCGACTCCACCCTCGGCGAGTTGCGGCAAGTACCGCAGGGCAGTGAAGCGATCCCACCGTGCGTTGACGTCGACACGGACTCCGGCGTGGCCGTCCAGCGCCTGCGCGATGTTGACGATGCGCGCAACGTCGACTGCTGGATCGAGTGCTCCCATCTTGAGTTTGAAGCTGAAATTGAGCCGGGATTCGAGCTTTTCGTGAGCTTCCTCGATGATCTCGTCCGCCGGCGCAGCACCCAGTGCCCACGTGACGTCGACACTCTCGCGGAAAGCCCCGCCGAGGAGCGTGTGCACGGGGACTCCCAGGCTACGCGCCCAGGCGTCGTGCAACGCCACGTCGACTGCGGCCTTCGCGAATCGTGCATTGGCAACAACTTTTTCGATGTCGGCCATGATCGCGGTGATGTGATCCACGCGCCTGCCGACCACCACCGGCGCGATGTACTTCTCGATGATGACCTGCATCGTCTCCACCGATTCGCCACCCCACCACGGCCCGCCCGGAACGACTCCTTCGCCGTATCCGATCACCCCGTCGGAGGTGCGAATCGCGACCAGCAACAACGGCTGCGCCGTCATCGACGTGGTGGCGAACTTGTGGGGGCGAACCAGCGGAACGTCGAGGATGGTCGTCTCGATGGAGACGATCGACAGGTCTGTCATCAAATCACTTTCTTCAGAGCAGTTGTGGATCAGGCCGGATCGAGCACGAAGTCGTATGTGACCCGGTTGGTTCCGTCGGCACCTGGCTTCGGATCGAGAATCAGTTCGGGCTTCGTCGCCGTTGCCACGTCGTTCTCGATCCACTCTCCATCCTTGAAATAGAGCTGGGTGGTGATGGCGCGCTTACCGGGAGCCTTCACCATGAGGTGCAGGTGAGCCGGACGCCACGGGTGCCAGCCGGCCTTCTCGATGAACCAGCCGGTGGGGCCGTCGGTCGGGATCTGGTACGGCGCAGGCTGAATCGTCGTGATCTCGAAGCGTCCCTCGTCGTCGGCGACGATCGTTCCGCGGAGGTTGCCGTCGGGGATGTGCGGCGCGAAATGGGAGTAGTAGCCCTCGTCGTCCGCGTGCCAGAGTTCGACGGTTGCACCGCCCAACCCCTTGCCGTCGAGATCGCGAACCTGGCCCTCGAAGACCAGCTTCGATCCAACCTCGTTGTCACGCATCGGAAGTTCACACTTGGCAGGCAACGTCTTGGCATCGGCAACGTAGTACGGGCCCTCGATGCTTCCCTTGGTGCCGTGCTGGCCGCGGTACGCGACCTCCTCGACGTTGTGCTCGAGGAAGACGTCCAGCCACAGGGGCCACTCGCCGAACTGGCCGATGTCGATGAGCCACTGCTTGAGGACGCGGTACTCGGGGTAGGTGATGCCGTGCTTGTCGATGACGCCTGCGAGTGCCTCGAGCACGTCCTTGGCGATGGCCGAGACGCGTTCGGGCGGGGTGTCCGCGCTGACTCGTTCCTGGAGGAACTTGTCGGTGGCGGCAGTACCCGAACCTACTGCGGTGGGGCTCTCGGAAGTGGTCATGTGGTCCTCCTCGGGGCCGTATGTGGCTGTTACCGGGTGGGTGCCGTACTGCTGGGCTGCGTAGGCTCCCCAAGTTTGGGTTGTACGCTCTGCGTACATCGGTTACGCTGTGCGTACGCTTGTACTGTGCGCCCAGTCACAAGGTTTGTCAACCTTCGAAGGCGCCGATCGGGCATACCCGCAGATGAAAGGCCATTCCGTGAGCGAGAACGATCGCGATTACATTCAGAGCATCGAGCGTGGATTTGCTGTGCTGACGGCCTTCGACGAGAAGAACCCCAACCCGTCGCTCGCCGATCTTGCCGCCGAAACGGGTCTCTCCCGCCCAGCGGTCCGGCGCATCCTCCTCACGCTGCAGAAGCTCGGATACGTCACCGGCAACAACAGTCGGTGGTCGCTCACCCCACGCGTTCTGAGCATCGGGCAGCACTTCTCGGCATCACATGCCTTGACGGAGGCGGCGCTCCCTCGTCTGTTGGAGATCGCAGAACACACCCACGAGTCGGCGTCGCTCGGGGTGCTCGACGGTGTCGACGTGGTCTACGCCGCGCGTGTACCCGTCCGGCGGATCATGAGCATCAACGTCAGCGTCGGCACCCGAGTGCCTGCATATGCCACCTCCATGGGTCGAGCCCTGCTAGCTTGGGCGCCAACCGAAATCGTCGACAACGTCATCGCGAACTCCACGTTCGACGCCCTCACACCCACCACGATCACCGACGAAGGCGCATTCCATACCGCCCTCCGGGTGGTGCGCGAGCAGGGATACGCGCTCACATCGGAGGAACTGGAAGACGGCCTGATTTCCCTCGCTGCTCCCGTCCGCGACGCCGGTGGAAGCGTCGTCGGAGTGACAGCGTGTTCGACCTCGGCCGGACGAACATCCCCGGAAGCTTTCCGCGCCGACGTCGCGCCTTTCCTCGTCGAGAAGGCGAACCAACTCAGCGCGGACATGGGGTACCGAAGCTAGCGCCTCAACACCTCGGAAGGCAGCAATCCGTACTTACGCCGAAAGGACGACGCGAACCGTCCGGTGTGCGTGAAACCCCATCTCACAGCGACATCGGTGACCGTCGTCGAGTCGTCGGCATCCACCAGATCTGCATGGACCCGCGCGAGACGGATGTCGAGCAGGCATTCCGACGGACTCCGGCCCACGTACTGCCGAAATCCCTCCTGCAATCTCCGTACGCTGACGCCCGCCACCTCCGCCATCTCGGCTGCGGTCCACACGCGGGCCGGGTCGTCGTGCATCTCGTCGAGCACCCGCTTGACGATGCGTGGCCTGGCGTGTCGCACCGCGTCCTCGCTTTCGGGCATTGCGGCAAGGACGAATGCCGTGACCACGGCGCCGGAGAGCTGACCTGCGACCAGTTCGTTGTGCAGCACGCCGACCGGGCCGAGTATCTGATCCGACAGTGAGCGAACAAATTTCAGCCATCTGGCTCCGTCGTCGCCCCGAAGATCCACCTGATCAGGCAAGTGCATTCCGGGTCGACCGAGAACCTTTTCCATCTCACGGTCGAGGTACTGACGGTCCATCCGGACTCCGACGATCTCGCAGTCCGCACTCCACCGCGTAATTCTCGTCGTGATGTCGGGTGGACATACCGTCGCAACACCCTGCGTCGAGAGCACGTGCGAGCCCGCGAACACCGACTCGAGCTCGCCCGAGAGCGGGATGTTCACCCCATAGGCACCGGGATGATCGGATTCGACGGCGACGTCTGCTCCCCACCGAATATGAGCGATCCTCAGCGGTCCCAACTCGGTGGTGCACACCCCGACTCCACTGGCCGCATGCCGAGACAACGGCGTCAGCGTGTGCGGAAAGTAGGCGTCCGAAACCGCATGACACGCCTCGTCCCAGTCGCGGGGAGCTGTACCGATCATGGAGTCGACCATCGTCCTTCTTCACCTTCCAAACCCGTGACCAGCCACATTGCCGAGCAAGGGCGCTGAACATCATTGAACACTGTGTCCCCGGTCACTTCCAAGAGAAAACGGGTACGGGCCGCGATCGGGTGCGCAATCCGGATAGCCACCGCGCTGTACGGATCGACCGAAGCCTGCGCCCGCCGTACGTTCGTCTTCACTCCCGGCGCGAGTCGCCCACTACTTCCCTCCCGCACTTCGCGGCACTCTCACTCAACCGCCATCCGACAAGGAGGTCCGGTCATGGAACAAAATCAGCTTCGAGGAATCTTCGGTCAATTCGCGAGCGGCGTCACCGTCATCACCTGTACCAATGCCGACGGTCAACCACACGGAGCCACCGTCACCGCATTCACGGCCATTTCCCTGGAACCACGGCTGTGCCAGATCACGATGACTCGCAAGTCCAAGGCGTGCGGCTACCTCGGCAACGCGCCGTTTGCGGTCAACATCCTTGCCTCCGACCAAGTGGACACGGCCATGCATTTTGCCGGCCGACCGCAGCGCACCGAACCGAGGTGGATCGACGGACCGACCGCTCCCCTGCTCGACGGCGCCGCAGCAACCATCTCGTGCGTCCCGTGGAGGGAGTACGACGGCGGTGACCACATCATCTTCATCGGCGAGATCGTCGACGCTCAGTCGAGTGGCAAGGATCCGCTTCTGTTCTACCGAAGCACTTTTCACGATCTAGGCGCTACCTCGTCGACCACAGTCTGGAACGGAAGTCAGGACGACCCCCACAGCGGCTGGTTCGACGCCACCACTTCGTTCACCCCGATTCATCTTCAGCCCGCACCCCAAACGATCTGAAAGGCTTTGCCATGACGACCACCGAAATTCCTCCCACCGGCGTCGATCCCGCAGATTCCGGAGCGCCACAGGTCAATCCGGCCGCCGATTGCGAAGCCAACCGCACGAAGAACTTCGCCACCCGACCGATGACCGGTGACGAGTACATCTCGAGCCTGCAGGACGGTCGCGAGATCTGGCTTCACGGTGATCGCGTCAAGGACGTCACGACACACCCCGCGTTCCGGAATCCGATCCGCATGACCGCGAGGCTGTACGACGCTCTGCATACGGGCGAGCACGTGGACGCCTTGACCGTTCCGACGGACACGGGCAACGGCGGTGTCACCATGCCGTTCTTCCGCACTCCGACGTCGTCGGCCGATCTGCTCAAGGAACGCGATGCCATAGCGACGTGGGCTCGTATGACCTACGGCTGGATGGGCCGTTCCCCCGACTACAAGGCGAGTTTCCTGGGCACCCTCCACGCCAACAAGGAGTTGTACGCACCGTTCCAGGACAACGCCGAACGCTGGTACCGCGAATCGCAGGAGAAAGTTCTGTACTGGAACCACGCGATCATCAATCCCCCGGTGGATCGCCAACTTCCACCGGACGAGGTCGGTGACGTCTTCATGAAGGTGGAGAAGGAAACCGACGCAGGTTTGATCGTCAGCGGCGCCAAAGTGGTCGCCACCGGATCGGCGATCACGAACTACAACTTCATCGCTCACTACGGTCTGCCGATCAAGAAGAAGCAGTTCGCCCTGATCTGCACGGTACCGATGGACGCGCCGGGTGTGAAGCTGATCTGCCGCACCTCGTACACCGAACATGCTGCGGTGATGGGCAGTCCGTTCGATTATCCGCTGTCGAGTCGCATGGACGAGAACGACACCATCTTCGTCTTCGACAAGGTGTTGGTTCCGTGGGAAAACGTCTTCATGTACGGCGACGTCGACCGGATCAACGCATTCTTCCCTCAATCAGGCTTCCTGCCGCGCTTCACCTTTCAGGGCTGCACTCGCCTGGCCGTCAAGCTCGACTTCATCGCCGGACTGTTGATGAAGGCACTCGAAGCCACCGGCGCCGGCGGCTTCCGCGGAGTCCAGACCCGTGTCGGTGAGGTGATCGGGTGGCGAAACCTCTTCTGGTCGTTGACCGAATCGATGGCACGCGATCCCGAACAGTGGGTCGGCGATTCGGTGATCCCGAAGCTCGAGTACGGCCTCACCTATCGAATGTTCATGATTCAGGGGTACCCGCGGATCAAGGAGATCATCGAACAGGACGTCGCGTCGGGCTTGATCTACCTGCCTTCGAGTTCACTCGACTTCAAGAGCCCGGACGTGCGTCCGTACCTCGACAAGTACGTTCGCGGTTCCGACGGCATCACCGCTGTCGACCGCGTGAAAGTCATGAAGGCGCTGTGGGATTCGATCGGGACCGAGTTCGGCGGCCGACACGAACTCTACGAGCGCAACTACTCCGGCAATCACGAGAACGTCAAAGCGGAACTGCTGTTCGCAGCCCAGAATCGTGGACACGCAAGTTCCATGAAGGGACTGGCCGAGCAGTGCCTGAGTGAATACGACCTCGACGGCTGGACGGTCCCTGACCTCATCGGCAACGACGACGTCTCGTTCTTCAAGAACCGGTAACCCCCTCGGCAGGTAGGGCGGACTCGCGATGTCGAGTCCGCCCTGGTCGTCGTCTTCAGCAGGCATGGCCCATCAGCAGAATTCGACGAACACTGCACCCTTGGTCAGGACTAGGCAATTGCCTAGTGTGACCCGAGACACACGATGTCAAGGTGAATTCAGTACCGGACGCAGCCCCGTCCGGAAAGCGGGTCCCACCGATTTGGTCCGACAGCCCTCGGCTCTCTCGGTAGGCGCCCACTCTTATCTGGAGGACACCCATGACGGATATGTTGGATGCTGCCCGCGGCACCGACCAGTTCGCGAACATCCGCGCCGTCCTCGACGACGCGCTCGTCGAGGACCCGGAGACCGGCCGCTACCAGGTGCGGCGCAGCGTCTTCACGGACGAGCAACTGTTCGAACTCGAGATGACGCACATCTTCGAAGGCAATTGGATCTACCTCGCGCACGAGAGCCAGATCCCGAACGTCGGCGACTACTTCACCACCTACATGGGCCGTCAGCCCATTGTGATCACCCGCAACAAGGACGGCGAATTGGGTGCGCTGATCAACGCATGCAGCCACCGCGGTGCGATGCTCTGTCGCCGTAAGACCGACAACCGAACCACCTTCACCTGCCCGTTCCACGGCTGGACCTTCAACAACAGCGGAAAACTCCTCAAGGCCAAGGACGCTCGCACCGGTGGCTATCCGGAGCAGTTCAACAAAGACGGCTCACACGACCTGACCAGGGTGGCGCGGTTCGAGAACTATCGCGGCTTCCTCTTCGGCAGCCTCAACCCCGACGTGCTGCCACTCGAAGAGCACCTCGGTGACACCACGAAGGTCATCGACATGATCGTCGATCAGTCACCTGACGGACTCGAAGTTCTGCGCGGTGCATCCACCTACACCTACGACGGCAACTGGAAGTTGCAGACCGAGAACGGTGCCGACGGCTACCACGTGTCTTCGACGCACTGGAACTACGCCGCTACCACCGCTCGCCGCACCGCCGGTGAATCGTCCAACGAGACCAAAGCCATGGACGCCGGCACCTGGGGGAAGCAGGGCGGTGGATACTTCTCCTACGACTACGGCCACCTCCTACTCTGGATGTGGTGGGGCAATCCCGAGGACCGACCCCTGTTCGAACGCAAAGCAGAACTGGAGGCTCAGTTCGGTTCCAAGAAGGCCGAATTCATGGTCGGTGCGTCGAGGAACCTCTGCCTGTATCCGAACGTCTACCTCATGGATCAGTTCAGCAGCCAGATCCGGCACTTCCGTCCGATCTCCGTGGACCAGACCGAAGTCACCATCTACTGCATCGCCCCCAAGGGAGAGAGCGCCGAAGCACGCAGCAACCGCATCCGTCAGTACGAGGACTTCTTCAATGCCAGCGGTATGGCCACCCCGGACGATCTCGAAGAGTTCCGTTCCTGCCAGAAGACCTACCAGGCAGCCGGCGCCCCGTGGAACGACCTCAGCCGTGGTGTCACACACCAGATTCCCGGTCCGAACGACGTCGCGAAGGATCTCGGCATGAATCGCGTGCTCTCGAGCGGAGCCAAGACCGAGGACGAAGGCTTGTATCCCATTCAGCACGGGTACTGGCGCGACGCCATGCTTGCGGCCGTAGATGCCGAGCAAGCCGCTTCCAACCGGACCATCTGAGGACGATCACCATGACTGTCACCACCACCAATGCCGTCGCCCTCGAAACAGTGCAGCAGTTTCTCTACCGTGAGGCTCGCTATCTGGACGATCGCGAGTTCGAGAAGTGGATCGAGTGCTACCACCCCGATTCCGAGTACTGGATGCCCGCATGGGCGGACGACGGCGAGCTGACCACGGACCCGGCCGCAGAGATCTCCCTGATCTACTACCCGAATCGCGGCGGTATCGAGGACCGCGTGTTCCGAATCAGGACTGACCGTTCCAGCGCGACAAGCCTTCCCGAGCCCCGCACCGGTCACAACATCACCAACGTGGAAGTGATCGAAGAACGCGGCTTCGTCGTCGACGTCCGCTTCAATTGGTTCACGCTGTACTTCCGCTACAACACAGTCGACACCTACTTCGGCACCTCGCACTACACGATCGACTTCTCGGGCGAGCAGCCGTTGATCATGAAGAAGAAGGTAGTCCTCAAGAACGACTACATCCATCACGTGGTCGACATCTACCACTTCTGACACGACTTCCCTTCGAATCGAGCTGTTTCCCATGAGCATTCAAGCTGCGCCGACCTTTCAAGTAGCCCTGAGTTTCGAAGACGGCATAACCCGCTTCGTCGAATGCAACACCGACGAGACCGTCGCGGACGCGTCGTACCGCGCACGAATCAACATTCCGCTCGACTGCCGCGACGGAGCATGTGGCACCTGCAAATCACTCTGTGAGTCAGGCACTTTCGACGCCGGCGACTACATCGAGGAGGCCCTGACGGACGACGAGGCCGAGCAGGGATACTGCCTTCCGTGCCAGATGGTGCCGGAATCTGATCTCGTGCTGCAGATTCCCACCACGTCGGCGGTCGCCAAGACCACTGCCGGTTCGTACACGTCCACCATCACCGAGATCATTCGCCATTCGGATTCCACGGTGGGTTTCACCGTCGCAGTCGACAACCGCGCAGATCTGGTCTTCCTCCCCGGTCAGTACGTGAACATCCTCGTTCCCGGAACCGAAGCGACGCGGTCGTACTCGTTCAGCTCCGGCCCTGAGGTCGCGTCGGCGTCGTTCCTGGTCAAGATCACCCCGGGTGGTCTGATGTCCGAGTATCTCAGTCAGCGTGCGCAGGTAGGCGACACTCTCGAATTGACCGGACCGATGGGTAGCTTCTTCCTCCGGTCAGGTCAACGGAGAGCCCTACTGCTTGCCGGTGGAACCGGCTTGGCCCCGCTGCTCTCCATACTGGAGAAGATGCGTACCGAAAGCTCCACTCGGCCCGTCCATCTGGTCTACGGCGTCAGCTCCGACACCGATCTCGTCGAACTCGACAAACTGCACGACTACGCGGAGTCTCTACCCCAGTTCACCTTCGACTACTGCGTATCCGATCCCGACAGCACAGCACCGAACAAGGGCTATGTCACGGGCTTGATCGAGCCCGATCACCTCGACGACGGCAACGTAGACGTCTACCTGTGCGGCCCGCCGCCGATGGTCGAAGCCGTACGTCTGCACTTCAAGGACGTATCGATCACACCCACGAACTTCTACTTCGAAAAGTTCAACAATGCGGCAGCACCGGCTGATTCACCGGCAGCCTCGGCCGAAGAATCAGCTGCCGGCACGTACGAGATCGGTGAAGAACATCTGCCGGTCACGGAGTCGGACACACAGTTCGACGCTCGGATGGCCCTCGAACTCGGAGCAATGGAACTCACGATCGGCCGCCTCACTCCGGCACAGTTGACGGAGTACCGCATTCTGGCGGAGAACTCGGCTGCTTCCATCGACCGCGATCACTTCACGGACGCAGCGGCATTCACCGAAACCAATGCCCTGTTCCACGACTTCCTCTTCCGCTGCACCGGAAATGAAGTGCTGCTGCAGGCATACCACCGTCTCGAGGTCACACAACTGATGAACCGAGTGCTCCGCACCGCCGATTGGGTGGACGAACATGTGGCGGAGGATCACTCACGTATCGTGAGTGCATTCGAGCAGAATGATCGCGCCGCGGCCCGTGATCTGATCGTCCAGCACAGCGAACACGCCAAGTCGACGATGCACCGCGCCATCACTGACGCTCGGGAAAGTGTGGCGTCGTGAGCACGAGATTCTTCGCCGGCCGGTTCGACGACCGGGTCGTGGTCGTCACCGGAGCGGCTCAGGGGATCGGGCGCAGCGTTGCCGAAAGAGTTTCCGCAGAAGGTGGTTCCGTCGCGCTTGTGGATCGAGCTGAACTGGTTCACGACATCGCGACACCGCTGGAACGTTCCCATTCGGTGACCGCGGACCTCGAGACGTTCGAAGGTGCCCAGAATGCAATAGATTCCGCATTGGAGCGCTTCGGACGCATCGACGTCCTGATCAACAACGTCGGTGGGACCATCTGGGCCAAACCCTACGAGCACTACACGCCGCAGCAGATACAAGCCGAGGTCACACGATCACTGTTCCCCACGCTCTGGACGTGTCGCGCCGTACTGCCCCATCTGATCGAGCAGGCGAGCGGCACCATCGTCAACGTCTCCTCGGTCGCCACCCGCGGTGTCAACCGTGTTCCTTACGCGGCGGCCAAGGGCGGGGTCAGCGCGATCACCGCTGCACTGGCGATGGAAGTCGCGCAGTACGGAATACGCGTCGTGGCAACCGCTCCCGGCGGAACCGAGGCGCCACCACGCGTCGTGGCACGCGGGCCGGGTGCCGAGACCGACGAGGAGAAAGCCTGGTACCAGCAGATCGTCGACCAGACCGTCGACTCGTCGCTACTCAAGCGTTACGGCACCCTGGACGAACAGGCTGCTGCTATCACTTTCCTTGCCTCCGAAGAGGCTTCGTATGTCACCGGAACGGTTCTGCCCGTCGCCGGTGGCGACCTCGGCTGAATCCAGCCTCCCCCGATTCCTGATCTCTCGAACGGAGATTCGCCATGTCCTCGATCGAACGTGGTTCCTGGGCCAGTGCCCGCCATCGCTCGTCAGTGTTGTGGGTGGTCACCATCGCCGCCATTGCCATTCTGTTCGACGGATACGACCTGGTCGTGTACGGCACGATCCTGCCCGTACTCATGGACGACCCCAGCCATATCGGCACCTTGACCGCATCTCAGGCCGGCGCGTTGGGTTCGTATGCACTCGTCGGAGTGATGGTCGGTGCACTGACGTGTGGAGCGATCGGCGATCACTTCGGTCGCCGAAAGATGATGCTGGTCAACATCATCTGGTTCTCGGCCGGAATGGCACTGGCAGCGTTCGCCACCAGCATCACCACTTTCGGTCTGCTGCGGTTCTTCACCGGCATCGGTGTCGGTGGGCTTGTCGCCACCGCCGGAGCCATGATTGCCGAGTTCGCGCCGCCGGGACGCCGCAATCTGTTCAACGCCATCGTCTACAGCGGTGTCCCGGCCGGTGGCGTCATGGCTTCCGTCCTGGCGATCGTTCTCCGTGATTCCATCGGATGGCGCGGACTGTTCCTCATCGGCGCCCTGCCATTGGTGTTCCTGTTCCCACTCGCCTGGTTCAAACTGCCCGAGTCTCCCGCGTGGCTGATTGCTCGCGGACGTGTCGACGAAGCTCGCGCCATTTCCTCGAAAACCGGAATTCCATTGCCTGTCGGTACAGATCGACCCAACGACGCCGTGGCCGAGAAGGTCGGCTTCCGAGCGTTGGCAAGCAGACAATATATCTGGGGCACCGCGCTTCTCGGCCTCATGAGCTTCGCCGGCCTCCTCCTGACCTACGGGCTGAACACCTGGCTGCCCAAGATCATGGAAAACGCGGGATACAACGCGAAGGGTTCGCTCTCGTTCCTGTTGGTACTCAACGGCGGTGCCATCATCGGTGGACTTCTCGCCTCCAAGATCGCGGACGTCACCGGTCCGCAGCGGGTTGTCGCAACCACCTTCGGCCTGGCCGCACTCGCCCTGCTCCTGTTCACATTCGGGTTCCCGCTTCCCGTACTCCTCGCCTCCGTTGCCATCGCGGGTGTCGGAACCATCGGTACTCAGGTTCTGATCTACGGATTCGTGTCCAACTACTATTCGACGGCCGCTCGGGCCGCAGGTGTCGCGTGGTGCGCCGGATTCGGACGTCTGGGCGGGATATTCGGGCCACTGATCGGCGGAAGTTTGATCAGCGCCGGAATCAGTTCCGAATCGGCGTTCTACGTCTTCGCCGGCATCGCGGTGCTGGGCGCCATCGTCACCTTCTTCGTGCCGAAGCAAGCACCCGACCTGGGTGCCACTGCACTTCGATCCGATGGAGACCGTGCCGAAAAGGAAACCCGTGGTGAGCCCGGCGTTACGGTAGTCGGGTGACACTTCGTGACCTGTTGCTCGGCCGAGAACGCGAGCTCGCCGTTCTCGGCCGAGCCTTGGCCGCGGCAGAGACAGGAGTGCCGACTCTCGTGCTGGTCGAGGGCGATGCCGGTAGCGGTAAGTCCACTCTCGTCGACCGGTTCGCCGAAATCTCTTCCGCTCATACGCTCCGCCGCGCTCGTGGGCTGGAGTGGGAATCGAACACTGCCTTCGGAGTGATCGAACAACTACTCGAACGTCCGGTTTCCAACTCGGACCCGGTCGCCGTTGCACACGAGATCGTCGACGCAGCGGAGCAACTGACCCTGATCGTCGTCGACGATGCCCATCACAGCGATGTCAGCTCGCTTCAGGCAATCACCTCCGCCCTCCATCGAGGCCGAACGGCACCACTGCTGTTCGTCCTCGTCGCCGAGGAAACGCCGTTCCTGCGCGACGATGTCAGGCAGATTCTCGACCTACACTGGTCGACGCGATTGCACATCAGCCCGATCGACGCACCCGTCATCATCGACATCGCGCGCATGCGAAGCGGAATCGACCTCAGCTCCGGCGTCGCGCTTGCCCTTCAGGACTTCACCGCGGGCAACACACTCGACATCGTCTCGCTTCTCGACGAGCTGCCACCTACCTATTGGACCCAGTGGCACCGAACTTTGCCCGTCCCTCGCCATCGTGCAGTATCGATCGCCGCCGCCCTCGCTACGTGTTCGGCGGGAGCACGAACGTTGATCGAAGCCGCAGCAGTTGTCGGGCGCAGCACGACGTTGTCGCATCTTGCTCAGCTAGCCGAAATCGACGACGTGGTCGGCGCCTTGGACAGCGCCTTCGCCAGCGGCCTCCTTTCTGTCCACGAGCAGCACGGTAGCACCGAGGTGTCACTGAGCAGCACGATGGTCACGGCCGCAGTGCGCGGGGCGTTGGGACCCGCGCACTTGCATCTGCTGCACACACGCGCAGCCGAGATCGCTTGGGGAGAAGGTGAACGGCTTTTCCACCTTGCCGCTGCCAGCACCACCCATGACGAGGACCTCGCCGCCGAACTCGTTGTGTACGCATCACTACGAGCATCCGACGGCGCGTGGTCGGAAGTCGCCGACGCCATGGTCACGGCAAGCCGTCTCACCACAGCCCGAACCGAACACGAGGACCGACTGCTCCGCGGAGTCGACGCGCTGACCGGATCGGGTGACATCCCCCGCGCCATGGTCTTCGTGCCGGAGATCGAGAGTATTTCGCGCGGGCCTCTCCGCGACGCCGTCCTCGGCTACCTCGCCATCCATAGAGGGCGACCGACCGAGGCCGCCGATCTTCTGACCAGAGCGTGGGACAGCTGCAGCGTGGATCGTGAGCCAGGCATCGCTGCGATGATCGCCCAACGAATGGTCCTGCATTCTCTGGCTCGGCTCGATGGCACGGCGCTCGTCGAGTGGGTTGACCGCGCAGTCGAATTGGTGGGCCCTTCTGATCCCGCAGCAGTGGAGTCCGAAGCGATCAAGGGTCTCGGGCTCGGTGCTACCGGAAGAACCGAGAATGCGCTCGCGGCATACGCCGAACTCTCCGATCGTGTCCGCCCCGGAGCCCAAGCACAGCGCTTCCAGATGGGACGCGGATGGCTCGAGCTTGCGTTGGACCACCCGGAGTCCGCCAGACGCGACCTCGAAAGCGCGGTGTCCACAGAGTTTTCCAGTGGTTCGGCAAGAATCTCACTGTGGGCACAGGCCTGGCTCGCCCGCACTCAATTCGCTCTCGGCGCCTGGGACGAAGCGCTCTCGACCGTCGAGGGCGCCGGTGCCGAGGTGGATCGGTTCGAGATCGAGATCATCCGGCCGTTGGTCCACTGGTCGGGAGCACAGATTCACGCTCTGCGCGGCAACTGGGAACTGGCCCGTGACCATGTGCGACGTGCGTACGCCGGCATTCACGCCTACGAAATCATGTATGTTCCTGCACTTCTCGCCAGGGCCCAGGTTGCCGAGGCCGCCGCCGACTACGCCGAAGTTCTGGTGGCGCTGGCTCCGCTCACCTCGAGCAAGGCGCAACAATGGCTCGACGAGCCGGGCTTCTGGCCGTGGGTCGATCTCTACGCCAATGCATTGGTCATGGTCGGGCGAGCTGATGATGCCGACGCCTTTCTGCAACCACACGAGCAGACCGCACGACGTCGGGAGCACCGCTCAGCTGCGGCACGTCTCGGCTACGTTCGCGGCCGGATCCACGGCGCACGGGGCGAACTCGACTCGGCAAGAGAAAGTTTCGATGCTGCACTACTCGGCATCGAGACGCTGCCGCTCCCCTACGACCGAGCCCGAATCAATTTTGCCTACGGCCAAACTCTCCGCCGGGCCGGGAAACGCGCGGAGGCCGACGTCGTCCTCCGCGCCGCCCGCGAGCTGTATCACTCGTTGGGCGCCGCTACTTACGTCGAGCGCTGCGAGCGCGAACTCCGCGCGGGCGGGTTGAACCTCTCGCGGACGGAGAAGGGAATCACCGACCTGACCCCGCAAGAACGAGCCGTCGCCGACCTTGTCGCAGCGGGCAAGTCCAACAAGGAAGCTGCCGGCGAATTGTTCCTCTCCGTCAAGACCATTCAATATCACCTCACGCGCGCGTACGCGAAACTCGGACTGCGATCACGGAGCGAACTCGCGGCTTTGTTCCGCGACCGAGGGCTTTCGGATCCGCATCAGGAGAACTGAGAACATGCCGGACACTACGACGACCGCGCCCGTTCGCGTCGTCACCGAGCCACTCCCCCAACCGCTCTACGGCCCGAAGCGGGTCTTGCGCGACTTCGGCGGAACGTCCATTGCCAACGGAATCATCGGCATCGTCTTCTCGGCCACCGGGCCGGTGGCGGTCATTCTCGCTGCGGGGTTGGCGGGTGGACTGAGTCAAGCTCAATTGGCCTCTTGGCTTTTCGGTGCCTTCTTCGTCAACGGAATTCTCACCATCACGGCTTCCTGGCTGTACCGGCAGCCGCTGGCCTTCTTCTGGACGATTCCCGGAACCGTTGTCGTCGGAGCGTCGTTGGAGCATCTGCCGTGGGAGCAAGTGCTCGGAGCGTTCTTCGCGACCGGCGCCCTGATCTTGCTGTTGGGATTGACAGGGTGGGTCACACCGATCATGGCCGCATTACCCTTGCCCATCGTAATGGCAATGGTGGCAGGCGTTTTCCTTCATTTCGGAACGGATTTGGTCGAAGCGCCCGCCCACGACGCGGTGATCGCCCTGCCGATGATCGCCACCTTTGTCGCTCTGAGCGTGTTCGCCAAGCTGGGAAGATTCGTTCCGCCCGTTCTCGGCGCGTTGATCGTCGGCGTGGTCGTGATACTCGCGGCCGGAAGATTCAACTCCGCCGGCGACGCGCACGAGTGGCTGGCGCATCCGATGCTGACCCCGCCAACCTGGTCTTGGCAGGCGATGATCGAACTGGTTGTACCGCTGGCGATCACAGTCGTCGTCGTGCAGAACGGCCAAGGAATCGCAGTCCTCCGCGCAGCGGGTCATCAACCGCCGATCGGGGCAGCAACGGTTGCCTGCGGTGTGTTCTCTCTCGTGAACGCGGCGGTGGGTTGTGTCTCGACGTGCCTTACCGGGCCGACGAACGCATTGCTCACGGCGTCGGGAGAGCGGACACGCCAATACACCGCCGGAATCTTCTGCGGCTTACTCGCCGTCGTCTTCGGACTGTTCGCCCAGACTTTCGTCGCGATGATGTTGGGAACTCCGACGGCATTCATCGTCACTCTGGGTGGTCTGGCCATGCTCAAGGCCTTACAGGGAGCCTTCGTGACCGCATTCGGCGGGAAATTCACCTTCGGCGCTTTGATCGCGTTCCTCGTGACGATCTCCGACATCGAACTACTCAATATCGGAGCCGCTTTCTGGGGACTCGTCTTCGGGGTCATCGCCTCGCGCATGCTCGAACGAGCCGACTACACCTGACATGCGAATATTCGCATACTCGACTTTGACAATCATTTACATTAAGCAGTAGATCTATACCCATGCACCTCAACACCCGCATGTCGCGGCGCCTCACCCTTGCCACATCAGTAGGCCTCTCACTCGCCCTCGTTACGGGTTGCTCGTCCGACAACAAGGACTCCGCCCAGTCCGAAACCACGACCACGACGTCGGCCGCACCAACCGAACAGGCCTCGGCAACACCACGTCTCGCCGTGTCGTACGACGGCGGCGTCCTGGTGCTGGATGCAACTTCCCTCGACGTGGTCGGCGAGACCGAGATCGACGGCTTCACCCGACTCAACCCGGCCGGCGACGGTCGCCACGTCATGATCTCTGCCGGCGAAGCATTCAAGGTGCTCGACACCGGCACGTGGTCTTCGGCTCACGGTGATCATTCTCATTACTACACAGCCGATCCCGCGATGTCCGAGGTCGAGTTCGCAGCCAACGAGCCCGGACACGTCGTACGCCATGCCGGAAAAACCGTTCTCTTCAACGACGGCTCGGGACTCGTCGAGATCTTCGATCCGGCGCAGTTGGCAAAACGCCAACCCCGCGTCGAGACGTACACCACGCCAGAACCCCATCACGGCGTTGCGGTCGCACTTG
Organism: Rhodococcus qingshengii JCM 15477; assembly: GCF_023221595.1. Classification (NCBI taxonomy): domain Bacteria; kingdom Bacillati; phylum Actinomycetota; class Actinomycetes; order Mycobacteriales; family Nocardiaceae; genus Rhodococcus; species Rhodococcus qingshengii. The sequence goes on from NZ_CP096563.1 coordinate 5,711,188, forward strand.
CCGACGGCAGCCTGTTGACGACCATCGGAAATTCGGAGTCCCGCAACGGCATTGCCATCCTCGATGCCGACCGCAAGGAAATCCTGCGCAACGAACAGTGCCCCGGTGTCCACGGCGAAGCAGTCGCTGCCGGCGAAGCCATCGTGCTGGGCTGCCAGGACGGGTTGCTCGTGTACAAGAACGGAGCGATCACCAAGGTCCAGAGTCCGGATGCATACGGCCGCATCGGAAATCAGGCAGGCTCAGAGGAGTCGGACATCGTCCTGGGTGACTACAAGACTGACAAGGACGCCGAACTCGAACGTCCGCAACGGGTCTCGCTGACCAACACGACCACGTCCGAACTCAAGCTCGTCGACCTCGGCACCAGCTACACCTTCCGCTCACTCGGCCGCGGACCACACGGAGAGGCACTGGTGCTCGGCACCGACGGCGCCATCCACGTCATCGACCCGAACACCGGCGTCGTCACCAAGAAGATCGCCGTCATAGACGCATGGACCGAGCCCACCAAATGGCAAGAGCCCAGGCCCGCGCTCTTCGTAGAAGATCACACCGCTTACGTCACCGACCCAGCGTCGAAGAAGCTGATCGCAGTCGACCTCGAGGACGGCAGCATCCTGACCGAGACCACTCTCGATCACGCCCCCAACGAATTGACCGGTGTCACCGGCTGATTCCCACCCTCGCTTCGGCCCCCATCTCACACCGAGATGGGGGCCGAAGCCGTTCTCGTCCTTCGCCTACTGACCAGGGAATCTCGATACCCAGGCAATCCTCGAGGTGCTACGAGGCGCACCTCAGAGAATCGAAGCCGTTGTCGCCAGCTCTGCTGGAGCTGAGCGATGAGCAGGACCACGATTGACCGCGGCACAAGTCAGCATGGAATAACTCCGTGTGGAGGTTCGTTGGAGATGGTGTCGGTGTTCGGTTCTTTGCCCCGGGTACCACCCCAGAATTGCCATTTCGAGTGGCCACTTGCCGAGAGGCGCAAGACGGGCACCGACGCGCTGGAGCCGCTGGACACCTGCAGGTGTCCGGCGGCTTCGTCGTGTCCGGGGTCGGACCTCGGTCCGTGACGGTCGAGGTCCACGATGTCGACCGCCGAATCTGCAATAACCGAAAACGCGTGGTTTTCCTACCGGAGGGTGGACACTCGATCATGCGCCAAAGCAGCTATGACCGTCCCTCTGCCGACAGGGCACTCCGATGGCTACTGCTGACATGGGGCCTCGGCAACTCTGTGGTGTGGTGGATCCACCTTTCACGGCGAGGCAGTCGCGCAGTCGAGACGTCACCGATACAGCCGGGCCCGTTCGGGGAGGCCAACTGGCTCGATATGGGAGGTTTCCTCGCATACTCCTCGGCCGCAACCTTGTTGATCATCGCGATTTGGTACGTCGCGGCCCGCAGGTGATCCGCACCGATAGAGTCCATGACATGGACGCCCTTTCACAGTCCGAACGGGAGAATTCGCTAGAGACCGACCGACTGCTTCTGCGACCGTTCCGTGTGCCCGATGCCGTTGTCTTGCGGGAGCTCTGGGGTGAGCGCGATCCTCGTGTCCCACCGCATCGTCGGATCGATTCCGATGGTCGACCCTCCATCGGAGACATCGAGGACCAGATTCGCAGTCGCTCACACCAACCCGGTCTACTGGCGGTGGAGCGTAAAGGATCCCATGACGTCATCGGCTACTGCGGCCTGATCGAGACTGAGCACGGACCTGACGGAGAGCCTGAACTGGCATTCGAATTTCTCCGTAGGGCATGGTGTCAGGGATATGCGACTGAGGCCTCATGGGCGGTAATCCAATGGGCGCAGGCATCAGGCTATCGACGTCTGTGGGCCACGGTCCGTGACTGGAACGGCGCTTCTCGCCGTGTGCTGGAAAAACTCGTATTCGTGGCGACCGACCATGCGGAGCCTCACGAAATCCACGGGGACCTGCTGTTCACGACAAAGGCACTGTGACTGCCTCGGCGACACAGGACTCGATGCCGCAATGACGAAGGTGCTGCGACGCGGTGACTCGGAACGCGCGCCGCAGCACGGGGAGTAGCTAGGCCGGGTTTTCGCCGGCAGCGACGTCGAGGATCCACGTCACCCCGAACGCATCGGTGAGCATGCCGAAACCGGGGCTCCACGCCGCGGCGGCAAGACCCTCGATGATCGATGCACCAGCAGAGAGTTTGGCCCAGTAGTTCTGCACCTCTTCGAGGGTTTCACCGCGAACCGAGACGAAGAACGGTTGGTCAGTGATCGTGGTGCCGTTCTCGCGGTGTGTCGAGCCTGCGTTGCCGGCCGAGCCGCCCGACTGTCCAGGGATGTCGTATGCCATCACACAGAAGCCGTCCTCTGTCTCCACCTGGCCGAACACGACGTTCTCAGCGCCGGGCACCTCCTTGGGCATCCCGAAGTCGCCGTAGGTTGCGATCGTGACCTGGCCACCGAAGACGGACTGGTAGAACTCCAGAGCCTCGCGGGCGTCTCCGCGGAAGTTGAGGTGGGTCGTTGTCTTGATGCTCATGTCTGCTCCTGGTACGAACGTCGCTCGGGTTTTCCCTGACAACGTCGACTCTCACAGCCGTATAGGACTGTTTTCGTCCTAGACTCGTCGTAGTCTCACCGCATGGCGACCACCACTCGACTCTTGAATCTGCTGTCCCTCTTGCAGACGAGACGCGACTGGCCGGGCGCTCTACTCGCCGAGCGGCTCGACATCAGCCATCGCACTGTCCGCCGCGATATCGACCGGCTCAGGGAGATGGGTTACCGCATTGCGGCGACCATGGGCCCGGACGGCGGATACCGACTCGACGCCGGCAGCGAGCTGCCACCCCTGCTGTTCGACGACGATCAGGTCATCGCACTGGCAGTTGCGCTGCAGGCGGCGACGCTGACCGGCGTCGGTATCGAAGAGGATGCGGTTCGAGCGTTGACCACTGTGCGGCAAGTGATGCCGTCGCGTCTGCGCCATCGCCTCGACGCGCTCACGTTCACCACGATTTCGGCCGGTTCCGGCGACGCAGACTCCGTGTCCCCAGAGGTGCTCGTAGCGATTTCCGCTGCAGTCCGCGCTCGCGAGGTGTTCCGCTTCGATTACTCGAACGACCACTCAACCGACAACAGCGAAATAACACCCCCGCGCCGAGTGGAGCCGCATCATCTGGTGACCTCCAAGCGTCGCTGGTACCTCGTCGCGTGGGATCTCGCGCGAGACGACTGGCGAATCTTCCGCGCCGATCGCATCACCCCACGCACCCCGAACGGTCCCCGGTTCACGCCGAAGGAAATCCCCGGCGGCGACGTCAGCGAATACGTGTCCGCGCGCTTCAAAGGATCGGAACATATCAACAATTGGCCGTGCCACGGCAAGGTCGTTCTCCATCGACCAGCCAGTTATGTTCTTCCCTTTGTCGGGGACGGCATCGTCGAAGACCTTGGCCCCGAGCAGTGCAGTCTCGAAGCCGGATCATGGTCTTGGACGGCGCTGGCAGCCTCCTTCAACCGATTCGACACCGACATCGATGTCGTCGGCCCGCCAGAACTTACCCACGCTTTCGCGCAACTCGCCGCCCGCAACGCCGCGACTGCTGAGAGTTAGTCAGTCGTCTCGAATGAGATCCAGGTCTCCAACGCAACCGTGCGCCCGCGGGTTCGTGATAGCTTTCAAGTCCTCAGAGGACCTGAGGACTTGAAGACCTGAACGAAGGGATGCCCAAGGAGATGAAGAAGGGGCAAGTTGCATTTCTCACCGGCACACACGTCGTGAACGATCTGTACCAGGGGGCTGTGCCTGCGCTGTTGCCGTTCATGATGCTCGAACGCGGATATTCCTATTCCGCGGTCGCCGGAATCACGCTCGCCGCGACCGGACTATCCAGTGTCGTGCAACCTGCATTCGGCATGCTGGTCGATCGAAAGAGCCGAAACTGGCTGGTACCCACAGGTTTTGTGACGGCCGCAGCAGGCATTGTCGTGGCAGCGATGAGCACCACCTACATCGTCACTTGGCTGGCAATTGCCGTGGCCGGCATCGGCATCGCCGCATACCATCCTCCCGCCACAAATTTGGCACGCGCGGCTGGAGGTCATTCACAGAAAGCCATGAGCGTGTTCTCCGTGGGCGGTACGTTGGGCGCCTCGCTGGCGCCACCGTTTGTCACGCTCGTGGTTGGCTCACTCGGTTTGTCCGGCGGCTATCTACTCGCAGTTCCTGCAGTGGTGGCGGCTATTTGGTGGATGGTCGCCCAGTCGCGATCGGCCAACACGGGTGCGGCCGAGTCAGCCCAGTCGTTGAGTGCGCAACTGGCAGCGAACGGTCCCGTGTCAGACGATTGGCGCTCGTTCACGCGACTCGTGCTGGTAACGGTCTGTTGGTCAATTCCGTACGTGACCACACTGTCGTTGGTCTCACCGTTCGTGCTCAACGCACTGAACGGATCGTCCTCGAGCGCTGCAATCGTGTTGTCCTCCTTCACATTGGCAGGAGCGGCCGGAACGCTACTGGGTGGAGTCCTCGCGGACCGTCGTGGTCGACGCGCATCCATCCGACTCGGCTACCTGCTTGCGGTACCTTCACTGGCGCTGCTCGCTGCCGCTCCGAACGTTGCAGTTGCCGAATTGGGAATCGTCTGTCTCGGATTTGCTATGTTCCTGCCCTTCGCGCCACAGGTGACATTGGCGCAGGACTACCTACCGAATCGCCCCGGCACAGCAAGTGGGGTGACGCTCGGACTCGCGATGTCCGTGGGAGGCATCGCATCTCCACTGTTCGGCTACCTGGCAGATCACTTCGGACCGCGCATGGCGATCGGGGCGACAACTGCAGTGCTGTTCGTCGGCGCCGTCATCGCATTCACCTTGCGCGATCGACGCCTCGACCCGGAAGACGAGACGGAGCGCGAACTGGACGTCATCGCCCTTCGATAAACCATAAGACGGCCCCGTAGTCTGAAGATTCATCGGAGGACATGAAGTATTACTCGGTGAGCCGCTCCATTGCGGTTCACCGAGTCAGTCAGGAGCAGTCACATGGCAGTGCGCCAGATCAAGCAGCAGTCGCTGGTACAGAAAGCCGCGGACGAACTTGCGCGCCTCATCGGCGACGGCGAGTGGCCGGTCGGGACCAAAATCCCGAACGAACAGGATCTGAGCACACTCCTCGGAGTCGGGCGTTCGACCGGCAGAGAGGCCGTTCGCGCACTGATTGCGTCGGGCCAGCTCTACTCGCATCAAGGGTCCGGCACCTACGTCATGTCCTCGACACCGGTCACAGAACTCGAGCGAGAACTCAAACGCTCGGACCGCCGCGAAGTCTACGAAGTACGCAGACTCCTGGAAGTGGAAGCGGGCCGCCTGGCTGCCATGCGCCGAACTTCGGCCGACGTCGATCTGTTACAGGCAGCACTCGAAGCCCGTGAAAATGCCTCGACACCAACAGAATTTGTCGACGCTGACATGGAACTACATCGCGCCGTGGTGAATGCTGCGCACAACAGCGTGTTGTCGATGGTGTTCGATTCATTCATCGAAACGCTCTGCAACTCGGCCCTGGACGTGATCACCGACGTCGCGGCGCGAGACCCCGAATCGATCGACGACGAAGCCGCTGCCCACCGAGATCTAGTAGAAGCCATCGTCGCGGGTGATGCCGACGCTGCCAGCGCGGCAACGCGCAGGAACATGGACGGGCTCGACTGACCCTCTCTATCGTTGTCAGGCATGACGTCCACATCGCTCCCTCCACGGGGTCTCCGGATCGGTCTGTCCGCCATCGCGTGGCTAAACCTGCTCTCTGCGCTCGTAGGAATGGCGGGCCTGACGATCGGCGGCGGGATGGGCCTGCCTCCTGAGTGGATCGAGGGAACCGTCTTCCCTTCATATTTCTGGCCCGGAATCCTCCTCGGCGTTGTCGTCGGAGGCATCCAGGCCGCCGCGCTCTTCGCTCAGCACAACAGGTTCCGTCTGACGTGGGGCCTGCACGCGGCCGCCGGCCTGACCATGATGATCTGGATCTTCGTCGAGATCGCCATCGTTCTCGCCTGGTCGCCGCTGCAGGGCATCTTCTTCACCACCGGACTAGTCCAGACGATCCTCGCCGTTCTCGCACTCGGCGCCTGGCCTCACCCCTTCCTTCAACGAGTCGAGTAATGACGGAACCTGTTCTCGAACAACAGAATCACGACGGCCGGGCCCACCTCACCTTCTCGAAAAAGCCCTTGACTCGAAAGTATGTTCGAGTATGATGGGAGGTGAAACGGGGGGTTCTCATGACGATCAACATCACCGACGATACCGTCACCGACGTGGTCAACAACTCCGCCGTGGGTGTGCGCGGACGATTGTGGCGGCTTCACCCCAGCGACGTCCGCGAGATCGCCATCACCGCGTCAGCGGAAATCCTTCGCCTGGAAGCCATTCGAGTGGCCGCTGTCGACACCCTGACGTTGAACCCGGACGAACAAGTACTCTGCTACCGCGGCACCGGACAATGGCTCGCGAACCACACCATGCTGCAGATCTCCACCGGCAGAAGAATCGCAGCCCTGGGCAAAGCGCTACGGTCGTTTCCCGAGATCGAAGACCAATTCGATGCCGGTGACCTCACTTTCGAGCACGCAGCACTGATCGTGGCGTTCTGCGAATCCCCACCCAAGGCAATGCCCGACGCCGCACTACCGTACTGCCGCGACACACTCCTCGCCGCAGCATCCGGAACCGAAGCAACCACCGTCAAACTGCGCTACGCCATCAGCGTCCTCGAGCACATGTTCGAATCCGACGACCCACCACCAAGCGAAGACACCGACCGCAACGAACTGCGCATCTCCCCCACCCTCAACGGAAGAGTCGCCGTCCGAGGCGATTTCGACGGAGTGACCGGCGAAATGCTTCTCTCCGCCCTCTCCAACCTCTCCATGCCCACCCCCGCCGAAGACGGCACACCCGACAAACGACCCGCCGCCACACGCAACGCAGACGCCATGGCAGAACTCATCCGGCGCTACCTCGACAACGCTGCCACCGGCATCGACGGCGGCCAACGCCCACACCTGAACGTGCACATCAACGCCAAAGACCTGGCCTACCACCGTGAATGCGCCACAACGGGCGATGGCTCAACACCTGTCCCGTCCGAGGACGACGATCCCGGCATGCTCGATCTCGACTTTCACGATCTCGACAAACAAGATCTCGATGTCGGCCACATGCCCTGGATGGGACCACTGAGCATCGGCCGCACCCGCATGATCGCCTGCGACTGCATGCTCTCCAGCGTCCTCCTCGACGAAAACGGTGCCCCACTCGACGTCACCCCACTCAAAAGGCTTGTCACCGCAGCACAACGAACCGCACTGATCGCCCGCGACAAAGGATGCGCCTTCCCCGGCTGCGACTGCGTCCCCGCCTGGACCGACGCCCACCACATCAAACACTGGGCCAAAGGAGGACCAACCGTCATGGACAACCTGGTCCTGCTCTGCCGAACCCACCACACCCTGATGCACCGAAAACCCGGATTCACCGGCAAATGGGAAATCCGAATGGGCACCGATCACCTGCCCTGGTTCATCCCACCACCGGGCATCGACCCCGACCGGAAACCCCGCCGCTCCACCACACGACTCTGAACCCGGAGGTCACCGAGCACACGCCTCGGTGACCCATTCCGGCGTGCTTCGATAGCCGGAAAGGGCGGCACGGTGTCCCCTATTGCTAGTGTTGAGGACGTGTTTGCACAGGGACCCAACGCGCTGACGGTAGAAGGCCAGTCGACGCTTCAACACATAGATTTCACTGTTTTGGATTCTTTTCGATTTCCCGACCGGCAGGGCTTCCCCGATTCATATCGCGCATTCATCAGGCACGCAGGTTGGGCGCGGACCTTCGGACTCTGGCTCATCTATCCGCCCGTCCTTCCCGGATTTGCGGACGGCTGGCAAGGGCGCGCCCGCAACCTCACCGCCCATCTTCATTCGGTCTACAGAGAAGGACGGGATGACGAGTTCGATTGGATGATCGAACCCGACGGCGATTGGTCACTCCCTGACTCGCTGCAGGTTTTCGGATGGAGCGAAAACGGTGACGCTCTGCTGTGGGACACAGCATCCCGCGGCGCTGACGGAGAGTTTCCGGTTTGGGAATCGCGCTCGTTCAACTCCCTCCACCGCCTCGGCGGGAGCCTCTACGAAGTACTACCGTCCATTCGCACCCGGGCTCTGGGCCTGTTCGGACCTCGCGACCACGACATCGAACCCCTCTCACCGATCCCGCTCTGATGCGCGATCCGAACTACCGATACGCCGCGGACACAGCCACTAATACGAAACCTACGATGACGATCAGCGACAGATAACCGAGAACGAGGCCGGCCACTGCCAACCCACGCCCACTTTCGCCGGATTGGCGAATTTGATTCAGCGCCACATGACCCACTGGAATGGCAAGAACCCCACCGAAGATTCCAAGTACGAGTGCAACGATGGCCAAGGCATTCGTGCCGCCGACCACCCCAGGGAGCGGTGCCGCCACCTGCCTGACAGGCCCGAACGTCGAACGAAGGCTCCTCCCTAACAGCAGCGCCGCGGCCATATACAGCAACAGCCCCGCCACAGATCCGGCTATCCAGGCTCCACGAAACGCCGGCCCGTCGACGTCGAGGATCCTCCCCGCCGCCCTCACACCGGATCCTGCTGCACCGACCGCGATACTCAAATTCACTGCGCCAGGAATAACGGCAAGCATGGCAATGGCACCGACACCAAGCGACAATGCCGGGCCACCGCGACGCCGCCACGCCAACGAACTCATCAGCGCTGCAAACAAAGTCACAGCGGCGCCTAGAAGCCCAGTCACAAATCCGACAACGACTCCCGTCTCGAAGTCCCCACCTAGATGACGAGCAACCCACTGTGCCCAGGCCCGCGCGAATGGCGGCCCGAGCGTCAGCGAGACAACGACCGTTGCAACCGCAGCGCACGCCACGACACTGATGACCCGCAGAATCCACCCCAGATAACCGGAATGCGAATTATTCTGCGCAACAGTAGTTTCCGAGTCGATCACCAGGATTCCTTCGTTCAGAGTGTGAGTACAGAACGGCTCTAGCTGTCACTCCACACAGAACCGTGGCCGGACCGGCTCACTCATCTGATCAAGTTCTGGCGCCTGTGTCTGTAGTTCGTTCGCACGACCAAACCGGCGATAGCAACGATTACATATTTGTGTTAGCGTTGTTTCCATGGGTTCGAGAGCAAAGATTCTGGCCGCGGCAACCGAGCTGCTCAACACCTCCCCCAACGGCGACATATCCACCCGCGCCGTGTGCGAGATGGCCGGCGTCGGCGCCCCCGCGCTCTACCGTCAGTTCGGCGACAAGGACGGTCTGCTCGCAGCCGTCGTCGAGGCGGGCTTCTTCGAATACCTCGAAGGTAAACGCGCTGCGACACCTTCCGATGACCCCGTTGCCGATCTACGGGCCGGCTGGGATGCGCACACCGCCTTCGCGCTCGCGCATCCCGCTCACTACCGCTTGATGCACTCACCTTCCGCCCAGAGCGCCGACACCGCCCTGCAGGCTCAGGCGCTACTTCGATCCGTTCTCGAACGATGCGCTGCGGCAGGTGTTCTGACCGTATCGGTCGACGTGGCTACGCAGATGGTGATGTCCGCCAATGCGGGCGTCGCTCTGATGCTCGTCGTCAGGCCGGAACAGTACCCCGATCCGACGCTGTCACAGCGAGTTCGCGACGGAATCTTCGCGTCCATCATCGACGAATCCGACGCCCACCCCGAAACCTCACTCAACAGAGTTGCATCTACTCTCGACGCCCAACTGGCCGCCGCAGATTCAACTTCTCTCTCCGCCAACGAAGTCGGCCTACTACGAGAGTGGCTTCGCAAGCTGTCCGATGCAACTGAAACCAGTTCAGGAGTTACATCATGACTGACACCACCACCCGCATCGCCATCGTCACTGGCGCTTCCGGCGGCATCGGGCGAGCGACTGCCGAGAAGCTCGCCGCCGACGGAATGGCTGTCGCCGTGCACTATTCAGGAAACATTCAACGCGCCCAGGAAACAGCTGACGCCATCGTCGCTGCGGGCGGTCGCGCCATAGCGGTGCATGCGGACGTCGCCGACGAAGGTGAAGTCGCGGCCCTGTTCGATACGGTCGAGGAGGAGTTCGGGGGCATCGACGTCGTCGTCCATGCAGCCGGAATCATGATCCTCTCCACCGTCGCAGAACTGAACTTCGACGATTTCGATCGGATGCATCGGACCAACGTCCGAGGGACCTTCGTGGTCGACCAGCAGGCAGCCAGACGGGTCCGGCGCGGTGGTGCGATCATCAATTTCTCCACCTCCGTGAAGAAGCTGGCGTTTCCGACTTATGCCGCGTACGCCGCCACCAAAGGTGCTGTCGACGCGATCACTCTGGTTCTCGCGAAAGAGCTACGGGGACGCGATATCACGGTCAACGCCGTAGCCCCAGGCCCCACGGCCACCGATCTATTCCTTGACGGGAAAGACGAAGCTACAGTGGAGAACCTGTCCAAGCTGGCCCCCCTGGAACGCCTCGGCACACCGGCGGACATCGCGGAGGCTGTCGCGTTTCTCGCCGGCCCAGCTCGTTGGGTCAATGGCCAGGTCATCTACGTCAACGGCGGAGTGATTTAGCAAAACCATCGTCTAAGGAGCACACCTTGGCAATTCCGACAAAACAGTCAAACCAGTCGACTTTGGTTGTAATGTGCAAACAATGGATAACCAGGATCGAGGGTCCGCCCGGACGTCACGACGGCAGTTCATCAGCGTTGCAGGGCTGGCGGCAACCGCGGTCATAACCCTCGCGACCTCCTCGACCGCCGGCGCCGCCGGCCCCACTGCACCCAATCCAGGTTCGCGGGTCGACGATCCTGCGGAAGCCCAAGCGGTACAGCGCGTCGCAGAGACACTGCTGAACAGCGGAGTCCCCGGTCTTGCCTTCGCCATCGTCAAACCGGATGAGAAGAACCGCAAGGCGAGTGTCACCACTACGTACCACTACGGATATGCCGACGTCGAAAACGGCGTGAGAGTCACTCCACGAACGCAATTCGAGATCGCCTCGGAGACCAAGACCTTCACCGCTGCACTACTGGCGAAACTGATCGCTCGGGGAGAAGTCGGATTGGACGACCTGGCGAGCAAGTATTCGGATGGCAACCCGCTGCCGAAAGGCATCGGCGGCGAGGAGATCACGCTTCGCCAACTGGTCACCCACCGTTCCGGTCTGAGCGACGACCCGCCCAATCTTTCGGCGGGGTGTGCCGATCCCACACGATCGTGCACGGACGAGAAGGCGAAGTACACCAGAAATATGCTCTGGAAAGGACTCCAAGACGCCGGCGCCTTGGAGTTCGCCCCCGGTAGCCACTGGCTGTACTCGGACTTCGGGTTCGGACTGCTCGGCACACTGATGGCCGACAAAATCATTCCGGGACAAGAGAAGCCACCATTCGCGGCGGCAGTCGCCCGCGAAATCACCGACCCGCTCGGGATGATGGGTACCGTGATCGAGACCAAAGCAACCGACCTTGCCGTTCCGTACCACCTCGACGGCACACGAGCGCCTCTGTGGAACAACACGGGTGCGATCGCAGGCGGGGGTGGGCTGGTCAGCACCGCCGAGGACATGTCGATTTGGGCTGCAACAACTCTCGGCTACGGAAACAACCCGCTCAAACCAGTCCTGACCTCGATGCTCGAGCAGATCGACACGCAAGCTCCGGAGAATCCTGCATTCGGAATGGGAATGGCGTGGCAGCTCCAACCCCCGACGCCGAACTTCCCACAACGGTTCGCCAAGAAAAACGGAGACAGCTCGGGATCCAACTGCATCACCCTGCTGGTTCCCGACAGCGGCTGGTCGATCACGATTCTGGCGAACGGTGGAAATGCGGCGATGATCGACCCTGCAGCCGTGAACCTGATGCATGATCTGGTTCCGAGACGACCGATATTCGGTAGCTCGACGGGAACTTCGTCGGGCAGCGACGTCGGCTTCCAGACCGGGTCATTCGGATAGGCCCACTTGCCTACAGGCGCTACATCTTCGTCGAGCGCGCCATCACGAAGCAGTAGAGCCCGTAGGTGATGATGCCCAATCCGGCAAGGATCAGCAGCGCCACTCCGTACGGCTGCGCGCCCAGCGTCTTGAACGCTCCGTCGAGTCCGGAGGACTTGCCGGGTTCGGAACTGTTGACCGCAAGAAGAACCAGAATGCCGACTGCAGCGATGGCCAAGCCCTTGGCGACGTACCCGACGGTTCCGAGTCGGCGCACGAAGTTGCTGGGTGTGCCTTTCAGATCATCGAGGAAGTTCTGGCTCGCGCCCTTGTACACGTGGTACACACCAACGGCGATGATCGCGATCCCGCCGATCACCAATGCGATAGTTCCAAGCGTGTTCTCCATCAAACGCGCCGTGATCCCCGCACTCTGACCGCTGCTGGACTTCCCGCTACCGCGGGCGAATCCGAATGCAGTGAAAGCAAAACCGAAATAGACGAGCGAAATGCCCAGAGCCTTTGCGCGGTTGAAGAACTCTTTCTTCTTGTCGTCAGAGGACGGCGACGACGAGCTTCCCAACGCAGCTTCGGCCAATCTCCACAACGCCATGGCAAGGAAGGCCACGACGCCGACCCACAGAGCGAAGACACCCCCTGGCTTTCCTGCCAACTCGGCCATCGCACCCGATTGGTCCGCAGACCCGGATCCACCGAGAGCAAGGCGGATCGCGATATATCCGATCAGCAGATGAACCACACCGCTGACGACGAATCCGGCACGGGCAAAGCGCTCGAAGACATTGTTCTGTGCGACGTCAGCCGCCGTGGACGCGACGCTCTTCTGGTCGTGCGGTGACGATTCTTTATTCATCATGATCGTCGAACCATATACGGGCAGACGCTTCCCTCGAACGCCTGCATCAAGTGTTTCGAGATCAAGGGTTTCGAGGGTTCTGATCCGGCGTCGACCGCGGTTCTTCGGGGTTGGGAACCTTGGGGTCGATCGTGTCTGCATGATCTCGTTGCTGGTTCAGTTCCTCGCGAGAACTCGTCGCCTCTTTCCGATGCTGCGCTGCATGATGTTGCAGCGCAGACGCTTCCGCCGCTTTGGCGTCGGCCTCTGCCTGCACCATGCGCGCTTTGGCTGCTGTCTCTTCTGCCCGCGCCTCGCGCTCGCCTACTTGCAGTGACTTGTCTGCGACGTCTTCGCGGATCTGTTCTGCCTCGATGTGACGACGCTCGTCACGCCTGTTTCGCGCCACCCACAGGAGTGCGGCCACGATCGCTATCACCACGACCACGGCAACAATTATCCAGATAATGCTGCTGGTACTCATACTGCGAGAGGTACCCACCTGCGACTTTCTCACACGCAGGCAAACAAATACGCTGAAATTACAGGTCGGTCGGATGTGTGTTGGCTCCGCATAAAACCACGCACAGTTCACCGTCGGACGGCGGCGACACCGTTCCGTTCAGAACCGGAGCCAATGCTGCTGCGGTTCCCAACTCCACCAGAATCCGGAACTCCCGCCACAGGAATGCCCGCGCCTGTCGGATCGAATCATCTTCGACCACAACACTGTCTACCGAACTCTCATGCAGTGTCTCCCAGGCGATGGCACCAATTCGTGTAGCCCCCAACGAGTCTCCGGCGATACTGTTTACTTCGATATCCACCGGACGCCCCGCATCGAGCGAGGTGTGCAAGGTGGCAGCTCCGGTCGGCTCGACGGCTACCACGTGATCTTCGGGACGAGCCGCCGCGACGATTCCAGAGACCAATCCGCCGCCGCCGACTGCAACGCAATACGTGATCGGTCCGGATGCGTCGTCTTCGAGCTCGAGAGCGATGGTGCCGGCCCCACTGACGATGTCGGGCAGGTCGTAGGCATGCAGTTCGAGCGCACCGCTGGTGCGTGCGATGTCCGCCGCAGCGGCAGCAGCGAGTGCATACCGGTCGCCTACCTTGTGAACGGTTGCACCCAACTCTCCGAGAGCCTTCACCTTGGCATCAGGCGCTGTCTCCGGCACCACCACTGTGCAGGTGAGTCCTCGTCGCCGCGCTGCCCACGCGGCCCCGATTGCAGCGTTGCCGCCAGACGCGATCACCACGCCGGCATCGGGCATGGTGCCGTCGGCGACCGCTCGTTCCACTGCATTGAGACTGCCGCGCACTTTGAAGGAACCGCCGTGCTGGAGGTACTCGAGCTTGAACAGAACCGGTACCTCACCCTGTGGCGTCGGTAGCGCAGTGCGAAAGATCGGAGTACGCCGCACCAGTCCCGCGATACGAGTCCGCGCAGCTTCGACGTCCGAGCGCTCGATTGCCACTGGACCTGCATTGTTGTCGGCGGTGAGAGTCATGTACCAACCCTACGGTTCGCAACGTCGACCCGAAGCAGTCGGCCCATCGTCATCATGATGTCTGTTTTTCACCAAGGAATGCCCGCATCTGACCGAGACAATGCACCTCGGGGTGAATAAATTTACTACTACAAGCACAACGACGACATCAAGGAAAGGCACACCCCATGTCGAAGATCGCAGTATTCGGTGGAAACGGTTTTGCAGGAAGCGCAATCGCGAAAGAAGCCGCTTCACGCGGCCACGAGGTAACCGTCGTCGCTCGCAGCGCGCAGTCCGGAACCGACACGAATGTCGTGCAGGGTTCTGTTCACGACAACACGATCGTGGAGCAGATCACGGCAGACAACGACGTCGTTGTCGTTGCCATCCCCGCTCGCGAGATCGACGGCAAGCGCCTGCTCGACGCCGTCACTCCCCTCGCAGATGCCGCCGCACGCAACGGTGCTCGCATTGCCGTAGTCGGTGGCGCCGGCAGCCTGTTGGTCTCCGAGGGTGGGCCACGCGTCGTCGACACCCCCGACTTCCCGGACGCATACAAGGGTGAGGCACTCGCTCACGCCGACGTCCTCGATGCGCTCCGCGCGACCGACAGCAATGTCGACTGGTTCTACGTGAGCCCGGCCGCTGCGTTCGGTGCCCATGCCGGCGTCGCCCCGAAGGGATCGTTCCAGTTGGGTGGCGACATTCTCCTGACGGACGCCGAGGGCAACTCCGCCATCGCGGGCGAAGACTACGCACACGCTTTTGTCGACGAGATCGAGACTCCGGCCCACCGTCGCCAGCGTTTCACCGTCGCACACTGAATATGAGCAACCTTCGTAGGCGCGCAGCCTGGATGACTGTTCCCGCTGCCGCCGCACTCCTGCTCACCGCGTGCTCCAACGACGCGGAATCCGCAACGCCCAGCAGTTCTACGACGTCCACGAGCGTTGTTGCCGAACAGGGCGATCAACTCGAATCCAACAAGACCGTCGTCACGGACTTCTACGAACTGGCGTTCAACGGCCGTCAGGTACAGCAAGCCGCCGACCGGTACCTTGGCGACGTCTACATCCAGCACAACCCCACCGCCGCCGATGGGGCAGCCGGATTTGTCAGCGGCATAGGCGGTTACGTCGAGGCCACACCCGGATTGCATGCCGAGATCACTCGCGTTTTCGCCGAGGGCGATCTGGTTGCCCTCCAGTCCCACACCACGTCTGCACCCGGCGACCGCGGCCAGGCGGTATTCGACATCTTCCGCGTCGACAACGGCAAGATCGTCGAACACTGGGATGCCATTCAAGACGTGCCGGAAACGTCCGCGAATCCGAACACGATGTTCGACGGACCCACCTCGTCGCCGTCCAAGTCGTCAGAAGTCTTGGAGCGCAACACGGCCAACGCGTTGACGTTCCTGCAGCTCGCCTTCAACGAAGGCAAAGCCGCCGAGGCTGCCGACCAGCTGGTCGGTCCGACCTACACGCAGCACAACCCCTCGTTCGCTGACGGCAAGGACGCATTTGTCACCACACTGGCCGGGATCGAACCCGTTACCGAAGACAAGGCCACCAAGTTTCCACGGACGGTAGCCGAGGGCGACTTCGTCTTTGTTCAGACCTTCGCTTCGTCCGGTGAGGGAACGGCCGGCAGCGGCTCGATGGACATCTTCCGATTCGACGAGAACGGCAAAATCGTCGAGCATTGGGACGCCGTCCAGGACTACCCGTCGACGACTGCAAGCGGCAACACCGTGTGGGACGACGGTCGCTGAGACGGCAACTCCGAACAGTTCAGAGAGGGATGCGGATCAGCCGACGTTGATTCGTTCTGTGTCGCCGTCGTAGTAGTCCAACAATCTCTGATCCATCACCCGGCGCCACAGCGGTGGAATCCACGCGATCACGATCATCACTGCGTAGCCGGCCGGAAGTTGCGGCGCTTCGGCCGCGCTACGCAGACTTTGGTACCGCAGCTTCGGGTTGGCGTGGTGATCGCTGTGCCGCTGCAGTTGGTAGAGAAACAGATTGCTCACGACGTGATCGCTGTTCCAACTGTCAGCGGGGCTGCAGCGAACGTACGAGCCGTCGGCACGCTTGCCACGCAGCAGGCCGTAATGCTCGAGGTAGTTCGCGGCTTCGAGGAAGGTGAATCCGGCAACTGCCTGCAGCAGGAGCCAGGGCGCGACCTCCCAACCGAAGATACCGGTCAGCGTCGCGAAGAGGACAACACTCATCGCCCAAGCGTTGAGAATATTGTTCTCGAAGCTCCAGGTTCGTTTGCCTTTCCTCTGGAGTCGAGCGCTCTCGATGCGCCATGCCGAATGCAGCCCGCCGAACACACTTCGTGGCAAGAACCTCCAGAAGCTCTCACCGAACCGTGAGCTGGCCGGGTCCTGCGGAGTAGCTACACGCACATGGTGGCCGAAATTGTGTTCCACGTAGAAGTGCCCGTAGAGAGATTGCGCAAGCGCCACTTTCGCGAGCCACTGTTCGATCTTCTCGCTCTTGTGGCCGAGCTCGTGGGCCGCGTTGATACCGACGCCGGCGACGACGCCCACCGTGAACGACATCGCGATCTTCTCCGCGATTCCCATCGGAGCGTTGATCCAGCACCAGCAGGCGAAGACCAGACCGGCGTATTGCAAGGGGAGGAACGCGTAAGTGCACCAGCGGTAGTAGCGGTCCTTCTGCAGTCGTGGGATCGCATCGTCCGGCGGACTTTCGCCGTCTTCACCGGCCAGCATGTCGATGATCGGGATGACGATGACCAGTAGCCACGCGCCGGTCGCCCAGAACAATCCGAGACGAAGGTTGTCGACGAGAAACCAGGAGATGAACGGGCTGAGTGGAATCAGCAATCCGAGCGGCCACAGGTACCTCTTGCGGTCGCGCCAGCGCGGATTTTCGCCGGACGGCGAGTCGGTGTTCTGGACAGCGTTCGATTCGGTACGCCGTGCGTCGGAAGTCGCTGTCATTCGCCGATCTCGCCTTTCGTCCCCTCGAACGATTCGCCCCACGCACCGTTCACGCTCAGCAAACCAGAACTAATGCCCGGACGGGTATGGTCCCGAAATCCAGAGCGCCCTGCTCGAAAGACGGCACGAGCGCTTGTACTCACCAGAAACTCCCCCGCACATCACTGCTCACCCCGACAGTAGATACGGACAAAATACCCCACGGATCTGCGGGGATGGCGACCACCTCCGCACGTCGCCGAGGATCGATGATCCCTGCCAAGGCAAGGTCGAACCGCGTCGCCCTCGTCGAAGTAACGGTAACCGGCAGTGACAGAAATCATAAGCAGAGGACAGGATTTCCGCTCGTAGTGGCGACCAAAAAGACTGCGCGCCCTCAACTGGTCAGTTGCGGGCACGCAGTGAAAAGGTGAGCAAGCGTCAGAGCGTTGCAAACACCTTCGTTTTCACTTCGTTCAGCCAACCGTTCGCGGTCACGAAGTCTGTGACGCTCGACTGCAATCCGAAGACGTGCCCGGCCTGCGCCGCCGGCAGCCTCGTGAAGAGGTTGTCGTCGAGGACCGCCTGAACCGCCGCACTGGTCGACCCGTCCGCGTTCAGCGGATACAGCACGACCGTCACGCCGTTCAGGATGTCGGCCAACTGCTCCATCGGATAGGACGCGTATCCGGCATCGGTGTAATTGGTCGGAACACCGGGCCCGTACGCCAATCCGAGTTCGTTGACCACCAAATTGCCGATCGCACCGGTGGGCTGCTGAACCGAGAAAGCGCCGGGCGCGTCTCCGAGTGAAATGTGAATCCACTTGTTGGTCGCGATCACGTCGGCGTACTCGCCACGGACACGTTCGAGATTCTCTTCGTAAGCAGTCCGCGTCGACTCGAGCACGTCGGTCTTGCCAATTGCCTCAGCAAGCTCGGTGGTGATCTTCTTCCAGTCGCCTCGGCTCTCTCCCTTGACGATGACGGTGGGTGCAATGCCGGACAGACGGTCGAACGCCGCTTGGTCCACCTCGTCGGCGTCGCCGACAATGATGTCGGGATCCGCCGCAGCGATCGCTTCGAAGTTCATTTCCCCGAAAGGCCCGATGGTCGGGAGCCCGTCGACGAAGGCCTGCTGCTCCGGCGTGAATTCACTGATCCACTTGCCGTAGTCCTGCACAGCAGCCGGTTTCACTCCGAGAGACATGAGCTGCCAAGGAGTGTCGTACGACGCGGCGACGACGCGCTCAGGTGAAACCGGCACCTCGATGTCCCCGTACGCCGACGCGACGGTCCGGACGTCCGTCTGCTCGGAGTCGGCCGACGACGAGGAACAGCCGGTCACCACCATCGCACCTACGACGGCAACCGCCGCCGCTGCAATGACTCTGGAACCGAAAGAAAATGATCGAATTGCGCGCACGCAGAACTCCTACAGGGTGATTGTTTAGCCAACCCTAAGTTCATTCTGCGGCACGGCACAAGTCCGATCGAGATGCTTTGAGTCGCTGTTCGGACTAGTCCTGTAGCCAATCGGTCATTGGCGCGCGCGGATGATCGATCAGGCTTGCAAACTCCCCCGGCGTCACGCCCATCGTTCGACGAAAAGCCGCACCGAACGCGCTTTCGGAACGAAAACCCGTCTTCCGCGCCACAAACGAGATGCTTCGACCGAGTGCCAGAAGTTGCATCGCATGATGAGCCCGCAGTCGCATACGCCATTCCGAGAAGGTCAATCCGGTCTCGGCCGGAAACCGTCGTGTGAGAGTCCTCGTACTGACCTTCGCGTCGGTGGCCCACTCCTCGACCGATCGGGTGTCGGCCGGGCTGGCAACCAACTGATCTGCGATCTGCCGAAGCCACGGCGTCGTCGGCAGCGGCACATCGAAAATCAGTCGCGGAACGGGTTCGACGAGGTCGATGGCAAACGCCTCGGCTCGTCGACGAGCCGCGTCGGTCAAGTCGTCTCGGGTGAGGTGATCGAGTACTTGTTCGAGCAGCGGAGGGGTGGACAAGGCCACCACACGATCCAACCCGGTCACATCGGATGCCACCAACCACGTGCACGACAATTCTGTGCCGCTACGCGCCGTCACCTCGTGGGGAACATAGGACGGGATCCACAGACTGACCCCGCTCGGCACCGTGTACACAGTCTCCGGAGTACGGACCTCGAGAACACCGTCGATCGCCCACAGCAATTCGTGATCGCTGTGGCGGTGCATCTCCCACGTGTAGTCGGAATCGACGGCCAGCCGATTGGTCGCCAACCGCAAGTACCCGTCGGCACTGACGCGCAGCGGTCGAACGACGCGTTGCCACTCGGACAGTTCGTCGAGCGGACTGCTGAGCGGGTAGTCGATCTGCTCGCTCACCGCAGCGTCGACAGTTCGGGATGTCCGAACAGGCCAGGCAACCCACCGGTGTGCAGGAAGACCGTTTTTGATCCCGCCGTGATGGCTTTGTCCTTCACGAGTTGGATCAATCCCGCAAAGGCTCGGCCGGTGTACGTCGGGTCGAGGAAGATGCCCTCCGTACGAGCCAATAATCGAATCGCGCCGGCTGATGCTTCCGTGAGCGTCGAATATCCTTGTCCAACTTGGTTTCGCAGGATCTGAAGATCTGCGGCTCGCATAGCCGGACCAGGCATCTCGTCCAACAACCCAGCGACAGTCGACACTGGATCGGCAACAGCCCCGACATCAACGCCCACAACTCTGTCGACGCCCAGATGCGCGACAAGTCCAGCCATCGTTCCACCCGATCCGAGTGCAACCACGACGCGATCGACGCCGGCGAGTTGCTGTTCGATCTCGCGTGCGCAGTCCACGTATCCCTGCGCAGCCACCGCGCTGGTACCACCGAAGGGAATGACAAAAGGTACACCGCCCGAGTCCGCGACGGCCTGCACCGCGGCGTCGAGCGCGGATGCCGTGTCCCCACCGGCCCAGACGATCTCAGCGCCTGCGAGTGCATCCAGAACGAGATTTCCCTGCGCGGATTCCGGCTCGGCACCACCGAGCACCAGCACACAACGCAATCCCAAACGGGCTGCTGCCGACGCAGTCAAGCGAGCGTGATTGCTTTGCGGCGCACCGGTAGTGATCAGAGTCGTCGCGCCGACGGCCAAAGCCTGAGCGCAGGTGTACTGCAGCTTTCGGATCTTGTTGCCGCCGCCGCCCAGGCCGGTGACGTCGTCACGTTTGATCCACAGATCTTCCGGCCCCAATCCGAGTGCCTGCGCGCAACGCGCCAGAGGTTCGACGGGCGTCGGCCAACTGCCCAAGCTGATCGGCGGAACGGCGGAACTCAACATTTGACGAGTCTAGTTCGACCGTGCACCTACAGGCTGGGCTCGCATACAGTCGGGACATGGGAACTTTCACGACGACCACACGTGATGTACCGCTGACCGTCAGCCGACCGGATTCGCCGAGTGAACCGAGACATGCGGTAGTAGTTCTCCAAGAAGCGTGGGGCGTGAACCAACACATCGAGAGCATCCTCGAACGCCTCGCCGATGCCGGCTACCTTGCCGTCGCCCCGCATCTCTACCACCGCGGCGCACAGACCTCCTTCACCGACTTCCCGTCCGCGAAGGATGCGCTCATGGCACTCGACAGCACAAGCATCGGCCACGACGTACGTGCCGCCGTCGACTACAGCCGATCCGAGGGAGCAGACAAAGTCGGCTCCCTCGGATTCTGCATGGGCGGCACCGCATCCCTGTGGTGTGCCGCCGTACCCCTCGTCGATTCCGCTGTCACGTACTACGGTGGCGGCGTTGCAGAAGCCCGATGGGATGGGATTGCCGCAGGCACCGAACTTGCAGCGCAACTGCAGGTCCCGTGGCTCGGTCACTACGGCGACCTCGATCCCAGTATCCCGCCGGAGAGCGTCGAGCAATTGCGCGCAACCGCGTCCGATCTCGCCCGGGTGTACCGTTATTCCGACGCCGGCCACGCGTTCAACAACGACACTTCGACCAGCCACTACGCCCCGGATTCTGCTGCCCTCGCCTGGACCCGCACTATGGAGTTCTTCAACGAAACCCTTTGATTGCCAGCGCGAGTCAGGGCACCCGCTTGACCACCGTGCCGGTGATCTCGTCCTGAACCTGCTCAGCCGTCACCGCTCGACTCTGTGCCCGACGTGAGCGGGTGAAGTAGTAGATGCCGATCACGGCGAGGACAAACGGTACTCCGAACACCAAGGTCATCTTGAAATCCTCGACCCACAACGTCGTGACGAGGATCGCGACCATGAGGACACCTCCCAGTATCGTCCCCACCGGGAAGAACGGAATCGTGAAGGAGAGTGTCCGTCCTTCGCTCGCCATCCGCTTGCGAAAGAACCAGTGCGTCACGAAGATCAGCAGCCACGTCGCCATTGCCCCGAACATCGACAGCGAGATCATCAAGGTGAATGCCTGCTCGGGAAAGAGAACGTAGACGATTGTTGCGACGGCGATACCCGACGTCGACAGCAGCAAGGCATTGACCGGTGAGCCGTTGGCCCTGACCTTGCCGAGAATGGCCGGCGCGTCACCAGCACGGGAGAGCGAGAACATCATTCGCGAAGACACGTACAGCTGACTGTTCATCGCGGACAGCGCGGCAATGATCACCACGAAGTTCAGCACGCTGTCTGCGCCCGGAATCTTCACGACCTGCATCACCGTGACGAAAGGGCTTCCGCCGCTCAATATCTTGTCCATCGGAGCGATTGCCAGAATCAAGGCAAGCGTTGCGATGTAGAAGACGAACAGTCGGACGATCGTCACACGGAATGCCTTCTTCACCGCCACTGCCGGGTTTTCCGCCTCACCGGCCGCAATGGCGATCATCTCGATGCTCAAGTAGCTGAAGATCGATACGATCACGGCAAACCACATGCCGGACAAACCATTCGGGAAGAATCCGCCACCGGCCGTGTAATTGTGGAATCCGTAGTCCGGGTTTCCGCTACCGAACACGACGTACGCTGCCATCACGATGAACGCCACGATCGCGAAGACCTTGATCGTCGAGAACCAGTACTCCATCGTTCCGAAGGCCTTGACGTTGAACATGTTCACGCCGATCAGCACTCCGGAGAACAACACGATCCACAGCCACGACGGTACGTCGGCGAACCAGAACCGCATGTATTCACCGATCGCGGTGACCTCGGTCCCGACCGCGAGGACGATGCATGACCAGTAGAGATAGCGAACGAGGAAGCCGATCAACGGTCCGACGTAGAATTCTGCGTACGCACCGAACGAACCTGATGTCGCATGTGCAACAGTCATTTCGGCGAGGGCACCCATCAGCAGGAGGGCGATCAACCCGCCGATCGCGTAACTGATGATGACGCTCGGGCCGGCAAAGCCGATGGCGAACTTACTGCCGAGGAAGAGTCCGGTGCCGATTGCACCGCCGAGCGCGATCATGCTCATCTGCTTGGGGCCGAGTTCGCGTTTGAGACCTGATTCTCGCTGCTGAATGTTTTTGAAATCACTCATGAAAGCTCCTTGCGAAAGGCGGTACCTCCCGGTCCGCGGAAACTTGGAAGAATCAGGTGACTGCGTCGCGCTCGCGGAATTCGGGGCGATCCCAGGACTTGTTCTCGAGGATGTCTCGCAACACGTCGACGGCGTTCCACACGTCGGCGTATCCGAGATAGAGCGGAGTGATACCGAACCTCAGCACTCCTGGTTCGCGGTAGTCGCCGATGACGCCCCGCGCGATGAGAGCCTTCATGATGGAATAGCCCTCGGGATGAACAAAACTCACGTGCGAGCCACGACGCTCGTGCTCGCGCGGCGTGATCAACTCCAAACCGTAAGCAGCGCAACGCTCCTCGGCGAGGCCGATGAAGAGATCGGCCAGCGCGAGCGACTTGCTGCGGATGTCGGCCATGTCAGCTTTGAGCATGATGTCGAGACCACATTCGACGAGTGACAACGACGTGATGGGTTGAGTACCACTCAGAAACCGTCGTATTCCTGCGCCCGGTTCGTAGGCCGACTCCATCGCGAACGGTCGCGCGTGCCCCCACCACCCGGACAGCGGCTGGATTCCGGTGTTCTGATGGCGACGGTTGACCCAGATGAATGCAGGTGAACCCGGACCGCCATTGAGGTACTTGTACGTACACCCGACCGCGAAGTCGGCGTCGGCACCGCTCAGATCGACAGTGACGGCGCCGGCCGAGTGTGCGAGATCCCAGATCATGAGGGCGCCACGTTCCTGCACTGCTGCAGTGACTTCCGTCATCGCATACAGGTTTCCGGTGCGGTAGTTGACGTGCGACAACATCACTACGGCGGTGTCCGGTCCTACTGCTTCGGTGAGGTCGCCCGGTTGGTCGATCAGGCGTAGTTCGTATCCCTGATCGAGCAGCGAGATGATGCCCTCCGCAATGTAGAGGTCAGTGGGGAAATTGTCGCGCTCGGAGACGATCACCTTCCGGCTGGGATCCTGAGCAGCCGCGATGGACAGCGCAGAGGCCAATGCCTTGAACAGGTTGATCGACGTCGAATCCGTCACTACCACTTCGCCTTCACCTGCTCCCAGCAACGGGGCAAGTTTGTCACCGAGGCGGACCGGGAGGTCGAACCATCCAGCCTCGTTCCAACTGCGAACCAAGCCGTTGCCCCACTCGTCGCCGATCACTCTCGCGGCGCATTCCTGCGCGGCAATGGGACGCGCGCCGAGCGAGTTTCCGTCGAAGTAGAGAACGCCCTCCGGAATCGCGAACTCGCGGCGGAACTCCCTCAGGGGATCCACTGCGTCGGCCTTGACGCAGTCTTCCAACGAAAGTGTGGCTGTCGATGTCATGACGATTCTTCTCCTGCATGTGTCGGCGTTGAGGGTGATGAAGGCAGAGTCCGGAGCACGGCCCGTACCGGGCTGGCATCGAGGTCGAGGAACTTCAGCGGCAGTGCGATCAACTCGTAGTAGCCTTCGTCGACGTCGTCGAGGCAAAGTCCTTCGAGGATCGCGACGCTACGATCGCTTGCCGCGTGGTGCCCGTCCATGGTCTTGCTGTCCATCGGATCGAACGAGGCGCCGTCGATTCCGATCAGAACTCCACCGCGGTCGGCGAACCAGTGGGTCAGCTCCGGAGAAACACCGGCGAAGTCGTTGTCCCACTTGCGTGGGTACTTCGGGTACGTCCTCAGAATCAGCCGTTGCGGCAGATGGCCGCCGAGTCGCTCCACGGTCTCTTCGACGGGCCTGATGCAGGCGGCACCGTCGACCCCCGTCATGTCGACCACCAGTGCTTCGCCGAGATAGGGCTCGAGGGGAACGGAACCAATGGTCGCGCCGTCGATGCGAGTGTGCGCCGGCGCATCGGCGTGAGCACCGATATGCGGAGTGGTGGTGATTCGGTTGATGGTGACGGCGTCACTGCCGCCGAGGTCGGACGTGACAGCGCGGGTGAAGGCGGTGTCGCCTGGCCACACGGGCGTCGATTCGGAGATCGGCGGGCTGATGTCGATCAACCGCGCCCTCCAGTCGCCCGTGTGTCCGTCGCCCGCGTGTCGGCCGATCCTCGGAAGCATCCAGACCCCTTCGTCGCAACAGTCGACTGTGTAGATCTCGACCGTTTGATAATTCGATGTGTTTGGCAAAAGCTAGGATCATCGACGGGCGCGGTCAATAGATGCTGAATATTTTCGCGACGGCAGGGAGAAATCGGATGATAAATGCGATCGAACGGGCAGCTGCCGCAGCTCGGCCGAATCATGTTCGGCTCGACGACGTCGATACGGCGATTCTCCGCGAACTCGTCCGGGATGCACGCATCCCCAACAACGCACTCGCCGAGAAGGTCGGGATAGCGCCGTCGACCGCTCTGGCGCGGATGCGCGCTCTACGCGAATCGGGCGTCATCAAGGGGTTTCACGCAGACATAGACCTCGAGCTACTCGGCCTCGAGATCTCGGCGATGGTGTCGATTCTGATTCACTCCCACGCCAGAAGTCGGATGACGGAAATTGCCGAGCACCTGAGCGGACTGGATTCCGTTCAGCGAGTGTTCCTGATGAGTGGGGACCGTGATCTCCTGGTGCACGTGTCGTGTGAATCCCCCACTCGGCTTCGCGATTTCGTCAGCGCGCACCTCAACGATCCGGCCATCGCCAATACCCAGACCAACCTGATCTTCAGCGAACTGAGTCAAGGCGGCTGAACTGCAGCTGTCGCCAAGGCCGATTCGGTGTACTCTCGTAACCTTCGTCTCCGGACGGAGTACGCGGAGCGCTGATCAATGTCGGAACACAAGCAAATGCAACCCCCGGACTACCACCGATGCCTCGAAACGGTGTTCTCCTCACCCGCCGCATGCCGCGAGATACTGGAAAGACTGTCCAAGATGACGGAGGCAGAAGTCCAATCGCGATGGTCGCCGTGGGTTGACCAGGAACCCCCACCCTTCGGTTCGCATGTCAAGGATCAAGTACCCGCAGAGGTGCAGTTGGCGGCGCTACAAGTCACATACGATTCCCATCGAAAGTCGACTATGGCGCTGTGGCGCCAGTTGTCGGACATCATGGGCATCCCCGTCATGCAGGAAAGCCTCGTCGAACTCATCTGGAGTGTGCGTATGACGATCGAGCGGCTCAACAACCGAATCGAGATGCTCGAAAACGCAGCTACACAATCGGGCAAACCTGCTCCTGACGCATGAGATGACTGTGTTCATCCCACTAAAGTCGGACAGCATGTTGCCACTCGGGTTGTCCATGCTCTGGGAGTCGGTGGAGCCGGAAGCCGCTCTGGAGGAGCGATTCGGATTCAACAGCTTTGGCGCAGCCACCCATTGGGTCTCGGCGGTACTCGAGCAGACTTGGGGGTTGACGGCCCTCGAGTGCTCGCGAATGGCGATCAGTGACCAGAACGCGATCGTGTGGGTTGCGAGCGACCGCGGTGGGCTGGTGGTGAAGTGGTCGCGCGCCACAGAGCGCTTCGCGAACCTGGAGGCGTCGACGCGCCTACTGAGCGCACTCGCCGCGCAGGGCGTGCCCGTTCCGTCACCAATCTCGTCCCTGAACGGATTGGACCGGGAAACACTGGAAGGGCCTTCGTGCGCAGTGTCATTCACCGTACTGCCGGAGTTGGCGGGAGATTGGTTGGACGTGCAGGACCGCGTGGCGGTCCGTTCGGCAGGAGCATGTCTGGCAGAAATACACCGAACGCTCGGCGCCACCCATGTCGACGGATCGGTTTTCTCGTCGCGCAGCACCGGGTTGAAGGAGCGCATCGGTGGTTGGCTCGAGAATTTCGACCGCAGGTTCGCGCCTGAGGCAACGCGTAGGCTCGTGGGCCTCCTGGCGCGTGCGTCCGAGCTCGATGACCAAACTCAACTGGTACACAACGACTTCCGTGCAGCCAACATCTTGACTCGAAACTCTCGGACCACCGGAGTACTCGACTTCGACGACGTGGTGATCGAGCACCGGGTGAGCGACCTGGCCAAGGCAAGCGTCTATCTGGGCACCCTGTTCACCGATTGGCGACCGACACCGATCGCGGTACGGCAGAGCCTGCGCGCCGGCTACGAATCCGTCCGTCCCCTCAGCCGATCCGAGACAGAATGGTTCGAGATCCTCGAACTGTGGCACGGCCTGATGGCAATCCCGGGTGAGAACGACACCGCCGGTTGGGCATCAGCGTTGTGACAAAAGTGGGGACGCCGGTACCGGCGTCCCCACTTCGCTTCTGATCACATCAGGATCCGGCGCGGATCCATTCTTCGAGATGCGGCGCCTCGGTACCGATCGTCGTGCCGTCGCCGTGACCGGTGTGAACCTTGGTCTCGGCGGGGAGCGCGAACAGCTTGTCGCGAATGGACTCGATGATGGTCGGGAAGTCTGAGTACGACCGCCCCGTTGCGCCGGGTCCACCGGAGAACAAGGTGTCGCCGCTGAACAGTTCCCCCGCCTCGGGCAGGTAGAGGCAGGTCGACCCCGGGGAATGGCCCGGTGTGTGGATGGCCAGAATGTCCGTACCCGCCACAGCAATACGCTGATCATCTTCCAAGCTCAGATGCTTCACCCCGGGGTGAGTCATCTCCCAGAGGACATCGTCGGCCGGGTTCAGGTAGATCGGAGCGTCGAGTTTCTCGGCCAGCTCCGGCGCAACGGTGACGTGGTCGTTGTGGCCGTGGGTGCAGACGATTCCGATCACCTTGCGTCCACCGACAGCGTCGATGATCGGCTGCGCGGTGTGAGCTGCGTCGACGATCACCACTTCGTTGTCGTCACCGATCAGCCAGATGTTGTTGTCGACGTCCCATGTTCCGCCGTCGAGGCTGAACGTGCCCGAGGTGACGACGCGATCGACTCGCAATGTCACAGGACCACCACCGAACGAAGGACCTCGCCGCGGTGCATCGTCTCGAATGCCTTCTCGACCTCGTCGAGCTTGATGCGCTCGCTGACGAACTTCTCGAGCGGCAGACGCCCCTGCTGGTACAGGTCGACCAGAACGGGGAAGTCACGCTCGGGCAGGCAATCGCCGTACCACGACGACTTGAGGGCTCCGCCGCGCGAGAAGAAGTCCACCAGCGGCATTTCCAGCTTCATGTCCGGCGTCGGAACTCCCACCAGCACTACGGTTCCCGCGAGGTCGCGGGCGTAGAACGCCTGCTTCCAGGTCTCGGGACGGCCGACTGCGTCGACAACCACGTCGGCGCCGAAACCTCCGGTCAGCTCCTGGACTGCTTCGACGACGTCGTCGACCTCGGTCGCATTGATCGTGTGCGTTGCACCAAGTTCCGTGGCCCACTCCAGCTTTCGTGGATCCCGGTCGATGGCGATGATGGTATTGGCACCGGCCAGGCGTGAACCCATGATCGCTGCGTCGCCGACGCCGCCACACCCGATCACAGCCACCGAATCACCGCGTCCGACGTTGCCGGTGTTCATCGCGGCACCCATGCCGGCCATGACGCCGCAACCGAGCAGTCCGACGACAGCCGGATCGGCCGAGGCGTCGACCTTGGTGCACTGGCCTTCGTGAACCAGCGTCTTGTCTGCGAATGCGCCGATGCCGAGTGCCGGCGTCAGTTCGGTGCCGTCTTCGAGTGTCATCTTCTGCTCGGCGTTGAACGTGTCGAAGCAGTACTGCGGGCGGCCACGCTTACACGCACGACACTGCCCGCATACGGCACGCCAGTTGAGGACGACGAAGTCGCCCACCTCGACGTGAGTGACACCGGGGCCGACGCTCTCGACGATGCCCGACGCCTCGTGCCCGAGCAGGAACGGGTACTCGTCGTTGATTCCGCCGTCGCGGTAGGTCAGGTCGGTGTGGCACACACCGCACGCTGCAATGGCGACCACTACCTCGTTGGCGCCGGGATCGGGAATCGTGATGGGGACGATTTCGACGGGGGCACCCTTGGATCGGGCGATGACGCCGCGTACCTGCTGTGGCATGGCTTTGCTCCTGGCTTCGTGCGATTGAGGACGTGTCGTCACATGGCGCCGTGTTTTCACATTGCGATATGTGCACTCGTTGAAAGGTTAGCCCGAAGTAGGTGCCCGCAACCCTGGTCGAACTGACTGACCGACCTGGCCGAAAGGACTAGGGTGCAGGCTTCACGCCGGCCTCGGCGCCCGCGGCGGCCGCCGCACCCCGACTCTCGACGCCCAATTTCCGCAGGACCCCGGCAACATGAAACTTGACTGTGCTCTCACTGACGCCGAGTCGCTCCGAGATTGCCTTGTTGCGCCGTCCGGCCACCAGATGCTCGAGTACCTCGAACTCCCGCGGAGCCAGTTCCGTCAGGACGTCGCGGTTCGGTAGGGCGACGGGCGCGTCGAGCGGGATGGTTGCGCTGATCCGGTTCCCCCACCCGGGCGTCGACTCGGATTCGACGGTTCCACCCAAAGTCTCTACCCTCGAACGTAATTGGCGTTCCACGTCGATCACGTCGGCTTCACCACCACCGTCGTCGCGGATGTCGATCGAGAGCGAAGCCGCGTCGAGGGTCCAGGCCACCCGGATTCGCGAGAGCGTCTGCTGATCCGACAAGGCCAAGACCGCGCCGCGGACGACCGCGCGGGCGCCGTGCGCCACTTCACCGGGCAACCCACGCCCGTCGACGGGTGGCTCCACCAACTCCAACGCGATTTCCCGATGCTTGAGCAGCGAACGCAATTCCCCACGCATCCGCGCAAAAGCGGTGGTGGTCGACTCCTCGGCCAACTCGCGGTGCACGTCGACGGCCGAACGCAGGCCGATCAGGGCCGAAGCCGCAGTCTCCCTGGCCGAGGTTCGAGCACGCGTGTCGTCGAGATCCGCCGAGCGCAGCGTCGCCAGCATCGTCTCGAGGGTGGCCGCATGCACCTCCGTCATCTCTGCCACGGTGCGTGCACGCTCGGACGACGCTGCCCGCGACTCGGCGAGATATGCCGGACTCGCGTTCCGCACCTGGAGCTGAATTCCGGTTGCAGTCACCGCGAACAGTGCCTGGATCAATTCGAGGGATGCCGCCTTCACCGGTCCGGGGTGTGGCGTCAGCACGAGGAGGGTGTCTGTTCGATCGAGCATCGCGAGCACTTCACGGTCTCGGCCGGCGATAGCGCACTTTCCCCGAAATATCTGTCCGACAGTGAGATCCGTACGGATACGGTCGAGTTCGGCGATGGTCACACGATCGACGACAGCTGGATCCCCGGCAACCTTGCGCGGCCTACCGGTGCACTCACGGGTGAAGATCACCAGAGAGGTGTGCGGCGCCATGTCCGCGATCAGCGTCGAAAATCGTCGGCCGATTTCGGGAAGTGGTCCCACCAACACGTCTCGAAGGGCGGTGATCAGTAGCGCATTGTCGGTGGTGCTCACTGTTCAACGATAACCATCCGGTTCACTGGTGCAGCGTGGTCTTCATGAGCATCACGTTGTAGTCGGACCACGTGGTGGCGAGAAAGTAGAGGTCCTGCCCCTGCGACCAGGGGTGCATGTACGCGCCGTAGAGTCCCGGAACCTCGTCGGTGCCGATCACGACGTCCGGTGCGCTCCACGGGCCGGTCAGGTCCGAGGCCGTCCGCAGCACCAGCGCTCCCCACTCGTTGGAGTACATCGCGACGAACTTTCCGAGATAGTTGTTGTACTGCACCGACAGTTCGCTGACATCCCCGTCGAGAACTACTGCAGCGGCAGCGGGATTGTTGGGGACCCATGCCTTTCCGTCCCAGTATTCGTACGCCGCGACGTCCGCGATGGAGGCTTCCTTGACTCGCGAGAGACGCCCCTCGCCAAAGCGTCCGGCGGGGGTGCCGAAGTTGTAGACGTAACCACCGTCTTTGACGAAGGACCCCATCTGGAAGTTGTCGTTACCTGTCAACGGCAGATTGGGCCGGGACGAGGCCGGTTCGATCTGCCAGGTCTCACCGTTGTCGTGCGAGGACGCGATCTGCGAGAAGTTGGTGACCCACTCGCCCGACCCTCCCCACGAACGTATCGACATGTAGTTGACGTACTGAACGCCGCCCACGGAGATACCCGTCGTCGGAATGCTGCTGGTTTCGACGCCGGTGACTTTCAGACTTCCGATGATCTCGCGCGAGTGATTCGGTCGGTCGGTCGGTGAGGAGTCGATGTTCATGCCGTCGGACAGATTTCCGTCCGAGCTACGGAACAGGACGTTGCTGCGCCAGTCGCCGACCACCCCGGAGCACAGAGGGTCAGATCCGATACCGACGGTGTCACCGAAAGCTGTCAGGACCTGACCTGCGCCGTTGTCCCACATGATGCCCAGATCCGTGCCGAGAACGTTGAACCGCTCGACGGTTTGGTTGGGGCTCAGCGCGCCCGTGATGTACTCGACCGCCGAGGTGCGGCCTTGCAATTCCGGCAGTTTGCCATCCGTGCCGTTGAGCCAGGGAATCGGATTGGTCGGCCCACCTGATTGATCCAAGCTCCCGGTGACATTGCAATCCCACGGGGATGCATTGGCCTGGGTCGCCCCCAAGACCGCGGTCGACGCGAGTACACACGTCACTGCTGCTGTCGATATCTTCCGCATCCGGCGCATCGCTCCCCTTTCGCGGGGGAGATCCGGACTCTACGAGGTGTGTTGCTCGACCGGATCGGTTCATCCACCCACGAGAACACAAGGTAACAGGTAAATCGGTCAATCAGGACAAAACGGGCTTATTCGGTGGAGATGGATTTCAACCATTTCTCCATCACGGCTGCGGCAATCTCGAGCCCCTGCGACTCGGTTGCACCCAACTGCTGCATGAAGATGCGCGGACCGTCCGCTCCCAGCGAAGCATGCAGCGAATCGCGGTACTCGGCCAGTTCCATCCACTCGCGCGCCACCGCGGAGGACGCTTCGAGGTGAAACTGAACGGCGTAACTCTGCTTGTATCGGAAGAGTTGATTCGAATACTTGGCTGAACCAGCGAGCCGCACCGCGCCGTTCGGAATGTCGAAGGTATCCGAATGCCATTGCATTGCAGGAAATGTGGAGGGCAGATCTCCCCACACGGGATCTTGCCGGCCCTCGACAGTCAAGGTGATCTCCTCAACTCCGACTTCAGGCACAGCGCCCGTGTAGACGCGAGCACCCAGCGCCGCGGCGAGCAACTGCGAACCGAGACACACTCCCCACACCGGGACGTCGCTCTCGACCAGATCGCGAATGTATTCGATCTCGGATGCCAACCACTCGACCTCGCCCTGATCGCCGACGCCCATCGGCCCGCCCATCACGATCACGGCGTCGAACCGTCGATCGGCAGGAAGCGGGTCGGTGCCCAGAAGAACAGTCTGCACGTCTCCGTAGCTCTCCAGGACAGGCGAATACGCCGCTGGGGGTTCACACTGCGCGTGTCGTAGTTCCAGAAAATGCATGTAGGCAATTCCTCTCGAATCCGGTGCCGAAAGCCTATGGTTCTATTCGACATAAGGCACATCGACGGCGTCGGATGTGCTCTGCGCTCGAATCTCCGCTTTCATCGCCCCATTACCGACAAGGAACGTCTGTGCGCGCACCACACCTCTTTTCGACATCGATTCGCCCGTCCTCAACTGCCGTTCGCATCGGACTCAGCGCATTCGCCTTGGCGTCACTTGCCGCGTGCTCAGGAACAAGCACCGACAGCGAGGCAGAATCAACATCCACCGCGACCACCACTGCAACCTCGACGACTCAACCCACGACGACTCAGGCTCCATTGACCACCTCGGTGATCGGTACGACGAATTCTCCACTGGCCACGACCCCAGTCGCCGCGGAAGTGACGCCCGCTGCAGCTCCCGCGATCATGCCCAACGTCGTGTGCATGAATCTTCAAGACGCGCAGGACACCATTCAGTCGTCCGGAGTGTTCTTCTCCAGAAGTGCTGACGCAACTGGCGCGGGTCGACGCCAACTGGTCGATTCCAACTGGATTGTCGTCGATCAGACACCCTCTGCCGGAAGTCCTTTCGGGGAAATCGAAGCCGTGCTCTCGGCCGTGAAAATCGGCGAACCGAACCCCTGCTGATCGGCTGAGTTCTCGAACTTCGCAATTCCGGGAACACTGCGCCTTACTTGACAACTACCTCCGACCTCCTTCACTGTAGTCAACATTACGAGTATCCAATATATTGGATGCGAAAGGTTGGATTGCAACATGAAGGTGCAACGAATACGGCAGAGCGCCAGCTCTCCGGCGTCCATGAGCGACCCCGTCATCGGAATACTCGGAGGCATGGGGCCCGCCGCTACTGCCGACTTTTACTCCAAACTCGTTGCGCTGACACCAGGTTCGACGGATCAGGAGCACCCCAAAGTTGTCATCTGGGCCGATCCCACCGTTCCCGACCGGACATTGGCACTCACCGAGAACGGCCCTGACCCCACTCCGTGGCTGATCCGCGGTGCGCGCGTTCTCCGAGAGTCGGGCGCGACGACGCTCGCCATCCCATGCAATACCGCCCACGCCTTCCTGCCCGCAATCTCGTCCCAACTGGGACTTCCCGTCGTCCACATGATCGACGAAGTCGCTCGGCACATCCGGACGCTCTCACCCGCCGTCACATCCGTCGGACTATTGGCCACCACGGGGACGGTCCGCACCGGGTTGTATCAACAATGGCTGTCGGAATACTCGATCGACGTCCTGGTGCCCGGACCTGCGATCCAGGACGAACTGGTGATGCCGGCGATCCGAGCAATCAAGAGCGGCAACGTCGGAGACGAGACCACCGACAAGCTCGTCAGGGCCGCTGATCTTCTCGTCGAATCGGGCGCGCAGGTCGTCGTGGCCGGGTGCACCGAGATTCCGCTCGGACTGCCCGCCGACGCCACAACCTGTCAGATCATCGATCCGGCAACAATTCTCGCCCGCGCTCTGCTCCGGCGGGTTGCGGATGCCCGGAGACACCCTTCGATGGTCGTTTCGGGCTGACCTGCAGCAGGGAGGCTGCAGAGTACGATATCCAGTATGTTGCGTGGCGGTAAACCGGTTGAGCGAGCACGAATGAGCGACATCGCTCTCGAACGCATTCGCGAAGCGATCGTCACCGGTGAACTGGCGCCGGGCTCGAAGATCAAGGACAGCGAACTCGCCGAGTATCTGGGACTGAGCAGAACTCCAGTCCGCGAAGCGCTCGCAAGGCTGGTCGACACCGGACTCGTGGAAGCGAAACCTGGTGCGTACACGCGCATCACCACCCTCGACCGCGGCGACGTCGAGGCAACACTCGCAGTCATCGAAGCTCTCGACCAACTGGCCGTCGTCACCGCTGTACCGAATCTCACCGACGAGATGATCGGGGCGATGCGTTCGGCCAACAAGGACTTCGCTGCCGCCGTCAAACGAAACGACATAGGCCGAGCCCTGACCGCAGACGATCGCCTACACAGCGTCATCATCGACGCTGCGGCAAATCCGCTGTTGAAGAAGCTGATTCACCAGGTTCACCCACAAATTCACCGCATCTACTACCGCAAGTTCTCGAGCCTTCTCGGCAGCCAGGACTCCGTCGACCATCACAACAAGCTGATCGAGCTGTGCGCAGACCACGATGCCGAGGCGGCAGCGACACTGTCGGCCGAACATCGACGCCATCTCGGCGGGCTGATCGGTGAACTCTTCGACGCCGACGAGTTCGCGCTCTCGGACTGACCGACGCCCGAATACAAGTTTCGGCGCTTGCCTATATTGGCCATTGCCGATATAAATGACTGGTGCATGCGTTCGACGTTCTCGGAGACCCAGTTCGGCGAAGAATCATGGAACTCCTGTCCAGCGGCGAGCGCTCGGCGGGTCAGATCGCCGAAGTCGTGGCAGCGGAGTTCGGAATCTCGCAACCGACCGCGTCCGGGCACCTGCGAGTGCTCCGAGAAAACGGATTCGCCACCGTCCGCAGCGAAGGCACCAGGCGTCTCTATGCCGTCGAGCCCGCGCCATTGCAAGAAGTGGACCAATGGCTCGACGGATTCCGGCAGTTCTGGAGCGGTCCTCTCGACGCATTGGCCACAGAACTCGCACGCGGGAAACGACGCGGCTCGAAGCGGAGCAGATCTTCACAACCGAATTCTTCCGACGAAGGAGACTCACAATGACCGAGATCGCGAACCAGGACACCAGCCTCACCGCGGTAGAGCGGAGCATGGGCAACCGCGAGATCGCCGAAGGTTCGGCTCGAACAGCCGTACTCAAGCGCCGCTACAACGCGTCGGTCGACGACGTCTGGGACGCCATCACGACCCCTGACCGCATCAACCGTTTCTTCCTTCCGGTGAGCGGAGACTTCCAGGTGGGCGGCTCGTACGCCTTCGAAGGCCAGGCAAGTGGCGAGATCCTGGCCTGCGACGCCCCACACCTGCTGCGACTGCAGTGGACACCGCCCGGCGATCGCGGATACAGCGATCAGGTCGAGATCCGGCTGACTGCAGACGGTCCCGACGCCACCTGGCTCGAGTTGGAGCACGCCTCCGTCGCCGATGTCTTCCGCAACGACCCTGACACCGGCTGCTACGGCGTCGGAACCGGCTGGGAAGGCCCACTTCACTACCTGGGCGAATACTTGCGCGGCACTCTCCCTGATGCGCCGAGCACCGAGTGGTACACCTTCGACGAAGCAGAGGAGCTTCGTCTGGCCAACTTCCGAGGGTGGGAGTGGGCAAAGATCGAGGCAGAGCACGGCGACCGATAACGCCCAATTCTTCGAAAACGGTCACAGGATGGCCGTTTGCTTTGTATCGTGACCGAGCTGGACGTATGTCCAGCAGTTTTGGTGGCTTCCTTTCGTGCCACACCTGCTTCGGTCCACGAGAAGAGAGCTCCACATGGCGCCACAACCCGTAGTCGACAACGCGGCCACGACGCGACGCACGCACATCATCCGGACAGTTCTCGCTGTCCTCGTCATCGCACCGCTGTCGATTGCGGCGTTCTACATGTGGGCACTGTGGGATCCGGGCGACACGGTCAACCGCTTGCCCGTCGCCATCGTCAACGCCGATGCGGGCACAGAACTCGACGGAACACGTCTGCAAGCCGGCGATGAAGTTGTTGCCGCACTCGTCGAGAGCGGAGACGTTGCATGGAAGGTCGTCTCGGAACAGGAAGCCGCCGACGGCGTCAACGACGGCACCTATTACTTCTCTGTCGTCA
The DNA here is from genome assembly GCF_023221595.1 of Rhodococcus qingshengii JCM 15477. Lineage (NCBI taxonomy): Bacteria > Bacillati > Actinomycetota > Actinomycetes > Mycobacteriales > Nocardiaceae > Rhodococcus > Rhodococcus qingshengii. Next base: position 5,747,166 of record NZ_CP096563.1, read on the forward strand.
TTCCGAAGACTTTCAGCGCGGATGTGGCCAGTGCCGCATCGGGTTCGGGCCGCAAGGCCGAACTCGACGTCTTGTACAACGATTACAACAGTCTGGTCGCCGGCCCGGTCGGTGAAAGCATCATCGCTCAGGTGCGCTCGGCGGTCTCCGAGTCGATCGGCGAGCAGTCCATCGACCAGGTGCTGGTCGGGTTGGGTGAACTCGGAACAGGATTCGGTGAAGCAGCAGCAGGAGCGCAACAGCTGTCCGACGGATCCTCCGAAGCGCTTGCCGGAACCAACGAGCTCTACGCTGGAAGCAAGGAACTCGCCACCGGCATGGGCGAAGCAAATCAGGGCGGCAAGGAGCTGGCCGCCGGAGCCGGCGAGCTGGCTGCCGGAGCTGGCGAAGCTGCTGCAGGCTCGGGCGAGCTGAGCAGCGGACTCAACCAGTTGGTCGGGGGCACCGACGAACTCGGCGCAGGCGCCCGACAGATCAGCGAAGTGGTCGACATGGTCACCACCCCGGTACTCGACCTCGCGGGGTCCTCGGACGCCGTCGTCGGTCAGATCGACGCCCTCACGTCGATGCTTCGAAACTCGGCCGATCCGGTCTCCGCCGGACTCGTCGAAGCCCTGGCTGGACTGCGGGCTTCCCTGACTGCACAACCGTCGGACGACGACGTGATCGGTCAGCTCGGCCAGCTTCGCGACGGCGCGCGGGAGATCTCGCGCCAACTCACCGATCCGAGCAGCGACTACCGTGGTGGGCTCCTTGCCGCCGCGGTCGGTGCAGGTGAACTCAACACCGGCCTGGGCCAACTGTCCGACGGTGCAGGCCAACTCGCTACCGGTGCACAGGAACTCTCCACCGGGCTGGGGCAGTTGGACACTGGAAGTATTGCGCTCCGTGACGGTCTCGGGCAGCTATCGGCCGGCGTCGGCGAGCTCGACGCGGGTAGCGCGGAACTCGCCACCGGTTTGTCCGACGGTGCCGCCCAGGTACCGCAGTTCACGGACGACGAGCGCGCCACCACGGCCAATCTCCTCTCTTCCCCGGTTGCCGTCGACGCGCGGAACAACTATCCCGCAGCCGGTTTCGGGCCGGGAGCCGTACCTGCCGTGATCTCGGTGGCACTGTTCCTGTGCGGAATTCTCACGTGGTTCGTCGTCCGCCCACGACGCGGACGTTCACTGAACTCGCACACCAGCGTGGTACGTGAGGGGCTGCGCCGCTACCGCATTCCCGCCCTGGTCACCTTGGTCGCGGCGCTCGTGTTGTCGGTGGTGTCACTGACCGTGGCAAACGTCGAACCACCTAGTGTTCTGGCGATGATCGCAGTGATGATCCTGGTGGGTGCCGCCGCGGTCAGCTCGGGCAGGCTCTTCACCGTTGTGTTCGGTGCCGTCAACGGAACCTTCATCGCTCTGGGCGCCTTGATGATTCAGATCTTCGCCTTCGGCGCGGTATACCCCATCGAACAGATGCCGACGGTTCTGCAGTGGCTGCACGCTCTGATGCCACTCACGTGGGCGCGCAACGCCATGCGCATGGTCCTTGTCGGATACTACGGCCCGAAATTCTGGGTGGCGGTAATCGCTCTGGCTGCCTTGGTGATCGGAGCCGTCCTGTTCACCATCTGGTGGCGCCGCCGACAAGAACCGCCGACCGACGCCGATGACGACGCGCCGATCACCGAGGAGATCGTGTACCTCCAGCAAACGCAAGCGTGAGCCGGATCAGCGAACGAGCGTCGTACGCATCAACATGACGTTGTAGTCGGCCCACGTGGTGGCAAGGAAGTACAGATCCGAACCACTGGACCACGGGTGGATGTATGCGGCGTAGATACCGGGAACCTCGACCAGATTGACCAGTGTCTCCGGTGCCGTCCACGGACCGACCGGACTGGGAGCGGTTCGCATCACGATCGAACTGAACGCGTCGGCGTACATCGCCACGAACTTGCCGAGGAACTCGTTGTACTGAACTGAGATCTCCCCGATGCGGCCGTCCATGACGGGTACGGCCGCAGCGGGATCGGCAAGGATCCAGCCGTTTCCGTTCCAGTACTCGTAGGCGGAAAGATCGAGGATCGCCCCCTCGGGCACGCGAGAAAGTCGAACCTCGCCGGATCGTCCCGCGGGGGTTCCGTAGTTGTAGACGAACCCGCCGTCCTTCACCATCGAGCTCATCTGGAAGTTCTCGCTACCGGCGACGGGGGCGACACCCGCGGGAAGAACCCCACCGATGTTGGGGCGCAGAGTTTCCGGACGAGTGGTCCACGTTTCGCCGTTGTCCGAGGAGGTGGCAATCTGTGAGTAGTTCGTGCTCCACTGCCCGGCCTCGCCCCAGTTGCGCACCGACATGTAGCTCAGATACTGCACACCGTTCACTGCGATGCCGCTCGTGGGGATGCTGGAGGCCTCGACGCCCGGAATCTTCAGACCGGAAATGATCTCACGCGCCTGAGCTGTGCCGTCCATCGGCGCGCTGTCGATGCGCATACCGTCGGCCAGTACCCGATCCGAGCTGCGGAAGAGTACATTGCTTCGCCACTCGCCCACCAAACCGTCGCAACCGGGGTTACGACTGAGCCCGGTGGTATCGCCGAAAGCGGTCAGAATCTGCCCCGCACCGTTGTCCCACATGATGCCCAGGTCGGTACCCAGGACATTGAAGCGATCAACTGTCTTGTTGGGACTGTATGTGCCGGTGACCTTTTCGATCGCGGTAGTACGACCGGACAGACCTGGCAACCCTCCGGTGTTGCCGTTGAGCCACGGCGCCGCATTGGCCGGACCACCGCTACTACCGACGCCACTGACTCCGACGCAGCCCGGCGCAGCCATCGCCGGCGAAGCCACCGCCGTGACGGCAGCAGCTGCCAGAGCAGCAACTACCCCGAACACCCCCAACGATCTCCCCGCGCGAAACATGACTCCCCCATGGCCGGGATTGTTGGTGTTGTCGTCGTCGTTCCCCCCGAACCTCGGACAATCTAGCAACTGCAGTCACAGATAACCCAATCAGACAAAGACGCGAAAAGGCCTGAAAGTCATAGTAGTTCAGACTTTCAGGCCTTTTCGGACAGAGAAGATCAGTCAGTAGGTCAGCGCGCTCCGCTCGCACCGCCGTCGAGTGGAATCACCGCGCCGGTCAGATAAGCCCCGGCACGTGAAGCCAGGAAGATGGCAAGACCTGCGGCATCCTGGGGAGTTCCGACCCGGCCCAACGGGACCGAGTCCGCCACAGCCTTTGCACTCTGTTCGTCCTCGAGGAGGAATGCCATCATCTTCGACGGGAACGGGCCCGGCGCAATGGCATTGACCGTGATCTGTTCCCCCGCAAGCGTTGCCGCGAGCTTGCGCGTCAACATGTGCACCGCAGCCTTACTGGCTCCGTACGAGAAGTTCTCCGAACCCGACACCACGAGTCCGTCGATCGATCCGATATTGATCACGCGCGCGGGGTCTTCCGCCGTGGCTGCAGACCGCAACTGCGGCAACAGCTTCTGCGTCAGGAGGAAGATTGCCTTGACATTGATGTCGAAAATCTTGTCGAAGCCTGCGGCCGGAAAATCGTCGACGGGAGCTCCCCACGTGGCACCGGCGTTGTTGACCAGTACGTCGAGCGTCGGCGAAATCTCGGCGACCTTCGCAGCGAGGCTCTCGACCCCCTCGTCCGTGGACAGATCGGCCGGATGCGAAATGCAGGTGCCGAACTCCGAAAGCTCTCGCGCGGCTTCGTCACAGGCTTCGGCCTTTCGGGCCGAAATGACGACCGTCGCTCCGCCTTCGACAAACCCGCGAGCGATCATGTATCCGATGCCGCGTGATCCACCGGTGACCACAACGGTCTTGCCACTGACGTCGAACAGTCCCTCGATCAAGCTCATGCGACCTCGAAAAGCCCGGCAGCACCCATACCGCCGCCGATGCACATGGTCACCACCACGAGCTTGGCTCCGCGCCGTTTTCCTTCAAGAAGAGCATGGCCGACCAGACGAGCCCCCGTCATTCCGTACGGATGGCCGACGGAGATACCGCCACCGTCGACGTTGTACTTCTCGGGATCGATCCCGAGCTTGTCGCGGCAGTACAGGGCCTGAGAGGCGAAGGCCTCGTTGAGTTCCCAGAGATCGATGTCGTCGACCTTCAGGCCGTGAAGATCCAGCAGACGCGGAATCGCGAACACCGGTCCGATGCCCATCTCGTCGGGAGCGCAACCCGCGACAGCCATGCCACGGTAGATACCGAGAGGCGCCAACCCGCGGCGTTCCGCCTCGCCTGCCTCCATCAGCACCGACGCCGAAGCGCCGTCGGAGAGCTGAGACGAGTTGCCCGCAGTGATGGACGAATGAGCACTGACAGTCCCGTCGGCCAGAACCGGTCGCAGACTCGACAGCCCTTCCAACGTGGTGGAAGCGCGGTTGCCTTCGTCGCGGGTCAGCGTCACGGACTCGCTGCGGATCTCACCCGTCTCCTTGTCCTGCACCTGCTTGATCGAGGGCAGCGGGACGATCTCGAGATCGAACCGACCTGCGTCCTGGGCCGCTGCGGTCCGCTGCTGGGAGACGAGCGCGAACTCGTCCTGCTGCTCGCGGGTGACTCCGTAGCGCTCGGCGACGATCTCGGCCGTGTGCAGCATCGGCATGTAGATCGACGGCTTGTTTTCCTTCAGCCACGGATCAGCCGCGCGGAAGTTGTTCATGTGATCGTTCTGGACCAACGAGATCGATTCGACTCCGCCGCCGACCGCGATCTGCATTCCGTCGTCCACGATCTGCTTGGCTGCGGTTGCGATGGCCATGAGACCGGACGAGCACTGACGGTCGATCGTCATTCCGGAAACCGAATCCGGAAGCCCGGCCCGCAGCACCGCTTGCCGTGCGACGTTGCCGCCGGAAGAGCCCTGCTGCAGCGCGGCGCCGAGGATGACGTCCTCGACCTCGCCGCCCTCGAGGCCCGCGCGCTGAACTGCATTCCAAATGGCATGTGCAGCAAGCTCTTGAGCCTGAGTGTTGTTGAACGCGCCGCGGTACGCCTTACCGATCGGGGTCCGGGCGGTGGAAACGATGACAGCTTGCCTCATCGGGGAATCCTTTCGTCGAACACGAAGTGCTGTGCGCCTTTATTAACCGCCGGGGGTTAATAAAGGCGCACAGCAAGAATCAGGGCTGGAACACGACGCGACCGACCGTGGTGCCGTCGCCGAGGCGACCGATACCGTCGGCAACGTCCGTCAACGACAACCGCTCACTGATCAGTGGTTTGACCAAGCCGGCATCGGCGAGCCTGGTGAGCTCGACGTGGCAGTCGTCGATGGCCTGCTGGTTGTAGGCCTTGTACAGCCCCCAGTGCAGTCCGATGATCGAATAGTTCTTGATGAGAGCGTGATTGAGTGCCGGCTGCGGGATCGTGCCACCGGCGAAGCCGATGATGACGATCCGTCCCTCGAAGGCGATGCACTTGGTGGACTTCGCGTATGCGTCGCCGCCGACCGGATCGAAGACCACGTCGGCGCCCTTGCCGCCGGTGAACTCCTTGACCGCTGCCACGAAGTCCTCACTGTGACGGTCTACGACGAGGTCTGCGCCGAGCTTGCGCGCGTACTCGGCCTTGTCCGGGCCGCCGACGACACCGATCACCTTGGCGCCTGCCGCCTTGCCGAGTTGCACTGCCGCACTACCGACACCACCCGCAGCAGCGTGGACCAACAACGTCTCACCCTCAAGCAGTTGGGTGCGGCGATGCAGAGCGAACCACGCTGTCTGATAGCCGATGCTCAGAGCGGATGCTTCCGCGTCGTCGAGAGCCGACGGCGCCGGGAACGTGTTGTTCTGATCCAGTACCGAGTACTCGGCGAATCCGCCGGACGGCAGACTCGGATTACCGATCACCCGGTCCCCCACTGCGAATTTGGTCACCGATTCACCGACCGAGACCACTTCACCACACAGTTCGACACCGGGTGTGAAGGGCAGCGGCGGCTTGATCTGGTACTCACCCCGGCACATGAGGACGTCGGGGAAGTTGGCCGGAGCCGCCAGCACCTTGACCAACATCTCCGTCGCATTCGGGGTGGGATCCGCGGTCTCCTCCAACGCGAGCACATCGCGGGGTTGACCGAGTTCGTTGACGCGCCAAGCCTTCACAGCAATTCTCCAGACAGATAGTGGGTGAGTTTCAGGACGAGATCGGGAGGTCGACCAACTCGGCGAGGCGTGCCCGATGCTGATACGCGGTTCCCAGCGACAGCTGATCGCTCTTCGCCCGTTTGAGGTACAAGTGCGCCGGATACTCCCACGTCATTCCGATACCACCATGAAGTTGGACGCACTCCTCGGCAGCATGAACCGCGACGCCGCTGCAGAATGCCTGGGCCACCGTCGCTGCGATCGCCGCATCGGCGTCGCCGCGTGCATAGGTGTCCGCCGCATATCGTGCTGCCGCTCCCGAAGAGCTGACTTCGAGCCAGAGATCGGCGAGGCGGTGCTTGATCGCCTGGTACGAACCGATCGCCCGGCCGAACTGCTTGCGCTCCTTCACATACGCGAGAGTCGTTTCGAGGCACCACTGAGCTACAGCGAACTGTTCGGACGCCAGAAGTGCGCTTCCACAGAGCAACGCTTCCTCAACCGCTTGCGCCGCATTGCCGCTGTCGACACGGACCGACGACGACCCCGAGAACTCGACGTCCGCCAATCGGCGCGTCATGTCCAGGGACAGAACCGGCGTGACGGTAGCGTCGGCGATCCGAACGGTATGCAGCTCCAGACCGCTTTCACCCGCAACCGGAACAACAAGAACATCGGACTCGGCGACGCCGGCAACCGTCGTGACGCTGCCGACGAGTCCACTCGCCGTTGCCTTGACAGTAGGTGTGAAAGTTCCTGGTGCAGTGGACAACGGGACGACCAGAGCAGCCGTCGAATCCCCCGCTGCCAATTGACCGAGCACCTCGGTCTCGCCGGCCTTCAGCAACGCCGTCGTCGCCAGCACCGCGCTGGTGAAGAACGGAACGGGAGCGACCGCACGTCCGATCTCCTCCATCACGACCGCCGCCTCACGCGTCGACGCACCTGCCCCGCCCAGTTCCTCGGGTACCAGCAGTCCCGCCAAACCGAGTTCCGACGCCAGCGACTTCCACAGCCCGGTGAAGTCGGCGGACACGTCGTCGTACGCCGTGACCACGGTGTCGGCGCCGGCGCGCTCGCTCAGCAGTCGTCTGACGCTGGCTCGCAGATCTTGTTCGGTCTCGGAGTACAACAGATCGGCGCTCATCGGGGTAAGTCCTTCCAGGCGATGTCCTTGTCGACGCGATGCTCGGGCAGCAACCCGAGTACACGTTCTGCGATGACGTTGCGCAGGATCTCCGACGTTCCGCCCTCGATCGAATTGCCCTTGGCTCGCAGGTACCGGTATCCGGGTTCACGCCCGGTGAAGTCGACGGAATCCGGTCGACGCAGCGTCCAGTCGTCGTAGCGCAGACCGGCTTCGCCGTGCAGCTCGAGGTCGAAACCCGAAATCTGCTGAGCCAAACCGGCAAACGCGAGCTTCATTCCCGAGCCTTCGGGGCCGGGCTGGCCGGCGGCGAGCTGCTGGCGCAGTCGCTCACCGGTCAGACGCGCAACTTCGGATTCGGTCCAGAGCCGCATCAGCTCGTCGTGCATCGCCGGATTACGCAGCTCGGGCTCGTCACGCCAGGCCTGAGCGACCTTTCCGATCATGCCTCCCTCACGCGGTGCGCCCGAACCGATGGCAACACGCTCGTTGTTCAGGGTGGTGGTCGCAACCTTCCACCCCTGGCCTTCGGCTCCGAGGCGATTGGCGTCCGGAATCCTGACGTCCGTGAGGAATACCTCGTTGAATTCGGCCTCGCCGGTGATCTGACGCAGCGGCCGGACATCGACGCCCGGATCGGTCATGTCGCAGATGAAGTAGCTCAGACCCGCATGCTTGGAACGTGACGGATCGGTCCTGGCCACGAGAATCGCCAGCTGCGCATTCTGCGCGCCCGACGTCCATACCTTCTGCCCGTTGACTATCCAGTCGTCGCCGTCGCGGACGGCGCGGGTAGCGACGGCCGCGAGGTCCGAACCTGCGCCCGGTTCACTGAACAGCTGGCAGTAGACCGTCTCCGCAGTCCACAACGGGCGCAGGAACTTCTGCTTCTGCTCCTCGGTGCCGAAGGCAGCGATGGTCGGTGCCGCCATGCCCAGTCCGATCCCGTTCTTGCCGGTGGCCGGGCCCGGTGCACCGGCGGCCTCCAGCTGAGCGTTCACCTGACGCTGAAAGCTCTGCGGTACACCGAGTCCCCCATGACCTTCGGGGAAATGAACCCACGCCAGTCCGGCGTCGAATCGTGCGCCGAGGAAGTCCGATACCGACACGCTGTTCGGATCGTTCTCCGCGAGAAGCGTGTTCACCTTCTCGGTGAGATCACGCGATACTGCCTCTTCGTCGAAAGCCATGCCCATTCCTTCGGTTCGAGCGGTGAGCGGACGGTCAGTCCTTCGGTCCACCGGCGACGTAGACGACCTGACCGGAAACAAAGCCTGCGCCTTCGCTGACAAAGAACGACGCGGTGTGCGCGATGTCCTCGGGCTGTCCGACGCGATTGACCGGAATCTGCGAAGCGGCAGCGGTCTTGAAGTCCTCGAAGCCGACGCCCATGCGCTCGGCCGTTGCGGCGGTCATCTCGGTTTCGATGAATCCGGGGGCAATAGCGTTCGCGGTCACGCCGAACTTGCCCAGCTCGAAGGCCAATGTCTTGGTGAAGCCCTGCATTCCGGCCTTCGCAGCGGAGTAGTTGACCTGTCCACGATTACCGAGAGCCGACGTGCTCGAGAGGTTCACGATGCGGCCGAACTTCGCTTCCACCATGTACTTCTGCACCGCACGCGACATGAGGAACGCTCCGCGCAGGTGGACGTTCATCACCGAATCCCACTCGGCAACACTCATCTTGAACAGAAGGTTGTCGCGAGTGATACCGGCATTGTTGATCAGCACGGTAGGTGCACCCAGTTCTGCGGCCACACGATCCACTGCTGCAGCAACCGAAGCCTCGTCGGAGACGTCAGCGCCGACGGCCAGCGCCTGTCCGCCTGCGGCCTTGATCGCGTCGACGGTTCCCGCACACGCCGCTTCGTCGAGGTCGAGCACGGCGACGGCAAAACCGTCTTCCGACAGTCGCTTCGCTACTGCCGCACCGATTCCGCGTGCTGCACCCGTAACAATTGCGGTTCTACGTTCCTGGCTCACTGGCCCTCCATACTTTCGTGATTCGACGGACACCGGACGATCTCGTCAGATCCCGGCCTGATCTGCAATTTCCCTGGCTTTGGCGACCAAGGCGTCAATACGTTCCACGGTGGGAGTTCCGCTCTCGGCGGCATTCTGCGGTTCGTCGCGGGCGCGACGCATCACGCCCTCGGCGATCACGGCAATCTTCCACAGTCCCAACGTGTGCCAGAACTTCAGCGCAGCAGGATCCCGTCCGGTGGCCTCGAGATAGATCCGGGAGATCTCCTCTCGCGAGGGGAATCCCGGGAGTGCCGATGCCGGGAAATCGCCGCCGGTATTCTCACCAGCCGCCGGCCAGTACGCCAACAAGCTTCCGACGTCCGCCAACGGATCACCGAGTGTGCACAGTTCCCAGTCGAGGGCCGCGACAACTTCGCCGTTGCTCGCCGAGGTGATCACATTGCGTAGGTGAAAGTCGCCGTGCACCAACGTGGTTTCAGTGTGATCCGGCTGGGCTGCAATCAGGCGTCGGGTGAGATCGTCGAGATCAGGGCATTCCCGCGTCTTCGACTGTTCCCATTGACCTCCCCAACGCTTCAACTGCCGTGCAGCGTAGGGCTTGTGGCTTGCCAGGTCGTCGAGACCGGCCTGCTCGAGGTCGACGGCGTGTATCTTCGCCAGCGTCTGAGCGAGCGAGATTCCGATTGCCCGGCGACGATCTTCCGACAACGCCTCCGCAAGAGGCATTCGGTCCACCACTTCGCCGTCCACGAATTCCATGAGGAGCAGCGGAACTTCGGTGACGGCAGGATCCTCGGTCAACCCGAATACTCGCGGCGAAGGCACGTCGGTGGATTCGAGAGCGCTCAGGATTCGAGCCTCACGCGCCACGTCGTGAGCCGAGGCCAGCAGATGCCCCAGCGGTGGGCGTCGTAGCACCCAGCGATTGCCGTCGTGATCGCGAACCAGGTACGTGAGATTCGATTGCCCCAAGCCGATTCGATCGAAGGACAACGGCCCGGAAAAGTCGATCCCCAGGCCTGCGATCCACCCGGTGACCGCTTCGGTATCGAGTCCCACTACTCCGACGCTAGCCACCGACGGACGCTCCCTGCCGGAACGGGAGTGCGTCACCCAACAACTGGCCACCGTCGATGGTCATGATCTCACCGGTGATCCACTGGGCTGCATCCGAAACCAGGAAGGCAATGGCAGCGGCCACGTCCTCGGGTTCACCGATGCGTCCGAGAGCAGTCGACGCGGACACCGCTTCTTCGTGTTCTTTCCACAGAGCTTCGGCGAGTTTGGTTCTCACCACTCCCGGCGCAACGGCGTTGACACGAATCTTCGGTGACAACTCGAGCGCCAACTGCTTGGTGATGTGGATCAGAGCAGCCTTCGACGCGTTGTACGTACCGATTCCCGCCTCGAACGCCATGCCGCCGATCGAAGCGGTGTTGACCACGGAACCACCGTGCTCGCCCATCCAGGCCCGCGCTGCGAGGCCGGTCCACAGGACTGGAGCCCACACGTTGACGTCGAAAGTCTTGGCGAAGCGCGAGTGATCCTGGTTGATGATCGGCCCGAACGACGGGTTGGTGCCCGCGTTGTTCACCAAGATGTCGAGACTGCCGAAACGCTCGATCGTCTGCTCGACGCACTTGCGTGCAGCATCCTCGTCCGTCGCGTGAGCGCCGACGCCGATCGCGTTGCCGTTCACCTGCGCGGCAGCCGCATCTGCGGATTCCTGTGAGCGCGAAGTCAGTACGACGTTTCCGCCCGCCGCCGCAATCGCCTGCGCGGTCGCGAGGCCGATGCCCCGCGATGCGCCTGTGACGATTGCCGTCTTACCGGTGAGATCCAGTCCTGCCATGTCAGTTCGCCTTGACTTCGCGGTACTTGCGCAGTTCCTGCTTGGCGATGGCGCGCTTGTGCACCTCGTCCGGGCCGTCGGCCAGGCGAAGGGTGCGCATGTGGGCGTAAGCCATCGCGAGCGGGAAGTCGTCGGTGACGCCGCCACCGCCGTGAACCTGGATGGCGCGGTCGATGATCTTGAGCGCGATGTTCGGTGCCGCAACCTTGATGGCTGCGATCTCGGTGCGCGCTTCCTTGTTGCCCACCGTGTCCATCATGTGTGCGGCCTTGAGCGTGAGGAGTCGAACCATCTCGATGTCGATACGAGCCTCGGCGATCCAGTCCTGGATATTCGCGTTGTCACTGACGGGCTTCCCGAAGGTGATGCGGGTGGATGCGCGCTTGCACATCAGTTCCAGTGCGCGCTCGGCCATTCCGATTGCACGCATGCAGTGGTGGATGCGGCCGGGGCCGAGGCGGGCCTGGCTGATCGCGAATCCTTCACCCTCACCGGCGAGAATGTCCTTGGCCGGGACGCGCACGTCCTCGAAAGTGATCTCGCCGTGTCCTTCGCGGTCCTGGTAGCCGAAAACCGGCAGGTTGCGCAGGATCGTGACGCCGGGAGCATCGATCGGCACGACCATCATCGACTGCTGACGGTGGGTGGCGGCATTGAAGTCGGTCTTACCCATGACGATCAGAACCTTGCAGTTCTGGTGCAAGGCGTTGGAAGCGAACCACTTACGGCCGTTCAGCACGTACTCGTCGCCGTCACGGTCCATACGGAGCTGGATGTTGGTGGCGTCGGAGCTGGCAACCTCGGGCTCGGTCATCGCGAAAGCGGAACGAATTTCGCCTTCGAGAAGCGGCTTGAGGTACTTCTCCTTGTGCTCGTCGGTGCCGAAGAGCGTGAGCACCTCCATGTTTCCCGTGTCCGGAGCGGCGCAGTTGGTGGCCTCGGAGGCCAGGTGGCTGCGGCCCATGATCTCCGCGAGCGGTGCGTATTCCAGGTTGGTCAGGCCGGGGCCCCATTCGGGATGGGGATGGAAGAGGTTCCACAGCCCGCGGGCCTTGGCTTCCTTCTTCAAGTCGTCGATGATCGGCGGCTGAAAGTGCGGGTTACCGGACTCACGCATCTGCTCTTCGTAGACCGCTTCGGCCGGGTAAACGTGCTTGTCCATGAAATCGAGCAGTTCGGCCTGGTACTTCTTGGTGCGATCCGAGAACTCAAACACTGACATGTGAACTCCTGACAGAGAGGGAAGGAAAATTGGGGGCTCGATGTTCGAGATGGCTGTTGACACCCTCGACGACATCCGGGCCGTGAAATGCGTTCAGCATCAGCGATTCCGCACGCCTGGCGGAATCGGTGAAGGTCGAGTGCGCGTCGGCACTCATCTGAGATTTGATGACGAAGAGGGACGTCGGCGAGCAGTTCGCCGCGATGTCCTCGGCGTAAGCAATCGCCGCATCCAGAACGTCACCGCCGGTGACCAGGTGGTCGATCAGACCGATGCGGTACGCCTCGTCGGCGTCCACCATCCGGCTGGAAAGCAGAAGATCGACTGCTCGACTGTGCCCGACCAAGCGGGGCAACATCCAGGAGATGCCGTACTCCGCGATCAGGCCTCGACGCGCGAACGCGGTAGTGAATCGTGTTGCGCTCGAACCGAAACGAACGTCGCAGTACAGAGCCTCGACCATTCCGAGCCCGGCAGCGACGCCGTTGACGGCGGCGATCAGCGGCTTGCGGATGGTGGTCGGGAAATGACGGTCTCGCGGCCGGACAAGATCACTTTCGGAGACTTCGCCGACGTTCTTCAAATTGCCGAGGTCAGCACCCGAGCAGAATCCTCGGCCGGAGCCGGTGACAACAATTGCTCGGACACTGGGATCTTCGTCTGCCACGGCCAGAAAGTCGTAGTACTGATCTTCGAGCTCGTTGGTCCACGCGTTGAGAACGCGGGGCCGATTGAATGTCAGAACCAGCACCGCTCCTCTCTGCTCGGAGAGGACGAGTTCCTCGGTCATCGTGTTCCCGCGAGGAGCGACGCCTGGTACCGGCGCATCCCGCGCAGCCAACGGTCGTAGTCGGCGCCCTTCTGCCGGTACATGTCCAGCACGTTCTTGTGCGGAAGGATGAGAAATTCTTCGGCATCCACTGCCGCAAGAACGATTTCGGCGCATTCGGCAGGCTCGAGAACGTTGCCTGCCGCAAGCACGGCTCCGGTTGCGGCCTTGCCGACCGGATCGCCGGAGTTCTCACCTTCGTAGAGAAGCTTGGTGTTGACGCCCATCGGGCACAGGCAACTGACGCGAACACCCTGATCTCCGTAGGTGATCGAGAGCCACTCGGCAAACGCGACCGCGGCATGTTTGGTCACCGAGTACGCGGCGGACCCGACCTGACTGAGCAAGCCGGCCGCAGAGGCCGTGCTGATGAAGTAGCCCTCCCCGCGCTCCGTCCAGCCGGGGACGAGGAGCCTGGCAGCGCGAATGTGGGCGCGAACGTTGACGTCGATCGTCGTGTCCCAGACGTCTTCACTGATGTCTAGGCCCATGCCACCGGTAACGCCGGCATTGGCGAAGTAGAGGTCGACCGGGCCGAATTCCTTTTCCGCCTGCGCGATCAGGCCCGCAATGACCGTCTCGTCGGAGACGTCGCCACCGGCAGACACGGCCGCTCCGGGACGCTCCGCGTTGATCGCCTCTGCTACTGCCGAAGCTGCTGCCCCGTCCAGGTCAGCCACTACGACGCGAGCACCCTCGGCAGCCAGTCGCTCGGCCAGTGCACCGCCGATTCCCCCGCCGCCACCGGTGACAATTGCTACCTTCTGGGCAACCTTCATGAGCGATTCCTCTCGCTTGCGTCATACCTACGCGCTGACAGTGATCCACGTCTCCCCTCATGTATAGTTGAATCCGGCGTCAGTTTCAACCGTCGAATCGCGACGGTCACCCGAACGGCCCGTTCCGTCCTCCTGAACTGCGAGTAAAGGGATAACGATGACTGAAAACCAATTGCCCGTCCGCCCGTCCACCTTCGCCGAGCTCGAGAAGCTCATCGGCCAGGAACTTGGCCCGACGGAGTGGTACGACATCACCCAGGAGCGCATCAACGCGTTCGCCGAAGCCACAAACGATCATCAGTGGATTCATGTCGACCCGGAACGAGCCGCATCGAGCCCGCTCGGCAGCACGATCGCGCACGGACTCTTCAGCCTCTCACTGGGACCCCAGTTCTCCTACCAACTCATCCACTTCGACGGCTTCGCCCACAGCCTCAATTACGGCTACGACAAGGTTCGCTTCCCCGCTCCCGTTCCCGTGGGATCCCGGGTCCGGATGCGCGCAACCGTCGTGTCCGCGGAGCAGTTGCCCGGCGGAATCCAAGTGAAGATGAGCCAGGTGGTCGAGCGCGAGGGTTCCGACAAGCCCGTCGTGGTCGCCGAATCCGTCGCTCGCGTCGTCGAAAAGAGCTGAACCGAAAAGAGCTGAACCGAGACTGGGACGCCCGGCCGCTCGAACATCGATGCAGCCGGGGCGGCCCACCTCGTCAGAGACGGTCGGGGAACTTCAGAGCGTTCGCCCACAGATCGGTCACAGTGGCGACAATCTGATCGAACTCCGGTGAACGCCCGTCCACCTCACCCTCACGAAGGGTGAACAGACTGTAGGCGAGTCGACTCACCATGCCGGACAGAGCAATCGACGCCGTCATCGGATCCAGCGTCGTGTCCGCGATGCCGCGGGACTGCAGATCTGCAATCCCGCGGGCATTACGGCGTATGAACGCATTGGCACGCTCGCTGCGGAACTTCCGGAACTCCGGGTCGATGTGAGCTACCTGCTCCATGAGCCCCATCAACTTCGCATTGCGTTGATACGCGGCCAGATACGCTCGATTACTTGCCTCGAGCACGGCGTACGGATCGTCCGCGCTCGCAACGCGTCCCATGCCCGGGTGCATCATGTCGTCTCGCGCGACCTCGAGGACGGCGGCGAACACCTCTTCCTTGTTCGCGAAGTACGTGTAGAACGATCCCGTCGCGCAACCGGCTTCTTTTGCGATGTCGATCAAACGTGCATCGAGATAGCCACTGCGCTCGAAAACCTTACGGGCAGCAGCAACCAATGCCGCACGCGTGCGTGTCCCCCGCTCGGTGGTCGGTCGATCCCGGAGCAGCGCGGGCGGAGCCACCGGTAAGGCGGCAATTCGCGATTCGTCGTCGAGCACGGTGCGCTCCTCATCCTTCCGATCAACATCATTTTCGGGACAATCCCAGCAGACTCGATGTTGACGCCGGATTCAAGTGTACGCTCTGGTGAGACCCAGGACACACAATCGGTCGATTCCTCCCGAAAGGCAGAACCATGGTTAGCGTTCTCGACCCGGTGACCCGTCACGCGGAAGCCACTCCGGAAAATATTGCAATTCGCGGCACGGATAATCATTGGACATACCGACAGCTCCACGACGCGTCTCTGGCGTTTGCCGGCCGCATTCGCGACGAAGGGTTGAGCATCGGCGACCGGGTTCTGCTCGCGGCGCCGTCGGTGCCTGAATTCATCGTGGCGTACATGGGGATTCAGGCTGCAGGTTGTGTCGTGGTGCCCATCAACACGATGTCGGCGCAACCCGAAGTCGAGTACGTACTGGACGACGCCGAGATTTCGCTGGCGATCGCCTGGCACCAGCTCGGTCCCGCAGTTCAGGATGCAGGGAGTGCGCGCGGCGTCCCGGTGTGGACGCTCACCGAAGAATCGGCGAAGGCCGACCATCCACCGGCAACGGTGGTCGACCGCGACGCAGCGGACACCACGGCGATTCTCTACACCTCCGGTACCACCGGACGTCCGAAGGGCGCTCAGCTGACGGTCGGGAATCTGTTGTCTGCCGGTGAGATCGGCGCCGAGAGCAGCCGCGGAAATCCCTCGGACCGCACCGGTACCGGACTGCCGCTCTTTCACATCTTCGGCCAGGGTTCGGTCATGATGGCAACCTTCACCGGCGGCGGATCGCTGTCCCTGCTCGCCCGGTTCGACCCGGCCGCCATGCTCGATCTGGTGCGTCGGGACAAGCTCACCATCATGGCCGGCGTCCCCACCATGTGGAATGCCATGCTGCACGCCGCAGCCGACGTGGACAGCTCCGACTTCGAACAACTGCGGATCGCAATCTCCGGTGGCGCATCACTTCCCGGTGAAGTCGCTCGCGCCTTCGAAGCACGGTTCAACTGCACAATCCTCGAGGGCTACGGCCTGACCGAGACGAGCGCATTCGGAACTTTCAACAGCATCGACCGCGTCGCAAAGATCGGATACACCGGCCGCGCCGTACCGCGCACCGAGGTCGAGGTCCGTGATCACGACGGAAATGTCTGCCAGGCAGGCACAGTGGGCGAGGTATTCATCAAAGGACCGACGGTCATGAAGGGCTACTGGAAGCGCCCGGCCGACACGGCCGCCGTCCTGTCCGACGACGGATGGTTCCGCACCGGAGACCTCGGCGAGACCGACGCCGACGGTGACCTTCGCATCGTCGACCGCGTCAAGGACCTCATCATCCGCGGTGGATACAACGTCTATCCAGGCGAGGTCGAAGAGGTGCTCTACCAGCACCCCGACATCATCGAGGCCGCGGTGATCGGTATACCCGACGACTACTACGGCGAGGAGGTTGCGGCGGTGGTGGCCGTGCGCCCAGGCTCCGACCTCGAAGCAGATGACGTCACCTCGTGGGCTCGGGAACGTCTGTCCGCCTACAAGATTCCGCGGGTGGTCCAGTTCATCGACGCGCTCCCGAAGGGTTCGACGGGAAAGATCCTCAAGCGATCGATCGACCGCACTGAACTCCTCGCCCAGAAGCAGAACTGAAAACACAGGTGAACCCCGGCGAGATTTCGCCGGGGTTCACCTGTCCATGCGCTCAGAGTGCCCTGTCCATGCGCTCAGAGTGCGTCGAAGTACTCGATCTGCGGGGCGCCTGCGAGGAAGGGCGCCATCGCCTTTCCCGCGGCCTGGAAATGCTCGGACGATCCATGGGCCTTGATCGCAGCACCGTCTTGATACAGCTCCATGAACTTGTAGGAATTCGTATCCGTCTTCGAGCGGATCAGTTGATACAGAACCGTTCCGGGCTCTTCCGTGCGCACCTTCTCGGCAAGTTCGGCGACTACGGCTTCGAACTGTTCGCCGCTTCCGTCTTTGACGGTGATATCCGCGATGACAGCAATCATTCATTCCTCCAAAAGTGTTCCAGCAGTATTCGAGTGTTACCGAGAACCTACAGTTTCACTGCATGGGCAGTAGTCCGAACGTCGATTCCAACTGACTGCGAGTGCTTTCCGCATCGGTGTGGAGAATGCCGGCGATCCCCAATCGTGCCGCGCCGTCGAGGTTCTGTTGCAGGTCGTCGATCATCACGGCGCCTTCGGGCGCAACACCCAGCCGCTCACACGCGATGGTGTAGATCTGACGAGAGGGCTTACGAATCCCGACTTCCGAGGAGATCACCACTTCGTCGGCGAGGTCCTCGAGCACAAAACCCGCGTAGCAATCACGCCCGAAAGCATTGGACACGAGCGCAACAGGGTGACCCGCCGCCCGCACGTCCGCAATCAGTCGCACCATCTCCTCGTCTCGAATCAGCCCGGCTTGCATACGGTCGACCAATCCTTCGCTGTCCACGACGGCGCCGTGCGCTCGTAGCCGTTCCCCGAATCCTGCTTCGAAGGCCTCCTGGTCGATCTTTCCGGATTCGTGATCGGAGAGCAGTTTCTTCGAGACGTCGTCGCGGGAGAGCAGGGTCAACGGAAGTCGTGGGTCGCCGCCAAGCGAGGCCCCGAAATCTTCGAAGGCCCGCAGCACACTGGAGGTGAGAACTCCACCGAAATCGACGAGCACTGCCGTACGCGTGGGTGTCATTGCTCCATCAGACACCAAACATGAACCCGGCGTCAACATCAATTTCGGCGTAGCGAGAATTGCAATGTGTTGATCCACAACCGGTTGACGGTATCGAGCAGACCGTCGAAGGTCACTCCGGCGGCGCCGTCCTCGCCGCCGCGGGATACGAAGTACCCGAACGCAAGTCGACTGATCATCCCGGAGAGTGCCCGAGACGTCAGTAGCGGATCCAGATTCGCGTCCGCCAGTCCGGCCTTCTGCAGCTTCTCGATACTGCGCACGTTGCGTCGAACAAACGCGTCAGCACGCTCGATGCGGAGAACCCGGAACTCCGGATCGATGCTTGCTACCTGCTCGAGCAGTCCCATCAGCTTCGCGTTCCGTCGGTATGCCTCGAGGTACGCGCGGTTACTCGCCGCGATGACCTCAGCAGGATCCGCGCCTTTCGGAGTGTGCGGCATACCCGGATGCATCATGTCTTCGCGCGCCAACTCCATCACTGCCGCGAAGATCTCTTCCTTGCTCGCGAAGTAGGTGTAGAAAGTACCGGCCGAGCACTGCGCCTCCACAGTGATGTCGATCAGCCGCGAGTCCAGATAACCGGTCCGTTCGAAAACGGTGCGGGCCGCATCGATCAACGCTCGACGCGTACGCAAGCCACGCTGAGTGGAGGGGAGTTCCCGTGACACTGTCGACGAAGCATCTTCGGAGCCTGTGCGTGCTGCAGCCATGCTCCAGTTATACGTCAGACGCCCGCTACCGGTGACCGATAGCGGGCGTCTACTCGAAACCGAAAGAGTTACTTGGCGTACAGGTGCGCGCCCGGAATTGCGTTCGGATCGTCCCGAACTTCCTTCGGGTTGGTCTCTTTCAGCACCCAGGCACTGAAGAAGGTCACCAGACCCATGAGGGCTACGAACACGGCAACCCATGTAGTGGTCCCGGTCTTCGCGATGAGTGCCGTCATGATGAACGGAGTACCACCGCTGACCGTGATCGCCGCCAGCTGGTACGCCAACGATGCTGCCGAGTAACGCACGTTGGGCGCGAACAGCTCACCCATGTACGCAGCGATCGGCCCGTAGGTCATCGACTGGAACACGCTGCCGACTGTCACCGCGATGAAGAACAGCGGCAGGGACCTGGTGTTGATCAACCAGAAGTACGGGAATGCCCAGACCACGATCGCCGCGGCGCCGATCAGGATCATCGGACGACGACCGATCTTGTCGGACATCTTCCCGGACCACAGCACCACACCGACTGTCAGCAACGCACTCAGGAGCGAGATGATGAGCAGTGAGTTCCGCTTCAACCCCAGTTCGGTTGTGCCGTAGCTGAGCACGCCGGCGATGCTGATGTAGAACAGTGCATTGGTGGCGGCCAGAAGTCCGCAACCGAGCAGAATCTTGCGCCAGTGATCCTTGAGCGCCTGCGCCAGTGGAGCCTGAACGACGACGTCCTTTTGGTTCTTCTTGGCGTCTTCCTGCAACTCGAGGAATTCCGGTGTGTCCTCGACCTTCGTCTGGATGTACAGAACCACGGGGAAGAGCAGCGCGCTGGCGAAGAACGGAACCCGCCAACCCCAACTCAGGAATGCTTCGTTGGAAATGGTCGCGGTCGCGACGAGGAAGACCAGGTTGCCCAGCACTACACCGAACGAGACACCCATCTGACCGAAAGTGCCTGAGAATCCGCGCTTCTTGGGACTCGCTGATTCGGTGAGGAGAAGGACGATTCCGCCCCACTGGCCACCGCAGGCGAGACCTTGGATGAATCGCAGTGTCACCAGAAGAATCGGAGCGACGACGCCGATTGCCGACGCACTCGGGATCGCGCCGATCAGGAACGTCGCGACGGCCATCAGCAACAGGCAGGTGACGACAGCGGGCTTACGTCCGTACTTGTCGCCGAAGTGTCCGGCGACCAAACCGCCGATGGGGCGGGCAACGAAGCCGGCCCAGAACGTACTGAACGAGAGCAATGTGCCCATCAGTGCGGATGAATCGGGGAAGAACACATGCGGAAAGACCAGTGCCGCAGCCGTTCCGTACAAGAAGAAGTCGTACCACTCGATGGAACTGCCGAGCAGTCCCGCGCCTAGAAGTTTGCGGTGCGCCTTCTTCTTCTTCCGTTCCTGATCGGACAGGCCCCCTGCCTGCGTGCTCGAATCCACTGCCGATCTCGTCATGGGTTACTCCTCGATGGGTCGGACGCTCGTCGCGCCGGGAGTTGAGAAGCGGAACCGGGCCAGAAGTAGAAACTGACACCAACTTCAACTCTGTGGCGTTGCGATCAGTCTGCGATACAAAAAGAGTGATGTCAATCACTGAAATGCATTGCCGCATAGGGGACTAAATCCCCTACCGATGCTCGTCAGCCACCACGACGAATGGCCGGCTCACCTTGTCGGCGGCCGGCAATTCGTTTGTCAGGCAGATCTAGTTCGGTACCCGCAGTTCACGACGAAGAATCTTGCCGCTCACTGTTTTCGGGAGGTCATTCATGACCTCGACGATGCGTGGATACTTGTATGCTGCAAGCCTTTCCTTGCAGAACTCGACCAGATCCTCGGTGGTCGCCTCGGCACCGTCCTTGAAGGACACGAAGGCCTTCACGGTTTCGCCGCGATACGGATCCATGACACCGACGACAGCAGCCTCTCGTACGGCGGGGTGTTCGTAGAGAACATCTTCCACTTCGCGTGGCCACACTTTGAAGCCCGACGCATTTATCTGATCCTTCATCCGGTCGACGATGTAAAACCAACCGTCGCCGTCCATGAATCCGATGTCGCCGGTGTGAAAACGCCCGTCCGGCATGGCATGTGCGGTCTCGTCCGGCTTGTTCCAGTATCCGAGTGCAACCTGGGGACCGGAGACCACGATCTCGCCGTACTCCCCGACCTGTACCGGCTTGTCGTTCTCGTCCACCACCTCGGCGTACGTATTCGATACCGGTACGCCGACAGCAACGGCCCCCGACGCCGGATCTACCGGCGCTTCACGCGAATTCGGCACCACGATTGCCGGGCTGTTCGTCTCGGTCAGCCCGTAGCCGTTGTGAATGTAGTGACCGAACTTCGCCCGGAACGCTTCCAACGCCGCGTGCGGGATCGGCGCGCCACCTGAATACACCGACTCGAGAGAGCTCAAAGATTCCTTCGAGACTGCGGCGCTGTCCGTCCACGCGATGAATACCGTGATCGCTCCGATGATCGCGGTAGCCCGATGCTCCGAAATTGACTCCGCTGCAACGATGGGATGGAATCGGCAGGTCAGAATCGTGGGCGCGCCGGCTAGGAGTGGAGCCGCGACGTGCCCGATCAACCCGGTGATATGGAACAGTGGCGCCACCGCGAACATCGCGCCGCCGGGGCGCAACCCCAGCCAGTCCCGATAGATCTGCGCTGCGAACACGACATTTGAGTGCGTGTTCATCGACCCCTTCGGCGGGCCGGTTGTCCCTGACGTATAGGGAAGGTAGGCAAGGTCTTCCGGGGACAGATCGACCTTCTCGGGCTTCTGCCCTCGATGAGCCTCGATCAATTCCAGTAGATCCGGAAATCCATCGTGCCGAATCCTGGACGCCGAACCGAAGATCCGTTCATCGTCGCGCGACTGAAAATCCAGTTCCGACGTGGTGATCACCCGTCGCACTGCGGTGCCCTCGGACGCAGTCGCCACGGTCTCGGCCGAGGACTCGAGACAGATGACTGCCGCCGCTCCGCTGTCGGCCAGTACGGTGGACAGCTCACGGTCGCGGTACATCGGATTGACCGGAACGACGACGGCACCGAGCTTCCAGACCGCGACTGTCGCGATCACGAACTGCGGAACATTCTGCAGGACAAAGGAAACTCTGTCTGCGAACCCGATTCCATCCTTGGCGAGGGCTACGGCAAGCGCATCCGACATCTCGTCGAGCTCGGCAAAGCTGACGGTCCTGTCGAAGTACCTGATGATCGGGGCAGTGCGATCGCGCTCCAGCGAAGCACGGAACATCGCGAGGGCGTCGACGTGCTCGATGTCTACGTTCGGCGGAGTGTCGGCGTCGTAATTGGCGAGCCAGGGCTTGCTCTCGTACACGTTGGTCATATCTCAGCTCTCGAAGTACCGACGTGGGTTGTCCACCAGCATCGCCTTGACCTGGTCTTCGGTGACACCACGTTCGAGCAGCGCCGGAATGACATCATCGCTGATGTGGGTGTAGTTCCAGTTCGGAAGTGCCGCTTCTCTTGCAGCACTGGGGAAGTAGTCGATGAAACACGACGCGTCATGCGCCAGAACCATCTTCTCCGCGTAACCGCGACGGGCCATCTCCACCACGGTGTTGACACGATCCTCGAACGACAGGAACGGTTCGAGACCGAAACGGTCCATCCCCAGTAGCGAACCGGCATCGGCCAGCGCACACAAGTAGTCGAGATCGGTGGTGTCGCCGGAGTGACCGATGACCACCTTGGTCAGATCCGCACCCTCTTCGGCCAGAACCTTCTGCGCGACCAGCCCGGATTCAGTGTGCGGATTGGTGTGCACGGTGATCGGCACTCCCGTTTCCACCTGCGACTGTCCGACCGCGCGCATGACCCGCTCGACGCCGGGGGTAAGGCCCGGCTCCTCGATGGCGCACTTCAGGAAGGAGGCTCGGACACCGGTTCCGGCGATTCCTTCCCTGATGTCCTTGACGAACAGTTCGACCATCGGCTCGGGGCCGTCGAACAGCAATCCCGGTCCGGTGTAATGGAATTGGAAGGGAATGTCGTTGTAGGTGTAAATGCCGGTAGCAACGATGATGTTGAGATCGACCTGCTCGTTGATCCGGACGATGCGCGGAATGTACCGGCCGAGGCCGATCACCGTGGGATCGACGATCGTGCTGATTCCGCGGGACTTCACCTCGGTCAGCTTTGCCACCGCGTCCGCTACCCGTACTTCCTCGTCCCAGGGTTCGGGGTAGTCGGGGTAGTTCTGGCGCAACTCCTCACCCAGAACGAAGACATGCTCGTGCATCAACACCTTTCCCAGATCGGCTGTATCCACCGGCCCACGAACGGTTTGTACTGAACTCATCGATCGAACCCCTGACTGTGATCGCCATCACTAACATGAGACAATGAGCTAGTGTGTCTCACGTGGCCAGGTTCGTCAATAGGCTCGATCCCCCGAGGCTCACCATTTTTCAACGGCCGAAATTGTGCAGTACCGGACAACCGGAGAGAATGTCCCGATGCCTACCGACCTCGAACGCCGACGCGCGATCGACACCGCCGCGAGCATGTACCTCGCGGAGGAACCACTCGACATGTCACTGCTCGCCGAACGTCTCGGCGTAGGCCGCGCGACGCTGTACCGCTGGGTCGGCAACCGCGACGAACTGCTCGGAACAGTGCTGGCCGAGGCCACCGAACGGACATACCGAAAGGCGATGTCACAGGCGTCGGGGCAAGGTCCGGAGTACATTCTCGACGTCTTCGGCCGCGTTATGCGATCGGTGGAATCGTCGACAGAACTGCGCGCGCTGACCAAACGCGAACCGATGGTGTTCATCAAACTCGCGATGATGCCCGGCTCCATCGAATCGATCTCCGCCTCCATCACCGCCGAAATCTTGCAGTCCCAGGTCGACGCCGGCCAACTGACGATCACGCTCTCGCCGCAAGTGCTGGGCGAAGCCCTCGTTCGCATCTGCGACGTACACCTCTACGCCCCCCTGCTCGGCCGAGAAAAGGCCGAGATCGAGACGGCCCTCGACCTGATCGCACTGCTCCTCGGCGTCACCCGCAACTGACACGCTTCGACCGCGTGAACACTACGGCGACACACCGGCCACCCGAGTCCTCAGACGTCTGATGAGTTGTTACTCTTTCGGTACCCACCCGAGAGGCGAGCCGTGTCCGACGACCACACAGGATTCACACTTCGCAGTGGTCCGCTGGTACCGCAACTCGAACAGTTGCTGCGCGGGCGAATCATGCATGGAACGTGGGCGCCGTCCGAGCGCATACCGAGCGAGGCGGCCCTCGCCGTCGAACTCGGCGTCGGGCGTTCCTCGATTCGCGAGGCAATCCGCCTCCTCGCTCGCGACGGACTACTCGAAGTCCGACACGGCGTCGGAACCTTCGTGGCTGCCGCGTCCGAACTCGAACACGTCGACGAATTCACCAAACTTCTTCGACGCTCGAGGATCCTCGAGGTCTTCGAAGTCCGTCGCGCACTCGAGATCGAGGCCGCCAGACTGGCCGCGGAGCGGGTACAACCCGAGGACCTCGACGGCCTGCTGCGTCGACTGACCATGCGACACAGTCATTTCGAGGGTGATGTCGAGAAGTTCGTCGACGTCGACCTCGACTTCCACACCGAAGTCGTTCGACTGTCAGGAAACGCAGTTCTGCTCTCGCTTTTCACGTCGGTGCGTCCACTCCTTCGTGAATCCCTCGTCGAGATGATGGCCCACGAGGCCGGCGTCCCCGACACCTCACATGCCCATGATCAGTTGGTCGAGGCCCTTCAAGACGCCGACCCAGAAGCCGCGGTAGCGGCAACTCGAGCAAACATCGACACCGTCCTACGACGACTGCGTGTGCTCGACGCCTAAGAGAGGTTAGTTCTCGTGCAACACCCCACCGGCACAGTTCTGTCGACCGAACACGTGGATCTCGTCCGCGACGGCCGATACTTGTTGAAAGACATCAATATTTCGATCGAACCCGGACAACACTGGGTCCTCCTCGGCGCGAACGGCGCGGGCAAGAGCACGCTTCTGAGCCTGCTCGGAGCAACCGCCCACCCGACTCGCGGTTCCGTTTACGTCCTCGGCCACAAGTTGGGCCGCGTCGACATGAGGGAACTGCGGATGGACATCGGGCACGTGAACCCTCGTCACACGATCGGAATTCCGATCACCGTCCGCAACGTCGTGATCACCGGCCTCACCAACACCACCGAGGTGATGCCGCGCTGGTCACCGACGCCGGAGCAAGAGGCTCACGCCGACGCACTGATCGATCTACTCGGAATGAGTCCGCGTTCAGACGCGCTGTGGCCCAACTTGTCCCAAGGCGAACGGGGACGAGCCCTGATCGCCCGCGCACTCATGGTCGAACCGCGCCTGCTTCTGCTCGACGAACCGGCGACCGGGCTCGATCTTGCTGCACGCGAACAACTCTTGACGGCACTGGACGACCTCCGCAATCAGAACCCGTCACTTGCCAGCATCCTCGTGACGCACCACATCGAGGAGATCCCCAGCACCACCACACATGCTCTTCTGATCAAGGACGGCGTCGTGACCGCCAGCGGCCTCGCCGAGGATGTGATCACCACCCAGAACATCAGCGAGTGCTTCTCGCATCCCATCGAGATCGAGCGTCGTGGTGGTCGGTGGAATGCTCAGTCGCGGCCACGCGAAAGAGTGTGACCGACAGTAGTTTCAGAGACGTCTGGCGCCGGGTCCCTCCCGGCCCAGTTCGTCTCCAGGGTTGAGCAGGTTGCATGTTTTCAGTGACAGACACCCGCAGCCGATACAGCCCGTCAGTTCGTCCTGCATCCGGTTGATGGCCTGCTTGCGATCCTCGAGGCGTTGATTCCACTCCGTGGAAATCTTGCGCCAGTCCTTCTTCGTCGGAGTTCGCCCCTGCGGCAACGATCCGAATACTTCGGCAACTTCGGCCAGGGGTATCCCGAATCTGACTGCCAACTGGATCAGCGACACCCGCCGGATCGAATGCCGCGGGAACTTCCTCATATTTCCTGCCGTCCGCTCCGCAGGAACCAGACCGAGTGTTTCGTAGTAGCGCACAGCCGACACGGCGACGCCAGTGCGCTCCGATACCTCGCCGATCGAGAGAAGTTCGTCACTCTTACGGATCATTCTGCCTCCCAATGGCTGCGCGACATTGACCTGAAGCGCACTTGAGATTCTACCTTCGACAACATGCACTCCCCCACCGATGCTCCCACCGGAACCTGGCGGCAGCTCCTGAGCGGTCGATACCTCGGCACCGCTACCGTCCTCGCAGGCGGCGTTGCGCTGTACGCGACCAACGTCTACCTGACGACCAGCCTGCTTCCGACTGCCATCGACGACATCGGCGGTCAGCAGTACTACGCCTGGACCGCGACGGTCTTCCTCATTGCTTCCGTCATCTCTTCGATGTTGGTCACCAACGTCCTCGCTGCCAGGGGACCGCGCGGGGCCTACCTGATCGGCCTCGCGATCTTCGCGCTCGGCACCGTTGTCTGTGCGGTCAGCCCGACGATGGAATTGCTGTTGGTCGGCCGCACGATCCAGGGTTCGGGCGGTGGCCTGCTGGCCGGTCTCGGTTACGCCGTCATCAATGCCGCGCTCCCCAGACATCTGTGGACTCGCGGGGCCGCGCTGGTTTCGGCGATGTGGGGAGTCGGCACCTTCGCCGGCCCTGCAATCGGCGGTGTCTTTGCTCAGTTCGGAGCCTGGCGATGGGCTTTCGGCGTCCTGGCCATCGCGACGATCGCAGTCGCCGCTCTCGTCCCCAGCGCGCTACCGGCACATGAACCGGGCAGCACCACCAGTAGCCCGGTGCCGGTCCTCTCGCTGGCATTGCTGACTGCGGCAGCTTTGCTGGTCAGCGTTGCCGGCATTCTGTCCAACCTCGCCGTGACCGCCGCAATGGTTCTCGCCGCTGTGCTGCTACTGATCGCTTTTGTCGCCGCTGACCGTCGCTCGCGCCACGGCGTACTACCGCCGTCGACGTTCAACGCGTCGTCCCTCAAATGGGTGTACCTGACCATCGTCGTCCTCGCTGTCGCGTCGACCGTCGAGACGTTCATTCCACTCTTCGGGCAACGACTTGCCGGCCTGGCGCCGCTCGCGGCCGGATTCCTCGGGGCCGCACTCGCTCTCGGCTGGACTCTCGGCGAAATCCCGAGCGCCTCGGCCACGACCCCTCGTATCGTGCGACGAATCGTTGTCAGCGGTCCGATCCTCGTCGCGATCGGGTTGGGCATCATGGCAGCATTTCTCACCGAACACGCCGGCGCCGGTGCGATGGTCGCGT
This sequence comes from Rhodococcus qingshengii JCM 15477, assembly GCF_023221595.1. Lineage (NCBI taxonomy): Bacteria > Bacillati > Actinomycetota > Actinomycetes > Mycobacteriales > Nocardiaceae > Rhodococcus > Rhodococcus qingshengii. The sequence continues at coordinate 5,774,196 of NZ_CP096563.1, forward strand.
GGGTGATCGGACTGCTGTTCGCCGGCGTCGGAATCGGCATCGCCTGGCCTCATCTTGCAGTCGGGGCGATGACCTCGGTCACCGATCCCGGAGAAGGTGCGCGTGCCTCGGCTGCCATCAACACCGTTCAGCTGATCGCCAATGCTTTCGGTGCAGCCCTGGCCGGAGTGCTGGTCAACATCGGCGAACCGTCGACGCTTCGTTCTGCGCAATTGCTTCTCTTCACCTTCGCCGCTGTCTCGATCATCGGCATTGCCGTGGCAGCTCGCGCACTTCCGCGAACGCCCGACAAAATCGGCAGCCCCGAAATCGTTCACGACGCTCGCTAAACTGTGAGAAACCCACACGGAGGAGTTGGCCAGTGACAGAACCGGATCCGGGCACAGTGGAAACCGACTTCCCGAAGACGGGAGCTCCCGCACAGCGCGCGCTGATCGCAGCGGGTTACACCCATCTCGCGCAGCTGACGTCCGTGTCCGAGAAGGAACTCGGCGCTTTGCACGGGATGGGACCGAAGGCCTTGAGGATTCTGCGCGAAGCACTCGCCGAACGTGGTCTGAGCTTCGCCGACTGAGCTCTCACATCAGACCAAGCTCGCCCGCACCTGGTTGCCACCTTCGCGCTTCGCTTCGTACATCACCGAGTCCGCGACGCGGAAGAGTTCGGCAAAAGCAGCGTCGACGGACTCACCCGGATTCCGGGGCGCGGTGCGGACCGCCATTCCGATGCTCGCGCTCGTCGGAGGGTCATCGTTCGCTCCGTCCATCGCGGAGCGGATCTGTCCTTCCAGCCTGGAGATCACGCTGACCGGTACCCGTTCGACCACGACGAACTCGTCACCGCCCATACGAGCAGTCAAGGCGGACTGGGTTGTCCACAAACGGATGCGCAGTGCAGTTCGCATGATCGTGCTGTCTCCTACGTCATGGCCGTGAACGTCGTTGATCGTCTTGAAGCGATCGAGGTCGATCACCACTACGAGCAGTGCATCCGCTTCGGTGACCGGAGCGCCCATCAAGTCATTCACCCGACGCGCCAATCCGCGACGGTTGAGCAGTCCGGTCAACGGGTCGATGTCGGAGGTAGTGGCATCCGAACCCAGGACCGCCAGAACAATCTGTGACACAACAGGAATCACGATGATCGTAGCCAGCACAACCGAGATCTTCGCCAGTCCCAAGCCGACGTCCGCTGCTGGCCCGAACAACAAAGTCCACCCCGAAAGCACCGTGACGGTCGAGGCGAAGACCAAGTGACCGACTTGGAGTTTCGGATTGTGGAAGAACGCGATGTAGCCGCCGATCGACGCGAAAACGACGCACGCGATGAGTCGTCCCAGCGGTTCCGAGTCGGTTGCGGCCGCCGCCGCAATCGCGACGTCGGAACCCACGACAAAGGTGTACGACCACAGCGGCGTAGGCGGAAACAGCCACCAGATCAGGGCCGCGCCGAGGCACAGCGCGATGACCGCCAGATTGACCGCTCGCCAGAACGTACCTTGCGGACCGACGTCACTGAATCGCGCCGACAGCAACACCAGCCCCATCCAGAATGCTGTTCCGCCGACCAGCGCCCGGCAGGAAGTCAAGAACCCGCGGTCCTGGAGGTACCTGCTGAAACTGTGGAACTGGTCCGGCAACTGCCACCAGCGCATGACGACGTCGACCAAACCGTTCATCGCCGATCAGCCGATGCAGCTCCGCAACTTTTGGGCGTACTTCGACGAAACGGACTCGCTGATTTCCCCCCGGAGCACACTGGCATATCCGGCAGCATAGTCAGCGGCGACAGACAAAACCGTTCTGCCGGATTTGAATCGGTCGATCAACTCAAAGCGTCGTAGGCCGCCGATACGTACTGCGCCGATCTCTCGGAACCGAGCAGACCCGGCCCCATCTTGTTCATCACGTACGAGAACGTCATGCGCTTCTCGGTGTCGATGATGATCTGCGAGCCACCCCAACCTCCCCAGAAGCAGATTCGCCCCTCCGGAATGAACGGGACGGACTCGGGCGTCGGCAATCCGAATCCGACACCGAAGCGAACCGGCACGCCGAGGACGAGGTCGACCCCGTACGACTGCTCCTCGAAGATCTTGTCGATCGTTTCCTCCGACAGCAAGCGAACGTCACCGACCTTGCCACCGCACGCGATCACCGATTGGATCCTTGCGAGTGCCCTCGCATTCGAATGACCGTTGGCCGCACCGATCTCGGCGGCGCGCCACCCGTCGGTCCACGAACCTGTAGCGTCAGCCGGCGGCGCGGTGAATGTCTTCACCATGATGTTGTCCATCCCGAGTGCCGCGATGTCGATCGGCAACGGCGGTGGCGCAATCACATTCGAGACTCGCCCGTATTCCGACTTCGGCAAGCCCAGGCGGAAATCAGCATCGAGCGGGCCGGCGATTTCCTCGTCGATGAAGCTACCGAGGGTTCGTCCGTCGATGCGCCTGACGACCTCGCCGATCAGGTGGCCGTAGTTGAGGGCGTGGTATCCGGATGCCGTACCCGGTTCCCACCACGGAGCCTGCGTCGCCAACCGGGCGGTGGCATATTCGTCGTCGCAAATGTTCTCGAGGGTGAACGGTTGATCCCACCCCGACACACCCGAGGTGTGCGACAACAGTTGCCGGACCTGAATTCGGTCCTTGCCCGCTGCTGCGAATTCCGGCCAGTACTGCGCGACCGGGGCGTCGAGATCAAGCAACCCGCGGTCGACGAGCATGAGCGCGGCCAGTGCGGTCACAGTCTTGCTGCAGGACCAGACATTGGTAACGGTGTCGCGAGACCAAGGAGCAGTGTGCTCGACGTCGACCCAACCGCCCCACATGTCGACGACGGATTCGCCGTCGATCGTCAGTGCGATCGCTGCCCCGACGTCCTCGCCACAATCGAGATTGCGTGCCAGCGCCTCCTTCAAGCCAGAGAATCGCTGGTCACATACGCCTTCGATGTTCGCCACTGACAGCCTCCACAGGAATGATGAAACTTGACGTCAACTTCAACTACGTTGAGTATGTGTCCGATTCACCTGTGGTGTCAATCACTTCAAGTGCCAGAGTCGGCTCAGACCAACGGGATTCCCTTGGCGATGCGCCGACGCAGATCCCAGAGATAGAAGTTGTAGGGAAACATCCGCAGAATCTTCGGACTGAACCGATTGACCAGCGCGGCGACGCGCATGGATCGATCGAAGTTACGCTGCTGACGCACTGACCACGGGAGCCGCATTTCGTCACGAAAGGCTTGGGGCAGGAACCCGGTGGTGACAAATCGATTGAGCGGACCGACCACGGGATGCAACAACTTCGGCGTGAAGGTCGCCGACGCGATCCCGTAGAGATGCTCACGAATCGTCTCGTCGATCGCCACCTTGTCGAGGTTCTCGTTCCAGTAGACCTCGAACGCATCCCGGTCCGCCGGCCACATGTCGCGTCGCATCTGAAGGGTTGTACCGAACGTGGCGCTGCGCTGATAAAACGCATCCCGGGTTACCGGATCGAGATCCCCGTACAAGATTTTGTAGACGTCCTCGAAGCCTCGGTACAGACAGGCGGCCACCCACAACTGCAGTTCCGGATCGAACGCGTTGTACTCGACTGCACTGTTCTCATCGGAACGAACATGCTTGTGCGAGCCGTTGACTGCGCGTCGGTACAGCTTCTTTTCTTCGTCCGTCGCCAGGCTTGCGACGGCGAGATACGTCAGCGTCGTCCGGGTTCGCTTCACCGGATGCCGATCCAACCGACCCGTCTCGACCTTGCTCTCATACACGCCGTACCCCACCGCCGGGCGCGCCAACTGCATGATGACGTTGGCGCCGGCGGCCAACAGTCCGAGCCCGGACATCGCCTTTTCAACCTCGGCGTCGATGTCGACCGCCTGGACGCCGACCGCTCCGATGCCGCCTGCCACCGCTTCCTCGCGCCCGCCCGTCGAATCCCTACTCACCGTCATGGCAGAACCCCTTCGAAGTCATATCTGCGAACGCATGTTCTCAGATGAGTGAAACGCTGAAATGCCGAGATGTCAAGCAATCTCGGGATGCAAAGATGGTCTTCATGAATGACCAACCGCGTTCGTACGGTGGCGTCGACGGCGCGCTCCGCGTAGCCCAACGACGGGAGGCACTGATCGAGGCCGGTCTGGAACTCATGGGCTCCGCCGAGCCCGAACTGACGGTCCGCGGAGTGTGCAAGAAGGCCGGTGTCGCGGCGCGGTACTTCTACGAGAGCTTCACCGATCGTGATGCTCTGATGTCGGCCGTCTACGACACCGTCATCACGGACATCGCCGTTTCAACCCAGGCTGCAGTGGACGCCGCCGAGACCGAACGCGGCAAGGCGCTCGCTGGAATCGCGAACATCGTCCGCACTATCGCGAACGATCCCCGTCGCGGACGTCTACTGTTCTCCAGCGCCCTGACGAGCCCTGTCCTGGCCGAGAAACGCCAAGCGTCGACGACGATATTCATCGGTCTCCTGGCCGCCAACGCGAAGACCTTCTACCGATTGAACGACAGCGGTCATCTGACCCTGACGGCCACGTTCCTGGTCGGCGGCCTGGCGCAGACCCTCAGTGCATGGCTCGACGGGTACATCGACGTGACGGAAGAAGAACTGGTCGCCGAATGTGCGGCGATCCTGCTCGCACCCGCCCTGCCGCCGTCTTGAGCTCCTGCATTCAGTCCCAGATCCCGATGTTGTCGAGGTGAGCGAGAAGTCGAGCAGCGCCGTCGGAGAACTGCAGACTCATCTGCGCGTCCACCTGTTCTCGATCGTGCTTCTCGAACGCCGCGATCAAAGCATCGTGGCTCGATACCGCAAGCTCACCCCAGCCTGGATCCGTCGCGTAGAGACGAGCAGGGGTGTACCGAATCGCGCCGAACAGGAACCATGCCAACTTCGCACCACCCGCAGCGCGATTGATCAGGCGATGGAACTCGAATTCGCACTGCTCGATCGCAGCTGCATCCGAAGCGCCGACCGCCGCTCGCAAATCGGCATTGAGTTCCGTGAGTTCCGCGAGTTGATCAGCGGTGATGCTGTCCATCGCCCGCAACGCCAGCTTGACCGCGATCTGCCCCTGCAACCAGAAGATGTCTTCGATGTCCTGGCGACTGAGGGGCGAGACGAGATAGCCGCGATGCGGAACCAACTCGACCATCCCCTCGCCGCGTAATGCGACGAGGGCTTCTCGCACCGGCGTGACGCTGACCCCGAGGTCGGCCGCGGTTTCGTCCAGCCTGACGAACTCGCCCGGACGGACCGAGCCGGACATGATCAGGTTGCGAACGTGGTTGGCCACGTCCTCCGACAACTGTGGCCGTCTCCTCAGCTCAGATGTCGCTCTCCGAGTGCGTGCAGACGTTGCCACAACCGATCCTCACAGTCCGTACGTTTTGCCGATGATGTCTCGCTGAATCTCGTTGGTACCACCATAAATGGAGGACACAAGAGTCTTTCGCACATGGTGCTCCATGTCGAACTCAGTCGCGTAACCGTACCCACCCATCATCTGCATCCCCTCGAGCGCGACCTTCTTGGCGGTCTCGGTCAGCTTGAGCTTGGCCATCGACGCTTCCCGCGGGAACATCTTGGTCGGGTTGGCGTCGACCATTCGGGCCACGCTGTAGACCAGCAGACGGCCGCATTCGATCTCCGTGGCGAGATCCGCGATCCGGTGGCGAAGCGCCTGAAACGATCCGACCGGACGGCCGAACTGCTTACGCGTGGTGACGAATTCGAGGGTGTCGTCGAAAGCGCGCTGCGCGGTCCCGAGCATCATCGCCGCGAGGATGAGGCGTTCGATGTTGAGTCCGGCCATGAGTTGACGCCAGCCGTTGCCGACTTCCCCAACCACCGCGTCCTCGGGCAGGAATGTGTCGGTGAAGTAGAGATCGTTGACCTCCTTGCCGCCCATGGTGTCGATTCCACTGATCTTCAATCCGGAGATGTCGGCCGGGACATGGAACATCGTCAGGCCCTCATGCTTGCCTTCACCTCGGGATGTGCGAGCCACCAGAAGGATGTTCTCGGCGAAGTGCGCGTTGGAACACCACGTCTTCTGGCCGTTGATCAGCCACCCACCGTCGACCTTCTCGGCGCGGCAACTCAGATTTCCCACGTCGGAGCCCGCTTCGGGTTCGGACATCGAGATCGACTGAGACGCGCCACGGACGATCCCGCCGAGCACTGCCTCCTTCTGGGCCGGACTGCCGAACTTCTCGTATGCAGCCCCGGTGATGACGGTCGGGCCGAGTCCACCGATCGGCGCCATGCCCTTGGCGGCTTCCTCCAGAAAGATGCACAGGTCGACCGTGCTTCCGGCGGATCCGCCGTATTCCTCCGGGACAGTCAGCCCGAGCCATCCCAATTCCGCCATCTTCTCGTAGAACGCCTGGTTGTGGTTATGGGCGCCATGATCGGTCAGCAGGTCTCGCTGCTCACGGGTACCACTTTCCTTCTTGCAGAACGACGCTACCGACTTGGCGAAATCAGACTGCTCCTGCGTGAAATCCATGTACATCGAAAACTCCCGAGTGAGATGAGGCTGGAGGCTTGTCGGAGCTCGGTCCGACGCATACTGTGACTACCAGCACAGTAAATCACATCACATATATGTGATGCACCGACATGTGGAGGATCTGAAGAACATGACAGAACAGCTCGGCCGCCAGAGCACGTCCACGTCGACAGATCCGAGATCGGACGATCACACTTTCGCGAGCCTCGACCCTCGCAACGATTCCGTGGTCGCGCAGCACCCCATTGCTGACCAGCGAGAGATCGAGAAAGCGGTCGCCGCAGCACGCACGGCGTCGAAGTGGTGGGATCAACTCGGATTCCAAGGCCGCCGGAAGGTGCTCGGCAATTTCCGCGCCGCGATCGCCACTCACGCCGAATCGATGGCGGCGATCATTTCCGCCGAGACCGGAAAACCCAGCGACGACGCACTACTCGAAGTCATGCTGGCCGTCGAACATCTCGACTGGGCGGCACGCAACGCACAGAAAGTGTTGCGCCGCAGACGCGTCGGTGCAGGACTGATCAGCGCCAACCAGTCTGCATCCGTCGGCTACCGGCCGATGGGCGTCGTCGGCGTGATCGGCCCCTGGAACTATCCGCTGTACACACCGATGGGGTCGATCGGCTACGCACTGGCCGCCGGTAACGCCGTCGTGTTCAAACCGAGCGAACTCTCACCAGGCGTCGGCGTCGAATTGGCCCGGCTGTGGGACATCGCGGCACCCGGACACCCTGTCCTGCAGACCATTACCGGCGACGGCAAAACCGGAGCACTTCTGTGTTCGTCCGGCGTCGACAAGATCGCATTCACCGGTTCGACCGCTACCGCAAAGCGCGTAATGGCCGCCTGCGCGGACACCCTCACTCCCCTGGTCGCCGAATGCGGTGGCAAGGACGCCATGCTGGTGGACTCCGATGCCAACCTCGATGCGGCCGTGAGCTTCGCGGCATTCGGGGCAGTGGGCAACGGCGGACAAACCTGTGCCGGCGTCGAACGAATCTACGTCGCAGCGCCCGTGTACGACGCCTTCTTGTCCAAGCTCACCGCCGCGCTTCGGGACGCCCACGCCGGCGCCACCGACAGCTCGACCTACGGGCCGATGACGCTGGGAAAGCAGACTGCGATAGTCCGGGGCCAGATCGAAGACGCTCTCAGTCGCGGCGCGAAAGCTGTACTCGGCGGACTTGATTCGTTCAACGGTCCGTTCATCGATCCGATCATCCTGACGGATGTTCCGGAGGATTCCACGGCGATCACCGAGGAGACGTTCGGCCCGAGCGTCGTGGTGAACAAGGTCGCCGACATGAACGAGGGGATCGAACGCGCCAATGCGTCGAAGTACGGCTTGGGCGCCTCGGTGTTCACCAAGAGTTCGTCGAAGGGCCGAGCAATTGCCGAGAAGCTCGACTGCGGTGTCGTCACGGTCAATTCGGTTCTCGGTTTCGCCGGAATCGCCGCCCTGCCGTTCGGCGGGGTCGGCGATTCCGGATTCGGCCGTATCCACGGAGCCGATGGGCTGCGTGAGTTCAGCAGTGTGAAATCACTGGCCGTTCAGAAGTTCAGCGCTCCACTGGACCTGCTGACCATCGAGCGAAAAGCCAGGGACATGAAGATCTCACGTTGGATGCTGGCAAAACGCCACGCGAAGTCCTGAGAGATCAGGCGATCAGCCGGCGGTGACGAGCACCTGCTCGTCGCTGTCGGCTGCTTCGAGTTCACGAACCAGCGGAAGCACCTTGGCCCCGAAGTATTCGATCTCCTCCTGGAAATGCAGGAATCCGCCGAGAATCAGATCGACACCGCGACGGCGATATTCGACGATCCGATGCGCGATTTGTTCCGGCGTGCCGATCAGTTGTGAGCGGAAACCGTCGTTGTACTGAACCAAGTCCTCGAACGTCGAATCCGCCCACATCCCGTCCTTGGACGCGGTCGATGCGCCGGCCTGTTGGACTGCATTCTTGAATCCCTCGACCGCAGGGCGGTTGGCCTTGGCGATGATCTCGCGCAGTGTGTCCTTTGCTTCCGCCTCGGTGTCGCGGGCGATGATGAATCCGTTGAGCCCGAACTTGACCTCCCGATCGTTCTCACGAGCAACACGGCGAACGTCGACCAACTGTTCGGTGACGCCGTCGTAGTCCTTGCCGTTACTGAAGTACCAATCCGAATACCGGCCTGCGTTCTCACGGGCTGCCGCCGAGTTACCACCTTGGAACAGTTCGGGATTGGGGCGCTCCGGAGTGTTGAGAGGCTTCGGCTTCAACGTGAAGTCGTGGATGCGGTAGAAGTCGCCGCGGAAATCGACGTCGTCCTCCGTCCAGATCTTCCGAAGAACCTGAAGGAACTCGGCGCTACGCCGATAACGCTCGTCGTGCTCGAGCCACGGCTCGCCTAGATGTGTGAACTCGTCCTTGAACCAACCACTGACGACGTTGACGGCAAAACGACCGTTCGACAAGTGATCGGCGGTAGCGCCCAGTTTCGCCAACACGGCCGGCTGCCAGAGTCCCGGATGCACCGCGGCGATCACCTTGAGCTTCTCGGTGGCCAGGAGAAGCGCAAGGCTGAAGCTCGTGGATTCGTGCTGGAATTCGGCCCCGTAGCTCGCCTCGTAACGTACCTGGCTCAGGGCGTACTCGAAGCCGTTGTTCTCGGCGGTCTGTGCCAGCTTCTTGTTGTACTCGTAGTCCCAGCTGGTCCGCTGCTCGATGTCGGAGGTGACCAGACCACCACTGACATTGGGCACCCAGTAGGCGAACTTGATCTCGTCGGCGATACGTTCAGTAGACATGAAACCCAGCAAACATGCAGTTCCCAGTGGTTTCCAGGGTAGCGATCACACAGGTTGTAAGTGTTGGGTGGGTGCTGCGACTGTGAAACGGTGGCAGCATGACTGCTGTGGACATTCAGGAGATCGCGCACCGCATCACCAGCGAGGACGAGGCGCTCTCGGTGGCGTCACAGCTGTCCGACGAGTTCGCGGCAGGTGCCGGAGTCCGCGATGCGCAGCGCCTCCTTCCCCACGACGAGGTTCGCACCCTGGCGCGGTCCGGCTTGCTCGGACTCTCGGTGCCGAAGGAGTTCGGTGGCATCGACGCAAGCACCGAGACGTTGGCCGAGGTCTTCCGCCTACTCGCCGAGGGCGATCCCAGCATCGCGCAGATTCCGCACAGCCACTTCACTTTCCTGGAAGCGCTCCGGTACCAGGGGTCTAACGAGCAGAAGCAGTTCTTCTACGCCGAAGCATTGTCGGGCAAGCAGTTCGCCAACGCCCAGAGCGAGCGCGGCAACAAGACCATCGACATCGACGGCACCACTCTCACCCCCGACGGGGAAGACTTTGTGCTCGAAGGTCGAAAATTCTATTGCACCGGAGCGCTTTTCGCAGATTGGATCGTGGTGCGTGCCGCCAATGCGGATCAATTCACCGAGACCGGCGCACAGGTGAAATCCGCGGTCTACCTACCCCGGAATACTCCCGGACTGTCGATCGTCGACGACTGGGACGGCATGGGACAGAAGACAACTGCAAGCGGAACCGTGACCCTGGAATCCGTTTCGGTGACGCGGTTCAATGTCGTGCCCTTCACGTCGCTCTTCACTCACCCGACCACCTACGGAGCACAGGCCCAGATCCTGCACGCCGCGATCGACACCGGCATCGCGTCGGCTGCACTGCGTGAATCCGTGAAACTCGCGGCAAAGGCGCGTCCCTTCTTCGAAGCGAAAGTCGATACAGCGGTGGAGGATCCACTGCTCGTTCAACTCGCCGGCGAAGCGGCAATCGAGGTTCGCGCTGCCAGATCCCTCTTGGCGGAAGCAGCGCGATCGATCGACGTGGCGCGTCGTGATCCCACCGAGGACTCCACGGCCCGAGCATCCATCGACGCTGCAACTGCCAAAGTGGTCGGCGCCAGGGCGTCATTGGCGGCCACGAGCACTTTGTTCGAGATCGGTGGCACCAGAAGCGCGGGCGAATCGGCGAACCTCTCCCGATTCTGGCGTGACGCGCGCACGCACACCCTGCACGATCCGACGAGGTGGAAGGTCCAGCACATCGGCCGGTGGACACTGTCCGGGACAATCCCACCGCGGCACGGACTGCTGTGAACACACTCAGTCGGAGTTCATATATCCGCTGATCAAGACTTCCAGTCCTTCCAAGTAGCTCTCAGTCGTCGTCCCTCCAGGCCAGTCCTCGAGCACCTCACTGAGCACCGGCAGTTTCTCGGGCCCGATTTCTCGGATCTTGACCGCGAGAGGTGACACGCTGCCTTCCGGTCGCGTAGTGGTGTCGTAGATGTTGAGCAATGCGCCGAGTGTGTAGTTCCACAGCGCTCGATAGATCAACAGTGCGCGACGAGGTGACATACCGAGTTCGACACACGCGGCCATCGCCCGATCGACCAAGACCACAGCGCCGCTCCCACCACGGCCACCGCGCTGAAGCAACTCGATGATCCAGCGCTCCGACGCCAGCTTTTCGAAGATCGCGGTGAAGATCGTGCGAAGCCGTTCGACCTGATCCTGCGGCAGGACCAGCGCGCCGAGATCTTGTGAGTACACATCGAGCACCGCGCTGATCAGCTGTTCCTTGTCGCCCACGTGCCGGTACAGCGCCATCGGCGTGGTGCCGAGCGACTTCGCCAACGCGCGCATGCTCAACGCGTCGGCGCCGCCGGTCTGAAGCTGCCGTTTCGCCTCGTCGACTATCTGCTCCGACGTGATCGTCGGGGGACGTCCGAGCCGCGGTGATCTCGGTTCCATCTTTTCGGCCATCCGTCGATTGTGCGCGCCCCTGCTACGACGCTCTCGCCCGGGGAACCCCTTGCATCTCAGTCGCCAGCAAGGTAAACCTAACTACTTATGAGAACGCGTATACAAATTAGGTACCTGCAATGACAACAACAACTCGAGCGGTAGCCGCACCGGCTCTGGTCCTCACAGCCGCCGCGGCAGCGCAGTTCCTGGTGGCCTTCGACATGTCGGTCATCAACGTCGCACTGCCCGACATTCAGGAATCGCTGAACTTTTCCGACGCCGGGTTGTCCTGGGTCGTCAACGCGTACGCCCTCGCCTTCGGCGGACTGCTGCTTCTCGGCGGTCGTCTGTGCGACGTGATGGGCACTCGTCGAGTTCTGGTTTCCGGGCTTCTGCTGTTCGCCCTCGTCAGCATCGTCGGCACCTTCTCCGTGTCCGCCGAAATGCTTGTCGGAGCTCGGGCGCTTCAAGGCGTCGGCGCTGCACTGATCGCGCCGGCCGGGCTCGCCGCCCTCAGTCAGGCCTTTCCCACCGGACGCGCCAGGGCCAAGGCATTCGGCATCGGCGCAATGTCGTCAGCACTGGGCGGCGCACTCGGTGTCGTCCTGAGCGGCATTTTGACCGAAGGGCTCAGTTGGCGATGGGTGATGTTCGCCGGCGCACCAGTGGCCCTGATCGCCGCAGTTGCCGGTGCCCGCGGCCTGCCGGCCGGCCAAGCCGCCAGAGGCGGCTCTCTCGATCTCCCCGGAGCCATCTTGGCGACGGCCGGAATCACCGCCCTTGTCGGCACAGTGATCGCCACGGAATCACATTCCTGGACTTCGGGTTACGTGCTGGGTGGATTCGCGCTCACGATCGCGCTGCTCACTGCTTTCGTTGTGGTCGAAAGCCGCTGCGCCACACCACTGGTACGACTGTCCACCCTGCTTCGACCCCGAATCGGACTGGCCAACGCCATCATGTGCCTGGTGTGCGCGGCACAGTTCAGCGCGTTCTTCTTCGTCTCACTCTTCCTGCAACGCGGGCTGGGCTATTCACCGACCACCACCGGTCTGGCTTTCCTGCCCTTCTGCTTCGGCCTGGTGATCGGCATCCTCGCGTCCACCAAACTCCTTCCGCGCTACGGAGTTCGACCGCTGCTCGTAGTCGGGACAGCAGTCGCCGCAATCGGAACTTTCATGTTTTCGACCATGAACCTCGACAGTCCCTTCTGGGCCGTCATCCTGGTGCCTTCGCTTCTGGCGAGCATCGGCATCGGTCTGTCGTTCATGCCGCTCAGTAACGTCGCCACCGCCGACGCTCCCCCCGAAGAAGTCGGCATGGCATCCGGGCTACTGAGTACATCGCGTCAGATCGGCGGTTCACTCGGACTAGCCGTTCTCGTGAGCGTCGCCGCTTCCTCGACGGCACGTTCGGACAGCGCGCCGACCGAAGCACTGGTTTCCGGATACTCCCAGGCCCTCTTCGTCTGCTCCGGCCTACTGCTGGCCGGTACCCTCCTGTCCTTCTTCTTCCCACGAATGGATCGTTGACCTCAGATGTTCACCACCCGAACCGCATTCGGCATCGTCTCGGCGCTTCTCCTGACCGTCGCCGGCGCAAGCGCGTGCAGCAGCTCCGCCGAGTCCGACACCGCCTCTGCAACTCGCTCCGTCACCCACGAACTCGGCACCGTCGAAGTTCCGGCCTCACCGCAGCGCATTCTCGCGCTCGACGAGTACGCGGGGTTGAGTGCACTCGCACTCGGCGTGAAGCCCACCGTCGTCTACAGCACCCTGCGATCGGACGTCGCCAAGTCGATTCTGCGCGAGCAGGGCGTCGAAGTTCTCGACAAGCCGACTTTCTTCGCCAACCCCGCCGTCGAGGAGATCGCGTCCGTCGAACCCGACGAGATCTTGATGAGCAATGCCGGTCCACTACCGAGCCTGTTCGCGCAGATCAATTCCGTGGCGCCAACCTTGGTCCTCCCGTACTCGGCGCCGTGGCGTGATGTGCTCGAACACGCTGGGGCACAGCTCGATCGAGGCAGCGAAGCTACCGCCATGATCGGAAAGCTGGAATCCGGCCTCGAAGGCGTCAAGTCCGCGGCTGCCGGCCAGAGCCTTGCGATCCTTCTCGGCTACAGCGGAAACCTGTTCACCGTGCCACCGACCACTCCCATCTCCACACTGGTCACCGAGGCCGGATTCACCAGGCCGGCATCGGAAGTCAACGCGACCAACAATCAAGACACCGGCACGATTTCCCCCGTCTCGCCGGAACTCCTACCCGAGCATGCGGCGCAGACCGTCGCCGTACTTTCCGGGCAGCAGTACGACGCATCCATCGTGCGAAACACTCCACTGTTCGACAACCTGACACCCGATCCGGCGCACGCTCTGGACGTCAGCGGTGATCTCTGGTTCGGCAGCCATCCTTTTGCCATCTACTGGATCATCCAGGATCTGGACGGCATCGCACATGGCAAGGGGCAGAACAGTATCGGAACCCTCGACAGCGCCGACGCGCGATGGGCGGCATTCAGCGCGCTCTGACGTCCTGACGGAAGGTCAGCGGAGAAACACCCACCCGGGTGGCGAAGAACTTCGTGAAGTTCGCAGAATCGTCGAACCCCAACTTCGACGCCACCTGGGTGACCGTGTCCGTGCCGAAAGACAGCAGACGTTTCGCTTCGAGAACCACACGCTGATCGATGTACTGCTTTGCCGTCATCCCGGCAGCGGCTCGGGTGGCCCGCAGCACAGTCTTCTCGGAGTACCCGATCTTGTTGGCGTACTCCGAAACCGAACGGACCGTGGCGAAGTCACGTTCGACAACGGCATGAAACCTTTCGAACACGTCATTGTGCGCCAGCACGGAACTCTGTTCCTGTCCACCGAGATGGGTCAGTTTCAACAGAATTGCTGTCAGCGTGTGCCGCAGAATGGCCGCGCGAACGACCGGCGCGGAAGTATCCGGGCAGCCGTAGTTCAGGTTCAGGTGTTTCATACCCGTGCTGATGGTCTCGAGGTTCTCGCCGGACAACTGCCACGCTGCCTGCCGACTGCGAGCGTTCCCGTCCAACAACTGCTGGCTGACGGCATCGAGCGACGAGGGTGTGAACAGAACAACCGTCGCCTCGAAGTCCTGGATTCGCCCCCACTGTTGCACCTGCCCCGGTCTGACCCAGAACACGGTCCCCGGGCTCACCGCGTAGTTCACGAAGTCGATGGTGTGTAGCGCCGAGCCCTCGGTCACCAGCGCGAGCAAGTGAAATTGCGGACGTTGGGGGCCGACGAACTCTGCGCTTCCCCCGTTGATGCGAATGGTGTCCAGGCTGAGTACTTCGATCTCGGTCGCGTCAGCCACCGACGATGCGTACCCGACGTCCCGGACGGGTACTTGTCTGTTTTTCACTAGTCCGGGACTCATCTTCACCGTGACCGAATACCCGAATGCGACATACCGTCAGGGTATCAATCAGTTCACGCTCGGATAGGAATCTTCCAGTGCAGACATCACGCTCGGAAACAGCAGGCAAGACGCAACTCACCTACGTCTTCGACGCCTATTGCGGGTGGTGTTTCGGCTTCGGCCCTGCGTTGACGGAGTTCGTCCGTCAAAATGCCGATTCCGTCGACTTGTCCGTGGTCAGCGGCGGACTGTTCACCGGTGAGCGCGTCGCGCCCATGTCTTCGGCTCCGTACCTGAAATCAGCCAACGCCACCATCGCCGCCCAGACCGGCGCTGTCTTCGGTGACGGATATTCACAACTGGTGACTGATGGGCGGTTCGTCATGGATTCGACGGATGCAGCGATCGGACTCGCCGCACTGCGCGCGCAAGATCCGACACGCGCCCTCGACATCGCGGAGGCCATGCAGATCGCGTTCTACCGAGACGGGCGCAGCCTTTCCGATCCCGAGACATACCGATCCATCGCGGAATCCCTCGAACTCGACCCATCTGCCGCGGTGTCTTCCCTGTTCACCGCCGCCTCGAAGGATGCCGCCCGCGCTGATTTCGTCCGAGCACGCAGGCTCGGCGCCACTTCGTTTCCGACGCTGTTGTTCCACGGGAGCGACGGGTCCGTCGTGAAATTCGGTTCTCCGACCAGTACCGCGGCCGATCTCACCCGCGACCTGAACACGTGTGTGCGGGCGTATGCGGTGGCTTGACCCACCCACCTTGCGAGTGAAAGGTACGCCCGGCGCCTTCAGTACGCCGAACGTACCTTTCGCTCAGCGTGACTTCACCCAAATCACTTCGGCCCCCCTTCTGGTTTGATGAACACCGAACGAATCGCACCAAAGGGGAAACGACAGTGGTTTCAGATCCGATCACGGGCCTGGAGATGGAACTTGCCGACATGTGGCAACGAGGACGCGCCCAGGCGCGCACCTATGCGCGCGCAATTCATCCCAAACTCGATCCGGCGCTCTACCCGGTTCTGGTCATCCTGAACCGTTCGGATGCGGTGCGGATGTCCGACCTGATCTGCACCCTCGATATCGAGAAGTCCACCTTGACCAGGCAAATCGACGCCGCAGCTCGACTCGGCCTGGTGGAACGAATCCCCGATCCCGACGACGCTCGCGCCAAGTTGGTAGCTCTGACCCCTGAGGCGCGAACGAAGCTCACGACCATCCGCAATCACCAGATAGATCGCTGGCGCGCCCGACTCGAGAAATGGGATACGGACGACATCACCACGCTGACAGCGCTGCTTCACCGACTGGGCAGTTCCGCGGACTGACGACAAATTAGTCGTGATGGGCAGCCCACTCGAACAGCCGGACGATTTACGCCGTCACGACAATTCTGCAGCAGCACGCAGGATCAACTGGGTGACCTCGTGCGGGTGGGACGCCAAGGATGCATGGCCTGCGTCGAGTTCCTCGATCTCGCGGGCACCGATACGCTCTGCCATCCATCGCTCGGTTTCCGGCGGAATCATTCGGTCCTGCCCTGAAACCTGATACCAACTGGGCTTCCCACGCCATGCCGGCGGCCCTGACGGGTCCGAGAAGCACTGACCCGCAATGGGTTTCTGCGTCAGCGCCATGACCAATGCTTCGGTGTCGTCGAGATCCTGACTGAAACTCTCCTGAAACTTGTCCGGGGCGATCCACAAGAAGCCCTCGGCGTCCGGCGCGATGTTCGCCGCGCCCGCCGGCTGATCCGTGCGGGCGAAGATACTTCCCAGGCTGTCACCCTCGTCCGGCGCAAAGGCAGCGATATATACCAGTCCCACAACGTTTTCCGCATGACCCGCGCCTGTGATCACCGCGCCGCCGTACGAGTGTCCGACCAGCAGGGTCGGGCCGTCCATCGATTCGGCCAACTTCCTGGTCCGGTCCACGTCGTCGGCGAGCGAAGTAAGTGGATTCTGGACCGCAACCACTCGATGCCCGGCGTTGTGCAGGGTGGGTATGACGTGACGCCAATGAGAACCGTCTCCCCAGGCTCCATGTACCAGAACGATGTTTACCTTCTCTGTCATGACCAACTCCTCCAGATACGCAGTGCGACGAATACTCCGACGATCGGCAAGCCTTCGAAACCCAGGCCTTGCCTGTTACCCAGGTTAAGGAGATCCTGGATCAATAACCATGACCAGATTGCCAAGTTTTTGTGCAGAAACGCCGAATGCTCGAGACATCGGAGTGATCGATCCATGAGGACAACATCATCACAGCGGTACGTACCCACCACCGACGAGACTCGAACCCGGGACACCCTCTCACACGTTCTCGAAGTCGTCCACCTTCGCGGTGATCAGATTCATCGCTGCGTCCACGGCGAGAACTTCACCGTGGAGGTACCCGCTGGGGTGCGAGCACTTCACATTGCCGAGCACGGTGACATCGTGATCAGAACGCAGGGCAAAGCCCCGATCGAACTCGGCCCCGGGGAACTCGTACTGTTACCCCATGGGCATGCTCATACGATCGAGAATGCGATGCCGATGCACCCGAAAAACGAAACATGTTGGCTTTTCGGTACTTTCACACTCGACGACGTCGCAGCGCAGCGACTGCTGTCCGTTCTGCCGGACTTCGTCGAACTGCGCGCGACACAAGGGACCCCGGTCGAGTGGCTCGAGGTGAGCAGCCGACTGTTGGGCGCCGAGGTGGACGATCCGAAACCTGGTTCCTCCGTGATGGTTTCCCGGATTCTCGACCTTCTCTTCGTCCAGATCCTCAGAGCGTGGGCTCGAGCGGACGGATCGAACGGCGGATGGTTGACCGCAGCAATGGATCCACGAATCGGGCAGGCCCTCGAGGCCGTCCACAACGACCCGTCACGCAACTGGACCATCGACGAACTGGCGACGCTGTCCACCCTGTCGAGATCGTCTTTTGCGGAGCGCTTCTCGCGACTGGTCGGCCAGACGCCCGGCGCTTACATCACCGAGCGCCGACTCGACCGTGCCGCCGAACTACTCGTGCAAACCACCGAGCCGGTCGGAACCATTGCGATAACTGTCGGCTACGAATCCGATGCCGCGTTCAGCCGCGCCTTCCGTCGACGATTCGACGCCTCGCCGTTGAACTGGCGAAAGTCCAACTCCCACAATCACTGACGTCAGGTCGCAGCGATTACGCCTGCGACCGGGATCCGGCCGAGAACTGCAACGCGGAAGTCCACCATCGCGCGCTCCACGTGATTGGCGCTCGAGACCACAACCACGCCGGTCGCGCCTCGATCGGCGAGAATCCGCGCAGAGTTGATCGCATTCTCGACCGTCGACCACGAAGTTCCCTCTTCGGTGATCCGGCCCGGGTTGACGCCGTTGGCAACGAGCCATTCGCGCATCGCCCTGGCTTCCGTTACTCCGGCCTTCGGAGCCCCACCGCTTGTGATGATCGGAGACTGCGGGTACTGACGGGCCAGCTGGAGCGCCGCCTGAAGCCGGTCGACCAACATCGGACGCATCGTGCCGTCGTCGAAGAGGCCGGCACCCAAGACGACGATGTTCGTGCCCACGGGGTTGAGGTCGAGCAGCACGGGCGACTGGCGTGTCAGCGTCTCAGCACTCGTGCACGCGAGAATGAGAGACCGCACCGGTGTTTGGCAGCCGCCCACCGTCGACAGGATGCCGTTGACGACCGTCGTCGGAGTGATGTCGGCACTCGCTGTCGCCGGCGTCAATCCCACTCCGGCTGCGGCGATTACCGAAGCAGCAATCAATCCCTTCGTCAGAGACCTACGAACATTTGCCATGTAGCCGAACCCCCAGATTGTCGATTGTCCAGCCCACGGTAACGAACATTTCGTCGCGATTGCATCATTTGACTCAAATTTACTGTTCACTGACCGTCACACAGATTAAACATAAATATTGGGCAACAATTCGGGTTCGAAACCGTCATCTACCAGCATCTCGAATCGACGCGCCTGCCGCGTTACCGATCTGAGCTGCAGCATCCCCGAGCAGGTCGGCGACACTGAACGGCAACAATTCGTTGTTGCAGATCACGATGTTGCATCCGGGTGTTCCTGCTCGCCCCGTCCCGACCATCGTGTCGAAGATCAATTCGGGGTTCGCGAAGCCGACGAGCTGTGACGGATCGTCGATGAGCGGACCACCCGACCCATGCACGGGAGGCCCGACGTACGGCGGCGGTGGAACGTCCACGATCGAAGCGACGACAAGCCGCAAGAACTCCTGGAGATAGAGATCCCGAGGCGCGTTCTGCCACACCGGATGCGAAACATACTTGCTCACCGGCGCATTCACGGAGTAGAAGTCCTCGCCCGCGTTCACCCAGGTCAAGAAGCCGTACCCCCCATTGGACGGAGAGGGCGCGGACAACTCGTCGAGGTAGGCGGAGTCGATCAACGTCTGATCACGCCACGCGCCTCGTTGCACCATCAGCTGACCCAGTCTGGCCATGTCTCCCGGCCGGATTGCCAATCCGAGAATCAGGCACGTTCACAGAGAACCACAGACCCATCACGTTTGGGAAGAGTCCGCCTCCATTCCGAGCGCGCGACGCGCTCCCAGCGCCATGGTGACCTGTACAAGATCTTTCGGTGACGACAGGTCAAGTCCCGTCAGGGAACTCGCTTTACGCAGGCGGTACACGACCGTGTTCGGGTGTACGTGCAACTGCCGAGCGGTGGTAGCTCGATCGAATCCGGAGTCGATGAAAGATTCGAGCGTCTCGAGCACGGCAGGATCGGACTCCAACGGCGACAACACATCTGCGAGGATCGGCAGCGCAGCGCTCGGGCGGGTCAGTTGATACTCGACTGCAAGATCCTCGAGACGCACGACCCCACTTGTACGGCCGTACTTTCGGGCAACGTTCAGCACCTCGCGCGCCTGCGACACCGCTGCCGGAATTGCCGGCGGTGCCGCGACATGTACGGCGGCAACCGTCGATGCACCGATGACCTTCTCGAGATCACCCAATCGTCGACACAATGAAAGATACTGCGGACTCGACGCCCAGTTCCCCTCAGCGGGTTCCGATTCCACAATAGGAATCAGTACGGCTCCGCCACTGCTCCCGAGCACCCCGAGCGCTTTGTCACGCCCCACCTGATCGAGCTCTCGTTGCAGGTGGCGCACCTTTCTCCGCTCGGCGACGGCAGTGTCCACCTCGGTCGAGGACTCGTCGTCATTCCGTTCGACGTGCAGCGCCACCACCCAGTACAGGCGCGCCAACCGGATGCCCACATCGTCGGAGACCCGATCAACATCGACACCCGTCGAAAGTGCTACGAACATTGACCTTCGCGCAGAATCCTCGTCCGTCTGGGTGGCGTGGTCGGAACCGTAGCCGGCAAGAACCGCCGACGCGGAGGCCGCGGTGTATGCATTCAAGAGTCGTCCGGTGCGGGCAAGTGCGACACCGTCTTCCGGGACCGCCCATTCGCTGATGGTCTCCCACCACAGCCCGGCAGCCAGGTGATATGCCCGCAGCACCTCACCGAGCGGAACCAATTCCTGAGCCCGTTGGCGAGCCGATTCGCTGATGTCGGCGAGCAACTCGGGCGCCAGATCGGCGCCGGTCCGCAGCATCGAAATGAACAGTTCAAGATTGCGCCTCACGATGGTGGTGACGTCGTTACGTAATGCCTCGTCAGGGAGCAACCGGTAGAAGGTGACGTCGCGGTGGACCAGATCGACTGTCTCAATGACCAGTGGATGGGTGCGTTGCGCCAGTCGGTCGGCCAGAGATCTGCCACCAACCAGGATCGGCTCGAACGGCAGATCTTTGTTTCCTGACACAAAACCCTCCACAGAATTGAATTGCCACCACAAGCCCGACCTGCCTTTTTCCTATCACTATGTAACCCACGCCACTCAGGAATTCACAATCAGCGGCGTAACTGGAAGTCCCACCTTCGACCAAGAGGAGCCTCGAGTGACGTGGAAAACGCGCAGCGCAGCCATTCTGGCAGGCGTCGTGGCTGCCGGTTCGATCGCGGCTCTCGGGACCGGTGTGTCGAGTGCCGAGACACCGGTCAGCACTATCCAGTACGTCGCACTCGGCGATTCCGCGGCGGCCGGCCCACTGGTCACCGCGCAGGACTCGTCGTCACCGGGCTGTCTACGATCACTCGACAACTACCCGTCCGTGGTGGCGCGAGAACTCGGCGCTCAACTCACGGATATGACCTGCTCGTCGGCGCGATCCGCCAACGTCACGGACACCGCACAATCGACGTTCTCCGGTCAAGTATCACCGCAGGCAACAGCATTGGGGCCTGATACCGACCTCGTCACCATCACCATCGGTGCCAACGACATCTCGTTGTTCCCGACAGTTCTGAGCTGCGTCAATCCACTCCCCGAACCCACCGGAACGTCCTGCCGTGACAAGTTCACCTCCGGTGGCGTCGATCAACAGCGACAGATGATCGAAAATGCGTCCACAGGTTGGAGTTCCATGATCGAAGTCGCGCAGGATCGAGCACCGTCGGCGCGCATCGTCGTGGTCGGATACGGAACATAAATCCGTAGTGGCGGCTGCCCCGGCACTCAGCCGTTCTGGCCGCGCGACGCCGACTATCTCCAGAGTGTGATCGACTACGGCAACACGGTCATGGCAGCAACTGCGGCCCGTCACGGCGTCGAGTACATCGACATCACCGAAACCACTGCCGGGCATGACATCTGCACGGACCCTGCCACTGCTTACTACACGGGAATCGTCCCTACCCAGCCGGCGGTTCCACTGCATCCCACTGCGGCCGGGATGCAGGCGATCGGCAAAACGGTCGCCGACGCTCTGTCCTGAGCTTCTCCCCCAGCACAATTCATTCAGCACTCGCGAAAAGGGTGGAACAATCATGTCAATTCAACGAGACGCTCCGCCGCTGCCGTCCGTCGACGGCGCCCCTGTCGGAACACGTGACAAACTACTCGGCGGCACACTCGTCGCCCTGTTTCTCGCGAACATGCTCAACTTCTTCGACCGGGCGATCCCCTCGGTCGTTGCCGAGCCGATCAAGAACGAGTTTTCGCTCAGCGACTTGCAATTGGGATTGATCACCTCTGCATTCACCCTCGTCTACGCAGTCGCAGGACTGCCTCTGGGCCGGTTGGCCGACACGAAGAACCGTCCCAAGATCATCGGGATCGGACTCCTGGTGTGGAGCGGACTGACGGCAGCAACCGGTGCCGCCGGCAGCTACGTGCTGTTCATCCTCGCGCGTCTCGGCGTCGGTGTGGGCGAAGCGACCTTCACACCCGCAGCAAACTCGATGATCGGCGATATCTACCCGGCGGAACGACGCTCACGCGCACTTGGTGTCTTCATGCTCGGTTTGCCAATTGGCCTCATGCTCGCCTACTTCACCGTCGGCAAGATCGCCGAGGCATTCGACAGCTGGCGTGCACCGTTCTTCCTCGCGGCGATTCCCGGTGTCCTGCTGGCAGTCGTGCTCTACCGCATGGCAGATCCGGTTCGTGGTGGTTCCGAAAGTCCGGAGGCCCGCGCAGCCGCTGTTTCACAGGCACCGATCACCCGCCCGATCCGTCGTCTGCTCGCAATTCCCACGCTTCGTTGGCTCATCCTTGCCGGGCTGACGTTCAACTTCGCCGCCTACGCAGTGAATTCGTTTGTCGTCCCACTGCTCATGCGCCAGTACCACCTGAAGCTGACTGCGGCGGCATCGGTCACGGGCATCATCGTCGGAATCACGGGCCTGATCGGATTGCTTCTCGGCGCTCGCTACGCTGACAAGGCCAGCGCACGCTCACCGCGCGCACGGTTGATGATCGGTGTCGGAACCTCGGCATTGGCGGCACCTTTGACGGCGCTGGCACTGTTGCAACACGGCGGAAACGTCGTGATGTTCACGCTCTTGTTCTCGGCCGGGTGGCTTCTGGCTTACGGCTTCTACATCAGCGTCTACCCTGCCATTCACGACGTCGTGGTTCCCAGGCTCCGCGGCACTGCGACGGCGCTGTTCTTCGCTGCCATGTACCTTCTCGGCGGATTCTCCGGACCGGTTGCCGTTGGAGCGATCTCGGACTGGTTCGCCAAGCGTGCACTTGCAGATGCCGGTACCGGGAAGTTGGCTCAGTACGCCGGCGACGGGTTGAACTCGGCCATGTATCTCGTGCCGATCATGTTGGCACTCACCGCGGTATTCATCTACCTGGCTACCCGCACTGTAGGCAAGGACTCCGCGCGCATGCAAGCGGAGCTGAGCCAGGCCTGACCGACAAGTTCACGGGCGGTGGCGGGACCCTGAGGCCCCGCCACCGCCGAGTTCAGTTGACCGTAATCGCCAGAGTCGACAACATGGACCGCAACATGTCCGGCAAGCGAGCGATCATTCGCTGCTCGGTTATCCGAACGGAGACGGGCGCGGCCAGCGTCGCTCGCCACAGTTCCGGTTGATTCTTCATCAGGTTGTTGTAGACCGGGAGCAACTGATCGTTGATGTAGGTCCAACGACCATCCCGGTCCGCCCAGTTGAAGTCCGGAAGCGGCGTTTGCACAACGGCATTGCCCACCGCGAACGAGAGCGGGTTCGACTCGCGTGGCGGCACGACGCCAGGCATCGACGGTGATGCGGCGAAGGTGGTCAGGTAAGTCAACGAGCGACCAACGCTGCCGCGGTAGGCCTTCGCCTCGTCCCACTGATCACCCACCGACTGGTACTGCTCCCTTCGCAGCAGACGCACATTGCCGTCGAAGACCGATTCCGGTGTCCCCGAAGCAATGTTGTTCCACGCGATACGGGCGTTCTCGTCGAGCAACCCTGCGCGATCGAGTTCGGCGATGCCGTCGACACCGTCGTGAACCCACGCCATGTGCATGGGAATCAGGTCCGAGAAGATGTGTTTGCTCATCGCAATCACTTTCCCCTGGAACCACATCACGTCCTCGGGGCGAATCTCGTGGCCGACCTCGAGAAGTGCCGCAATGTCCTCGGGTGCTCCCATCGACGATGCAACCGGCGACCCGATGCGGTCGATCTCTCGCCAGACCAGTGCCATCGCCTCGCTGATCGCTTGGACTTCCAGCACAACCCGCCCGTAGTCCAAGTCGAGGAGTCCACCGGCGAAAGCGGGCCCGACCATTCCTCCCATACCTGCCCACTGCAGCTCTCGATGCTCGAGCTGGAGTCGCTCGTAGAACTGGAAAGTGTTGGTGAGGTTTCCGAGATTCGCGTGCACACCGTCGAACGGAGTCCACGAAGCGAGATCGATACCTGCCGACTCCGTCCCGACCGCGAGCCAGTACTGCTTGAGCAGTGTCTGATAGCGATGCGGATCCACTCCCGAGGCTCGGGCGGTATCCACCAAAGACCGCAGCGTCGCGGAATCCGATGGCAGAGAAGGATGCAGGCCGCCCGTGGCTTCGGCGTTTGCGTTCACTGCTTCCAGGTCGAGGTACCTGTCGAGCTCACCAGTACCCGCGGACGCCCTGCCTCCCAGTACGACGGCACCGCCGATACCTGCCGAAGCAACGAGAACCGTGCGCGCAAAATCCCTGCGCGTCAGAGACTTCCGCAAGCTCATCGTCCCTCGGCTTCGTCGAACGTCTTTGCCAGCCAGGCGATGTCCTGCATACCCAGCTGATCGGTCACCGTCTTGTACAGGTTGGTCACGTAATCGAGCGGCCCGCACTGCGACGGGAGCAGGTCCACGTTGCCGCCGTCTGCTCGATATGTCTGCGCCAATTGCTCTGCCTCACTGAAGGGAACGAGAAAGTCGTCCTCACAGGAAGAAATCAGAAGCTTGGAAGCCGGCGCCTGCTTTCCCAACGTGTTGTCCGCGTACGCCGCGGCCAGCGCAGGGATCGTTCGGGGCGAAGGGTTGGTGAGTAGGACGTCGAACGGAACGAATGGGAGTCCGAGGTAGAGCGCCTGGCAGGACGCGCGGAAGGCTGCGGCGACGTTGTGACCGATCGGAGTCAGATGGTCGTCGAGCCGAACGTCGGGGTAGCCCGCGTCGAATCCGAGAATGCTCGAGAAGACGAATCCGGAACCGATCCCACCGGCCGCTGTTTCCTCGAACGTTGCCGGGTCGATCATCATCGCCTGAATGGCACTGGCCTGGACGTTCAGTTCCGGCGCATATTCATGGGCCTGTTCCGCGGCAAAGCCCGCTGCGACACCGCCTCCGGCGACACCGTAGATGCCGACAGGGGTGTCTGATTCGAGGCCACCTTCCGGAAGCGCGAGTGCTGCCCGAACGCCGTCGAGCGTTGCCTTCCCTGAGAACTGTCCGATCGAGAACGGATGGGGAGCAGTGTCGCCGTCGTTGCCGACGTCGCTCATCATCACTGCCCAGCCGTGGCCGAACATCTGAGCCACCGGGCCGAGCGCCGAGAACATCGCCGGGTCGCTCTGATTGCCGCCGGTCCACTGGTGACTTGGTGCGCAGTTCGCGCCGAGGCTGTCGTTCGCCTCGGCGTATCCGATGATCTTGCGATCACCTGGCGCAGTTCCGTCCTCGGGAATCATCAGAATTCCGGTGCTGATCACCTGCCGACCGAAGTGATCAGTGGTGGTGTACATGAGTTGGTGAGCCGAGACCACGTCGGGGCGGACCTGGTAGACCTGCACGCTGACCGGACGCGCTTTGAGAAGTGTGCCGGGGGCGGTACCCGGCTCGATTTCGGGTTCGTCGAACCACGGATCATCGGACGAGAGCCCGAGTGGAGTCAATTCGGTGGAAATGTCAGCGCCTTGGAGTGCCTTCACGACCAACGGATTGAACACGTCGGCCAGGTCGACGGTCTCCTGCGCACCAGCCGGCGACCCCACCGCAAACAAGGCCACTGCCAGGGCCGATGCCGTTCCGGCGCGCCATGACCACCGTCGCCACGTCGAGTCAAACATCGTTCACGAGTTCCTTACTTTCGGGTAATGAGCACCCCTACACTCCCATTCACCTGCATTAACAGACAAGTCGGGCACCCATCCGTTGGCCGAAAACCTCGATCGGGCTTAGGCTGACGGCACCTGTCCGGCAAGTCTGGCGTGGGAGGTTTGTCTGTGAGTGCTCCGACCCGTGTATCGCGAGCTACCGGCGATTCACTCCAAGCTCGACCGCGGCCGTCCAACATCACGTGCAAGATTCTGATGGCCGTGACAGGACTGATCTTCGCCGCTTTCGTTCTCGTCCACATGATCGGAAACCTGAAGGTCTACACCGGTGCCGATCACTTCGACGACTACGCACACTGGCTACGAACGGTGTTCGAACCCTTCCTGCCCTACGAGGGACTTCTGTGGATTCTTCGCATCGTCTTGCTCGCGTCATTGGTCGCACACGTCTGGTGTGCCTGGCTGCTCACCGTCCGCGGACGCCGAGCTCGAGGAAAATTTCGACGTAAAGGTCTGGGAATCAAGTCCTTTACAGCGCGCACGATGCCCGTCACCGGAGCTGTGCTGCTGCTGTTCGTCATTTTCCACATACTCGACCTCACGACCGGAACCCGACCCATCGGCAGCAGCGAGTACGAAGCGGCCACGCGCACACAGAGTTACGCATACGACAATCTGATTGCCAGCTTCGAGCGTCCGCTGGTGGCAGCGTTCTACATCGTCGCGATGGCTCTGCTGGCAATGCACCTCGCGCACGGACTCTGGAGCGCGGTCAACGATCTCGGCGTGACCGGCCAACGACTGCGCCAGATTGGCGTTGCACTCTCCGGAATCTTTGCGCTCGTCGTGATGGTCGGAAACATGTCGATCCCCATCGCGGTCATGACCGGCGCCATCTCGAAGACAGGAGCGTCATAAGTGAACAGCTTCGAACTCGACGATCTGCGCAGCATCGGGACACCGGTGGACGGTAAGGTCCCGGCCGGCGATCCGGCGACGGCCTGGCCCACTCGCAAACTCGACTACAAGCTCGTCAGCCCACTCAACCGGCGCAAGTTCACGGTCATCGTCGTCGGTACCGGCCTCGCCGGCGCGGCCTGCGCCGCCTCCCTCGGTGAACTGGGCTACCACGTCGAGTCCTTCACCTTCCACGATGCACCCCGCCGTGCACACAGTGTCGCCGCGCAAGGAGGCATCAACGCTGCTCGCGCTCGAAAAGTGGACAACGACAGTCTCGCCCGCTTCGTGAAGGACACCGTCAAGGGCGGTGATTTCCGGGGCCGTGAGGCCGACTGTTTCCGTCTCGCCGAAGAATCCGTACGCGTCATCGATCACATGAATGCCATCGGGGCACCGTTTGCTCGCGAGTACGGCGGCACTCTGGCCACCCGATCCTTCGGCGGCGTTCAGGTGTCGCGCACGTACTACACGCGCGGGCAGACAGGCCAGCAGTTGCAGATAGCGTCGTCGCAGGCACTGCAACGTCAGATCGCAGCCGGAACGGTCAACCTACACACCCGAACCGAGATGCTCGATCTCATCGTTTCGGACGGGCGAGCACAAGGGATAGTCACACGCGATCTCGTGACCGGTGAAATCGGCGCCACCACAGGCCATGCCGTCGTACTGGCATCCGGCGGCTACGGCACCGTATTCCACAAGTCCACACTTGCGAAGAATTCCAACGCCACGGCCGCGTGGCGAGCGCACCGACGCGGCGCGCTGATTGCCTCACCCTCGTTCATCCAATTCCATCCGACGGCACTTCCCGTCAACTCCGAGTGGCAGTCGAAAACCATTCTGATGAGCGAATCCCTGCGCAACGACGGCCGAATCTGGGTACCGGCCAAGCCCGGAGACGATCGTGAGCCCGGCGACATTCCCGAAAACGAACGCGACTACTACCTCGAGCGCAAATATCCGGCGTTCGGGAACCTCTCTCCCCGCGACGTCTCTTCACGGGCCGCCCGCGAGCAAATCGACTCCGGTCACGGCGTCGGCCCTCTGAAAAACAGTGTGTACCTGGATTTCCGCGATGCGTTGGCACGGCTCGGCCGCAAGACCATCGAGGAGCGCTACGGAAATCTGTTCTCGATGTATCGCGACGCCACCAGCGAAGACCCCTATACGGTGCCGATGCGCATCGCCCCCGGAGCCCACTTCACCATGGGAGGACTGTGGAACGACTACGACCAGATGACCTCCATCCCCGGCTTGTTCGTCGGTGGTGAGGCAGGCTGGGGATACCACGGGGCCAACCGCCTCGGCGCCAATTCGTTGCTCTCGGCATGCGTCGACGGCTGGTTCACCCTCCCGTACGCGATTCCGAATTATCTTGCACCGCTACTCGGATCCACTCCACTCGAACTGTCCGATCCCGCTGTGACGTCGACGCTCACTGACGTGAGGGGTCGGGTGGACCTGCTGCTCTCGGTCGGCGGAACACACGGCCCCGACAGGTTCCATCGACAACTGGGCGAGATCCTCTATGCGGGTTGCGGTGTCACCCGAACGGCCGAGGGCTTGACCAAGGCGATCGCCGAAATCCGCGCACTGCGAACCGATTTCTGGTCGAACCTGCGAGTTGCCGGCAGCGGAAACCAGTTCAACCAGGAGTTGGAAAGGGCCGGCAGGGTAGCCGATTTCCTCGAGCTCGCCGAACTGATGTGCGTCGATGCTCTCGATCGTGACGAGTCCTGTGGAGCGCACTTTCGTGCCGAACATCAGACTCCCGACGGCGAAGCGCAGCGAAACGATCAGGACTGGTGCTTCGTCTCCGCGTGGGAAACCGCCCAGGACGGCAGACACGTTCGACACGACGAGCCGTTGTCCTTCACCGCTGTTCCACTGCAGACGAGGAACTACGTATGAAAATCACCGTGGACGTGTGGCGCCAATCCGGACCTGAGTCGTCCGGCGCATTCGACACCTACCAAATAGACGACGCGACGGTGGAGATGTCGCTGCTGGAGCTCCTCGACCGACTCAACGACCAACTCGTGGAGAGCGGCAACGAACCCATCGCCTTCGATTCCGACTGCCGAGAAGGGATCTGCGGGTCCTGTGGCATCACCGTCGACGACGTTCCCCATGGGCCGGTTGCGAACACTCCCACGTGCCGTCAGCACCTGCGCAGCTTCTCCGACGGTGACCGAATCAAACTGGAGCCGTTCCGCTCCGCAGCCTTTCCCGTGGTCCGAGACCTCGTCGTCGATCGCTCTGCGCTCGACCGGGTGCTCGAAGCCGGTGGATACGTTTCGGTCAATGCAGGAACCGCGCCGGACGCAGACAGTCAGCCGCTCTCGCATCAAAGTGCCGAAGCTGCACTGGACTTCGCCGCGTGCATCGGCTGTGGCGCTTGCGTGGCAGCCTGCCCGAACGGTGCCGCGCACCTCTTCACCGGGTCCAAACTGACCCACCTGTCTCTCGTCACGCAGGGCCGCAACGAACGTGGCAAGCGGGCCCGAGCGATGTCGCACCAGATGGAGGCCGATTTCGGGCCGTGCTCGACCTACGGTGAATGTGCGCAGGTGCGTCCCGCGGAGATACCGCTGACCGCGATTGCCGCTGTCAACAAGGAATCGATGCGATTCGGATTGCGGCGCAAGGACAACTGATCGTCACCAGGCGCCGATCAGCTTCATCCACGCGCCGCCGATGATCGTCCAGATCAGGATGATCACGACGCTCATCACGAAACCGATTCGGAACCACTCCGAGGTCTTGATGTATCCGGAACCGTAGATCACTCCGGCCGGACCGGACGCGTAGTGCGAGATACCGCCGAACAGGCTGCCGATGAAGCCGAATACCAGGGCCGAGAACAGCGGCGGCGCACCGGTTGCCACCGCCGCGCCGAGAAACACCGCGTACATGGCGACGATCTGCGCGGTGTTCGACGCAAACAGATAGTGCGCGTAGAAGTACACCAAGGTCAGGATCGCAAAAGCCCAGATCCACGGCAAACCGTCGACGCTCGAGGAGACCTGGGTTCCGATCCACGAGATCACGCCGAGTTCTTCGAGATGGCTTGCCATACCGACCAGAACGGCAAAGAACACGAGCGTCTGCCACGCCCCGGTGTCGTGGACCAGGTTGTTCCACGTCAGCACCTTGGTCACCAACAGGATGCCGATTCCGACGAATGCTGTTGTAGTGGCATTGACGTTGAGCTGCGAGCCCAGGCACCAGAGCACCAGCAGCAGAACGAAGGTGGCGGCCATGATCTTCTCGTTGCGGCTGATCGGACCTGCCTTGCGCAGTTCCTCCCTGGCTTGCTCGGGTGCTTTCGGAGTCTTCAACATCGTGGGCGGGAAGATCTTCGACATCACCCACGGGATCGCGATCAGACTCGCAATTCCCGGAACCGATGCTGCCAGCGCCCATTTGCCCCACGAGATGTCGATGCCGATCTTGGCAGCCGCATCGACGGCCACAGGGTTACCCGCCATGGCGGTGATGAACATCGCGGAGGTCACGACGTTGACTTGCAGCGACGTGAGCAGCAGATATGCTCCGAGCTTCTTGCGAGAGTCCTCGGGCTCGGGATTGGAGTCCTCCAACTTGCTCAGCGAGACGATGATCGGATAGACGACGCCACCCGCACGGGCGGTGTTCGACGGCGTCGCCGGAGCAAGTATCAAGTCCGTCAACGCCATTCCGTAGGACAATCCGAGACTCGACTTGCCGAGTTTGGTCACGAACATGAGCGCAACCCGTTTGCCGAGTCCAGTGACCAGAAAGCCCTCGGCAATGAAGAACGATGCGACAATCAGCCAGATCGTGGTGTTACTGAAGCCGGACAACGCTTCCGTCGGCGTCTCGGTCTGGGTGATCATGGCGATCGATAGGCCTACCAGCGCCACAGAACCCGTCGGCAGCGGCTGCAAGATCAACGCCACGATGGTGCCGACGAAGATTCCGAGCATGTGCATGCCCTTGGGATCCACACCGTCCGGAACAGGCATGAAATAGATGATCAAGCCGAGGACGACGGGCACCGCAGCCGGGTAGTACCGCCTGAGCACTGATTGTTTCGACGGCTCCGCCGGCGGTGTCGTCTCAGAAAAAGACTCAGTGCTTTCGGATTTGGCCTCGGACATTTGCATCTCCTCGACTTGTCGCCCCAGGTGATCGCCCCAGATGATTGTCCCCCAAACATCAGGTTTTCGTGCGGTCAATCCAAGTTCGAGAGAAATTGCCCGGAAGTACAGTCGTCCTTACGAGGCGCTGTCTCGCACCGACGCTTCAGTGGGAGAATGCCCATCTCTCGCAAAAGATTGTGCCAATCGATCAACAGAGGCGCCGGCGTGCTGCACGCTTGAATCTCGGAGAGTTGTTCAACCTGCTTCTGCGAAAGGTATTCGTCGGCACGATGTTTGGGTCAGGACTGCGCGGATTGCCGATCTCGACCGGATCTTCGCGCGTGATGTGATCCAATTCCGAAGCATGTCAGCCGACAGACAGACCCACGAACCGAGAAGATTCGTATCGGGCCGACGACTGGTTGCGCCATCTATTGTCGGGAGTGTGACGGAATCCGACGCCCACGAGGACTCGACCGACTCCACTGAATCGGCAGTGGCCGATCACCCGAGGAAACGTCCACTGTGGCGTGAGATTCTGATCCTCGTTGTCGTCGCACTTGTCCTGAGTGTTGTCATTCAGAACTTCGTCGGACGCATCTTTCTGATCCCGTCGGAGTCCATGGAACCGACACTTCACGGATGCACCGGCTGCACGGGAGACAAGATCCTCGTCGACAGAATCAGCTATCGATTCGGGGATCCGCAACCTGGGGATGTGGTCGTGTTCAAGGGACCCGAGTCCTGGAACGACGAGTACAAATCCATTCGATCCGACAATTCGATTGTTCGCGCGTTTCAGGGACTCGGGTCCATCGTCGGCTTGGTCCCGCCGGACGAAAACGACCTCGTGAAGCGGGTAGTCGCGGTCGGTGGCCAAACCGTACAGTGTCTGTCCGAGGAAGAGGGGCTTCGGGTGAACGGCAAGCCGCTGACCGAGCCGTACATCGACAAGCGCATTCCGGGCAACGATACCTCTTGTCAAGGAAGGTATTTCGGGCCGGTCACGGTTCCCGACGGGAACCTGTGGGTGATGGGCGACAACCGCGCCCATTCGAAGGATTCACGTTTCCATCTCGATGACGAACACAGTGGAACGGTGCCGATCGACAATGTCATCGGCAAGGTTCAATTGATCGTCCTTCCCTTCTCACGGTGGGGAACTGTGAGCTCGTTCGATCCGCAGTGACAGATCGAATCAACCAGGCGGCCCGCATCTTCGGACGGCACAGTCGACATGGCTCCGCTTTCGGACGATCATCGAGCGCATCTGTTACCGAGGTTAGGAGAACCACATGCGCGCTCGACGCATCACCGCCAATCTCAAAGTCGCCGATGTCGGAACCGCCAAGAGCTTCTACTCCGACTTTCTCGGCCTGAGCACCGAAGAGTTCAACATGGGGTGGGTCGCTCGCTACACCTCTCCCGACACCGGCGCGAACGTACAGCTCGTCACGCACGACGCCACTGCAGCCGAGGACTCGGTCATCTCAGTCCACACGGACGACGTCGACGGCGCCTACGAAGAGGCCCGCAGGCTCGGCTACGAAATCGTGCACCCCATAACGACCGAAGAGTGGGGTGTTCGCCGATTCCTCGTCCGGGCACCCGATGGCAACGTCGTCAACATCGTGCGACACCGGGACTGAGCAGCGGAAAGAACCCCATTCGACGCTTTAGGTCATTTGACCTAGAGTTAGGTGCATGACCGATTCATTGCAGTATTCAGCCGACGGCCCGATCCTCGTGGCCGGCGGATACGGAACCGTGGGCAGCGCCCTGACAGCGTTGCTCGCCCCCGACTTCCCACTACTCCTCACCGGACGCACCCCCGAGCGAGGCGACGAACTGGCCGGCCGTCACGGCGCTTCCGTCCGCCGCTGGGACCTCCTCGACCCGACACCCTTCGACGCGTCCGTACGCGCGGTCGTGTCGACGGTCAACGATCCCCACGATCGTGTCCTGTCCGCCGCCGTCGAGGCCGGCATTCCGTACGTGGACATCACCCGCTGGACAACCCGCGTCGCTCGCGCCGCCACTCTGGCGGGTCAGAAGTCGCCGAGCGCACCGGTGTACCTGTCGTCCGGATGGATGGGCGGAGTCACCAATATCGTCGCCGCAGCGCTGGCCGAGGAACTGGGTGGCGCGAGCACGATCGACGTCTCG
Source organism: Rhodococcus qingshengii JCM 15477 (assembly GCF_023221595.1). Classification (NCBI taxonomy): domain Bacteria; kingdom Bacillati; phylum Actinomycetota; class Actinomycetes; order Mycobacteriales; family Nocardiaceae; genus Rhodococcus; species Rhodococcus qingshengii. The sequence continues at coordinate 5,807,023 of NZ_CP096563.1, forward strand.
ATTCGCTACGACGTCAACGACATTGCCGGGCTGGACTCCGTCGACTTCATCGATCGGCTCGGGCAGGATTTCGAGGTGATGCAGCAAGGAAACCCGATCACCGTCAGCCCGTTGACGGATACACGCTGGGTCGACTTCCCCGGATCGCGCACCAAGGTCGGAAGAATCGACACTCCGGAACAATTCACGTTCCCCATGACCTTGGGCGCCGAAACTGCCAGCACTCGAATAGGTTTCAGTTCGAATGCATCCACAACTGCGCTGCTCGCCGCCAAGAAGGTGGGTCTGTTCCGTTGGGGTCGCGGTGACCGCTTCACACCGCTACGACGCGGACTCCTGTACTCGCCGGGCAAGGGCGGGAGCGCGCAAGTACGCATCGATGTCACCGGCCCGAGCGGCACGACAAGCGCGACAATCGTCGACCGGCAGGGCCAGGCTCACCTCACCGCGGTGGGCGGCGCGCTGGCCGTCAGACGAGCCTTGGCCGACGATGCCCGGCCTGGAGTCACTTTCCCCGAATCGCTTCCGAACCCGCGCCGCACCGTCTCCGAGTTGGAGAGCTTCGGGGTGGCAGTATTGCGACCATGACCCTCTCCAAGGGCGCCGCCCGTGCGGCAGCACTTCTCGACGCAGCAGAACAGGTCCTCACTACTCAGGGCAATGCCAACTCGGCAATGCGCGATTTCGCAGCCGCGGCCGGAGTGCGGGTAGGACATCTGCAGCACTACTACCCCACCCGTGCAGATCTGATACGCGCAGTGATGTCACGTGCATTGACCCGCTCACTGGATCGCCTTGCCGTCGTCCCCGATACGGATCAGAGCCTCTCCCGCGAGGAATCCGAACACTTCATCGGAGTCCTGCTCGGAGAACAGGACGACCAGGCCACGGTGCGTCTGTACGTCGAAGTATGGGCCATTGCAGCGGCGGACCAAGAAGTCGCGGTCGTGCTTCGAGACTTCTACGCCCAGTACATCGCACACGTAGAGCGCGCAGTCGCGTGTGCACAACCGGAGCTGGATGCGACTGAACTTGGCGCGACAGCGCAGACCATCGTGAGCCTGCTCGAGGGTTCCGCAATTCTCCGATCGGGAATCACCGGCCGAAAGTCCGAGGCTTCGGACCGAAAGCTCGTGGACACACTGCAGTACCTGATTCACGGGTCCTGACTCGGACGTATCGTAAAGCCCATGAGCGTTGCAAACGAATGGAGCCGAATCGAAGCGTGGTGCCGTACACACGCACCGGTGACGGCTGCAGCGTTTCAACCAGGACTCGGTGACGCCGTTATCGAGGAATTCGAAGCCTCGACCGGCGTCACGTGGCCCCAGGAACTTCGCGACCTGTATCGGGTCCACAACGGCAGCCTGACCCACGACGACCGGACCGGCCTCTTTCTCGGCAGCGTGCTCCCGGACAAATTCTTCTACCCCATCGACGTCGCAACAGAAGTTCGTCTCACTCTGCTCGAAACGTGGGATGAGACGATCTACGAGAATCCAGACCTCTACGCCGAGGACGAGATGGATCGACACGATCAACGCGACGCAGGCACTGCCGCAACCATGTTCATCCCCTCGTTCGTTCCCTTCGCCGGACTGGACGAGTACCACTACTTCGTGGACACCCGCAGCGGCGCACTCCACCATTGTGTGACCGAGTATGCGTCGGACGCCACTGACAACGGCGGTCCGATCTGGGCGTCCATCTCGGTAATGCTGGCCGCCCATGCCGTAGCGCTGGAAACAGGATCAACGATCGGAGTGTGGAAACCCGTTGTCAGCAAGGGTGTTCTGGAATGGGAAGTCGACGCATGACACCCAAGCAGGATCCGACCCGTCGCACCCTCGCCGACGGGCGTCAGATCTTCTACTTCGACGATGCCGGCAGTGCCCGCGCCCACTCTGCGCGAGATTCCCGCGAATTGCCGGCTCTCGACCACTCGTCTCGGATGAGATTCGACGTTCTCACCGGGGAGTGGATCACCATGGCTTCACATCGCATGACACGGACACATCTCCCCTCCGCCGCCGAATGTCCATTGTGCCCGACCGACGAAACACGCACGCCCACAGAGATACCCGACGGAGACTACGACGTCGCGGTGTTCGAGAATCGGTTTCCGAGCTTTGCCGCGGCGCCCGAGGAAGCCATTGACAGTCCCGGAGACGGTGCGGGCGATCGCCCAGCGGCCGGTCACTGCGAAGTGATGTGCTTCTCGAGCGATCACACGGCGTCCGTCGCCGAGCTTCCACTCGAACGCATTCGCACGATTGTGGGTGCCTGGATTTCTCGGACCGAAGAGTTGTCGGCGGATCCGCTTGTGGAACAAGTGTTCTGCTTCGAGAACCGCGGCGAAGAAATCGGGGTGACACTCACCCATCCACACGGACAGATCTACGCATACCCGTATGTCACGCCACGCACCCGATCGATGCTGACGCAGGCGCACAGACACTTCGAGCGCACCGGTCGCTCACTACTCGCCGATGTTCTGGCGTTCGAGCGCGAGGACAAGGCCCGGTTGATCTACGACGGCGATCACTGGAGCGCCTACGTCCCGACCGCCGCACGATGGCCCATCGAGATTCACCTGGCACCGCACCGAGACGTCCCGGACCTTCCCTCGCTGAACGACCAAGAGCGCGACGAGCTTGCGGTCGTCTACCAAGATCTCCTACGCCGTATCGATCGCTTCTATCCGGGCGTCGACCGGGTACCGTACATCGCGGCTTGGCACCAAGCTCCCGTCCGCATCAACCGACCTCTGGGCCGACTGCATCTTCAGCTGTTCTCGATCTTGCGCGCACCGGGCAAACTCAAATACCTCGCCGGGTCCGAGTCCGCCATGGGCGCCTGGGTGAACGACACCATTCCCGAGGCAGTCGCGGCCCGTCTACGGGAGTTGAAATAGTGGATACCGTCTCGAACAATTCTGTGCTCCAACAGTTTCACGCCACCTACGGCTATCCGGCAACCGGAGTGTGGGCGGCACCCGGTCGAGTCAACCTGATCGGTGAACACACGGACTACAACGGTGGATTGTGCCTACCGGTCGCTCTCGAGCAGCGAACACTGGTTGCCGTCGCACTGCGCAGCGACGGGGTCGTCCGCGTGCACAGTCGGCAATCCGCCGAGACGTACACCGGGCCCGTCGACGACATCGCCACAGGGTGGGCCGCCTACCCCACAGCCGTTCTGTGGTCTCTTGCGCGCAGAGGCCTCCCGATCGGAGGAATCGATCTTGCCGTCGACTCGTCGGTACCGGTCGGGGCCGGACTGTCGAGTTCCGCCGCCCTCACCTGTTCGGTTGCGTTGGCCGTCAATGAACTTCATGATTCACCCTTCCCCCGCGATGAGCTGGTACAGGTGTGCATCCAGGCGGAGAACGACGGCGTCGGCGCACCGACCGGAGGAATGGATCAAACCATTGCCCTCTTTGCTCAGCCCTCGACTGTGCTCCTGCTGGACTGTCTGGACGGATCCACCGAACCCATACCTTTCGAACTCCACGGTGCAGGGTACGAACTGATCGTCATCGACACCCGGGTCAAACACTCGCTCGCAGACGGACAGTACGGAATGCGGCGCTCTCAATGCGTCGCTGCAGCAGCAGCTCTCGGCGTCGGCAGCTTGCGAGAGGCTACAGCAGACCAGGCCGAGACAGTGCGAGACCCGATCCTCCGGGCGCGGGCACGGCACGTCGTGACCGAGATCGAGAGGACGCGGAAGACCGCAGAACTTCTGCGCAGCAGCAGATTCAGTGACGTCGGCGAGCTGTTCGACAACTCGCACGCCTCGTTGCGCGACGACTTCGAGGTCTCGTGCGATGAACTCGACGTCGCCGTTGCCGCAGCACGACGCGGCGGCGCGATCGGTGCGCGGATGACCGGCGGCGGATTCGGAGGCTCGGCCATCGCGCTGGTTCCGGAAGGAAGCGGAGCGGAGGTCATCGCGTCGGTGAGCCGCGACTTTGCGGCGCGAGGTTGGCGAGCACCCCACTTTCTCGGCGTCGTTGCCGGGGGTTCGGCCGCCCGTCTCTGAGCGAACGGCACGTTCAGCGCACTGGAGGCGCCGAACGTACCGTTCGCCCTGGTTGGGGCACCTCGAGATCCCCCTCACATAAATAGTCATCTCAGATGCGAATTATGTAGGTTCAGATCATGCAACTGACGCAGTTCACCGATCTGGGATTGCGCGTCGTCATGCGGTTGGCCGTACTCGACGCGGATGCCTCCCCCAGCACTCGGGATGTTGCGCAGCAGCTCAACGTGTCGTATTCCCATGCCACCAAGGTGGTTACACGGCTCGGTGAGCTCGGCATCGTGACAACCAGGCGCGGCCGCGGCGGTGGGCTTTCCATCACCGAACTCGGCCGCACCGCCACCATCGGCTGGCTGGCCAGACGCCTCGAAGGCCCGGGTGAAGTCGTCGACTGCGAAGGCGACAAACCGTGCCCATTGCGCGGAGGTTGCCTCCTTCGAAGTGCGTTGCGCGAAGCACAGGAAGCGTTTTTCGTTTCACTCGACGCGGTCACGATCGAAGACGTCATCCGGCAGCCGTCCAAAACTGTCCTGCTACGCCTCACCACCCGGAGCGACGAAGCAGGCTGATCAATCGACTTTCGACCGAACGGAGCAGCTCATGCTTTCCCCACAGTCAACCGAGGTCATTCGCGCCACCCTTCCCGTGGTCGGCGCCGCCATCGGCGATATCACAACCCTGTTCTACCGCAAGATGTTCGACGCACATCCTGAACTCGAACGTGATTTGTTCAATCGCGGCAATCAGAAACAGGGCGAACAGCAGAAGGCTCTCGCCGGCGCCATCGCGGCATTCGCGACGCTTCAGCTCGAGCCGGACAGCGCCAAGGTCGATCTCATACTCTCACGCATCGCGCACAAGCATGCGTCGCTGGGAATCACTCCCGACCAGTACGCAATCGTGCACGAACACCTCTTTGCCGCGATCGTCGAAATACTCGGCGATGCAGTCACTCCCGACGTCGCAGCAGCCTGGGACGAAGTCTACTGGCTGATGGCGGAAACCCTCATCACGATGGAGCGAGGCCTCTACCAACTCGCCGGCGTCGACGCCGGTGACGTCTGGCGCACGGTAAGGATCAGCGAACGAGTTCTTCAGTCCGCCGACACCGTCTCACTGACGCTCACGTCGCTCGACGGTAGCGCACTCCCCACCTTCGCTCCCGGACAGTACCTTTCGGTCGGGGTTACGCTGCCCGACGGCGCCCGCCAGATCCGTCAATACAGCCTGTGTTCGATACCGAGCAGCGCAGACTGGCGGATCAGCGTCAAGCGAATCTCCGGAACTCCCGATGGCGAAGTGTCGAACTTCCTCTACAACAACGTATTCGAAGGTCAAGAACTCTCCGTCACCACACCTTTCGGCGATCTCACCATGCCGGACGACAACTCACCGCTCCTGCTCGCGTCGGCCGGAATCGGTTGCACACCGATGATCGGGATGCTCAATCATCTCGTGGACACCGGCGCTGACCGTTCGGTATCTGTCATCCATGCGGATCGATCCATTGCGGATCACGCGCACCGCGCAGAACTCAGCACACTCGTCGACCAGATCCCCGCCGCAACCCTGCACCGTTGGTACGAGGATCTCGGCACGCACGTTGCGTTCGGATCGGTTCACGAAGGACGGGCGGATTTGCAAGGTATTGCAGTGGAGCCCGATACCCAAGCCTTCCTTTGCGGGCCGATGCCGTTCATGTTGGCGATGCGCGCATCGTTGCTCGAAAGGGACGTCCCGGCACAGAATATCCACTACGAGGTCTTCGGGCCCGACAGCTGGGCCAACACCTGAGCGGACCACTGCCTGCGAACTGGACCTTGGCGCGCGACTGCAAACCCTTGTGTACTCGACGAAACATACGCATCGAGTAGTGGGAGACCGACATGATCACGTCAGCGTCGATGACGGGAGTCGCGCTGATCGCCCTGGCGATGGTTCTGACACCGGGCCCCAACATGATCTATCTGGTGTCCCGCAGCATCAGCCAGGGCCGCCGGGCGGGTTTGATCTCGCTCGGCGGAGTCGCAACCGGTTTCCTGGTCTACCTCGCCGCCACGTGTGCAGGGCTGACGGCGGTTCTCTTCGCCGTACCAACGGTGTTCACCGCGGTGAAAATCGGTGGTGCCCTGTACCTGGCCTATCTCGCCTGGTCGACACTCCGACCAGGTGGGAAGTCCGCTTTCGAGGTGGGCGAGGTCGACCGCCACGGTAGCGGCCGTCTGTTCGGGATGGGGTTGACCACCAATCTGCTCAATCCCAAGATTGCGCTGATGTACGCGGCCCTGATCCCCCAGTTCGTCGATCCCACTGCGGGTCCGGTCTGGCAACAGGCACTCGTACTCGGCGGCGTGCAGATCCTGGTCGCAGTCACCGTCAACGCGTTGATCGTGTGCTGTGCGGCAGCCGTGTCGACCTTCCTCATGGCGCGTCCGGTGTGGATGCGGGCTCAGAAATGGCTAGCTGGTGGCATTCTCGGAATCTTCGCCACCCGCATGGCCCTGGAGTAGTTTCAGTCCTTCGGACGTTGGTCGATCAGACGACGCGCTTTGCCGATCGAGCGTTCGAGACCGCCGGGTTCGAGAACGCTCACCTCGACCGTGACACCGATCTTGTTCTTCACCAGCTTCTGCAACGCCGAAGACGCTGCCGCATGATCGGAAATCGCCGCGTCAGGGCGAGCCTCGACGCGCACTGTCAGAGTATCCATCCGATCCGGACGCTCCAGCACACACTGGAATTGGGGTGCCAGGGCGGGGACGGTCAAGATCAGCTCTTCGATCTGTGTGGGGAACAGATTGACCCCACGCAGGATGATCATGTCGTCGGTCCGGCCGGTGACCTTCTGCATCCGACGCATCGAGCGCGCCGTACCCGGCAACAGTCGGGTCAGGTCCCTGGTTCGGTAGCGAATGATGGGCAGCGCTTCCTTGGTGAGAGAGGTGAAAACCAGCTCACCTTCTTCACCGTCCGGCAGCACTTCGCCCGTGACCGGATCGATGATCTCCGGGTAGAAGTGGTCTTCCCAGATATGGAGCCCGTCTTTGGTTTCCACACATTCCATTGCCACACCCGGGCCCATGATCTCGGAGAGTCCGTAGATGTCGACCGCATGCATGTCGAGTTGCTGTTCCAGCTCGGTACGCATCTGTTCGGTCCACGGCTCCGCTCCGAAAACTCCCACCCTCAGTGAGGTCTTCGAGGGATCGATGCCTTTCTTGATCATCGCATCCACGATGGTCAACATGTACGACGGAGTCACCATGATGGCGTCGGGTTCGAAGTCCTCGATCAGTTGAATCTGCCGCTCGGTCATGCCACCGGACATGGGAATGACCGTGCAGCCCAAGCGCTCCGCACCGTAGTGTGCTCCCAATCCACCGGTGAACAGACCGTACCCGTAAGCCACGTGAACCTTGTCCGAAGACCGCACGCCGCCGGCCGAGAGACTGCGCGCGATGAGATCGGCCCAGTTGTTCAGGTCGTTGCTCGTGTACCCCACCACCGTCGGGCGACCGGTGGTCCCCGAGGACGCGTGAATTCGCGAGACCCGGTCCTGGGGCACCGCAAACATCTTGAACGGATAGTTCTCACGTAGATCCGCTTTGGTGGTGAAGGGGAACTTCGCGAGATCGCTCAGATCCTTCAAGTCGCTCGGGTGGACGCCGGCGTCGTCGAAAGCTTTGCGGTAGTGCGGAACATTGGTGTACGCGTGCATCAGGGACCATCGCATCCGCTCGAGTTGGAGCGTCGAAATGCGTTCCCGACTGGCAAATTCGATGTCTTGCGATGTAGCAGTGACGAGTTCGGTCATGATTGTCTCCGGTGGGCTCAGTGAGGGCGCTGTGCGGGCGGTCAGGCGTCGAAATCGACTGTTATCTGTTCACCGACAGGGAAGGTCTGGCAGGTCAGTACGAAACCCGCGTCGACTTCGTAGTCTTCGAGTGCGTAGTTCCTGCGCATCTCGACGTCACCGCAGGTGACCTTGGCGCGACACGTTCCACAGACCCCGCCCTTGCACGCGAAGGGCAGATCCGATCGGTACTGTTCCGCTGCATCGAGAATCGACTGGTCTCGCGGAAGTGTCGCGGTGGTCGATCGACCGTCGAGCGTGATGGTGACCTCGCTGCCTGGTCCCACAATTCCGGGCTCACGATGCACTGCAACCGGCGGAGCGACGTCGTCGACGTAGAACAGCTCGTGATGGATGCGATCCTTGGCAATTCCCAAGCCGGCCAGTACTTCCTGGGCGTCGTTGACCATCCCGAACGGACCACACAACCAGAAGCCGTCGACCTGGTCGCACGGAACGAGAGAGATGAAGATCTCGCGCAACCGGTCGGCGTCGAGACGGCCCGAGAACAACTCGACCTCGCGCGGCTCGCGAGAGAGAACATGAATAACGTCCAGGCGTGCACCGTACCGGTCCTTCAGGTCGGCGATTTCTTCGGCAAACATGACCGAACGGGTGCGCCTGTTCCCGTACAGCAGGGTGACATCGGCCTCGGGGTTCACCAGCAGTGTTGCAGCGATGGACAACATGGGCGTGATTCCGGAGCCCGCCGCGATCAGAACGTGCCGTCCACCCAATGCCGGATCGGCGACAAAATTGCCAGATGGGCCCTGGACGTCGATTCGATCCCCGGCCTTGACGTCTCGCACCAACCAGGAGGAGAAGAGTCCGTCTGCTACTTCGCGAACCCCCACCCGTGGAGACGCCCCTACCGGTGCACAGATCGAGTAGGAGCGACGGTGTTCGACGCCGTCGATCATCCGCCGCAGTGTCAGTGACTGCCCGGCGCCGAAGTCGAATTGATCGGCGATATCGGCAGGCACGTCGAAGGTGACGGCAACTGCGTCGTCGCACAGTGATTCGACACCGGCGACCGTCAACGGGTGAAATGGTTTGTTCCGGTTCGTCGTTGCGGTACTCATCTGTTCAGATCTCCTTCACGTGATCGAACGGCTCGAGGCAGTCGAGGCAGCGATAGAGCGCCTTGCACAGGGTCGCACCGAATTCCGAACTCAGTCTGGTGTTTGCCGAACCGCACTGGGGGCACAGGATGTCGCGCGGCTTGGCCGTCAAGGTCAAGGCGATCGGGCCGGAGGTGCGACGCGGCGCGGCCCCCGGCACCGAGTACCCGGCCGTCCGAAGTTTCGCGAGCCCCTCTTCGCTGATCCAATCCGAACTCCAAGGCGGCGACAGTTGAGTCTTGATCTGGACGCTGCCGTACCCCGCGTCGGTCAGCTTGTGCTCGATGTCGTCTCGCATCGTCGCCATCGCCGGACACCCGGAATAGGTGGGAGTGATTGTCACACAGACCAAGTTCGCTTCGACGTCGACCGATCGGATGACGCCGAGATCGGCCAAGGTCAACAGTGGCATCTCCGGATCCATCACCGAGGCGACGATCTCCTGCGCGGAACAGACGGTAGCGGCAGTCACGGTCACCACACCCCTTCCGGATGCTCCCGAGCGACGCTCTGCATTTCGGCGAGAAGTAGCCCCAGTGCCCCGGTGTGCAGTCCGGCACGCCCGCCGCGGCCGCCGACGAAACCGGAGAAACGCGAAGGGGGCTCTTCCATTTCGGCTGCATGGAGGACCTGGGCAAGAACAGCGTCGAACTCCGGCCGAACAGTACGCGGGTCCACTCCGACGCCAACTTCTGCCAAGACGAGTTCGTCCTGAGTGGGAACAAAGAGTTCGTCCACGAACGGGAAGATCTCGAGCAAGGCGTCGGCCGTCCGACGCTTGGATTCTGCCGTGCCGGCGCCCAAGGTGACGACCCATCTTGCCGCGTAGTCGCGGTGATAGGTCAGTTCCTTGACGCCCTTGTTCGCCACAGCTGCGAGAACCGGATCGCGCGACATGCGCAGCCGATCGAACAGCGCCAGCCGCCAGGTCGAGAACACGAGTAGCCGAACGACCGTGTGCGCGAAGTCGCCGTTGGCGAGTTCCACCAGTCTCACGTTGCGGAAACCGAACTGATCACGAAAGAAGGCAAGCGCATCTTCAGCCGGCACCGGTGACGTATCGGAGATGAACGGAACCACAGTGGAATCGGCTGCTGCCGCGCGAGCCAGCAGCAGCCTGGCCTGCCCGATCAAGTCCAGGCCGACGTTGGCGAGAGCTACCTCTTCTTCGAGTTCCGGTGCCCGCGTCGACCATTCGGCGAGTCGCTGCGAACTGACGAGCGCGTCGTCGCCGAGCATGAGGCAGTAGCGCGCCAGCGCACCGAGATCGACATCGCCTGGCACCGTGGTGTCGACGCCGGCGAGGGGGTCGTCGAAGCTCGTTCCGAACGCCCACTGACCGTGGCCGTCACCGTCGACCAGGCCGTCGTAGGCACTGTCGTGATCGTTCATCTGTTGGTCCTCGAAGTCGAAGTGATTCTCACATGTGCGGAACGGAGTCCGGGATGTCGTAGAAAGTCGGGTGCCGGTAGACCTTGTCGCCGCTCGGCGCGAAGAACGGATCCTTTTCTGCCGGACTCGAAGCCACGATTTTCGCGGATGGCACGACCCAGATACTCACGCCTTCGTTACGTCTGGTGTAGACGTCGCGCGCGTGGCGTAACGCCATCTGGTCGTCTGCCGCGCGCAGGGATCCGACGTGCACGTGGTTCAGTCCGCGCTTTCCCCTCAGAAATACCTCGTACAAAGGCCATTCGCCCCGCACCTGATCGCCCTGTACCTGATCGTTCTCGCTCATGATGTTTCCCCAGTCGTGCGATCGTGCGCGAGTCTCTCGCGCTGTGCAAAGGCGTACGCGGCGTCGCGAACCCAGGCCCCGTTGTCGTGTGCGGCTTTCCGATTGGTGATCCGCTCGACGCTCGCCGCTCCGTTGCCGCGGACCACGTCCATGAATTCGCTCCAGTCCGGCTCGCCGAAATCGTGTGCGCCACGCTCGGGGTTCCAGCGCAGGTCGGGATCAGGGAAGGTCACACCGAGTATCTCGGCCTGCGGTATCGACATGTCCACGAATCGTTGCCGCAGTTCGTCGTTCGTGTGCCGCTTGATGCGCCACTTCATCGACTGCTCGGTGTTCGGCGATTCGTCGTCCGGCGGTCCGAACATCATCAGAGCGGGCCACCACCATCGGTCGACGGCTTCCTGCACCATTGCCCGTTGAGCTTCCGTGCCGCGCATCATCGTCGCCAACAGCTCGAAGCCTTGCCGCTGATGGAACGATTCCTCCTTGCACACACGGATCATCGCGCGCGCATACGGCCCGAAGGAGCTGCGGCACAGCGGAACCTGATTGCAGATGGCAGCTCCGTCGACCAGCCAGCCGATCACACCCACGTCGGCGTATGTCAGCGTCGGATAGTTGAAGATCGAGGAGTACTTCTGCTTTCCCTCGATCAGTTTGGTGGTCAGATCGCCACGATCGGCACCGAGCGTCTCGGCCGCGGAGTAGAGATACAGACCGTGCCCGGCTTCGTCCTGGACCTTCGCCATCAGGATCGCCTTGCGTCGCAACGAAGGCGCACGGGTGAGCCAGTTTCCCTCGGGCTGCATTCCGATGATTTCGGAGTGCGCATGCTGGGCAACCTGACGGATCAGAGTCTTGCGGTAGCCGTCCGGCATCCAGTCGCGAGGCTCGATGCGCTGGTCTGCCGCGATCGTCTCGTCGAACAGGTTCTGCAGGTCTTGTGGAGCTTCCACGTTGGTCATCGTACCTACCTTTTATTACCGAATGATCGGTTGGTAACTAGTATGCACCGAGGTGTCCCAGCACACAAGAGAATCTTTCGCCGCACCAGAAATCAGCGGCCCTCGAAAACCGGCTTCTGCTTCGACAGGAAAGCCGTGACTGCGCCTCGATGATCTGCCGTGGAACCCAGCTCCACCTGTGCGTTCGCCTCGGCCGCCAGCGTCTGGGAAAGCCCAGGAGCAACGGCACGGATCAGCGATTTCACGTGGGCGAAGGCCGCGGTGGGTCCGTCGGCAAGCCGACGCGCGAGTACCCGAGCCTCAGCTGCGACGTCCTCGTCGGCCACCACGCGATGAACCAAGCCCCACTCCAGCGCGCTCTGCGCGTCGAACTTGTCGCCGAGCAACATCAGGCCACTGGCGCGGCTAGGTCCGAGCGCGTGCACGAGCGCATGACTGAGCCCGGAGTCACTGGCCAGACCGATGCCGGTGAATGCCGTCGCAAAGCTCGCGCGAGCCCCCACGACACGGATGTCTCCGGCCAACGCGATTCCCAACCCGGCCCCGACGCAGGCTCCGCCGATACCCACCACCACCGGGACAGAGAGCGTCGACAGCGCCGTGACGATGGGGTTGTAGTGCGCCTCGACGGTATCCATCGCGTGCGCCGGATCAGCATCCAACGCTGCGGCGTGCTCGCCCAGATCCTGACCGACGCAGAAGTTCTTGCCTTCGGCGAGAATCAACACCGCTCGAACCTCTGCGTCCGCGTGAACCTGCAGCAACGCTTCGAGCAGCTGAGACTTCATTTCGCCGTTGACGGCATTGGCGGCCTTGGGTCGGTCGAGAGTGATTGTCGCCAAACCTCGCTCGATCTCCAAGCGAATCACGTCAGTCATCGATGTTCCTTTCGCAGGCAGTTCGGTTCAGCTCCATGTGTGAAAACCCTGTCCCGTCTTGCGCCCCAACTCGCCGCGAGCCACCTTCTCTCGCAGCAGTGCTGGAGGTGCAAATCGATCACCGAGCGTGCTCGCGAGGTGTTCGGCGATCGCCAGGCGCACATCCAACCCGACCAGATCTGTCGAACGCAGCGGGCCCATCGGATGCCGATACCCCAATTCCATTGCTCGGTCGATCGATTCCGCGTCCGCCACACCCTCTTCGAGCATGCGGATGGCTTCGAGCCCGAGACCGACACCAAGTCGGCTGGTTGCAAAACCAGGTGAGTCGTTGACGAGCACCTCGGCTTTGCCGAGCATCGACACCCATGCTCGTACCGAGTCGACAACCTCGGGGCGGGTCTGAGGCGCCCGGACGATCTCGACCAACAGCGACGCCGGGACTGGATTGAAGAAGTGCATACCGATGAACCGGCCCGGATCCGTCAGCGCTGCGCCGAGTTCGGCGATCGACATGGAACTGGTGTTGCTGGCGATCACGGTGCTTTCTCCGGCAACGGTTTCCGCAGCGGCGAGCACCTCGACCTTGAGGGCCGCAATTTCCGGGACCGCCTCGACGATCAGGTCGAGCGACGGTGGCAACGAGGTCACTGCGTCCACGGTGCTCACGCGCGCCAGCACCGTCGCGGGGTCCTGGTCGTCGAGTTTCCCTCGCTCGTGAGCTCTGTCGAGGCCGGCGGAAACACGCTGCAACGCGGCCGCGGTGTCGCCACTCTCCGCGATGGTGACCGCCCCGCCGAGACTGGCGAACACCTGGGCGATACCCGCACCCATGCGTCCACCGCCGATGACTCCGACGGTCTTCGGTGCAACTGCTTCAGTCATGATTTCTTCTCCAGGAAGGCCGTCATGCGATCGCGCTTGTCCGAACTCTCGAACAGGACGGCCTGGGCGATGTCGTCGGCAAACGGATGCGATCCCGGCGCATCGACGATGATCTTGGTCAATCGCAGTGCCAGCGGGGACAGTCGGGAAATGCGGTCGAGCAGCCGATGCGCTGCGTCGACGTGGCAGTTCGGTTCGGTTACCTCGACAACCAGGCCCGCTCGTAGCGCCTGCTCGGCGTCGAGGTTCCTGGCACCGAGGAGCACCTGCTTCGCGATCGAGACGCCGACGAGCTTCGGCAGTCGATAGCTGGCGCCGGCGGCTGCCATTATGCCGAGATTGGGCTCCGGATTCCCGAAGACCGCCGTCGTTGTCGCGATGCGAATGTCGCAGGCGTAGGTCAACTCTGCCCCACCGCCGAGCGCGTAGCCGCTCACGGCGGCCACGGTGGGAAGCGGGAGCTTTCCGATTCGGTCGAACAGAGTGCGGTTGATACCCGCGAACGCTTCCTCTCGTCCGCGCTCTCGGAGCTCCGCGATGTCAGCGCCGCCTGCGAAGTGGTCGCCGCGCCCCGCAAGCAGGAGCAGCTTCGGATCCCGTTCGAGGCGTCCACAAACCTGATGCAGTTCGTCGATCATTTCCGCGTTGATCGCATTGCGTTGCGCGGGCCTGTCGAGGGTGACCACGACGCGATCCTCGCGCTCGTCCACGTGCAGGGTGTTCACATTCGCTCCTTCTCGCTCTTCTCCATTAGTAACCGAACATTCGGTCGTTTGGCAAGGGTGAGAACGAGGATGGTGCACAGCTTTGCCCGAACTGAGAAGATGGGGACATGACTACGGCACGCCCCACTCGACGCACCGGCCTCCCCGGACGTCCCGGCTACGACCTCGATTCGCTCCTGGCCGTGGCCGTGAAGGTGTTCAACGACAAGGGCTACGACGGCGCCAGCATGGAGGTGCTCGCCAAGAAACTCGGCATCACGAAGTCCTCGATCTACCACCATGTGTCCGGAAAGTCAGAACTTCTCGAACTCGCCCTTTCGCGTGCACTCAACGCCCTGTTTGCGGTCACGACCGAAGAGGGCGCCACCACCGGTCCGTACATCGACCGGCTCGAATACCTGGTCCGGCGCAGCGTAGAGGTGCTGGTCGCAGAGCTTCCATACGTCACCCTGCTCCTGCGCGTCCGCGGCAACACGACGGTCGAGCGCGCCGCGCTAGCTCGTCGGCGCGAATTCGACAACTTCGTCGGAGGTCTCGTCGCGTCCGCCGCAGCGGAGGGAGACTTGCGCCCGGACATCGAACCAGCCCTCGCCAGCAAGCTGATGTTCGGCACCGTCAACTCACTGATCGAGTGGTACAAACCCCGAGCGGGTGAGTCCGTCTCCGACATCGCCGACGCGGTCGTCGCCGTCACTTTCGACGGACTTCGCAAGGCCTGACTCCAGGCAGTTCTGCCGAATCCTTGACAACGCGGCGTTACCGGGCGATCGTAATTACCGACCGAACGTACGGTGAGATGGAGTTGTCGTGAGCAGACTGTTGGAAAGCTATGTGGCCGGTCAGTGGTACGCCGCACCGGACGCAGGTACCCCGTTGCCGAGCGCAGTGGACGGATCGGAGGTGGCCCGGATCTCCGCAACCGGCATCGACCTCGCCGAGATGGTTACGTACGCACGCGAGGTCGGCGGGCCTGCACTGTCCGCGATGACCTTCCACGAACGTGCCGGTGCGCTCAAGGCTCTTGCCCTCACGTTGATGGCAGGAAAAGCCGAGTTCTACACACTCTCCACTGCCACCGGCGCGACGACGCGAGATTCCGGGGTGGACATCGACGGCGGATTCGGGACCCTGCTGAGCTACGCGAGCAAGGCTCGGCGCGAATTGCCCGACAGCACAGTCTTTCTGGACGGAAACGTCGAGCCTCTCGGCAAGGGCGGAACCTTCCTCGGGCAACACATCTATACATCACGTCGCGGCGTCGCCGTGCAGATCAACGCCTTCAATTTCCCGGTGTGGGGGTTCCTGGAGAAGCTGGCACCGGCATTCATCGCGGGGGTGCCGTCCATCGTCAAACCTGCCAGTTCCACGGCATATCTCACCGAACTCGTCTTCCGGCGCATCATCGAGTCAGGCTTGCTCCCAGAGGGTTCCGTCCAACTGCTCTCCGGTAGTGCACGCGGCCTCCTCGATCACCTCGGCGGGCAGGACTCAGTGGCATTCACCGGATCCGCCGACACCGCAGCAACGCTGCGTGCTCACCCGAACGTCGTCGGCAAGGGTGTCCATTTCAATGCCGAAGCCGATTCACTCAACGCGTCGATCCTCGGCGAGGACGCCGTACCAGGAACGCCCGAATTCGATTTGTACGTCAAACAACTCGTCACCGAGATGACGGTCAAGGCGGGCCAGAAGTGCACGGCGATCCGGCGCGCCCTGGTCCCGCTCTCGCTGGTCGACGCCGTTGTCGATGCCGCATCCGAGCGACTGAACAAAGTGGTCGTGGGACACCCCGATGCTGATGGCGTCACTATGGGAGCTCTCGCCAGCATCGAACAGCGTGACGAGGTCTTGAAATCCATTCGCGGTCTGACGAAGTCGGCAACTATCGTATTCGGAGACCCGGACAACGTCGACGTGGTCGGTGCCGACGGCCAGTCAGGAGCCTTCCTTTCCCCAGTCCTTCTCCGGGCGGAAGAGAATGCGCACGAGGTACACGAACTGGAGGCCTTCGGACCCGTCAGCACCGTCATCGGATACGACGGCATCGATCATGCGATCGAACTCGCGGCCCGTGGCGAGGGAAGCCTCGTCGCCTCGGTGGTCACTGCCGACAGCGACATCGCACGTCGACTGGTGCTGGGTCTCGCAGCTTTTCACGGCAGAGTGCTCGTGCTGAACCGCGACGACGCCAAGGAATCCACCGGCCACGGCTCTCCCCTTCCAGTCCTCGTACACGGCGGTCCCGGCCGTGCCGGCGGCGGTGAGGAGCTGGGTGGCATCCGCGGAGTTCTGCACCACATGCAGCGGACCGCCGTACAGGGCACACCCGACGTCCTCACCGCAGTCGGCGAGCGCTGGTTCACCGGATCGCAGCGCACGACCGGATCCGAACATCCATTCCGAAAGAGTCTCGCCGAGTTGAAGATCGGTGACACTGTTGTCGGCGGTCCGCGCCAGGTCACACTCGCAGACATCGATCATTTTGCAGAGTTCACCGGTGACACCTTCTACGCTCACACCGATCCGGTGGCCGCTGCGGCGAATCCACTCTTCGGCGGCATCGTCGCGCACGGCTATCTTGTTGTCTCACTCGCTGCGGGCCTGTTCGTCGACCCGGCTCCCGGCCCGGTTCTCGCGAACTTCGGCGTGGACAGCCTCAGGTTCCTGACTCCGGTCAAAGCCGAGGACAGCCTGACGGTCACCCTCACAGCCAAGACCATCACACCTCGCAGCAGCGCCGACTACGGTGAGGTTCGTTGGGACGCCGTGGTGACGAACCAGGACAACGATCCGGTCGCGACATACGACGTCCTGACTCTGGTAGCCAAGACTCGCCCCGAAGGGAATTGAAAGCACATGACCTATCGAGTAGCAGTGTGTTACGGACGCCCCACCGATCCGGAGGCTTTCGACAAGTACTACAACGAGATCCACGTCCCGCTCGCCAGCGCAGTGCCAGGGCTCTCGGACTTCACGTTCAGCAAGTGCTCGACGCTGGACGGCTCCGATCCAGTCTTCTATGCCGTCGCCAACCTCGAGTTTCCCGATCTCGAGACTATGCAGAGCGGCCTGAAGTCCCCGGAGATGGGCGCCGCTGGAAAAGATGTCGCAAACTTTGCCACCGGCACGGTCGACATGTATGTCCAGGAAGTTGTCTCGGTCCTCTAGACCCCTGCAATTTCCCGATCACACAGGAGTTGTCTCGTGAGTACAGGAAGCATCACCGCCAGAGAGATGTTCGACGCGGACCAGGCATCGCAGGCACTCGGTATCGAGATTTCCGAGCTGGCGCCCGGTAGCGCAACCGTGACCGTCACCGTGGGCGAAACCATGGTGAACGGTCACGGAATCACACACGGCGGTTATGTTTTCCTGCTCGCGGACACCGCGTTTGCGCTCGCCTGCAACGGCTACGAGGATTCAGCCGTTGCAGCGCGCGCGGACATCAGATTTCTGCGTCCGACCCGTCTGGGCGACACCTTGACCGCGGTCGCCACCGAGAAGGCTCGAGGCGGCCGAAGTGGGATCTACGACGTGACCGTTCGCAATGGCGACGCCGTCGTGGCCGAGTTCCGCGGCGACAGTCGAACCATCACCCGCTGAAATTCAGCCCACGGTGTATCAGCCCACGGTGTATCAGCCCACGACGGGAAGTTCGAGGGGGCCGGAACCGTCGGCAAAGATCGTCACCGGCATACCTTGCAGTCCCCCACGGAAACTGATGTCGCCACCGGTGATCGCGAGACGCACGGAATGCCCTGGCTCGAATCGGTGCACTATCGCCGGCATCGTCACCGGCACCGGCTGCGACGGGTCACTGATGCGTATGGGCGCGATGAGTCCGTTGATCAGCGAGGAAGTTCCGTCCGGAGCCACGTCGTAGAGTTTCGCGAACACCACCGGCTGTCCGGGCGCCGCAACACGCAGCGTCACAGTGGGAGCTCCCACCACGTCCATCGCCTCGGTCATCGGCGCAGTGGTCCAGAGCGCCTCGGTTCCCGGAATCTGTGCATTCGGAATGTTTCCGGCCGGATTGATATTGAGTGGCTCTACGCCCGTCGGCAGCCCAGCCGGTGCGGTGACGATCGTCTTCGAACCCGGTATCACCGGCGTGCCGTCCGGTAGCAGTCCCCCGTCAGCGGACAGATGGAAGGCGCGAGCGGTCCCGACATCGACGGTGTCGGACGTCGCGTAGGCCGGTGCCGCGTTTCCTTCGTAGTCGATCCAGTTGCGGAAATACGCGAATTCCGGGCCGGTCTCGGTGTTCTCGTCCTTGAGGTAGTGATCGAACCAGTCCATGAAGCGACCGGTCTCGTACTGGGTATCCTCGTCGGGTGCGGAGAAGCTGAACTCGCCCGGCGCAGCGGCCAAGTGGCTGTGCCCCCACGAATGCCAGATCATCTTGGCATCGACGCCACGATCCTTCAGCGCGTCGTAAGTCGCGGTTGCCTCGTTCAGATCGAACAGGGTGTCCTGTTGCCCCTGAGCAAGCAGTACCGGAATGTTGATCCGGTCGACGAACGACGAGACCGACGACGCTCGGAGCTCACTCACTACTTGCGGTCCGATGTCGCCGGTCACCACCGCCTCGGCGATCGCGTTGCACATGTAAGGGACGTAGTTCGGGCAGCCGGGTAGCCGTGCGGGATCTGCGATGTAACCGTCCACACCGGGATTCGCGATGCCCGCGCCGAAGAGCAGCGATGCAAAGAGCACCTTCGCGGCTCCCGGCTCCGCTGTCGACACACCGGAGATGATTCCCGTGCTGTTGGGCGCCAAGGAATACGAGAGATCGTTCCAGGTGATCATGGGGATGATCGTGTCGATACGGGGATCGACACTCGCGGCGGCGAATTGAATCCCGCCGCCGTAGGAACCACCCGTCATTCCGACCCGCGGGTCGTTCGTCGACGGTGCACCGGTGTGATCGACGGAGTCCTGAACCACCGCGGTGAGCGCCGGATAGGGCTGCGTCAGAGCCTGATCCGTGAAGGCAATCCCTTCTTGGCCGCCGAGGAAGCTGACCAACTGGGAAGCGGCGATACCGTCGTATGCGGGAGAGTCGAGTGTGATCTTGCAACTCGTGCCGCCGAAACCCAATCCCGAATACGTCAGTCCGACATACCCGTTCTCGGCGAAGTTCTGCAGGGCAGGAATCTGGTCCTTGTACGAACCGCCGAACCCGTTGGTGGTCAGGATTGCGGGAGCTGGGTTGTCAGCGTCGACACCATCGGGAACAAAGAGTTCACCGACGACGGTGCACGGCGTCGAGAGTTCAGGCCCGACATCGACCGAGAAGTACAGCAGCTGTGACGAATACGAGCCGTTCGGTGAATCCGCGAGCGCCGGCGGCGAAAAGCCGAGGGCGCAAACCACGAGCGTGACGACACTGATCGCTGTTCTCCGGCGCACCTGAAAACCGTACACCCGGATCTGTTCTCCACCAGGTCAATCCGGCGCGTGCCCCCAACTTTTTCTCGCGAAAGTCACGCCAGACCGAGCCGACCTCTACTTCACCGTCAAGGTGCCGTGCATGCTCGGATGATAGGTGCAGTGGAACGTGTACGTTCCCGGCTCGTTCGGCACCGTGATGGTTTCCGTCTCGCCGGCCTCGATGTCCTCACTGAACAGTCCTGCCGTATCGGACGTGACCGAGTGTTCGACGGTGTCGTTGTTCTGAATGGTCAGTACCTGACCGGGCATCACCGACTCCGGTGTCGAGTACTCGAAGCCGCTGATCACGATTCCCATCGACGACGCTCCCGGCGCCGACATACCCAGAGGCATGCTCGGCATCGACATACTGGTCGGCATGCTGGTCATCGGCATACTGGTCATCGCCATGCCGTCGTGATCGGCCGAATCGTTGTCCGACGAATCGTTGTTGTCACTGCACGCGGTCAGTGCGAACACCGCCAGGATCAGCGCTGCGAGCACTGCGAGAATCCGCTTCATTGCTTCGCCTCCTGCTCGTTCCCCCGCAGTCTGCTGATTACCCGCCGTCTAGGGGGCCAAACAGCTCCGATGTGGTGCCTGCGGCGCTGATGGTGCACGATTTCTGCACCAGCTCCGCTCGCGGACCGACACTGAAGGACACAGCACAGATGGCCAAGATCAAAACGTCGAAGGCAGCCCAGCCGAAGGCTCCCAAGACAGCAGAGCCGAAGGTAGCCGAGAAGGCTCCTGCCGTTCTCTGGAAGGACCTGCCGGACGAGCACGACTACCCGGCAGCCCGCGATTACCTCCAGTTGGGCGCGACGCCGGTCCAGGTCCAAGCTCTCGTGTACGCCCTCAAGACGGCGACGCTGGTCTCGAAGAAGGCCAAGGACATCCTGCGGGCTGCCGGGCTACCCCTGCTGCCTGTCGACAACCCGCACGTTGCCGCGGACCTGAAGAAGATCCGCAAGGGGATCGCGCTGTCTCCGATCCTGCTGGTGCAGGGAGACTTCCGCGCCGGAGTACCGGCGCAGATCGCCGACGGCTACCACCGTGTCTGTGCGAGCTACCACGTGGACGAGAACACCGGCATCCCTGCAAAGATCGCTCCCTCGACAGTGACGTCGTAGGTCGTCGATGACCTTCGGCATCCTTGCCCTCGTCGCGCTGGCCGGCATTCTCGGCCCGCTGCTCGGCGCTCGCGCCAGTTGGCATGTCCCCGTGGTGGTCGGCGAACTTGCCGCGGGCGTCGTCTTCGGTGTCACCGGTTTCGGGCTGCTGGACTCTTCCGACCGGACTTTCACCTTCCTGGCCGATATCGGGTTCGCGCTCACGATGATGGTGGCCGGCTCGCACGTCCCGGTCCGCGATCCGGCAGTCCGTGCGGCAATCGGCAAGGGTGCCGTTCGCTCGGTTGTCGTCGGGCTCCTGTCGGTTGTTGCCGGCTACGGTGCGGCGACGGCATTCGGCACCGGTCACGCCGCGCTGTACGCGGTCCTGATCGCGTCGTCGTCCGCGGCGTTGATTCTCCCCATCGTCGATTCGCTGGGGCTCGGTGGAACCTCGGTTCTGCAGATGACTGCCCAGGTCGCGATCGCGGACACCGTCTGCATTGTCGCGCTGCCTTTGGTGATCGATCCGGACAATGCCCCTCGTGCCGGTGTCGGCGCACTGGCTGTGGCGGCGTGTGCGGTTGCCTTGTTCTTCGTACTGCGAGCCTTCCACCGGTCCGGCCATTGGCGAAGGCTCCACAAATTCTCGGAGAAACGAAAGTTTGCACTCGAACTCCGGATCAATCTGGTGATCCTCTTTTCTCTGGCAGCGCTGGCGTCGAGCACTCACGTGTCGATCATGCTCGCGGGCTTCGCCTTCGGGCTCGTTCTTGCCGCGATCGGTGAACCCCGCCGCCTCGCCAAACAGCTCTTCGCCATCACCGACGGCTTCTTCGCTCCCCTCTTCTTCGTCTGGTTGGGAGCGGCGATCAATCTGCGCGACCTCGTCACCCATCCGTCCGCCATCTGGCTCGGATTGGTCTTGGGCGGAGCAACTCTCGTGGTTCACGCCGCGATACGCGCCCTCGGTCTCCCGCTCCCTCTCGGCGTGCTGTCCGCCGCGCAACTGGGAGTACCGGTTGCCGCAGTTACGGTGGGCACTCAATTGGGGGTGATGGGCGACGGTGAACCCGCAGCCATCCTCCTCGCCGCCATGATCACGATCGGTGCAGCAACGCTGGCGGGTGCTGCCGCGTCGAAAGCTGGTCTCACGAAGCCTGCTTGACCGCGGCCCTCTCCACCGTCAGCAAGCTCTCCTCCGAATGTTCGGCGTGATACGACGCGCCGCCGCCGCGGACACCGAAGAGTCGCTTGCTCCAGATCAGCCATACGACGGCAGCGATGTTCACCAGCAGCAACCCGGCCCTCAACCACGTGATCTTCTCGGTCAATTCGTAGATTTCGAGGGGCAGGAACAAGCTGGTCGCCACCACCGCGAAGTACTCGCCCCAGCGTTCGACCATCCACAGGCCGACTGCCTCGATCACTTGAAGGCCGGCGTAGACCAACAGCCCGACTGCGATCCAGGTGAGCGTCGTAGCGGACAACGAAAACGCCTGCTCGATGTGATGGACCAGTTTGGAATCGTCGATGTTCCAGCCCAATTGACGGGCAAGTGGCCTGATCAACGGCAATTCGTTCTCGAAGGCGTCCTCGGCGCGACCCTTCGACGATCTCAGTTCGAACACACCGATCGCCAGAAGAACCAAACCCAGAGCGCGGAACATTCTCTCGGTGGCGAGAAGTCGCATGATCAACCGGTCGCGAAGCAGCCTCCCCCGCGGAACCTCGGGGGCGGCGTCCGCCGGTCCCGATGCTCGGGGCGCTCCCGGGACGAAGTTGCCGCAACGTAGGCACCGCCACGCCTGACCCACCGCAGTATCCACATGTAGTCGATCCCGCAGTTCCGGTTCGTCCGGAGCGTAGGTCTCGTGACCGTGCCAACTGCACGAGCGCAATGCGAAGTCCACGGGTGAACTCTATGCCGCATATGCCCGGTAGCGTGGATACCCGCTGACCGTGCACTTCGAACGATGAGGATTCCGATGACAACCACCAAGATCGAAACCCGGCATGGCGTCATGGCAGTCGACGACAGTGCCACCGACGGTTTTCCGGTTGTCTTCATCCACGGGAACTCGGCCAGCCGCTCCATCTTCCGTCATCAGGTCGACGCCGACTGGGCCGGCGACTACCGCATGATCACTCTGGACCTACTCGGCCACGGCGACTCCGAGGACGCCAGCGATCCCGAAGCCGCATACACGCAGAACGGTTACGCCGACGCCGTCGTCGATGTTCTGACCGAACTCGGCGTCGAAAGAGCCGTTGTCGTCGGCTGGTCGCTCGGCGGACACATCGCTCTCGAGTTGATCGCGAAATTCCCCGGGCTCACCGGAATCGTCATCACCGGTACGCCGCCGGCAAATCCCGAGACGCTCGGCGACGCCTTCAATGCCGGCGACGGATTGTCCATCGGCGGCACCGAGGTCATCACCGCGCAAGAAGCCGAACTCTACGCACGAATGACCGCCGTTCCCTTCGAGCAGGCTGCCCTCGACGCCGCGATACGCACGGACGGGCGCGCTCGCAAGATCATGTTCGACGCATTCGGCGCCGGCCGCGAATCGGATCAGAAGGCTCTGGTTGCAACGGCGTCTGTGCCTCTCGCGGTGATCGACGGCGCCGAGGACCCGTTCGTGAACACGTCGTATGTCGCGTCGTTGACCTTCGCGAATCTCTGGGAGGGCACGTATCACGTGATTCCCGGTGTGGGGCATGCAGCGTTCTGGGAAGCCCCTGAGGTGTACAACCCACTGTTGCAACGATTCCTCGGCAGTTTCGCACAGTAACCTGCTGGACAATCTGCTGGACGCGGCGTCCTATGAGATAGAAGCCACTCGACAATCCGGCCATGTCCGGATCATTCATCGCCGTCCTACAGTTCGGAAAACGACTGGAGGCACTGCGATGACCATTCTCGAGCACGGCACGGAAACGTGCATCGGTGGACCGACCCTTCCCCAGATACGACGCCTCGTCACCGAAGTGCCCGGCCCCAACTCGCGCGCTTTGGCAAAGCGCCGGAGCGCCGCACTACCGGCCGGGCTGACCAGCGGATCCAGCATTTACGTTGCCGCAGCGGGCGGAGGAGTTGTCGTCGACGTCGACGACAACTCGTTCATCGACTTCGGCAGCGGCATCGCCGTGACCACCGTCGGAAACAGTGCGCCGCGCGTGGTCGAACGCACCACGCGCCAGCTCGGTCAGTTCACCCATACGTGTTTCCTCGCAAACCCCTACGAGGGGTACCTCGAGGTCTGCGAAGCGCTCAACCGCCTGACCCCGGGAGATCACGAGAAGCGAACAGCGCTGTTCAACACCGGCAGCGAAGCGCTCGAGAACGCCGTGAAATACGCACGTGCCGCCACCGGTCGCCCGGCAGTTGTCGTCTTCGACCACGCATTCCACGGTCGCACGTTGATGACCATGACGATGACAGCCAAGAACCAGCCGTACAAGGCCACATTCGGCCCGTTCGCACCAGAGGTCTACCGGGTTCCGATGGCATACCCCTACCGTTGGCCGAGCGGCCCCGAAAACGCGGCCGACGAAGCATTCGCCCAGTTCCGTCTTGCGATCGACACTCAGATCGGCGCCGAATCGGTAGCCGCTGTGGTCGTGGAACCGATTCAGGGTGAGGGCGGTTTCATCGTTCCCGCTCCGGGATTCCTGAAGCGAATCTCGGAATTCTGCCGTGAGCGCGGCATTCTCGTCGTCGCGGACGAGGTCCAGACCGGTATCGCACGAACCGGAGCCTGGTTCGCCAGCGAGAGTGAGGACTTCGTCCCCGACATCATCACAACCGCAAAAGGTCTCGCCGGCGGAATGCCACTCGCCGCCGTGACCGGCCGTGCCGACGTCATGGACGCCGCGCATCCCGGTGGTATCGGCGGTACGTACAGCGGCAATCCCGTTGCCTGCGAGGCCGCCCTGGCAGTTTTCGAGACGATCGAGATGGAAGGGCTCCTCGACCGCGCCAAGGACATCGGCGACATTCTGACCACAGGTTTGTCCGAAATCGCTTCGGACACAGACATAATCGGCGACATTCGTGGACGCGGCGCCATGATTGCAATCGAACTCGTCCACGACGAGGACAAGGCTCCGAATCGCGAGGCCGTCGCCCAGATCGTCAGCTACGCCCACACGCACGGTCTCCTTATGCTCACCGCCGGCACCTATGGAAACGTCGTCCGTTTCCTCCCACCGCTGAGCATCTCCGACGAGTTGCTGACCGAAGGACTCGGTATTCTTCGCGACGCTGTGGCCGCAGTCCGATGAGCGTCGCAGTGCGCAGCTTGATCGGCGGAGCTTGGGTCACGGGCAGCGACGGCACACTGACGGACACCAACCCGGCCCGTCCCGACGAGGTTGTCGCCACCGGAGGCCGCGCCGGTGCCTCCGAAATGGCGACCGGTGTTCGCGTCGCCCGCATCGCCGCGAATGACTGGGCCCGCCTGCCGATGTCCGCACGCGGCGCATACCTCACTCGCGCAGCGGAAATCATCGAATCCAACGCTGAGGCCTGGGGCGAAGAACTCACCCGCGAAGAAGGGAAAACGCTGGCCGAGGGTATCGGAGAGGTGCGCCGCGCAGCGCAGATTCTGCGTTACTACGGCAACGCCGCCGACCGCGAGACCGGAACGGTGTATTCCTCCCCACGTAGCAGCGAGCAGATTCTCGTCACTCGCAAACCTCTCGGCGTGGTAGGCGTCGTCACGCCGTTCAACTTCCCGATCGCGATCCCGGCATGGAAGATTGCGCCTGCCTTGGTGTACGGAAACACCGTCGTCTGGAAACCGGCTGCCGCGGTGCCCCTTCTGGCCTTCCGTCTCGCGCAGGCACTGACCGAAGCGGGCCTACCCGACGGAGTCCTGAACATGATCCTCGCCGACAGCGCGGCCGGTGAAGCGCTGGTCGATCACCCGGACCTCGACGCCGTCACCTTCACCGGTTCCACCGGCGTCGGCCGAAAGATCGCGGGATCTGCTGCGGCGCGCGGAATTCCGGTACAGGCGGAAATGGGTGGAAAGAACGCAGCCGTCGTACTTGCCGACGCAGATCTCGAGCTTGCGGTCGAGCAGGTGATGCTGGGCGCATTTCGGTCAAGCGGCCAGAAATGCACGGCCACTTCACGTCTGGTGCTCCATGAATCCATCGCCGAGGAATTCCTGGCCAGGCTGACCGTTGAAGTCAAGCAACTGAGAGTCGGAGATCCACTCGATCCCGACGTCACGACAGGTCCCGTGGTCAGCGCATACGCGCAGCAGTCGATCATCGAGGGGATCAATCGAGCCGTCGACGGCGGCGCCAGGGTTGTGGCCACCGCCGAAGCGCCGCAGTCGGGCTACTACGTCCAACCGACAGTGCTGGAACTACCGTCGAGCACCGAACTGTGGTTCGAGGAACTCTTCGGCCCGGTACTGGCGGTGCAGCGGGCAGCAACAACCGCAGACGCATTCCGCTTGGCGAACGAGGGCGAATTCGGTTTGTCCGCAGCATTGTTCACGCAAGACCTGACCAGTGCACTTGCCGGTGTCGACGATCTGGACGTGGGGATCCTGCACGTCAATTCGGAATCGGCGGGCGCTGATCCCCACGTACCTTTCGGCGGTGCGAAGAGGAGTGGATACGGGCCC
The DNA here is from genome assembly GCF_023221595.1 of Rhodococcus qingshengii JCM 15477. Classification (NCBI taxonomy): domain Bacteria; kingdom Bacillati; phylum Actinomycetota; class Actinomycetes; order Mycobacteriales; family Nocardiaceae; genus Rhodococcus; species Rhodococcus qingshengii. The sequence goes on from NZ_CP096563.1 coordinate 5,833,422, forward strand.
AAGGAACAAGGCGACGCGGCACGAGAGTTCTTCACTCACACCACCACCGTCTATCTCAGGGGCGGCCGAGCGTGATCTGAATTCGATTCCGCCTGCAGCAGTTCACGAGCTTTGAGTGCGATCCACAACTCGGACCGGGTGTGGGCGGAATCGAGATCTCGGCCGATCAACTCGGCAGCCTTGTCCATGCGGTTACGCAGCGTGTGCCGGTGAACACCCAATTGCGCTGCAGCGGACTCCCATTGACCATTGTGGTGCAGGAACGCTTCGATCGAGTCCACCAGACGGGAACCGTTCTCGGCGTCGTAGCCTTCCAGCACACCGAGACCACCGGCCGCGATCGACTGCAGAACTTCGCTCGACTGCACACTCAACAAGAGACTGAAAGTCCCGAGTTCTGAGAACGGAACGAGCGTGTGTCCTTCGACCTGCCCCACTTTGGCAGCAGAGACGGCCTCGCGCAGACTGGCCGCAACACCGCTCATCGGCCGGACCCCACCGATTCCACCGTTGATACTCCGGCGTGAATTCTCCCGTACTCTCGCATACACACTGCGTGTGACCTTCTCCGCAACTTCACTTTTCACGACGAACCACACACCGGTTCCGTCAGTCAGCGGGGCCAACAGGTACGGCACCGACTCTTCTTCCAGGGCCGCTGAAGTGATGTCGGTGGCCGCAAGCAAAGGTCCGACATCGGTCAAGGCGGTTGCCACCACCGTGGTTTCGGATTCGAATCCGAAGTACCGCAACAGACTTTCGTCGACGTCACCGCCGGCCTGGCGCACCATCGTCGTAACGGCCAACCTCAGCCGCTGTTCGGCATCGACAACCCGCAACGGCTTGGCAAGCTCGATGGTCAACAGCGACACCGTGTGGCCCACCAACAATCGCTCGGACTGATCCAAGGCGGCCTCGGACGCCACGGCCAGCGTGCCGCTCACAGCAAGGCGGTGAATGGCCAGGTGACCGTCGTCGTCCACCACGATCCGGCTGCGCTCCTTACCTGATCGCTCCCTGATGCGTTCGGGCAGAGACGAACTCGCACCTTCCGTCAGAGCCAGCACCGCGCCGTCCCGATCGAGAACACAGACTGCTGCGTGAACGGCTCGACCCAGGGCAGTGATCAGAGCCGGCACCCCGTCGAGCAGGGCACGCGCCAACTTCTCCTGCGCGTCGACCACCGCCTGCACCGTTCGTATCTGGTCGGCGGTCAGTTCGTCGATCACGGCCCGCGAAATGGCGATGAACGGCGTCTCCTTGGCGACGGAAAGCACGGCAAAACCCAGTTCGTCGCCGGCCCTGATGATCGCGTCCGGCACCCTATCGTGCACGGTGCCGGTGTCGAACGCCAGTGCCACCGCACCGGTCTGCGCGATGCGCTCGACGTACTCGTATTGCTTTGTCGCCGAACGCGGTAGATGCAGCCCCGTCGTCATGACAAGCTCTCCACCGGCGAGCCAACGGGTCGGATCCTGCAATTCGATTGCGTGCGCCCAGCTGATCGACAGATCCACGTCGTCGTGACCGGCAACGATCGTGAGGCCGAGCGAGGTGGTGGCCGCCAGGCGCCGGACAGTCATCGGCATTACCGGAACCTCCGAAGGCAGTGAATAGAAAGGCAGTGGATAAATGGGCAGTGGACAGAACTGACAGTTTCCAGTTCAGATTTGTACATCAAGTCCATGTTCTGGATCACACGATGAGCTTAGCGTCTCTCCGAAAGAACTGATCGCGTCATGCAATAGGAGCTGAGCCCAGATGCCCGACAGCAGCACCGAAACAGCCGAAGCCGCCAGCGTTCATTCGACACTCAAAACAGGCTTGAAGAAGCGCCACCTGACCATGCTTTCCATGGGCGGCGTCATCGGCGCCGGTTTCTTCGTCGGGCTGAGCGGAATCATCAACCAGGCCGGCCCCGGCGCAGTCATCACGTGCGCGATCTGCGGCATCATCGTGTTCCTGGTGATGCGCATGCTCGGCGAAATGGCCGTGGCCAAGCCGTGTACGGGATCGTTCACCGAATACGCCCGCATGGCGTTGGGCGACTGGGCGGGTTTCACCACAGGCTGGCTCTACTGGTATTTCTGGGTGATCGTCGTCGGCATCGAATCCGTCGTCGGAGCAACCTTGCTCTCCCGGTGGATCCATGGTGTCCCGCTCTGGCTCATGTCAGCGGCACTCCTGTTGGTGATGACCGGGGTCAATCTTCTCTCCGTCAGCAACTTCGGCGAGGCCGAGTACTGGTTTGCGGGTATCAAGGTCGCCGTCATCATCGGCTTCATCGTGCTCGGCAGTCTGTTCGTCTTCGGCATCTGGCCCGGCAGTGAAGTCGATTTCAGCAATCTGACCGGCCACGGAGGATTTCTGCCGAACGGCTTCACCCCCGTACTGGTGGGCGTTGTCGCCGTGATCTTCTCCATGACCGGAGCCGAGCTTGTCACGATCGCCGCAGCGGAATCCGCCGAACCTGCCGGAGCGATCAGGCGGGCCACGAACACGGTCGTCTTCCGCATTCTCGCCTTCTTCGTTGTCGCCACCTTCCTCCTCGTGACGATGCTGCCGTGGGATTCGTTCGTCGTCGGCGATTCTCCGTTCATCTCCGCACTCGACCTGCTCGGAATTCCCGGCGCCGCCGACATTCTCAATCTCGTGGTTCTGGTCGCGGTGCTGTCCTGCCTCAATTCCGGCCTGTACACGGCGTCACGGATGCTCTTCGCACTCTCCGTCTACAACGACGCGCCGGCCTGGATGACACGGACCAACAGCCGCGGCGTGCCGGTGAAGGGCGTACTCGCCTGCACCGTGGCCGGGTACTTCTGTATCGCGGCCGGCTACATCTGGCCGGATACGATTTTCTTGTTCCTCGTGAATTCGTCGGGCGCAATCTGCTTGTTCGTTTACATCCTGATCTGTGTATCCGAACTACGCCTCCGACGCCGATGGGAACGCGAAAGCCCCGAGATTCTGAAATTCCGTGTCTGGTTGTATCCCGGCCTGCCGATAGTGGTCACTGGTCTGATTCTCGTGATCCTGGTGGGAATGGGTCTCAACGAACCCACGCGCGCGGAATTCGTCCAAAGCCTGGTCGCGCTGGGGGTCATCCTCGCCGCTTGCGGCGTGAGAAAGTCTCGTACGCGAAAAGTCGGATCGTTCGCGACCGCCTCGAACAACGCACACAGCAGTTCGAAGAAGGCTTGAAACAAGCATCGAGTAAGCGCTCGACTCGATAATTGAACCTCTTCCCCGAAAAGAGCCGATCCGATGGAAGCGGTCGAACATAGATTTTCTCTTTACCTAAATTCAAGGCAAAATGGACAGCATGCCGAGCCCTGTCATCGCCTCCGAGGGGCACAGTTCTTGGCGAACACTTCACGAATGGTTCAACGAACCACACGACTACGAGTGGATAAAGCACCAGAGGTCCGGCCGGGCAATCATTCCGATCTTCCGAACCTTGCTCGGAATGATGACGATCATCTTCGGACTGTCCGCTTTCTACAAATTGATCGGTCCGGATACGCCGCCGACCACACCCGGCAAAGCTCTTTCGATTTTCATGATCTGTACGTGTGTGGGAATCGCCGCATGCTGGTTCACACAACCGTTTCCCGGACGCCGGGGGTTGCTTGCATTCGGAATATTCGCAGATCTCGGGATCGCGGCTGCCGTCCTCCTGGTGCCGGATCGCTCGTCCGGGACGTTCGGTTGCATCGTCTTTGCGGTCACCGGAACCTTTGCGACGCTTTTTGTCAGCGCAAAGTGGCTTGTCGCTCATGTCGTTTGGTCGACGACCGTCACGACTACCGTTTTCGTTCTTGCATATATGGAAGGCGACGTCGATATCACGACGCTTCTGGCCCGCGGCACCGTTCTTTTCGGAGCTGTCACTCTCGTTCCCATTTTTGCGCACCTGACTTGGCGCACTCTCTACCGCGATGCCCAGTATTCGGACCGGGATCCCCTCACTGGACTGTTCAACCGTCGGGGGCTGGAAGGGGCAGTCGGCGATCTCTTCGAGAGCGCCCGAGACGATTCTTCATCTCTCGCCTTCATCGTCGTCGATATCGACAAATTCAAAACGGTGAATGATCTTCACGGTCATGCCGAAGGCGATCATGTCATCAGGAGAACCGCGAACCGATTGAGCACACATCTCGGCGAACGCGGAGTCATCGCTCGAACCGGCGGGGAAGAATACCTGGCCGTCATCGCCGGCGATCCCGAATCGACAACCCTGTTGATCGAAGGGATAAACGCGGCGCTGTCGGATTGTTCCGACGCGATCCCCACAACGGTGAGCGTCGGAGCGGTGATGATGACCGCCGAATCGAAGGCGTGGAGCGGCGGTGCTTCCGCAATCCTGGCGGCGACAAATGTCGCGGATTCGATGATGTATCAAGCGAAGGCGGCAGGCGGTAATACGATCCGCTCGGCTCAGATCTGATTCACAGCCACGTAAGTGGGTGGACGCTGCGCCCGGTTTCCGTGTCCGTCGCGGCAAGATACACATCGACGCGCTCAGCGGTCAGAGCCTTGCTGATGTGGTACCCCTGGACCAGGTCACACCCGACCCACTGGACGCGGCGGAACTGCTCGATGGTCTCCACGCCCTCGGCCAACGATTTCATACCGAGGGCCGCGGCCAATTCGACAATGGACTTCACCACGGACATCTTCGGATCGTCCGAGTCGGTGACCAGCATTCGATCGATCTTGAGAACGTCGATTGGAAGTCTCTGGAGCGTGGCGAAGGACGAATAGCCGGTGCCGAAATCGTCGAGTGCGACGGTAACCCCGAGCTCACGCAGCTTGTAGAGATCCCGGATCGCGCGATCGTCCACAACACCTGTCTCGGTGATTTCGAGCTGCAGCAGTTGCGGAGGCAAGCCCGAATCCGTCAGCGCTTTCTTCACCATCGCACCGAACTCTCGCGACACCAACTGCACTGGTGAAACGTTGACCGAGACGCCAATTCCGGTCGGCCACCCCGCAGCAGCGGCGGTCGCCATCGCCATTGCCTGCGCGCCGAGGGGAATGATCATTCCGGTTTCCTCCGCCACCGAGATGAACTGGCTGGGCCCGATGAGGCCGCGGCTGGGATGGTTCCACCGAAGAAGAGCCTCGAAGGCCACCACTTCACCGGTCTGAGTGTCGACCTGAGGCTGGTAATGGAGATCGAACTGCCCTTCCTCGATCCCTCTGTCCAGCTCGTGCAACGCCGTCGCCCGCGCCGATGCCCTCGCCCGCAGCAGCGGTGAGAACTTGCCCACTCGATTGCGCCCCGTCGACTTCGCTTCGTACAGAGCCAGATCCGCCAGCATCACCAATCCGTCGGCGTCCGTCGAATCCTCGGGCGCGCTCGAGTAACCGATCGTGGCCCGCACTTCGATCCGATTGCCTTCGACGAAGAATGGTTCGTGCAGCACTTCCAGGTACCGATCGAAGATCACACCGGGATCGTCGCGCGAAGACGTACAGACGATCAGCCCGAATTCGTCACCGCCCATCCGCGAGCACATGTCCGAACCGATCACGTCGCGAAGGCGTTTCGTGACTTCGAGAAGTAATTGGTCCCCGATCGGATGACCAAGGGTGTCGTTCACCGATTTGAAGTTGTCGAGGTCGAGAATCCCGACGAGAACCTGCTTCTCCGGCGCGCGGGAATCGATCGCTTCCTCGAGTGCCACTCCGAACGCACGACGGTTCGGCAACCCGGTCAACGAGTCGGTGGCCGCAAGGCGAAGGATCTCCTGCTCGTGGACATACCTCTCCGTGATGTCGGAACCGACACCGCGCCAACCCAGAATCACGCCGGATTCGAGGACCCGTGGATTGCCGGAAAGAGACCACCAGCGTCGCCTACCGTCGACATGCACCGGCACGACGGTGTCCCGGAAGGGAGCACTCGATTCGAGTTTGTCGATCATCTGGGCCGCGGCCGCACGCCCCTCCGGACTCGCTGCGATCTGGAGTCTGGTGAGGAGTTGCCCGAAGGTGAGTTGCTGCAACTCGTCCACCGTCATACCTGCGACCTCGGCGAGACGTGCCGAGGTATGGGAGAACCGGCCGTTGGTGTCGCATTCCCACAGCCAGTCGCGGGAACCGCCCTCGAATCCGTCGAGCAACAACGCCACAGTCTGACGCTCGGATTCCGCCTGAAACTCTGCGAGACAACGTCTCTGGAAAGAGGCCGACAGATAGACCGCTCCTACGGTGAGCGCAAACATGTAGATGCACAACTGAATCGCAAGTATTCGAAAGTGGGGTTCGGCGTGGACGACGAGAACAGTGAAGACGCCGAGGCCGTGAATGTAGATCCAGGTCAGGCTCACCGATCTCAGACTCGAGAACGTCACGGTCCCGGCGCCCATGATCCCGGCCATCGTCGCGATCAGAACCAAGTCGCGGAAGACGTCCATGTCGTGAAAGAGCAGAGCGAAAAGTGTGACGTCGAGGGTCGCGACCACGATCACTTCGACGAGCAGACCCACGTAGTCGTAGCGCGGGGTGTGCTTCGACGGTCGCCAGCGAAGGGGAATCCATACTCGGATCGAATTCGCGAGGACGAGAAAGATGAGGGCGCCACCCAACCACCTGAGCGTCTGACGTCCAGGCGGAACGGTGTAGGTCAGAATCACGACCAAACTCGCCATGTACGCAAGATTGGCGAACGGCGCGACGGCTGCAGCTTCGTCTATCTGACGGCGAAACAGGCTGTTGCAGTCGGCCTCCGAAGCAGGATCTTGCCTGCCCAATCGACTCGGACGGCTCATCAGCGAGGCATCCCGACATCTGCGCAGGCGCCATCAGCGGGCGTCGAATCCGCTCGCCTGGCCATCCGAACCTCCCCTGGCTCCCCACCGAACCCTTATCCGGTGAAACGTCAGTGTTTCAGACTCGCTGCTTGTTTCCTTCACAACGGTAGCCATCTGACGAATCGATTGTGCGCAGATCACTATATCCAGAGGTCGTTCCGTCGATCGTCCAGGTCGATCCGCGATTGCTGATTCTTAGCTCGAACCACGTTTGTCGCCGACCGCGACGCGGGGGATTCGAGCGGTCGGGAACAACGCTGCGATCGCGAGCAGCGCAGCCACGGCAAAGGCGACACGCAACGCGTCCAGCCTGGCGTCTTCGTTCACATCCACGATCGCGTCCGCCGTCGCCTCGGTGACGCCGGCGTCACCGAGAGCTGATCGAAGTTGCGTCGTCGAAAGGAACGGCACGCCCGAGGCCAGGTCGGTGCTCGCTTGCTGCTGCACCGAGGCCGGAACTGCCGGGTTGTCTTCGATCCCGGCAATCGCAGAACTCGTGAGAGTGGCGATGAGAACAGACCCGATCAGCGCGGTTCCCAATGAGGCGCCCAGGTTCGTGGCAGTGTTCTGCAACCCGCCGACCTCGGTGCTGCGCTCGTCCGGGACCGAGGACACCGTGACGGCTCCGAGCTGCGAAGACAGGCACCCCAAGCCGAAACCCATGAACAGCATGGGAATCATCACGATCGCCGCATTGGCGCCGGGGTCCATGCCTGCAACGAGCATCAGAATGCCGACGACCATGACCAACAATCCGACTCGGACCACGCGTCGCGGGTTCGCGGTAGGCCGTAGCTTCGGAATACCGATCGCCGCCACGACGAGCGCCGCCGACAACGGCAGGATGCGAACTCCCGTCTCCAGGGCACTGAGCTCCAGAACTACGGACAAGAACAACGGGACCGCGAAGAACACGCCCGCCTGGACCAGAAACTGCGCGAAGAACATCGACAGCCCGCCACTGAGCTCGCGGTTTCGCAGCATCGCCGGATCAAGCAACGGCTCCTTCCCCGCAGCGGCCAGGCGTCCCTCCCAGCGCAGGAATCCGTACACGACCAGGAGCCCGGCGATCAGCAGCCACACCACCGGGGAAAGCCCGACCAACTGCGGTCCGTCGGGTTTGGCCTGCACCCAACCCCACTCGCTCGAGCGCAGTACGCCGAAGACGATCATGCCCAGCCCGACCACGGACAAGATCGATCCGACGTAGTCGAGGCGCGACTTCGACGGTGGGACGTCGACCACCTTGCTCAGCACCAGCAAGATCAGGACAACGATCACGACTTCGCCGACGAACACGTAACGCCATGACGCAAATGTCGTCGCGGCGCCGCCGATCAGCGGCCCGACCGCCACGGCCATCGCGCCGGCGGCAGCGACCAGACCGTAGGCAGCCGGGCGCTTCTGCGCCGGAAAGTTGGTGGCGACGAGCGCGACGATCGCGGGCATGATGAGTGCCGCACCGACGCCTTCGAGGAACGACCATCCGATCAGCAGGACCGCAAGATTGGGAGCGAGCGCCGTTGTCAGAGAACCTGCGCCGTAGATGATCAGGCCGAGCGCGAAGGCCCGGCGACGACCCATCATCGACCCCAGCTTGCTGCCCGTGATCATCAGCGTCGCCATGACCAGGGTGTACAGCGTGATCGCGGTTTGAATACCGGTGATGCTCGTGCCGACGTCCTCGGCGACGGTTGCCATCGAAACATTCATGACCGAACTGTCCAAGGTCATCAGGAATTGGCTGGATGCCAACACCGTGAGAACCAGTCCTGAACCCGCCTGCGTCGTCGAACCAGCAACCTGTCCGTCACCCATCGTGCGGGTGTACCCGGTGTTCAGGTTCTCGAAGCAGACCGGTCAGTGCTGTTCGAGGCTGAGCTGATCCGCCCAAGCCGACACGTCCCCGCGTTCCAGAGCCACCGCCAGCAGTTCCGGAAACTTGTCCGGCGTGCACGCAAACGCGGGAATCCCGAGGGCACTCAGCGACGCTGCATTGTCGTGATCGAACGACGGTGCCCCGTCGTCCGAGAGTGCCAGTAGAACCACGACTTGAACGCCGGAGTTCTTCATGGCGGCCATGCGGCGCAACATCTCGTTGCGAATACCGCCCTCGTAGAGGTCCGAGATCAGAACGAACATCGACTCGGCAGGACGCGAGATCAGTGACTGGCTGTACGCGATTGCGCGGTTGATGTCCGTGCCCCCACCAAGTTGGGTCCCGAAAAGGACGTCGACTGGGTCGGACAGTTTGTCCGTCAGGTCGACGACGGCAGTGTCGAAAACCACGAGCGAAGTCTTCAGCGCCTGCATCGACGCCAACACCGCGCCGAACACGGATGCGTAGACGACGCTGGACGCCATCGAACCCGATTGGTCGATCGCCAGGACTACGTCGCGCTGCACGGATTTCGACTTACGGCCGTATCCGACGAGCCGCTCGGGGACGACGGTTCGATACTCCGGAAGGTAGTGCGACAGATTTGCTCGGATGGTTCGGTCCCAGTCGATGTCACGCAACTTCGGATTCGACGTTCTGGCCGAACGATTGAGTGCCCCGGTCACCGCGGCCTTCGTTTTCTTCGCGATTCGCTCTTCGACTTCCCGAACCACCTTGCCGACGACCATTCGAGCAGTTGCCTTGCTGGCCTCCGGCATGACCTGGTTGAGGCTCAGCAGCGTCCCGACCAGATGCACATCGGGCTCGACGGCATCGAGCAGTTCCGGTTCGAGCAGCAACTGCGCCAAACCCAGTCGGTCGATCGCGTCCTTCTGCATCACCTGCACCACCGTGCTGGGAAAGTACGTCCGGATATCGCCGAGCCATCTGGCGACGGACGGAGCCGACGCCCCCAATCCGGCTGAGCGGCGTCGCCCCTTGGTCGGGCCGGACGAATCGTAGAGTGCGGCAAGAGCTGCATCCATTCGACGCTCGCCCGGTTGGCCCAGCCCACCCGTCGATTCTTCGGCGGATTCCCCGAGCATCAGTCTCCAGCGTCGAAGGCGCTGATCGTCGTCGCTCATGCGCCCACCCCCAAGATGTCCGCAACGACCGCCATTGCCGCTCTGCCGCGTCGAGCATCGGTCTCCACTGTCGTTTCGACGCGTCGGCCGCCTCTGACCGCCTGACCGATCGCTCGACGCTCCCCCGCCTCGAACGCTCCGAACGTACGTCGAAGCAGTGGAAGCGTGTCGATGAAGTCCTGCTCACGAAGTTGGCGAACCCACGTGTCGATCAGCGTGAGCAACGCTCGATCGTGAACGAGCACAAGCCCTCCTCCACCGAGAAACCCGTCGACCCACCCGGCTTTGCCGGTCGGCGTGCTTCCCACGGACAGGGCCCGAGACAAGCGCTGGGCTGCAGCGGTTTCCGTGATCGAACCGCTGTCGCGCAGTAGCCGCACCAACCGTCCGACGAGTAATCCGTTGACGTCGTCACGGTCGATCACGCCGGCCATGGCCTGCAGCCACCGTGCGCTCGCATCGCGATCGTCACGAACCATGACTGCCGAGTGAACCTTGTCGAGGTGTTCGCGAAACTCCTCGGCACTGGGATCGTCCAGGCCCGTGACGGCGACTGCGAGGCCGGTGCAAATGCGGATCAACAGGCTGTCGGCGACGTCGACCAAGGCAGACACGTCGGTTCCGCGCACATCGCCGTACCGCAGCGTTCGCGTCAGCGTGGGCAGCGCCGCCATCAGGTGCGACACGTCATGATCTAGTGCCGCCACCGTTTTCACACTTTCCAGCACAGCGGACAACGCTGCCGGCAGGTTTGCCAGGAGCGAGTTCTCCAGTAGTCCGATCAGTGACGCGAGAGTGATGTCCGGCTCGTTGATCTTCGAGACGACACGTGATGTTGCCGCTGCAACCACCGTCGTGCCCCACAGCGACGCCTCGATCACCGAGACCGAAAATTCGGGCTTCCATTGCAGCGCCCAAGTCTCCCGGAACGTTCCGGTGGAACGGACCTCACTGTCGGCCGGGGTTCCCCAATCGATCTCGAGTATCCCCAGTCGGTGCAGGAACTGGGAACGCTCGACGTCGATATCGCGTCGCAGGTCCAGATCGAGAGTCTTTGCTCCCGCTTGTTGTTTGAGCCGCAAGGTCTTCGAGCGTGCGCGCAGGTCTGCTTCGAGTGGGACTGTCGGAGTTTCCTCGGGCACCGCGCCCAGCGCTTCGCCCACAACCAATCTTCGCGTGATCAGATCCAGAAGAACGTCGTTCCCGTCGCACATCACCGACCTCGTTGCCTCGGTGACCTCCGACAATCCCGCCAAGGGTCGAGAACGCAGTGCCGCCAACGTATCTGCCAACCGGACAGCTTCGATGACGTGAGCACTCGAGATCGGAAGGTCCTCGTCCCTGAGCACCCGCGCAACTTTGGTGAGCCACCGCGTGATCGTCTTGTCGTTCGCGGTGAACAGGTGGTGATACCAACCCGGCGAGGTGATTCCGGCGCCGTAACCCGATGCCGACGCCAGGCGTGAGTGAGTCCAGGGAACCCACGTCAGCGAGGTCTTGACCTTGGACATTCCTTTGAGGATGCGAGCATCGGGTGCCGCCGGCCCCAAGGCTCCGACCAACGCCGGCGCGTGCCAGGCTCCGCAGACGACCGCTACCCGCTCAGCGCCATCTTTCAACGTCTTTCGCAGCACCTGACGCATATACGCTTCGCGATGCGCTGTCTCCTCGTCGATCGGCACTGTCTCACGCAGCGCCTCCATCGCCTCGGTGATCGCATCGAAAGAATCTGCGCCCGAGCTAGATTCGATCACCGAATCCCACCAGCGTTCGGTATCGTCGAAACCCGCGGCCGCGGCCAGTTCCGACAGAGGATCGCCCTCGCGGACAGTACGAATCCCCTGATCCGCCAACACGTTGAAGGCGGGCAGATCGCAGAACCGTGCCTGCACACCGTTCTTCGCAGCCCACTGCAGCGCTTGCCATTCGGGTGAGAACACCGCAAACGGCCAGAATGCCGCCTTCGACGGTTCGCCAGTGGCGTACGCGAGCAACGCAATCGGTGGTTCCATCGATTCCGACGCCGCCAGCATCACCAACGGGTCTGCGTCCGAAGGCCCTTCGATCAGGACGACGTCAGGCGAGAACTCTTCCAGGCCCTGCCGAACCGAACGAGCAGATCCCGGGCCGTGGTGACGGATACCGAAGACCCGGACACGCAGGTCCGGAATCACGATGGTCACCCGGTGACCTCGCGGCACGCCCGGTAGAAGTCGGACCACTCGCCGCGTTCACGCACTACTGCCTCGAGGTACTCGTTCCACACCACCTTGTCTGCGACCGGATCCTTGATCACCGAGCCCAGGATTCCGGCAGCGACGTCGGATGCCCGCAGTACGCCGTCCCCGAAATGCGCAGACAACGCCAAACCGTTGGTGACCACCGAGATCGCCTCCGCCGTCGACAGAGTTCCGGACGGGGACTTCAACTTGGTGCGGCCGTCGGTGGTCGTGCCTGATCGCAGTTCCCGGAACACGGTGACGACCCGGCGAATTTCCTCGGCTGCTGCGGGGGTTGTCGGCAATTCCAGTGCTGCGCCCAGCTGTTCGACTCGACGTGCCACGATGGCCACCTCGTCTTCCTCGCTGGCCGGCAAAGGGAGGACTACGGTATTGAACCGTCGACGCAGTGCGGACGACAGGTCGTTGACACCGCGATCGCGATCGTTGGCGGTAGCGATCAGGTTGAAGCCCTTGGCTGCCTGCACCTCGATGCCCAGCTCCGGCACCGGCAACGTCTTCTCGGAGAGAATGGTGATGAGGGCGTCCTGCACGTCGGCCGGGATACGCGTCAACTCTTCAACGCGGGCGATCTTCCCGGTTTCCATCGCCGTCATCACGGGAGAAGGCACCAGCGCACCGGCGGTCGGCCCCTCGGAGAGAAGACGTGCGTAGTTCCAGCCGTAGCGGATAGCTTCCTCGGGCGTACCCGACGTGCCTTGAACCAGGAGCGTCGACGCACCCGAGATTGCGGCCGAAAGGTGTTCGGAGACCCAGGTCTTGGCCGTACCGGGAACCCCCAACAGCAGTAGCGCCCGGTCGGTGGCAAGAGTTGCGACGGCCACTTCCATCAACCGCCGTGGACCGACGTACTTCGGCGAAATGACGGTTCCGTCGTCGAGAGTGCCACCCAACAGATACGTCACGACGGCCCAGGGCGACAAGTTCCACGACGGTGGACGCGGACGGGTGTCCTGCGCGGCCAGTGCTTCGAGTTCGAGCGCGTACTCCTGCTCTGCGTGGGGCCGCATCAGCTTTGCCGGTTGCGCGAGCTTTTCCGGTTCCGTGGTGGGCACGGTTACGCTGTCAGTCACTTGAGCTCCTCGAGCAGAGTCTTGCGGTGGGTGATGGCACTGGCAGTTCTGGCGAAGGTCTGCCGCCAGTCCGGGTCACGTGCACGTTCCGCAGCACGCTCCAGCAAAGTTACTGCGCTGTAAGGAAATCGAGTCTCGGCCAGGCGCAGCGATGCGACGTACTTGTAGCGTGAGAATTCGCCGGCCTTGGCGCCTCCGTCGGCACGTCTGGCCGCAACTCGTTCCCACTGGGCCACCACTGCCCGGGTGATGTCCTCGGGCCATGGACCTCGCAGAGCGTCGTAGATCGCTGCCCGGCCCGGGTGCAGAACATTGGCGTCGCCGTTTCCGGACCTCAACAGATCAGCCAGCGCCTTGGCCGGCACCAACGGGAGCACGCGTCGATCGGTGGCGGTGCCGCGCATACGAAAGAGTTCCAGCGCCCATTCCGTATTGTTCTGCGCGACTGCGGCGGTGGACCACGCGTCGTGAAGGATCGGCTCCCAGCTTTCGTCAACGCTCATCCCCAAGACCTTGCCTGGTCCACCGATCATGTTGTTCCACAGAGACAACGGCGCAGAACTGATCGCCTGACGCACATACTCGGCACGATAGTCGGTGTGTGGATTCGGCCGGTCTTCGATGCCGTCTCGCCTCGCCGCTGAATCGACTTCCTCAGGCGGGACGATGACGAGCGTGGACCGAACGAGTTTCCTTTCCACCCGCACCCATTTCCGAACCCGAGCAGCCATTCTCTCCCCGAACTCCGATTCGGGGAGTTGTCCGAGTACTTCCACTGCCGCGCGTCGCACGTCCTTGCGACGGTCGTCGAGGGCTTCCTCCAACAATGGTTGATCATCCGCGCTCAGTCCGTTTGCCAGCGCCGCGACGAAGGCAGCCTTCTGTTCGCCCCGCTCGGTGGCCCAGGACTTTCGGAGTTCGGCCAACGCCAGCGCGGGATCTGTTCGACGAGTGTCCATCAGCCACTGTGTGCGCTGCGACGAACTTCCGTGACGCCACACGTCCGGGTTGGCATCCCTGGTTCGGACGAGTTTGCTCCACTCGGGGTTTTGCGCGGCAAGCCATCGACCACGCTCGCCGACCATCTGCAGGATGCTCTCCCGGTGAGCTTCACTTGCACGTGCAAAGGAAAGCAACTCGGCGACCAGATGATCAGGCGCACGGTAATTGTGCTCCAACGCGACTGCGAACCATTCGTCGAGCAAGGTCGCCTTGGCCGCGAGCATCGACAGCAGATGCGCCGATGAGGATTCCGGCAGCGTGAATCGAACATCGTCTGGCGCAGATGTCGGCACCGCCGCCGTGGTGGAGCCCGCACCGCCACGGCGGTACGCCCTCTCCAACGCTGCTCCTGCGAGAAGCATCTCGGCAGGATCGCCGTCGAGTTCGCGAGCGTAGCCACGCACTTCAGCCGGCAGCTCCTCGAATGTTGTTGCTGTTCTGGCTGTCCCAAGGAGCGCCGCTGAGATCAATGTACTCACAGCACGATCACCTGCCCTCCCGTGAAAACCGAGATCGGAGTAAGAGCCAGCGCGTTCCACGTTCCGCAGACTGTGACCGGGTAACCGCCGGAAATGCCGAGCAACTTCCACAGAAGATCCGAATCACCCTCTGCCCGAAGCGCTGTGCCCGATTCGTCGACGACAAACCATGATCCGTCGACGAACGACGGGACCACCGAACTGATCACTGCCGGCCACGAGCGCAACCATGGATCCGCGGCGAGGGCATCGGTAAACTGCTGCAACGCAGTGTCGATGCTTCCGAACGGCATGGTTGTGAAGGGCTCCGGTTCTCCGTGCGTGACCCCTATCCGCGCCCGCAATGCCGCGGCACCGGGATAGAAATGAACATCGGCGTTGAGCAGAAACCCGACTGGCGGCGTTTCGGTGGCAAAATTGGGTGACCCGTGGGAGAAGTCGAGCAGCATGGCCCACCGCTTCGAATTCCTGCCGAGCATCCACACCGTTCGGGTGAACAGTCGCTTCTCCTCGGTGATCCCGGAACCGAGAATCATCCAGTTCTCTTTCACCGGAATCGATTCCATCACACTCTCGGTTGAGACCGGATAGCCGACGTGTGCTTTCACCGAATCGGCAAGATCTTCCGGCAACTCGGACAGCTTCTGATGCGCAGCAACCAGCAGGTGCAACCGAGCCAACTCGTCGAGGACTTTCTCAGGCCAGTTCTCGGTAGACGCAACGGTGCCCGCCAAGGCTCGAAGTGTGCCTGCGACACCAGGCGCCTGAGCATCCACCATTCGAGCAGCTACTGCGTCGAAGCCCGCCCAGGATGTGTCCATCGCTGCCAGACCACTGCGGATCTGATCGGTGATCCACAGGTCCAATTCGACGAGACCGCTCGCAACGCGGTCGGCGCGCTTCTGCGCTGTCGCCGGGTCGGGAGCCCTCTTGGGAGCCTCGTCGCCGGTCTCAGCCCTTTCGCCGCGGGTCTCGGCCTTCTCCTCGCGGCGCAACAACCACTCTGCCGCGAAGTCGGCGGGCTCGTCCGCCGACGGCACACGCCCTTCCGACCATTCCACCAACAGCCCCAGAGCATGTTTGCACGGAAACTTTCGACTGGGGCACGAGCACTTGTATGCAGGGCCCCTCAGGTCGACCACTGCTTGATACGGCTTCGAGCCGCTGCCCTGACACAGCCCCCAGAGCGCGAGACCCCTGTTGCCGGCATGGCTCCACGAACCAGCCAACTTGCGCGCAGCGGCCAGCGATGCGGCGTCCGGAGCTACCGACGCCACCTGCCCAGCTGTCCACGGCGAAGTCACTCGACCACAGTATGACAACCCGCTGACATCACAGAGTCAGGCCGATTCGTTGGTGAATAACCCCTTGACTCGAACGCATGTTCGAGTATGATTTGGGGAGGGGATCGGGGGATTCAATGAGTGTCTTGTTGTCGGACGTGGTTTCGGGTTCTGCGGTGGGGTTACGCGGACGTCTGTGGCAGTTGTCGGCTGCTGAGTTACGTGCGGCTGCGGTGTCGGCGAGCGCGGAGATTCTTCGTCTCGAGGCTGTGCGGGTGGCAGTGGTCGACGAACTCTCGATGCGCCCGGATGATCAGGTGATCGCCAGCCGCGGGGTCGGTTCGTGGTTGGCGGCGAACACCATGTTGCAGGTTCGGGACGGGAAAAAGATCGCCGCGTTGGGTGCAGCTTTGCGGCCGTTTCCGGCGGTGGCGGCTCGGTTCGATGGCGGGGATTGCTCGTTCGATCATGCCGTGTTGATCGTGGCGTTCTGTGAGTCACCGCCGAAGGGGATGCCGGAGGAGGCGCTACCGAAGTGCATCGATTTGTTGTTGGCGGCTGCGTCGGGTGTGGAAGCGACGACGACGAAAGTGCGGAACGTGATCGCGACCTTGGAGCGGTTGTTCGAATCGGATGAGATCCCGCCCGCCGAGGATGTCGATCTCAACGAGTTGCGGATCGTCTCGACATTGAACGGTCGAGTGGTGGTGCGCGGCGATTTCGATGCCCTGACCGGTGAAATGCTGTTGTCGGCGTTGTCGAATCTGACGATGCCGACCCCGGCACCGGATGGGACGCCGGATGCTCGGTCGGCGGCGAAACGCACGGCGGACGGGTTCACCGAACTGATCCGGCGTTATCTCGATTGCGCCAAGACTGGTACCGATGGTGGTCAGCGTCCGCATGTGAACGTGCACATCAACGCCCGTGATTTGGCGGAGTATCGAGACTGCGCCGCCACACCCTCGCCCGATGGTGGTGGAGTGGCTGTGTCGGATCTTGATGTCGGGCACATGCCGTGGCTGGGGCCGCTCTCGGTGTCGCAGACCCGACTTCTCGGGTGTGATTGTTTCCTCTCGACCGTTCTGCTCGACGATCACGGCGCACCGCTCGATGCGAAACCAGGAAAGAGGTTGGTCAACGCCGAACAGCGAGTGGCGTTGATCGCCCGAGACAGAGGCTGCGCCTTCCCCGGCTGCACGTGCGTGCCCGCCTGGACGGATGCGCACCATATCCGGCACTGGGCGAACGGTGGCCCGACGGTGATGAACAACCTGGTCCTGCTGTGCCGTTCACATCACCGACTGATGCACCGGAAATCAGGGTTCGTCGGGAAATGGGAAATCCGAATCGGCGCCGACAACAAACCCTGGTTCATCCCGCCGCCCTCGATCGACCCCGGGCAGCAACCCAGGCCGGCGAACACCACCTTCAAAACCTGAGGGGTCAAACCTCTTTGGCGACAACAGAACACGGCCAGGCTCCGCATCGGACATCAAACCCCGATACGGAGCCCACAGGCCGTGTCGCGTCCACAACTTTCCACAACTCACGACGTTCGCGCGGGGCGCAAGACCGATCTACCCAACAACTCACAAACCTGCAGGGCCAGAGCAAGATCCAACTTGTCTCGGCCGGCAGCAACTGGATCGCCGAGCGCCTTGTTGATGCGATACTTCACCGTATTCCGGTGCAGATTCATGTGATTGGCAGTGTGCAGATGACTTTCACCATGTGCAAAGTACACACTCAACGTCGTCCGCAAGGATGCAGCAGAGGGCGTATCTTCCGCCAACGGGCCAAGCACCTCCCAGACCCATGACTTCGTCGAATCGATGTTCTCGGACAGAAGTGAGACCACAGCGACGCCGCGGTCTCCGAAGCTCACCACAGGTCGCTGCGGTGTATCCGGGACGGCAGCAACCGAATAGGCGGCGGTTGCCTGTTCGTGGGACCGTTTGAAACCGTCGACCCCTGACCCCGGCAGTCCGATTGCCACCCGCGCCCCGCCGTCCAACGGCACTGCCGCCGCGAGAAACTCCGGATCCGGCGCAGGCACCCGGCGACCGAACGGCAGCCACGCCCACACCGTGCGTCGATCGATGGCGGTGATGATCGGCGGCTTGTCCGCTCCCGCCGCTGCGCCGAGATCACGTACGAGTCGGTCCAGCGTATTGATGCCCATGACGTCGGCATCCCACGTCGACCAGACCACCAGGGCGACGTGGTTCTGACCGAGGCGGTACCCGGTCTCCGCTTCGAAAGCAGCGGTATCTGCGTTGGTGCCGGACAGGAGGGCGTGGATTGCGGCCGAATGGAGGTTTCCCTGCGCTGCCATCCATCGACTGCGTTCCCGCTCGTACGCGTCGAAGACGTAGAGCGTGATCCAGTCGATGTAGCTGTAGACCACGTCCGAAGTGTGTTTCAGGACAGCCAAAGTGAGTCGCGCCGGAATATCCAGTGTGCTGATCTCGTCGTGACAGATCCGCATCAGATCGCCTTGGCCCATGTGATAGGCCCGGACAAGGGAGTTGGACGGGACATCCCGCTGCGCCAGACGCAGCGCGTATTCCACTGCAGCAGTGGTGGGTTGGAGATGATCGATCGGAATGTCGTTGGCCAATACGTGGATGATCGTCGTGATGTTTCCCTGCACGCTGGCCTCGAGCATTTCGAGCAATTTGGCGTCTGCATCCAATTGGTCGATTTCGTGAGCCATCATGAAGGCCATCTCACGCGCGATGTCGGCGCTGCGCTCGTCGAGTCGTCGTGCCAACTCGGCAACCACCGCAAGCACTTCCGGCTCCGCGGCTGCAGGCACTCGGGCGAGGCGCCGCATCGCACCGGCGCCTCGCTCCTTGTGCGATGGACTACTCACAGAACTTCCGCACCCTTTCGTCGCAGGTACTTCAGAGCCGATTCGGCTGCGTTGTACCCGCACATTCCATGTGCTCCGGCACCCGGCGGGGTCGAGGCCGAGCACAGGTAAGTGCCCGCGATCCCCGTGCTGTACGGATCGACTGCGACGCGCGGACGCAAGACAACCTGCAGTTCGGTGTTGGCACCTCCGATGATGTCGCCGCCTACCTGATTCGGATTGTCCTCTGCCAGGTCAGCTGTACCACTGCTCGACGTCGCGACGATCTGCTCCCGGAATCCTGGCGCAAACCTCTCGATCTGACGGATGATCGCCTCCGTAGCGTCGCCGGCGTAACCGTGAGGCACGTGCGCATAGGCATACAGAGGATGAACGTTCCCGGCGGATCGGGTGGGATCAGCCAGGTATTGCTGACCTAGGAGCACGAACGGCCGGTCCGGCATACGGCCTGAATTCGTCTCACGCTCAGCGGCCACGATTTCGTCGAAACCACCTGCCAGATGGACAGTTCCGGCCCGAGCACAGTCCGGATTGGTCCACGGCACATGACCTTCGATCGCAAAATCGACCTTGAATGCTCCGGGAGCCTGCTTGAACTTTCGATAGGCCCTCGCCACTCGACCAGGGAGTCGATCGCCCAGAATTTCGAGCGCACCCCCCGGATTGACATCCAGCAGAACAACATCGGCGTCCGGAATCTCGGAGGCCGTACGAACCCGAACGCCGGTGTCGATCTTGCCGCCGTGATCGAGGAGCATCGCAGCCATCGCGTCGGTGATCGACCGCGAACCTCCCTCGGCAACCGGCCAACCGTAGCGGTGACCAGCAGCAGTGATCATCAATCCCACCGCCGAGGTGGCCGGACGGTTGAGTGGATAGAAGGCGTGTGCGGCAACCCCGCCGAACAGCGCCTTCCCCTTGTCCGTCTTCCACAGTTTGGCGGTCACCGTTGCCGGAAGCAGCGCTCGCGGACCGAAAGCTGCGAGCCGCAGCGGATGGTGCGGAACATTGACGATCGGGCGCATCAGATCGGACGCCAGCGCATCGAACCCAGTCGACAAGTCACCGAACATGCGTTGCCATCGAGGCCCGTCAGCGCCGAGCCCCGCAGCCGTCTGCTCCAGCGAGCGGTACAGGACCCCGGCGTCCCCGTTGTCGAGCGGATGCGCGCAGTCCACCTCTGCCCATCTCCAGATCAGCCCGTATCGCTCGAGGTCCAGCTTGGACAGGTACGGCGAGCCGATACCCATCGGGTGAAACGCCGAGCAGTGATCATGGATCAACCCCGGCACGTCGATCGGACCGGAGCGGGTGCCTCCGCCGATCTGGTCGGCAGCCTCGAGCACCTGCACGTCCACACCGCTACGTGCGAGGTGTACCGCGGCAGCGAGCCCATTGGGCCCGCTGCCGACGACTACGGCCTTTGTCACTTACTCACCTCTTGCTCGCTACCGCTGACCCTCGTACGCATCTTCGGTTCGGAGACAACCTGCGGATCCGTTGCCGCGCGGTCGGCCCGTACGTCCAGTGTCCACTGAACGTCGAACGGAATGGGCCCGTTCGGCAACCACGGCTGTTCGGCGACTGCGTCGGCGACCTTGAAAGTACCTCGTTCGATGACACCGAGAGCGGCATCGATCACCTGGTACTCCTGCGTTCCCTTGTGGATGGGCTGCGATTCGATCCAGGTCACCAGGAACTCACCGGGTGCGAAATTGCAGCGACGCTGAATGGCTGCGATCAACTTCGCGTCGTGCAGGTGCCCGTCACCGAAGTTGAAGGCGACGATGGAGTTGCACATGAACTCTGCTTCCCGCAGTGAGTACGTGTTGATGTCGTCGCCGAGGTGCCTGATCATCAGAGAGAACAGCGCACGCCCCTGGCTGTGCATGGAACGCCAGCCCAACAGCTGATGCAGAACGACATCGGACACATCTTCGGGGTACATCGTCATCAACTGATTGCGCGTATCCGGCGACGGACGCTTGATGAACTGGTCGATCTTGGCTTCAGCGCCCGGCGCGAATGCCCACGTCGCGGATGCCCAGTTGCCGGCGTACTGACGCATCGACGGCAGGAAGGACACCAGATCCGGTCGAAGGTTTCCGAGAATGGGGAAGAAGGCAAGGGCTGCAACAATTCCCGCGGTGATCCACGGTGAGGACATGGCGCCGAGTCCGTAGCCGTCCCATGCCGGGAATCCCAGGAACAGGAAGACCGAGGCATAGGCGAACAGAAGATTCCATTCGAGTGGGACGGCAAGCGGGAAGGTCGACGCGATGAACAGATGGAATCCGACCATGAGGATCACGGCGAGGATCGTGAGGGTCTTGTTCGTCGAGAACAGCAGTATCAACGGGGTGACGATTTCGACCATCGTTCCGGCCACGTGTGCGACGCCGCCGCCCAGGTGTGAAGGCCGCAGATCCTCCGGGAAATTCCGGTAGTGGGCGCGCTTGATCTTCTTCGACGGGATCCACGGGGTATTGCTGAGCATCGGAGGAACCACCAGCGAGAAATGGCGACCGAACTTCGAGACGCCGGCACCGATCCACACCATGACGATCAGCAGTTTGAGCGCCAGGATCATGTCGACGAACGGCAGGAATGTGAAGAAGAAGATCGCCGGCAGGTACTGCTCACTACGGGCAGCGATGAAGGGCACCTTGTCCCGCAACCCGAGAATCACCATGAGTACCAGGAAGGAGTACAAGACCGTCGGACGCACCAGTCCGGCATTGTCAGCGATTGCCGAGTCGATTCCTGTGGTGTGAACACCGGGGAGAACAGCGGCAACAAGGAGATTGGCGACTGCGGCGGCATAGATGAAGACGTCGAACACCGTGCGGGTGTCACCCGAGGTGAGCGGCACTTTGCCCGGCCACGGTGGCAGACGAATGGTGCCGGGGCGGAGCCAGTAGAGAACTCCACCGGTCATCGGCTTGAAGTGGCCGGCGAGCGGTCCCCAGGATCCTGCCAAGCCCAGCATCTCGAGCATCATCGTCCAGATGATGAGTTTCTGGTAGACGATCGGCTGGTTCCACCACGATCCGATGTCGAACCACGAGAGGCCGGAAGTCAAAGTGGCAACGGCTGTTCCAGCTGCCAGGTAGAGGAACAACAGTTTCATGATGTAGACGGTGTGGACCATCTTCGGCGTACCGAAGCCGTAATCCACCCAGTGCGTGGACATGTCACGCAGACGCTCGAGAAACGGCTTGTCCATGAACGTTGCCGGATCGACGGGAGGGAAGTTTCCTTCTTTGAATCCCATGATGTGCTCCTGAAATACGGAATGTGGGCATGACGGATCGACTCGACGGACGTCGTCGAGCTGTGCTGGTATTACGGGGAAGTGACTAGTGAGCGGGAGTTGCGCTCAAAGCTCGTCTCATTCCAGGTTTGTCGATCTTGCCCACCGGGTTTCGGGGAAGCGCATCGACGACGTAGATCGCCACTGGCACCTTTACTCGGGTGAGCAAGGCCGTGACATGTTCGAGCAGTTCGTCTTCGGTGACGGGTGCATCGGGGTAGGCAACGACATAGGCAACTGGCACCTCTCCGTAGACCTGGTGCGGAGCGCCGATGACGGCTGCCTCGAGCACGGAAGGATGTGTAGCGAGCGAATTTTCGATCTCCTTGGGGTAGATGTTCTCTCCCCCACGGATGATCATGTCCTTGATGCGATCGACCAGGGTCAGGTAGCCGTCCTCGTCGAGGACTCCGACGTCACCGGTATGCAACCAACCATCCTTGACGGTCTTCGCAGTTTCCTCCGGCTTACCCAGATAGCCACGCATCACGTTGCCACCCTTGATGACCACCTCTCCGGCAGTCCCGGCGGGCGCAAAGGTTCCGTCCTCGGCAAGAATGGAAATCTGCTGGCCGGGCAACGCCGGGCCGACCGTACCGAGTTTGCGCACGCCGTCCACAGGATTGCAGGCCGACGCACAGGTCCCCTCGGTGAGTCCGTAACCTTCCACGATCACGAAACCGAAACGCTGCTCAGCGCGTTCGAGGAGTTCCTTGCTGATCGGCGCCGCACCGCACACGGCAAACCTCAAGGACGACGTGTCGATCGAAGGGTCTTCCGGCTGTGAGGTCAGCATCGCGTAGATTGCCGGCACCGCCGAGAAATACGTGGGGCGAAGCCGCGCGACGTCGTCGAAGAATCTCGAAACCGAGAACTTCCCGGTGACACTCACCTGTCCGCCGACAAGTAAGGGCGTCAAGACGCTGACGCAGATCGCGTTGACATGGAACAGCGGCAGAATCAGCAGGCAGTGATCCGCGCCGGTAACACCGATGTTCTTGCCCATCGACGAAGCCATGAACTGCAGGTTGGCATGAGTCAGCATCACTCCCTTGGGCCGTCCGGTGGAGCCGCTGGTGTAGATGAGCAACGCCAGATCGTCTGCTGCAACATCGATTCCGGGTCGGGGATCGGTCGGCGGCACTGTCGCCAGATCCTCGACGGCCAGCACTGCTCGGCCGCCCGAGGGTGCGTCGGCAGTGGCGGTGATGACCAACTCGGCCCCGGAGTCCGCGATCTGGTAGTCCGCTTCGTTCGCGGTGAACATCGGATTGATGGGTGTAGCCGCAGCACCGATGCGCCAGGCAGCCATGATCGCGATCAGCAACTCGACGCGATTGGGCAGCATGATCGCCACCACGTCACCGAGGCCGATTCCGAGTCCGGCCAATTGCGCGGCAACAGCTTCCGTGCGATCTGCGAACTCTTCATACGTGAGTTCGACGTGGTCGTCCCGCAAGCACGGCTTCTGCCCGTACTTCTCTGCAAGATCCCAAGCCAGATATCCGATGTTCGCCACGAGAGTCAGCACCTTTCATTCGTGTGTGACTCAAAACACTATCGGCGTCCTGCGGCCGAAGAAACGGTCCCAGGGGATCAACTTGTCCAGGTTCTTTGTTCCCTGAGCACAACACCACACGTACGGTATGCATCAGTTCGACGGCTGATGCAACACCTCGTGGGCGCGTCTGGTCACCACCTCGGAGATCCGGCGCAAGACAGGTGACGACAGTTTCCACTGCTGCCAGTACAGCGGAACGTCGTCCACGAAGTCCGGATCGAATCCGATCAGCACGCCGGAGCGATCGTCGTCGCCGCGCTGCAGGTCCGGTATCAATCCCCAGCCGTATCCCCGCCTGACGGCGTCCGCGAAGTCTGCCGATGAAGGAACAAGATGACGGGGCGGATCGGCGGGGTGGCCGACCTTTTGATCGAGGTACCGATCCTGCAGTAGATCCTTGCGATTGAACACAACCAGCGGCGCCTCCGAAAGGGATTCGGCCGTGACACCGTCTGCGAACCAACGACGGCAGAACTCTGCACTCGCCATCGGCCGATACCGCATGATGCCCAACCGACTGGAGGTACACCCTTGAATCGGTGACGCAACAGACGTGACGGCAGCCATGACCGAACCGTCGCGCAGCAGTTCGGTGGTGTGGTCTTGATCGTCGAGATGAAAATCGAAACTGACTTCTTGCGTGAACTCCGCGAGGGCCCCGAGAACCCAGGTGGACAGCGAATCGGCATTGACCGCGATCGAGACACGCGCAAACATCCCTGAACCATTTTCAAGGCCGAGCTCTCGCACGGTGTCACGCGACAAAGCGTCTATCTGACGTGCAAGACGCAGGACTTCTCTCCCGGAATCGGTGACCTGGATGGGTTTGGTGCGCTGCACCAGGATCCGGCCAACCGAGGTCTCGAGACCTTTGATTCGTTGGCTGACCGCCGAAGGCGTGATGTGTAGTTTCCGCGCCGCCGCCTCGAAGGTTCCCTCGTCGACCGCGGCGTGCAATGCCCTCAGTTGCTCGAAATCCAACATAATCTGAAGCTACTCTGATGTGTCCTTAGAATCATTAGCTGGACTGAATGATATCTGCGCGGCAGGCTCGACAACATGCTCAGCACCAACGACCCTGCGTCGGCCCTCGTCGGTTTCGGAGTCGGACTGTCATTGATCGTCGCAATCGGCGCCCAGAATGCGTTTGTTCTTCGCCAAGGTCTGACGCGATCGCACGTACTCCCGATCGTCGCAGTGTGCGCGTTGTCAGACGCAATTCTGATCCTCGCGGGCGTCGGCGGAATCGGGACCCTCCTCGAACACGCACCGTCGATGATCACGTTCGTTCGTATCGCCGGCGCCGTTTTCCTCCTCAGCTATGCGATCTTCGCCGCCAAGCGGGCACTTCACCCCCAGACGTTGGCACCGGATCGACATGGCAACGGGTCGAGGATTGCCGCCGTCACGATGGCACTGGCCCTCACCTGGCTCAATCCACACGTGTACCTCGACACCGTCGTGCTCATGGGTTCTATCGCCAACGGTCGCGGCGAGATCGGACGTTGGTGGTTTGCAGCCGGTGCCATCACGGCAAGTGCGGTCTGGTTCGGCGCCCTCGGTTACGGCGCACGTCTGCTGACGCCGCTTTTTGCGAAACCCAACGCGTGGCGGGTTCTCGATGCTCTGATCGCCGTGATGATGGCAGTTCTCGGAATCAGCCTGCTTGTCGAATTGTGACCAGGCTGCACAACCTCGATCCGACCCTGCGGGTAGCGCGATGGGTTACCGTCCAAGGTGAGGAAGCTCAATTCACCTGTCGCGAGTTGTGACCATCAGGTAGGGCTGATCACGATGACCGAGGACGATGGCGGCACCGAACCGCGGGACTCCCTCCGCGGACTGGGTTTGCTGTGTCTACTCGCTGCGGTCGCCGGCGTCGGGGTCGGATTTGTCGGCGGCGCGTTCCGTTGGTGTCTGATCAGGGCCGACGAACTTCGTCAGGCGATCGTGAACTGGGCGCATCACGTTCCGTACGTCGGGTGGCTCGTGCCGGTCCTCCTGGTGGCCCTGTGCACGGTACTTGCCGTACTGATCGTCAGACGAGTGCCCCTCGCAAAGGGAAGCGGCATCCAGCACGTCGAGGCGGTGTCCCGCGGTGAAGCGAAACCGCCGGGAGTCAATCTCGTGCCCGCCAGATTCATCGGCGGCCTCTTGGCGATCGGCTCCGGTCTGGTTCTCGGCCGTGAAGGCCCCACCGTGCACATGGGTGCGGCGATCGGAGCAGAAGCGGGACGGCGAGCCCGCCTTACCGAACCCGACGTCGCCATGCTGCAAACATCCACGGCCGGAGCAGGACTCGCTGTCGCATTCAACGCGCCGATCGCGGGAGCACTGTTCGTCTGCGAGGAGGTGACGCACTCGTTCCGGCTGCGCACCGTGCTGCCAACGCTTTTCGGTGTTTCAGTGGCGGTGGGCTGTGCACGGATCGTCATCGGTGATCAACCCGATTTCGAGGTCGGCACCGTCCCGACACCGCAACTCGCATTCTTGCCACTGTTCGTCGTCTTCGGAATCCTCACGGGGCTACTGGGTATTGCGTACAACCGCCTGATTCTAGGACTACTCGACATCGTGGCACGGCTCGACAAGATCCCACCGACTGTCATCGGCGCAACGATCGGCGCCGTCATCGGCCTGACGCTGTTCCTCGACCCGTTGGCCAGTGGGGGCGGCGACGTTCTTGCACAGATGATCGTCGGCGGAAGGACCTTCGTACTGCCGATCCTGCTGCTGTACTTGGTGGTTCGGTTCTTCACCGGCCCGCTCTCGTATGCCGCTGGAACTCCCGGCGGACTGTTCGCTCCCTTACTCGCTCTCGGCGCGCTCTGGGGGTCGATCTTCACCGGACTGTCGAGCTTCGTGCCCGGAGTGGACGCCGGGCTCACGGTCACCATGGCCACCGTCGGTATGGCTGCCTTCTTCGGCGCCGTAGTACGCGCACCGTTCACCGGCATCGTGATCGTGGTCGAGATGACCGCGGTGACGTCGACGCTGGTCCCGATGCTCGCTGCCACTGCGGCAGCGGTATTCGTCACCACGTCGGCAGGGTCGGCACCTATCTACGACAGTCTGCGCGAACGGATGTTGGAGCCGCAACGCCCGCATACGGATTGATCCCCGCACACGGGTCATTGCAGCACGGGCGCGCTACGTGAATTTCAGAATTTGCAGATGACTTCCTCGGAGAACCTGCGTACCGCATCTTTCTTCGCTTCCAGGTCGCAGTCGAACCCGAGCCCGTACATGGCCCAAGGAATGACGATCGATTCCGTCACTCCGCTATCGGCCAGTTCCAGGGAGCCGTCGAGACCGAAGCGATCGGCGCAGACGGCCTGAATTTCGAACGGGGACTCGGCGCGCCCGTACTCGACCCGCAGGACGCCGATCCTCGCGATGAGAGCTTGCAGATCAGCGAAAGAGACTGTAGCCGAGGTCCAACCGTCACCCACTCGCGCTGCACGGCGCAATGCGGCCGCGGAATGTCCTCCGATGTAGATGGGGACGGGATCGACCGGCGCCGGGCTCATCTGCAGCCTGTCGAAGTCGAAGAACTTGCCGTGATGTTCGACCATACCGCCGCCTAGAACCAGTCGCAGTACCTCGAGCATCTCGTCGACTCGCGGGCCTCGATCCTTGGGGGAAGCGCCGCACCACTCGAATTCCTCTGGCGCCCAGCCCACACCGACCCCGAGACCGAAGCGGCCTCCTGTCAAATTCGCGACCGACCCCACCTGGCTTGCCAGCAGCAGAGGATTGCGTGAGCTGAGCTCGAGCACCTGCGGATAAAAGCGAATCTTCGACGTTCCGGGTCCCATGAAGGCCGCGGCAATCATGGGGTCTACAAATGGTGTCTTCACGTCCCACATCCGCACACCGTCAGCGGTATACGGATACCCGGTAGCGCCCCGCTCGGGAAAGAACAGTGAGTCGGGCATCGTGATCGAAGAAAAGCCGCATTCTTCGGCCACTTTCGCAAGTGCAACGAGTTGAGAGAGGGGAATCATCGCCACGGCGAGGCTGAACTTCATCGGAAGATCCCTCTGTTCAGTTGACCGGAGCGACTGAAGTGCCTCGATGAGCTCGAAGTCGGTTCGCACCGATCGGCTTGGGAGACAGTGGATCCTGAACAGTCACTTCTTGCAACGCTCAGTCATACGACAACTCCCCCGCAGTGCGGTCGAAGCATCAGCCACCCTCGGTTGGACAAGGACGTGTTCGAGGTTACAAAGCTCCCGCTACTTCGGCTCGGCGGCTTCCCGCCAGGCGGACACATACCAAGAACTTCGGGGTCCTGGTGACACCTGGCACCCCACTCCCCCTGATTTCGCACCGTGCAACCTGCGAATCGGCCTACTGATGCAAGGGAGTTCCGACGTAGTTCTCGGCGATCAGCGTTCGTCCGGCCACCGAACGCGTGACCATGTCCAATTCGGCCAACTGTCGGCGATGCCCGAAACCGCTGTCGTCTGGCAAGCGATGGAGCATCGACGACATCCACCACGAGAAGTGCTGCGTCCGCCACACACGCGGCAACACCGTTTCGGTGTACCCGTCCAGCATCTTTCGGTCGGACGAGGTGAAGAAACCGTCCATTGCCTTCGCCAGTGCGTAGACGTCGGCGATCGCGAGATTCATTCCCTTCGCGCCGGTCGGCGGCACGGTGTGCGCCGCATCCCCTGCAAGAAACAGGTTGCCGTGCTGCATCGGCTCACACACGAAGCTGCGGAACTGGAGGATCGACTTCTGAAAGATCCTGCCGTCCTTGATCTCCGCCCCCTCACCGTCGACGCGCATGTGCAGCTCGTCCCAGATTCGATCGTCGGACCAGTTGTCCACGGAGTCGTCCGGATCGACCTGAAGGTAATGACGCTGTACCTCGGGCGTCCGTGTGCTGATCAGTGCAAACCCGCGCTCATGGTTGGCATAGATCAGTTCTTCGGACGACGGCGGCGCCTCGGCCAGGATGCCGAACCACGCGAAGGGATACTGGCGGAAATGATCTGTTCGGATCGACGGTTCGGGAATCAGCTTTCGCGTTCCGGTGCGTGAACCGTCGCAACCGGCCACCAGGGCGCACTCGAGCTTCTGATCATTTCCGTCCGAGTCGACAAAAGTGATACTCGGGCGATCCGATTCGTGATCGTGTACTTGCGCGTCGGACACTCCGAATCGAATGTCCCCGCCGTCAGCGAGACGCCGCGCGATCAGATCCTTGAGCACCTCGTGTTGCGGATACACCGTGACTGCTCGCCCGTCGGTCAGTTCGTCGAACGCGATTCGGTGCCCTCGTCCACCGAATCGCAACTCGATTCCGTGATGTTCGAGGCCCTCCCGCTTCAGTCGATCACCGAGTCCGGTCTCGACCATGAGATCAACCGTGTTCTGTTCGAGCACGCCGGCACGAATGGTGCCTTCTACCTCTTCGCGGGTGCGGCATTCCAGGACAACCGAATCGATTCCCTTCAGATGCAACAGATGCGAGAGCATCAACCCGGCGGGACCACCACCGACGATTCCGACCTGGGTGCGTGAAGAAGACATACAGAGAGCTCCTGAGGTGAGTGACGATTGAGACCACCCTCGACCACGATCACTCCTCTGAACAGCTGCAATTTCACTCAGTGAAAGACCGAAACGAGCTATCGAAACCCACCGCTACCAAGCCCGCGTGATATTCCACGGGCGGCCGCGACCAACGCCGGCAGTAAAGGAGCCGGATCCTGCTCCACCGGAACAACTGTCGAGACCGCTGCCACGACACTGCCCCCGGCTTCGCGGACAGGAGCGGCGACGGCAAGGGTTCCGACGTTCAGATACTCACGACAGACCACGAATCCGGCGCGCCTGATCTCGTCGAGAGTTGCTCGCAAAATCCGCTCGGAAGTAATGGTTTTGGGAGTGAACGACTCGAGGCCGGCGCGAAGGACGTCGTCGAGAAGCTCGGTTCCGCCGTGCGCGAGGAGAATCAATCCACCGCTGGACGCGTGCAACGGCAATCTTCCGCCGGCACGGCCGACCACGGTGACGGCGCTACGCGAGGACAAGCGCTCGAGGTACAGAGCCTCGGTGCCCTCACGAACGACCAACTGCACGTTCTCTCGGGTGACCTCGTACAGGTCCTCGAGGAACGGCAACGCCACCTGCCGTAGGCCGTGAGCGCCGGGAGCAAGAGCGCCGATCTCCCACAACCGGACTCCGACCTGGTACTTGCCGTCACTCCGACGCTCGAGTGCGCCCTCAGCCACCAACTGCCCACACAGTCGGTGGACGGTGGGCAGAGGCAAACCGCTGCGACGACTGATCTCCGACTGCGTCAACCGCGGCGATTTCGCGTCGAAGGCACCGAGCACGATAAATGCCCGGCCGATCAACGAACGCTCGCCTGATGCCATTCACACAGTGTGACTGACATCAGGCGAAACGTGTTCAGGCGGTGCGGAGCTACGCGGAGTGCGCCAATTCCGGTTCGCGTTCGGTCACCGGCGGCGTGGCCTCGATCTTCATCGGCTCCTGCGCGTAGTGGAAGTGCGGACGACGGTGACCGATGAACGAACCGAACCACGACATCACAGCGACATACCGGTTGCGGAAGCCCACCAGATACATCACGTGCACGGCCAGCCACATGAACCAGGCGATCGTGCCCTTGAACTCGACCTTGCGGACGCGACACACAGCGCTGAATCGGCTGATGATCGACATGCTGCCCTTGTCGAAGTATTTGAAAGGCGTTCCGGCCTTGACCTTTCCGTTCACAGTCTTCGCTGCGTGACGGCCACCCTGCATTGCAACGGGCGACTGACCCGGCAGACCGTTCAGCGAAGTCATGTCGCCGATGGCAAAGACGTTGGCGAACCCGCCGACGGTCAAGTCCGGATTGATGAGCAGACGACCTGCACGGTCACTCTCACAACCGGTCGCCTCGCCGAGCACTGCGGCGAAGTCGTTGGCTCGAACACCGGCCGACCAGATGACGGTCTCGGCGTCGATGCGCTTCTCTTCCTTGGTCTTTGCCGAAGAGACGGTGACACCGTGCTCGTCGATGGCGGTGACCATGGTGTTGAGAACAACCTCGACACCCGACTTCTCGAGCGAGGCCTGTGTGTACTCACTGAGCTTGCCGCCGAAGGCCGGAAGCGCAACGCCCGCGCCCTCGACCATGGTGACCGTGACCTCGTCGGCGCTGATGTTGTTGATGGACTTGGCGAAGTAGCGACGCGCCAGTTCCTTGATCTGTCCGGCGAGCTCGACGCCGGTCGCGCCTGCACCGACGACAACGAAGCTGAGCAGGTTGCGGCGAACCAGCGCGTCGTTGGTGGTGTGAGCCTCTTCGAAGCAACGCAGGATCTGCTTACGCAGGACCTCGGCATCCTCGACGGTCTTGAGCTTGTAGGTGACCTTTTCGAACTCGTCATGACCGAAGTACGCCTGGGTGGCACCGGTGGCTGCGATGAGCGAGCGGTATCCGAGAGTGTGGCGGGTGCCCGAAGCCTCGTAGACGACGGTGTTCTCTTCGGCGTTGACCTCGACGACGCGACCGAGACGCACGTCGGCGTTGGGGTACTTCTGCAGGATCGTGCGGATGGGCGGAGCAACTTCGCCTGCCGACAGAACGCCCGTCGCCACCTGGTAGAGCAGCGGCTGGAAGAGGTGCTCGGTGGTGGCGGAGATGAGGACGAACGGCGTCTTGGACTTCGCGAGGGTCTTGGCCGCGGCGAGGGCTCCGAATCCCGAACCGACGATGACTACCTGAGTCTGCTCGTGTCCAGTCGCGTCGATGTCAGCGCGACCCGCAGCTGTTCTATCCACAACAAATCTCCTCAACCAAATTGAAAGTATGACTATTACGGTATGGACTGATCATGGGTCGGGTCCAGCTAGCTGGAGTATTCGCAAGACTGTTATCTCGATTGCTCATAAGTAAGCTGTCCTCATGGACTTCCGCCAACTCAAGTACTTCCTCGTCGTGAGCGAGGAACTGAGCTTCAGTCGCGCTGCCGAGCGCTGCTTCATCTCGCAGTCGGCGATCAGCCATCAGGTCGCCCGACTGGAGAAGGAGCTTGGCGCGACACTCTTCGAACGCTCGACCCGAGCCGTTCGCCTTGCCCCGGCAGGATCGCGACTCGTGCCCATCGCGCAGCAAGTCCTCAGCCTCGAAACGATGGCATACTCCGTCGCACGCGACCCACGAGCCCGGATCCGGATCACCGGAAACATGAGCTTCGCCGCTCAGACGCTGGACGCCATCGCACACGTGCGCGAACTTCATCCGGACCTGGACGTCGAGTTCGTCATCAAGAGTTTTGCCCACCGCATGGACGCCGTGGCCTCCGGTGACGCCGACATCGCGCTGATTCGCGGCGGCGTCGACCGCCCCGGACTCGAACCCTTGGATCTCGGCGTCGAAGATCTGCTGGTCGTAATGTCGAGCCGGCACCCCCTGGCCGGCCAGCAAAGCGTCGACCTCAATGATCTGGCCGCATACCCCCTGCTCCTGCCGCCGCGCCAAAGCCAGGTGCTCATTCACAAGGTGGTCGAGGACGCGTTCCGCGAGATAGATCGACGCGTCCAACTGGGCCCAGCAATTCCGAGCGATCACACAGCCACGCTGGACGTGATCACCAACCCGCGCGCCTGGACCCTGCTGTATTCGATCACCGCAGGCGAATCTCCACGCGCCGGCATCAGCTTCATGCGAGAATCGAACGGCCGCTTGCGAATTCCCGTCTCGGGAGTGACCCGCAGCGGCGCCACCCACTCGACCGAGTTCGCCGATCTGATCCAAGCGCTCAAGGACGCCATGAATCCGTCTTTCACTGAGTGAAAGTGCGATGGCGATCGACTCCCCTCACGGAGCAACGTGGTCCACAACCATGTGATGCGGCGCGCGGTTGCATCCCTTTACCGAGGAGCGGCCATGACGCGTTTGCTGAGCGAACCTGTGTGGGAATCGAAGATCTTCGACGGCGAATGGGTTCGCGGTAGCGCCGACGATCGTATTGTCGTCGAACCGGCCACCGGCAAGCAGTTGACGACGGTCGGCATGGCAACACCAGACGACGTGGCAGCCGCTGCAACAAAAGCTGCTGCAGCTCAGAAGGATTGGGCAGCAAGGCCGTACACCGAACGAGCCGCCGTTCTACGCCGCGCCGGTCAACTGTTCGAACAGTACGCCGACGAAATCGGCGAATGGGTAATCCGCGAGGCCGGCAGCATTCCCGCCAAAGCCGGACTGGAAACCCACACCGCTGCCGAAGAGTGCTACAACGCAGCAGCTTTGGCCGCACACCCCGTCGGCGAGGTGCTGCGCTCGGAGCAACCGCGGCTGAGCTTCTCTCGTCGCGTCCCCGTCGGCACCGTCGGCGTCATCGCACCGTTCAACTTCCCGATCATTCTGTCGATCCGTGCAGTCGCTCCCGCACTGGCACTGGGCAATTCGGTGATCCTCAAGCCTGATCCGCGCACGGCGATCTGTGGCGGTGTGGTTCTTGCCCGCATCTTCGAAGAAGCCGGTTTGCCTGCCGGAGTGTTCGGCATGCTGCCGGGTGGCGCTGACGCCGGTGAGGCAATCGTGGTTCATCCGAGCGTTCGCGTCATCGCATTCACCGGGTCGACCCGGGCAGGACGCGCTGTCGGTGAACTGGCGGGCCGCCATCTCAAACGAGCACACCTCGAACTCGGGGGAAACAACGCACTGATCGTCATGGACGACGTCGACCTCGAAAAGGCCGCATCTGTAGGCGCTTTCGGATCCTTCATGCACCAGGGGCAGATCTGCATGACCACCGGCCGCCAGCTCGTCCACGAAAGTATCGCCGCCGACTACACCGCACTCCTTGCCGAACGCGCCGACAAGCTTCCGGTAGGCGACCCGTTCACCGGTCAGGTCGCACTCGGACCCATCATCGACGCCAAACAACGCGACCACATCCACTCCCTGGTCACCGGAAGCATCGCGGCCGGAGCAAAACTGGCGGCCGGTGGCACCTACGAGGATCTCTTCTACCGGCCCACCGTGCTGGCCGACACCCCACTCACCGCGCCGGCATTCGCCGACGAAGTCTTCGGGCCAGTCGCACCGGTCACCTCCTTCGCCACCGTCGAACAGGCCATCACCATAGCCAACGATTCCGAGTACGGACTGTCACTGGGCATTCTGACCTCCGACGCCATGCGCGGACTCGAACTCGCTCAACAGATCCCCACCGGCCTCGTACACATCAACGATCAGACCGTCGGCGACGAAGCAGTCATCCCGTTCGGCGGTATGGCGTCTTCGGGTAACGTTGGCCGCGTCGGCGGTATCGGCGCAAACCTCGACGCCTTCACCGAAACGCAGTGGGTGACTGCGCAGAGCGCACTCCCGGTCTACCCCTTCTAGTCCGGAACACGCCGAGTTGGTCCTGAATACACCGAGCTGACCCCAGGGGCTCACTGACCAGCATTGACGGGATCGATCTCGCGGACTTACCATCCAGAGAAAATTACTTCGGCACATTAAGCAATTTCTCTTGTAATTCCCGAGAAGGACCCACTTGACGAATTCAGTGACGACCGACAGCGCTGCGCAGCCAACGGTCCACGACACCCCGGATGTACCCGTCGTAACATCGCCGCGCCGCGAGGCCGTCATCATCGGGGCGCTCAGCCTGGCCGCGATGATCGTCTCGATGATGCAGACACTGCCCGTCCCGATTTTGGGGCGTATTCAGTCCGATCTGGGCGCATCCGCGGCCGGCATCAGTTGGGTGACGACGGCGACGTTGCTGTCGGCCGCCGTTTTCACTCCCCTGTTGGGCCGCTACGGCGATCAGCACGGCAAGAAGCGCACGCTGGTCGGCGTTCTGGTCGTCATGGTCATCGGTTCGATCGTCGCCGCACTGGCACACAACCTGCCACTTCTCATCCTCGGACGCGTCCTCCAGGGGACCGCCACCGCCATCTTCCCGCTGGCTCTGTCGGTCCTGCGCGAAGAGGTCCGCCCACACAAGCTTCCCGGCGCGATGGCATTGGTCAGCGGAACTCTCGCATTCGGCAGCGGGCTCGCCCTCGTGGCCACCGGACTTCTCACATCGGCTCCGGATGCCGACTACCGCAACGCCTTCTGGATGGCCACCGGGTTCGCGTTGCTTGCCCTCGTCGCCGTCATCACGCTGGTTCCGGCAACCAAGCACAAGAGCGGCGGGCGCGTCGACGTCATCGGCGCGCTGAGCCTGGGCGCTGCACTCCTTCTGCTCCTGTTGTCGATTTCGCAAGGCCACCAATGGGGTTGGTTCTCACCCGTGACCATCGGTGTTTTCCTGGGCTCGATCGTGATGTTCGCAGTCTGGGTCTGGATCGAGAAGATCGTCGACGAACCACTGGTCGACATGCGAATGTTCGTCCACCGGCCCGTGATGATGGCGAATCTGGCGGGGGTCATGCTGGGCTTCGGAATGTTCGCCAACTTCCTGGGCATCTCCTATCTCGTGCAGCTTCCCCACGCCCTCACGGGATACGGATTCGACGCCAGCATTCTGCGTGCGTCGGTGGAATTCCTGCTGCCGGGTGCGATTGCCTCGCTGATCGCAGCACCGATCGGTGGGCGGCTCATCAGAGTGCGTGGGCCACGCTTCGTCCTGGGACTCACCGCCATCTGTGGTGCGGTGCCGTTCGCCTGGCTCGCGTACGACCACACGCACACCGCGTCGGTCATCGGTGCCGGCATCGTGATCGGCGCCGCCGTGAGCCTGGGCTACGCGGCCATGCCCGCGATCATCATGTCGAGCGTTCCGCGACACCAGAGTGGAATAGCCAACGGCATCAACTCGATCTCCCGTTCCACCGGCAGCGCCATGGGCAGTGCAGTGGTGACTACGATTCTCGCCTCGATGACCATCGCGAACCTGCCAGAGGGCGTATCCGCTCTGCCCAGCGAATCCGCCTTCACCGTCACCTTCGTCACTGCCGCCGTAGCTTTCGCTCTGGTCGGCCTGGTGGGTTGGTCAGGCCTCCCCAAGAGTGCGTCGACGTCTGTCAACGGCAGCGCGTGAACAGGCCTGCTCCGAACAGCTCCGCATTCACGAGATGCCCATGCGTGTGAGCATTGTGCGAGGATCGGCGGGAGGTAGCAGGTCTCGAAGCTGAGCGGCTCGGCGGTCGGTGAACTGCCGACACGCGTCGTCGTCGGAGAACACCCAGAAGTCCCCACGCGCTATTGCTTCGGTCATGTGCTCGGCGGCATCGAGCGGGTCGAGTCCGGATTCGACGTTCGCCTGTTGCATTGCATCGAAGACAGCGTTTGCCGTGACGTTCGTAGTCGGCGCGTCACGCTGGGCCGCACGAAAGATCTCACTCCGGATCGAGTGTGGAACAACAGCACTGACCTGAATCGGAGAGTCGACCAACGACAGATCTTGGTGCAAGCTCTCGGTCATCGCCAGCACCGCGAACTTACTGACGATGTACGGTCCTTGCACCGCGGCGCTGTTGATCCCGCCGACAGAAGACAGATTGGCCACACACGCCGGCTTACCCACCTTCAACATCAATGGCACGAAAGCACGAAGGCAATAGAAGACGCCGTCGACGTTGATCTCCATCAACCGTCTCCACCGCGCACCACTGACTTCCCACAGCAACCCGGCCGTCTCCACTCCGGCATTGTTGACCAGCAACTCGACGCTGCCGTGACGATCGAACACATTGTCCGCCATCCTCTTCACGGCATCGGCATCCGCTACGTCCACTCCATGAACGTCAGCTCTCCCACCGGCCGTGCGAATGTCCTCGGCGACGAGCGACGCACGCGCCTCGTCGATGTCGGCAACGACCACCGTCATTCCCAGCCGCGCAAGGTGACGGGCGAACCCTGCACCGATACCGGCCCCCGCACCGGTCACGACGGCCGTGCCGGTACCGAACCGGCGTTCAGCGTGGGACATCTCCACTCCTCGGGTTGTGTCGCCGAAACTATTGCTCGACAAAGACTTCAGATTCCTTCGGGCAGAATGTTGGGATTGCACCACGTCGGTGGCTCACGTCTGGGCATCAGCCCTTGCCCGTCGAGCGCCTTCACGACCAGATCCTGATACCAGGGAAAATGAAGACTGAACGCTACAAGGCCGGTCCGCTCGGCCGCGGGAAGAGAACACATGGCCAGTACCGTCTCGGCAAGATACTCGACGGGCTCGGTTTCGTATCCATCCGGAATGAGTGCGTCGGCGCCGGGAGTCGAGATCGCAGTGGAAGGTCCCACCGAGTTGACCGCGATATTGTCGTCCAGCACCTCCGCGGCGAGGCCCTGTGTGAACCTGTGCAGTGCTGCCTTCATCGACGCGTAAATCACGTCACCCGACGTCTTGTTGTAGTCGCGGAAGGGCCTGATCGGATTCAGTCCCGTCGAGGAACCGATGTTCACGATCCAGCCTGCGCCGCGCTCTCGCATGTAGGGGATGGCTGCCTTCGACAGGGCGAACGGCGCGCGAATGTAGTGGTCGAGGGTCCGATCGAACGTCGCCAGCGACATCTTCTCGATCGGCGCGTAGTCGGCAAACCCGGCATTGTTCACGAGGATGTCGATACCTCCGGTCCGCGAGACGACCTTCTCGATCAATCCGTCGCGAGCCTCGGAATCCTCGAGATCGGCCGGAATGGCAAGTGCACGACCGTGTTGCGACTCGATCATCTCGACGGTCTCGGACAACGTACCGCCGATGACGACATTACTGTCGGCACGGACTGCCGCGGTAGGCCGAGTCGACCGTGCGGTGACGACCACGGTTGCCCCCTCTGCCGCCAGTCGCCTGGCGATCGCCCTGCCGATGCCTCGACTGCTCCCGGTCACCAGCGCGGTCTTCCCTACCAGCGAGTGATTCAACTACTCCTCCAAGGCTCTTCCACTTCACGACATCGAACACATGACGTATGTGTTCGACCTGAGTTCGACTGCATTTCACGCAATCGTTGTCCGCCATGTTGCATCATCCGATTCTGTTGCACAGCAACGATTCCCGCCTGACGGGAGGTGTCGAAATGCCGGGCACATGACCAAATTCGCTATCTCCCGCTGTGTGAGATCGAAAGCATCACAACGGGTTAGGGGAAAGTAATCTTCACCAATGGCAGATGAAACGCTCTACGTGATCGATCGGATAGTCACGAAACCGGGATGCGGTCGACAGTTCGTCGACGCGCTACTCGACCAGTATTTGCCGAGTGCACAGCGTCGCGGCATGACACTCGCCGACGTACTCGTCAGCCCTCCGTTGTGGTGCGATCAAGACCCGAACACCTTGACCGTCACCTGGACGGTCGACGGCACGGCCGGCTGGTGGTCGATGACGCGCCAGGGCCGCAGAGACTCCACCCTCAGGCAGTGGTGGGATGCAATGGCTCCGCTCATAATCGAACGGAGTCGCTCCATGGCCGCCGCAGCAAAGGACATCGAAGGACTGAGCAATGTATAACGTGACAAGAGTCGTGCACGCCGCCAACGGGGCGGGCGCCGACGAGTGGACCGCTGCAGTGAAGAACATTGCCGCAGTTGCCGAATCGTCGAACGCGCTGCGTCGTCTCGTCTGTACGACACTTCCCGGCGTCATCAACGGCGGAGATCTGATCGTCCATCTTCAGTTCGAAGACGAGATGGCTTGGCAGACAGCCCGAGATGCGGTCGACGACAGCCTGCGCTGCGCCGCCGTCGACCACTTCCACGGTGCCGAGTACTCGTCCGGGACCACGGGACGTTCCGGCGCCGAAGCCGCCGGTCAGGTGTACCGAGCGCTGTTCATCCGGGTATCCCCCAGCACACCCCAGGACGTACTCGAGGAATTCGAACGGGATCT
The DNA here is from genome assembly GCF_023221595.1 of Rhodococcus qingshengii JCM 15477. Classification (NCBI taxonomy): domain Bacteria; kingdom Bacillati; phylum Actinomycetota; class Actinomycetes; order Mycobacteriales; family Nocardiaceae; genus Rhodococcus; species Rhodococcus qingshengii. Next base: position 5,871,921 of record NZ_CP096563.1, read on the forward strand.
GCTCAGGATGCCTACCCATATCTCGTCGATCTGCGCCTGGCGTCTCAGCCGAGTCGACGCAGCAATCGGGCACACACCATGGACTCATGTCTGGGAGCAGGAGTTCACCGACCTCGGCTCACTGCAGACCCAGTACCTCGATCATCCGATTCACTGGGCAGTGGTGGACCGGTGGTTCGACCCCGAATGTCCCGAGGCCGTGGTCCACGACAGAATCTGTCACACGTTCGGCAATCTCACCGAGAGACTCCTGACAGTGAAGTGATCTGCCTACTCGCTACCGAGCGCCTCGCGCGTCATCGCCCAAAGCTTCTGTCGCGCAGGCTCGGTCAGCGACAAAGACGGGATAGTGAGGAAGCCGTGGAACAATCCTTCGAAGCGATGATGGCGCACCGAAACGCCAGCCGTCGCGAGCATCTGCGCATACGCGTCACCTGACGAACACGGCGGATCGAGTTCGGCTGTCACGACGACAGCAGACGGAAGACCGGCGAGCGTCTCCGCACGCGTAGGAATCACACGGGCGTCGTCGCGACCTTCAGGCGCGTACTGCTGCCAGTACCATTCCATCGCTGCGGTGGTGTTGTAGTGACCCGTGCCGTAGAGCCGATACGACTCGGTTTCGAAGTCGTCGTCGATCACGGGGTAGATGAGAACCTGAAGGGCGATTTCCGGACCACCCCGATCCCGAGCGGCAATAGCCACGGTCGCCGCGAGGTTCCCTCCCGCACTGTCGCCCACAAGTGCGATTTTACCTGCGTCGGAACCGTATTCGGCAGCATGCTCGCTGGCCCACGCCGCCGCGGCGTAGACGTCGTCGTGGGCTGCCGGTGCCGGATGCTCCGGCGCCAACCGATAGTCGACGGCAACCACTACTGCGCCGACTCCCTGCGCCATCGATCGACAGAATTCGTCGTGACTGTCCAGATCGCAGAACACGAAACCGCCCCCGTGAGCGAAGACCACGAGAGGAACGTCGTTCGAGGTTCCATGCGGACGAAAGACGCGAATTGCCAGATCTCCACCGGGACCGTCGATTACGTGATTCTCGACTGAAAGCATGTCGGGAAGACCCGTCAGCGGCGCACGTCGGTTCCGAATCAGAGTTCGTAGCTCCGACGGCGGGACACTGGTGACATCCGGGAATCCAGCGTTGAGGGTTGCGAGCATCGTGGTGACTTCCGCTTGAATCGTCATATCGTCTCCTGGTCTCTCAGCCCGGCGGGTGGCGCTACGTCTGCGCCGGCATCCGCGTTTGTCCACTTGGCGTGTGATCACGTCAACGTAGATCGCCCACCACCAAGCAAGGAACCCGCTCTCCCGATCAGTGGTCCGTTTCCGCCGACGAGCACCGGAGGCGTCCGATCCACAGGGTGGCCTTCTTCACAAAGCAGAAAAAACATGTCATCATTCCTAATCGAAATAGCCTTGTCCAGGGCAGTTGTCCAACTTGACTACGGGATAGCAGAGGGAACACATGTCGCTCCAGCTCGAGGTCGATCCCGCAACGCCGAACGCCTTCCTCGACCGAGTCTCTCTGCTACTGGATGCGTTCGGCGGTCGAGATCGTCTCACCCTCGCCGAGATTGTCCGACGAACCGGGCTTCCAAGGTCTTCAGCCCACCGCATACTCGACCATCTGGTCCAACTTCGGTGGCTGCACCGCAGCGGCCGCGATTACACGCTCGGGTTGCGGCTCGTGGAACTCGGCTCGTTGGCCGTGTACCAGGACAGACTTCACTCAGCTGCGCATCCGCACCTGTACGAATTGCACCGGCGTACCGGACTGATCGTCGAGATGACGATTCTCGACGGCTCAAATGTGGTGTGCCGCGCCCACATGGCAGGTCGTTTCGCCAGCATGATTCCGAATCGGATCGGTTTCAGCACGCGCGCAGACGGAACTCTCGTCGGCAGGGTCCTCCACACCTTCAACAACGAGCGAGGAGAGGCGGCCGACGAGGTCCGAAAAACCGGCGTGGGATACGGCCGTGACACGCCGATCGACGGATTCGGCACGATCGCCACTCCGATCGGCCCGATCGGCGTCGCGACCTCCGCGCTGTCGATCTGCGGACCGCTCCGACAAATGCCGCTCGACGAGCGAAACTCGCCTCTCACCGGGCTTCTTCGGGAAACAGCCGCTTCCCTGTGGCGAAATGCGGGCGTCCGGACCACCGAAAGCATGCGAGCTCAGTAGACACGAAGACTAGGCACGAAGACTAGGCACGAAGACTAAGCACGAAGACTGGGCACGAAAACCTCGACAGCACAATTCTATTGGCGTGGGGCAGAATCTGGGGAGTTGTACCTCCGCACGCTCAGATCAACTTCCAACTACCGGCATTGACGGGCTGCGGCAAGCCGAGAGCGTTGGCGTCGCCTTGCGCGAATCGAGCGGCGGCCTCATCGATGTCATCGAGCAACTGAGCGGCGAGGTCGATCTCCATCTGAAAATGGCGGCCTATCCATCGCAGACTCATCTCGGTAAATGCCCAGGCGGGTTCATTCTCCGAGTTATCGGCGTGTTCGATTGCCTTGAGCTTCTTTGCCTCGAGGTTGTCGATGTGATCGAGCACTATCGACTTGAGCTGATCGGGGTCGTTGAGGTGGCCGACCCACAGTCTCAACATCACTCCATGTTTGAGAACGGGGGTTTCGATCTCCGATCGGCGTGACCATGATCTGAGAGCCTCGATACCGGATTCGGTTATCGTGAACACTCGTCGACGACGCCCACCCGACTCCGAAACCTCCCGCGAACTGACGAATCCCAGCGTTTCCAGCTTTTTGAGCTCGGTATAGACCTGGCTCACCGACGGGCTCCAGTAATAGAACCCGATGCTCCAGTCGGCCCAGCTTTTCAGATCGCTGCCACTGAGTTCTTCTCCGAATGTGAGCATTCCCAGCACTGCCCAACTTGTCGCGGGCAATGCCGGGTAACACGCAGTTGCGGGATCAGGCACCGGCCCAGACTAACAAGACGTCGACCATCTGACACCGACTTGCCCACCGAGTGGTCTGTTCACGAATTCGTGCAATCAGAAAAGGTTCAATCGCAGTTCGGAGACACCGCGGATAAAGGCCGTGCCACCCCACGTCACTCCACCGTCGACGAGCTCGGTCTTCGGCGCTTTGTCGATCAACGCCTTCAGGATGGTCTTGATCTCCAGCCGGGCCAACCACGCACCGAGGCAAGCGTGCGCACCGTGACCGAACGTGATGTGGTCCCGGATATTTGACCTCGACCAGTCCAATCTGTCCGCGTTCGGACCGAATCGAGTTTCATCGCGATTTGCCGACGCCAGCCACGTCACAATGTGATTTCCGGCCGGAATCACCGCATCTCCCACCGCGTAATCCTCGGGAGCAATGCGAATCATCAACTGCGCCGTCGGCTCATAGCGCAGGACTTCTTCTACCGCGTGATCGAGCAGTGCCCTGTCGTCGACGAGTCGTTCCCACTGATCACGATGGCCCATAAGTGCATTCATGGTGAGACCGACCTGATTGACTGTGGTGTCCAGTCCGGCGATGACCAAAGTCTGCACGGTAGCGGCAACTTGATCCGGCCCGATTATCTCGCCTTCGTCGCCGGCGGAGATGAAGTCCGACAGGATGTCGTCGCCAAGATTGTTGCGCTTCCAAGCGATAACGTCCTGAAGGTGTGCCGAGAAATCACGCTGAGCGGAAATGTAGTCGCTGGTCTGCTCGGCAGTCAGAAACGGATCGAGTAGGTTGAGTCCCTTACGGGTCCACTCGAACATCGTATCGGTGTCGGCAGGTACGGGGATACCGAAAATTTCGCAGACAAGGCGAATCGGTAGCGGATGAGCAACTTCCGTCACCAGCTCGATCTCGGAGCCCCGTCCATGATCGGCAAGCAACTCGTCGACGATTTCCTTCGCCCGCGCGTCGTAACGCTTGATTGCCCTGGGCGTGAACGGGCGCGCCAGTAGCTTGCGCAATGCCAGATGGTCCGGTGGATCCAGCTTCGACAACGATGGGCGCAACAAGTAGGCGTCGCTGCCACCGGCCGCCTTGATCCGCATATTGCGCGGTGCCTCGAGTGCATACTGTTCCGACGAACTCAGCGACTTGTCCGCCAGTGCGCGTTTCACGTCGTCGTAGGCGAAAAGCATGTATACGCCATTCGAATGCTGTTGTACCGGAGCAACTTCTCGCGCAATCGCGTACCGCGCGTACGGATCGGACAGGAAGCCTGGCTCCGTTGGATCGACCAATCCCGTTCTGAGCCAATCCGTTGTGTCATGAACCGCACGCTCCGAACCCACCGGCGAAGTCATAGTCAACCTCTCGTCCTCGACAAAATCACTCACACAAGATCTGGCAGATCATTGACGCCCTCGTAAAAATCCACAGCCGAATACCACTGGTGACGAGCGTCAGCGCTGCGCTGAACTGAACTGAACTGCGCAGAGCTTCACAGTCGGACTACGAGGCAACCAACAAACCGCCCGCTGTATGGGAAATGAAGTCGCGCTCCGGACGTCGGGTTGCCACATTCTCACTGAGCGGGCGGGAAGGTGCGCTCCTTGCTGCTCGAGGACAGAATTCCCAGACGTCTTCGCCGTGAATCAGTAAGGCGGCGAGATCAATTCCGGGCAATCGTCCCGAGAAGTGATGCGAACCGGTGTCGAAGCAGATTGGAAATTGCGCATGACCGAATATGTGAACCGCGCTGTGCGAGTCGTTCGAGCTCCCCGCGGCTTGCCTGTCGTAGAAGATTTTCGGATCGACGAGGTCCCGATCCGGCCGCCCGCGGACGGCGAAGTTCTGTTCCGCGCCCACTATCTTTCGATCGATCCGGCGATACGAAGACGCCTACCGTCCACCAGCTCTGCCCCCGGGCCGTTGGGAGCTGTTGCCGGTATCGGCGACGTCGTCTTGGCTGGAGTAGTGCCTGCGCACTCCGGTTTGGACGGCATCGCAGTCGGCGAAGTGATTTCTTCGCGGCATCCTGACTTTGCGGCAGGTGATTTGGTTCGAGGCGGCACGCACTGGCAGGTTTATCACACAATCAAAGGCGCTGCCCTGGACCGCATACCGAGGGAGAATCGAGCTTCCCTAGGAGATGAACTCGGAATTCTAGGACAGCCAGGATTTGTCGCACACTGCGGAATGCGGTTGGTCGCCGACGTCCGAGAGCGAGACACAGTCGTGGTTTCGGCGGCCGGCGGAGCAGTCGGCATGGTTGCAGGCCAAATCGCGAAGCTGGCGGGCGCCCGGGTGATCGGAATCGCCGGGGGTGAGAAGACCGAATACGTTGTGGAGGAATTGGGGTTCGACGCCTGCATAGATAGGAAGACGGCGAACATCGGCGAGCAGTTGGACGAATTGTGTCCGAAGGGCGTCGACGTCTATTTCGACAACGTCGGAGGCTCGATCACGCGAGCGGTTTTCGATCGCATGGCCGATTTCGGAAGGGTCGTCGTGTGCGGAATGATCAGCGAATACAACCAGGATGAAAGCGAAGTCGGGCCTCCCCTACGCCCTGTACTACGCAAACGTCTACGCATCGAAGGGTTCATCTGCTACGACCACTACGACCGGTACCCGGAGTACCGGGCGTGGGCGTCCGCTCGAATCGCCGAAGGTGGACTGCGCTACCGCAACGATGTCACCGAGGGCATCGAAAATGCCCCAGCGGCCTTGATCGGGCAGCTTTCGGGGCACAACCGGGGGAAGCAGTTGGTGATGATTTGACAAAGGGAGACCACACGTCGTTGTGTGGTCTCCCTTTTCGATTCGTTCAGCCGATCAGGCGTCAGCCTCTGGGCCGAGCATCTACCTTGTCGTCATCGTCGTCGCGCTCGCCGGTTGCGAGCTGGACGCCGGATTTCTCGATGCTGCCGTCAGGACCTGACTTCTCGAGGTCGATCGGTGCATCACCGGTCGCAACCTCTTCGGCCTCAGGCTCTTCCGGTAGCGGCTTCTTGAGACTCAGGATGATCGAGCCTGCCAACACCACGATGATCACCGCGAGGCTGACCAGTGAGGGAATCTCGGGGATCGACGTGCTGATCACCTTGTGGCTGGCCTGCATGATCAGCTTCACGCCGATGAAGGCGAGGATGATCGACAGACCCTTGGACAGGTAGTGGAACTTCTCGAGCAGGCCCGAGAGCAGGAAGTACAGGGCACGCAGACCCAAGATCGCAAACGCGTTGCTGGAGTACACGATGAATGGATCGTCACTCACTGCCAGCACTGCCGGGACACTGTCGACTGCGAACACGAGGTCGGCAGCTTCGATGGCGACGACGACGGCGAACAGTGGTGTTGCGACGCGCTTTCCGGCTTCCTTGACGAAGAACTTGGTTCCTGCGTATTCCTCACGGACCGGCATGATCTTGCGCAGCAAGCGAACCGCCAGCGAGGTTCCCGGATCGAAGTTCTCGTCGTCGTCCTTGAGCAGCTTGTAGGCGCTGTAGAGCAGGATGGCGGCGAAGACGAACAGCACGGCCGTGAACTTGCTGACCACGGCAACGCCGGCGGCGAGGAAGATACCGCGGAAGATCAGGGCGCCGATGACACCGAAGAACAACACGCGGTGCTGGTATTCACGGGGCACCTTGAAGTAACCGAAGATCAGGGCGAACACGAAGAGGTTGTCGACGGAGAGGCTCTTCTCCAACAGCCAGGCCGTGGTGAATTCGACGCCCGAGTTCACCCCCAAGGTCAGGGTGACGACCACCGCGAATACGAGAGACAAACCGACCCAGAGTGCACTCCACCAGGCCGCTTCCTTGAAGCCGATGACGTGCGCGCCGCGGTGGGCGAGCAGGTCGATGAGCAACATGACGACGATGACTGCGGCGAACGCGGCCCACGCCCACATGGGAACGTTCATCGCTGACCACCTACCCGAATGGCACTGATGACTGCGGTCACGGGGAGCTCCTTCACTGGGTTCGGACGGCCGTCTCGCCGTCTTCTCCAGTGTTCCTTGCCGACTTCTATCCATCCCGGTCGAAATATCGACGACTTTCACACCTGAAATTGCCGAAACCATGCAATCTGAGGGTGTTGCGTCCGAAACCGCCGCTGGACGGCATCTTGTTCTAGCCTGGCAAGCATGAGCACCTCGTTGTACTACTCCGCCGTCCGCACCACACCGCTGACCGACGACGAGAAGGCCGAAGTCGACCGACTCATCGCCGTCCACAACGACGAATTTCCGTTCGACTACGAGGTCCTGGACCTCTATCCGTCGGATATCCCCGACACTCTGCTCAACGGTTCGACAAAGATCTCGAGCGACCCGACCGAGGTAATTCCTTCGCTCGTCTACTGGTTCAACGCTCTGACCGAACTCCGGCGAGCGGTGCCCGACGCAGACTGGGACGTTTCACTCGACGACACCCCCGCCGATTGGGATGACAGCTCCGGCTATTCGCTCCCCGGGCTCGACGACATGCAGTAGCGAGTCACGGGTTCGCCAGGAGGGCGGCTCCGTAGCTCTCCAGCGCGATGAGCGCCAACTCTGTTGGCAGCCGACGCTGGTCCACGCTGCGGTCTAACAGCTTTTCGGCCTGATCGAGTCGATACCGCACGGTGTTCTTGTGCAGACCGAGCGCCACGGCGGTAGCGGCTGCAGTGCAATTGTTCTCGTAATAGACCCGAACGGTGTCACGGATACGCGTCGTGACACCGTCCGCGCCGGCGAGTCCTTTCAATTCCCGGGCCACCAACGCACGCAGTTCGTCCAGATCTTCGGTGAGCAGACAGGGAACCTGAACATCTTCGTAGACGGTGACCCCCGGCGAACCCGTCGAACGGACCGCGATGCGCTGCGCGGCGAGAGCCTCGCGGTGACTGCGCGCGAATCCTTCCATTCCGTAACCGCTGGCCCCCACCGCGACACGGAGGTCCGAATTCCGAGCACGATCGAGCGCCGCCCACTCATGGTCGTCGAAATGCGCGACCCACGACCACACCTCGCGCGCCCCCGAAGGCAGCGTCAGCACGCGCTCGGCATTCGACTCGTCCACAAAGGAACGCGCATACGAGTCCAATCGGGCCAATACGTCGGCGGCCGGATCGGTGTCGTCCGTCCAGAGAACAAACGCAGTGTGGTGGCGCCGCATCGGGTAGTCGAGAATCTGCGACACCTCATCGGAGTGAAGTGCTTCGCCTGCGACAATCGCGTGCACCGTCTCGGACCGACGCGCAAAAGCGCCGCGCGCCAAGCTCTCACGCTCCTTCGCATACGTTGCCACCAACAATTCGGTGGTCACTTCCAGCCATCTCATCGCCGAACCCCACACTCGGACCAGAAGTGCGCGCTTGAGTTCCGGACCGATCGGAAGTGCTTCTATCGACTCGTCGACGAAGCCCAGCATCGCGAGGCGTCCGGCACCGTAGATCTTGAGCAGGACTCGAAGATCCATACCGCGCCTGGCAACGGTGAGTGCAAGCGCAACCGACTCCGGCGGCGGCGTGACCTCCTGGGAACCGCCCGCGATCGCGGCCACGATGACGCGAAGCTGCGCCGCAGTGCTCGCATCCACATCGCGTCGTAGCTCCCGATCACCCGCCACTTCAGGATTGGCCACCGCAATGGCGTCGTCGATGCGTTGAACGAAACCGTCGATCACCTCCGGCTGGAGATAGATGGGCGCGAGATTTGCAATCCAGCCGTCCAACTCCGATGTGTCCATGGCGCCTCCCCGACTTGTCATCCTGATTGTGACTTAGTCACAAATCTATCGTCTCACTTCGGCCAAGAAGCCCTAGCAACCCGGTTTCGACTGGTCCACAATCACATCTCACTGCAGATTCATCTCACTGCAACCAACCCCTATCTTTGGAGACGCTGGAGTAAATGAACAAACCTTTCGACGGTCAGGTAGTGGTCATCACCGGCGGCGCCCGGGGCATCGGATACGCCACCGCGAAGCGGCTGATCAGCCTGGGTGCGACGGTCGCGATCGGCGACATCGACGAAGCCACTCTCGCGCGAGCAGCCAAGGATTTGGGCATCCGCACGTTCGGGCGCCTCGACGTCACCGACCCCGCCTCGTTCTTCGACTTCCTCGACACCGTCGAAGGTGAACTCGGCCCGATCGACGTGCTGGTCAACAATGCGGGCATCATGCCGGTCGGACGGATCGTCGACGAGGACGACTCCGTGACCAGACGCATCATCGAGATCGACGTCCTCGGCGTGATCACGGGAACCAAGCTCGCATTGCGACGGATGCTTCCGCGCGGACGTGGACACGTCATCAACATCGCTTCGCTTGCAGGCGAACTCCCGTGCCCCGGTTTGTCGACGTACTGCGGCGCCAAGCATGCGGTGTTGGGCTTCACCGATTCTGTCCGCAAGGAAGTTCGTGGCACCGGAGTTCACATCTCGTCCGTGCTGCCGACGCTCACCAACACCCAACTCACCTCGGGCACTTCGGGAATGAAGGGATTCCGAGAGGTTCAGCCGGAGGAAATCGCCGAAGCCGTCGTCGGCTTGATCACCAAACCGCGTCCACGCGTACGTATTACGCGGGTGTCCGGGCTGCTCGTGCAGGCACAGGGCTTCTTCCCCCGGCGGCCGTACGAGGCATTGAGCCGACTGTTCGGCGTCGAGACGCAGTTTCTCGGCGACGTCGACACCGCGGCACGTGCTGCCTACGAAGAACGCGCCCGCGCAAGCTGATCAGGTCAGCTCGGTGGCCGGCCAGTCGAGCAGCTTCGCACCCAGTACGGCAGCGTGGAGCGCGAAGCTGTCGTTGGGATCGTTGACGTTCTGACCGGTGAGTTCACGGATGCGGTCCAACCGGTACGTCACGGCGCGGACGGACAAATGCAGGTCTCGGGCGGTCTTAGCCGTATTGCCGCCGGCGGAAAAGTACGCGAGCAGTGTGTCGATCATCGGTCCAGCGCCACCACGCGCCTCGAGCAGCGGTGTGAGAAGGGTGTGGATCAGGTCGGTGACCGCCGGTCTGTCGTTGACCAGAACCCGGTAGACCAGCAGGTCACGAGCATCGATGATCGGTGCGGTCAACGACAGGCGCTGCGCCAGGTCCAGTGCGTCCAGCGCCTCCCGGTACGACGCCACCACGCCCGAAGCGGTGGTTCGAGGGCGCCCGACAGCGATCTGCCACGTGCCGTCCAAAGGACGCCGCTGCAACTGCACTCGCCCAACGTCATCGGTCCCCGGTCCGAGAGCCGACCGAATCCCTGCCAGCACGTGGTCGACGGCATCGCGATCCGGCGCCGCGAAAACGACCACCAGTTTGCCGCTCTTGCTGGCGACCAACGCGTCGGCGTCACCCTTGCTACCCAGAACGGCACGTTCGACGGCGCGCACCAAAGGGTTGTCGTCGGTGAACTCACGGGCGGCGGTCACTACCGCCACGGCATGCGGACCACTGAGGTGGAGACCGAATCCTGAAGCGCGATCCAACAATCCGACGACGTCAGCGCCGCCCGTCAACAAGTCGTCGACGAACTCGCGGCGTGCCGATACCTGCGAGCGGACCAGAGAACGTCTGGCCAACTGAAACCCTTCGGCCAGTTCGGCGACGGCATCGTCGACGGCACGCAGCATCACTTCGCCGGCCGCGACGACGGCATTCGGATCCGATTGTGCCGCAATAACAGCAGGCAGTTCACGCCACAGACGCCAGGCCGAGGAGAGATACAGATCGAGCAGGGCTCGCAAGGCGACACCCTGCTGCGCTGCTTCTTCCCCGCGAGCGCGGAAGCGGTGCAGCTGGCGACGCTGCAGCGGTTTCCCTTCACAGACAGCGTCGCTGAGCACGTCGAGGAAATCACCCAGCAGTTCGACGGGCAGGCCACCGGCGTCATCGGCCCCCGCCGCGGCAACCCGGCGTATGGCGTCGTCAGGTACCCCGGTTCGGCTCACCCTCGCATTCTCTCACTGCCGGCAGCATTGCCTGGCTTCACGAAAGGCGCATCGAACCCGTGTCGATGTACCGCTGATGGAACGAGAATGCCTCGCCCAGGATGTGCGGCGTCTGCCCCGCACCCGGTTGAGCGTCGGCGCGAGCGATGTAATCGTGGAGCAGTGGGCGGAATTCCGGGTGAGCACACTTGTCGACGATCAGGCGCGCGCGTCGCCGCGGCGACAGACCGCGCAGATCCGCCAACCCCTGCTCGGTCACCAACACCTGAGTGTCGTGCTCGGTGTGGTCGACGTGCGGAACCATCGGCACGATCGCCGAGATCTCACCGCCGCGGGCCGTCGACGGGCTCAGGAACATGGACACGTAGCCGTTGCGGGCGAAGTCCCCCGAGCCGCCGATTCCGTTCATGATCTTCGTCCCCATGACGTGCGTCGAGTTCACGTTGCCGTAGATGTCGGCCTCGAGCATGCCGTTCATGGCGATGATTCCGAGCCTGCGCACCACCTCCGGGTGGTTGCTGATCTCCTGCGGACGGAGCGTGATGTGGTGGCGGTAGAAGTCGATGTTCGCGGTCAGTTCTTCGATGCCCTCTTCGGTGAGCGCCAAAGCCGTCGACGACGCATGCGCGACGGTTCCGTCCTTGATCAGCTTCAGCATCCCGTCCTGGATGACCTCGGAGTAGCAGGTCAGGCCGCGATACGGCCCCCGATCGAGCCCTCCGAGCACCGCGTTGGCGACATTGCCGATGCCCGCCTGCAGCGGAAGCAACGTATCGGCCGGCATCCGTCCGGCGCGCACCTCGAAGTCGAAGAATTCCAGGACGTGGCCGGCGATCGCCTCACTGACGGCATCGGGTGCAGTGAGAGGGCTCGCGCTGTCACGGCAGTTGGTCTCGACAACGGCCACAACCTTCGTGGGATCCACTCGGAACGTGGTCTGGCCGATCCGGTCCTCGACACGAATGATCTCGAGCGGCTTGCGATGCGGCGGCAGCGCGGTGCCGTAATAGACGTCGTGAATACCTTCCATCGCCTCGGGCACCCACGAGTTGACTTCGAGGATGACCCTGTCGGCGACGTCCAGCCAGGTCTTGTTGTTGCCAATCGACGCGGAGGGAATCAATTCCCCTGATTCGGTGATACCGGCGACCTCGACCACCGCGACGTCTACGTTGCCGTAGTAGCCCTCCCACACCTGCTGAGCCACGTGGGAGAGATGGATGTCCACGTAGTCCATACGACCGTCGTTGATCCGGCGACGTGCGGTGGCCTCGGACTGATACGGCATGCGCAGCGCGATTCCGTCGACCTCCGCGAGCAGCCTTTCGGTCTCGGTGGACACAGAAGCGCCGGTCAGGAGATTGATCGTGAAGTTCGATCCGTTGCCGCGGGTCCGGTGAATGCGCTCGGCCAGGGCCGGAATGACAACCTTTGGTGTACCGGCGCTTGCGAAACCGCTGATCGCGACGGTGTCGCCCGGGTTGATGAACTTCACGGCGTCGGACGCGGACATCACCTTCGACGCAAACGCTGTGGCGCGAATGCGGTTGGAGGTGGCGTTGTGTCCGGTCTCACCGAAGGTTGAACTCACGGCACCAGGATAAACAGGGCACGTCGAAGCGATTTACGGGGATAACCCAGACAGAATCGCTCCGACGTGCTATGAGCACCGATCAGTTGACGACGCCGTACACGCCTTCGCCGACCAGGCTCGCAATTCGATATTTCTGGATCTTGCCCGACCCTGTCAGTGGGAACGCCTCCGCGCTGAACCACTCCTTGGGCGCCTTGTGGCGCGCCAGTCGCTCGGTGCAGAACTCGACCAGTTCAGCGGCGGTCGGTTGGTCGGACTCGTCCTTCCAGCGGATGACGGCGACAACTCGCTCACCCCACACCTCGTCGGGCACACCCACGACCGCCACGTCGAGAATCTTCGGATGTGTGAAGATCACGGACTCGACCTCACGCGGATAGATGTTCTCACCGCCGCGGATGATCATGTCCTTGAGGCGGCCGGTAACCCGGACGTATCCACGTTCGTCCATCGTCCCCAAATCGCCGGTATGCAACCAACCGTCCTTGTCCACGGTGTCGGCCGAAGCCTCCGGATTACGGAAGTACTCGGTCATGACGAGGTACCCGCGCGCGCAGATCTCGCCTTGTTCGCCGAGCGGCACGCTGTCCCCGGTCACGACGTCGGAGATCTTCACCTCGACCTGCGGCAACGCGAGTCCGACCGTCTCCGACTTGTCTTCGTGGGTGTCGGCCGGGCTGGTCTGTGTGATGACGGGGCTGGCCTCGGTTTGTCCGTAGACGATGCTGAACCCCGCCCCGAAGGCCGACTCCACCGTGCTGACGAGTTCGGGCGGGACCGACGACCCGCCGGATACGACCACCGAACAGGCCGAGAAGTCGCGGCTCGCGAAGCTGGCGTCGTTGATCATCGCGATCAGCATCGTCGGCACTCCACTGACCACGTCAGCGTGAAAGCGTTCCGCCGCATCGAGAACCGCAGTCGGATCGAAGTACTGGATCAGGCCGATGGACATTCTTCGCTGCGCGGCGCCGAGAACCAGGATGCCGCACCCGGCGGTGTGGAACAGCGGCATGGCCGACACAACCGAACCCCGCTCAGGGAATCGGCCTCTCCGACTCACAAAATCGGCATTGTTGACCAATCCGCGGTGATGCAACAGAGCACCTTTGGGAACTCCGGTGGTTCCCGACGTGTACTGGATCTGCGCATTGTCGTCAGGCGAGACTTCGGGCAGAGCGCCCCGTTCGCCCGCCCAACCTCGAACCTGGCGATCCCACTCCTCGAAGTTGACTGCAAGAACTTCTTCTCCCGAAATCGAAATCGCCTCGGATGCAACCGCTGCCATATCGCCACCGCGAAACTTTCCGGTGTGGAAGAGCCCCCGAGACTGGGACTGCGACAAGACGTACGCCAGCTCCTCCGCACCCAACGCAGGATTGGCGGTCACCAGAACCATCCCGGCGAGCGCGGCGCCGTATTGCAGAATCATCCATTCCGGAACGTTCGGAGCCCAGACGGTGATCCTGTCTCCGCGATCGAACTGGGACAAGAGGTAGTGCGCACACCCCTCCGCTTCGTCCAGCAGTTGCGCGAAGGTCCACGTGCGATCGGTTTCAGCCGCCCCGGAGAGCGAATGCGATTGCGTCGGAACCACTTCTCTGATTGCAATCAGATTCGGCGAGTCCGCGGCGCACTCTCGCAGCAGCCCACCCACCGTTTGCTCCTCTATCGGGTCAGACACGTCAGCGGGGAAGTACGACGTTTCGAGAACACTGCTCATCTCACATCCACTTTCTATCGAGGAGGGGTGTCGGACGCGGGGAGCGGCCCGCCTCCGTCTGGAATCTTGCGTCCGGAATCGCGGTACTGAACCGCGGCATGGAATCCGTCGCGCTCGGCAAAATCCTTGAACCAGCGCCCCTCCGGGGAGTGACGCGTAATTCCGTCGAACAGGGTTGCCAGTACCTGGGTGCCTTGCAATCCCATGTTGTCGTACGCCTGGTTGATCATCATCTTCTGCATGGCCAACTGATTGAGCGGAACACCGGCGATGCGATCCGCCAACGCTTCCACCGCCGAGTCCAATTCGTCGGCCGGCACCGCTTCGAGCGCCAATCCCCAGTCAGCCGCAGTGACACCGTCAATGGTGTCTCCCGTCAACAGCATTCGCTTGGCACGCTGGGCTCCGAGCCGGTACACCCACATCGCCGTCGTCGGGCAACCCCACACACGCGCAGGCGGGTATCCGATGCGAGCGTCGTCGGCCATGATCAGCATGTCGCAGGACAGCGCGATGTCACTCCCACCGGCAATCGCATATCCCTGAACCTTGCAGATCGTCGGCTTGAGCGATCGCCAGAGCGTGAAGAAGTCGTCGGTGTTCTGCTTCATCCCGCGAAAGTCCTTGATGGGGTCCCAGACCGGGCCCTGGTTCCACTTTCCGTCAAGGTCGCCTTCGGCAAACTTCTTGAGGTCGTACCCGGCACAAAACGCCTTGCCCGCACCTTGCAAGACGATCACACGGACCTCGTCGTCGTCATTGGCTGCTGCCACCGCGTTTCGAATGTCCGACGGCATCCGGTCGTCGATCGCGTTGAGCCGATCGGGACGGTTGAGCGTGATATACGCTTTACCACCGGACGTCTCGTACTTCAGGGTCGCAAAATCCGTCATCATCGGTCCTGTCGACAGAGCGCGCCTCGCTCGGAACGAGTTGCGCTAGTTCTGGGTGAGGAGCAGGCGAACGACGCCTGCCCATTGACTGATCGAACGACGCGCAGACGCGTCGCTCTTCTGCACTGCCCGGGACAGCGCCAAACCACGGAGCATCAGCACCGTCAGATCTGCAATCTGCGAATAGTTCTCGGAAGCAACAATTTCGGGACCGAAAGCATCGTGGACAACTCGCCGCAGATCCCGTCCGGCGATTCGCTCCGATTCCCGGAGCACCTCGGCCAACACCGGATCCGTCCGCGCTGCGGACCACAGTTCGAGTTCCGCTTGAAATGGCGGCTGAGTCAACGCCGAATACAGAGCGGAGATCGAGTTCTCGATCGTGTCAACCGACGAATCCTGCCGAGACATGGCAGCTCTTACCGCCACCTCGTTCCGTACGACGATGTTCGACACCAACGCCGCAGTGAGCTCCTGCATGTTCGGAAAGTGGTGCAGCAGAGCGCCCCGACTGACTCCGGCAGCGGTTTGCACCGACTGCGCCGTCAGAGATGAATAACCGTCCGCTATCAGTAAATCCGTTGCCGCATCGAGAATCCGGTGGCGCGTCGCTTCGCGCTGCGCATCGCGCAGGGTCACGGTCTCACCTCCAACTTCTCGAGTGGCATGGATCACAGTTTCACAGTCCATTCAGACTGTCAATGGCCGAAAGCCTCCGGCGTACTCTCGATGCACCGGCCCTTCGGACTGATCGGAGCAACACGTGACGACCTCACCGCCGACCGTCTCGCTGACGCTCGACCAACTTGCTTCACGCGCTGCTTCCCTGATCACCGACGACGGTCGGAGAATCCTCGGCATCACGGGCGCACCGGGAGCCGGAAAGTCGACGGTGTCACAGGCAATTGTGCGGAAATTAGGTTCTCGTTGCTCCATCGTCGAGATGGACGGTTTTCATCTTGCCAATCGGGAACTCGACCGACTCGGCAGGCATGAACGCAAAGGCGCACCGGACACCTTCGACGTCGACGGCTACGCGGCTCTACTACGCCGACTCCGAGCCTCGAACTCGACGGTCTATGCTCCGGTCTTCGATCGCGAGTTCGACGAATCAATAGGCAGCACAACGGCTGTCGATCCATGTACACCGCTGATAGTCACCGAGGGGAACTATCTCCTCCTACCCAGTGGTGGATGGCAGGAAGTGCGAGCAGCACTCGACGAGGTCTGGTATCTCGACGTTCCGGAGGAAACTCGGACGAAGCGCTTGGTGAAACGCCACAGCCGCTTCGGAAAGAGTTCCGAAGCGGCTGCAGAGTGGGTGAAACGGGTAGATCAGCCGAACGCCGAGTTGATCAGCGCAGTCAGGCCACGCGCGGATCTGATCGTCAGAATCGAACGGTCCGAGCCTCACTGATGTCAGCTGAAAACCTAAGAACCGCCGCCGGTTCCGAGAAAATTGGCCAGCCCGGCAACTCCGGCGATTCCGCCGAATATCGCCGCCAATGCACCGGCGACGGTGATAACGCTGTCGAGCGCTTTGAGATCGGTGTCGGATGAACCCATGGCAGTCTCCTGGAGTCAGAACTGAAAGTGGGGTTGAATGTGCGCCGAAGTGCGCAATGTTGCACACGTCACTTTACCGGCATTCGCGGCCCGAATCAACGAAAATTCTCTCTAAACATGTTGCACTGCAACATATTCAAACAGCAGCTTGCAGGTCCACCGAGGCACGACGACGGCCACCGGCCCGCAGCGCGGGCAGATGGCCGTCGTTGGATATTGCCGAGGAGTCAGACGCTCGTCACATGCATGACGTGCTTGGCCCTCGTGTACTCCGCCAGTGCGAGCTCCGACAGATCCTTGCCGTAACCCGACCCGGCGAAGCCACCGTGAGGCATCTCAGCGGCGAGCATTCCGTGGGCTCCCACCCAGACGCAGCCGAAATCCAGTTCGGCCGTCATCCTCATCGCGGTGCCGTGGTCGGACGTCCACACGCTCGACGCGAGAGCGTACTTGGTCCCGTTCGCAAGTTCGATCGCTTCAGCCTCGGTGGAGAACGACTGTACGGTGACAACCGGCCCGAATATCTCTTCCTGGACCAGCTCATCTTCCTGCTGCACCCCGGAAATAACAGTCGGCAGATAGAAAAACCCTGGTCCAGCCGGCTTTCCCCCGCCAATACATACGTTCGTATTTGCTGAGCGTCTCTCTACCAACTCCGCCACTCGATCACGGTGAGCGCGGCTGACCAGGGGGCCGAGACAATCGCCCGATTCCGGTCCGCCCAACCTCAAGTCCGCGGCCGCAGCCGTCAACTTCTCGGTGAACTCCTCCGCAACCTCCTCTTGAACGAGAATCCTCGTCGCAGCGGTGCAATCTTGACCGCTGTTGTAAAAGGCCCCGGCAACAATCCCCGCGACTGCGCCGTCGAGGTCCGCGTCGGCGAAAACAACGGCGGGTGCCTTGCCTCCGAGTTCGAGATGCAACAGCTTGACGTCTTCCGACGCGGCCTTTGCGACCGAAATACCCGCTCTCGTCGATCCCGTCAGCGCAATCATCCGAGGAACCGGATGAGCGACGAGCGCGGCTCCGGTATCGCGATCGCCGCACACTACGTTCAACACCCCGGGCGGATAGATCTGCGCTGCAAGCACTCCCAGCATCACCGCGGTTTCCGGCGTCTCCTCGGCCGGCTTGAGCACGAGGGTGTTTCCCGTCGCGAGTGCCGGCGCGATCTTCCAGACCGCCATCATCAACGGGTAGTTCCAAGGAGCGATCGCACCGATCACGCCAATGGGTTCACGTCTGACATAAGACGTAGCACCCTCCGTGTACTCCATTGCGGCAACGCCCGGCAGAGAGCGGGCAATACCAGCGAAGTACCGCAGAAAGTCAACACACTGCGGGATCTCGTCGTCTCGCACCTGCCTGAGAGGCTTGCCGGTACTGCGGCATTCGACCTCAAGGAAATATTTCGCGTTTGCTTCCAGCGCGTCCGCGAGGGCCAGCAGCAACTCCTGACGGCGCGCAGGGGTGGACCGGCGCCAGGACCGCGCAGCCTTCTCGGACGAACGGCAGGCTCGGTCGACGTCATCGGCGGAACCGACGGCAGCACGGGCGTATACATTGTCGGTCACCGGATCGACCAGCACGGAAAGTCTACCTGCCGGGCTCTCGCACGTTCCGTTGATCACGTGACCAAACGCTGCGACAGTCATCGAAGTTTCCACCGTCATGAGCGCGATCCGGGGAGCGCGACGAAGAACTTCTTCGACGGCTCAACCGTCTCCCAGGTACCGCGAAACGACTGCGGCACGAAAAATGCTTCCCCAGCGGAGAATTCGCGACGGTTTCCATCGAGGTCGATCAGCGCCACCCGGCCGCTGATCATGATGCAGACCTCGTCGTACGGATACGGGTCGCACAAGAGCGTGCCGGGCTCGCCTTCCCAACCACCGCCGAAGTATTCCCCGTTCGGATCTCCGAACGACCTCCATTCGGATTCCGACCAGTTCGGGCTCGCGTCGTCACCCCATTCCGGGATGAACCGCGTCCCCTGCCCTGGCCCGAACATTCGAATGTCGTTGACACTCATGTCATTTTTCCTTCGTGTTGGAGCTGGAAATTCGTGCAGCAAACAGATTCAGTACGTTTGCAGTTATTCGTTCGGTGAACGGATCGTGATGGATCAGCCCGTTCACCCATTCGGTGGAACCTGCGTTGAACACGGAGCCGAGACCTCGCTTGTGACAGGCGACCATTCCCGATCCGTATTCGAGATCACGAAGGTGATCTGGAGGCTCACTGCCATAGAAGCATTCGATGATTCCCTGCACTTCGGCGAAAGGCGCACCGATCGGAACTTTCCCGTTCCATTTGTCCCGCGAACCCGAAACTGCCGGCGCCATCGCGATGATCTCCAGATCCTCGGGAGCGCCGTCGACGCCGGTCGCATACGGCTGGCCCTTCCGGAACGTGAAATCCACGCCGTCCATCTCGAATCCGGCAACACAGATCGGGGCGATCCCGAAGTTGTCTCCGTAGTACAGGTCGGTTCCGTTCAACGCCCAATGATCCGGCCGGTATACCGTGAAACCGCCCGAAGACCTGGGAGTTGTTGCACCGTAACGATTGTAGACACCGGCCATGCCGGTCAATCCCATCGTCCACGCCCCCGGTCGGGCAACCTCGGGCGAATCCCACGCCGTCGTCACCCGGGTCGGGTCGACTTCTCGCATCGGATCGTCGAACGGATTCTTGTAACAGACTTGTGCGTCGTTTTCGAGGCGTACCTGCCACAGGAAGTTCCCGCCGAATCGCGCCAGACCACCACCCTCTTCGACGAAATCATCTATGCGGTCACGCATCTCCCAGGACCAGTACTCGTCGTGACCGACGACAACTGCGCATGAATATCCATGCAGCGCTGACGGATCGTTATGCAGATCGTGTTGTGTCACGTGGTGGACGCGGAACCCCTGCTCTTCCGCCCAGACCGTGAACGGCCTCTCGTAAGTGGCCCAGAAGGCGTCCGCATGGTGACGCGAGTAGCCGTTCACCCACGCCCATTCGTACGGCGGGTGACGGGGTATCCATCCGATTCCCGGTGTGTCGGTGTGGATGTTGCGTGCTGCGCCCTCGGGTTTGCGCAACATCCCCCGCGCGACGGGACGCTGCGTCGAGGAAATCGGTGTCGGCACATCGCCGGAGCCGTCCCGAACACCTCGGTAGTGGTTTGCCCCACCCCAGTCGTTGTAGGCCAACATCGTGCTGGTGGTGTGAATGAGTACGAAGTCGGCATGCTCGGGTTCGCGCGCCTTGACGACGAAGAAGCCCTCCCGCTCAATAGTCACCCCTTCGTGGAGCATCCGGACCAGAACCAAGTACATGCCGGACGTCCACTTCGGATCTATCTCGACGGCAAGGGATTCCGACCAGTCGCAGCCCACTGCGTACGCGTCGGCAGGCGTCTGCTGCTGCTTGCCCGGCAGACCGACGTATTGCGCGACCTGTTGCGGCCGGGCGCCGTCTCGAACAATTTCGAGGTCGTATTCTTCTGCGGTGGTATGCACTCGGATCGAGACGGTGTCACCACCGAAGTACGAGAACCTGTCCGCATAGACCCATATCTCGGGAGCGCCCGGAACAATTCCGGGACGTTCGACCAACCCTCCGGGGACCGACCATGCGTATTCGCTCATGCCGACAACTCCTCGACCGAGTGTTCACGTACGCGCATCCCGCGTCCCATGCCGAATGCGAAAGCCAACAGCAATGGCACTGCCAACAAGAAGTTTTGCGCGGTGGTCAACCCGGTCAGGTCACTCATGTTCATCAAGAGGTATCCGAGCGCGACGATCAACGCCACTGCAGCGAGCGAGGGTGCAATCAACCTCTGCCACAGACCTTCACCGCGAGAATCCTGCGAGAAGAACCTGAGCACGGCGACGGAAGTGAGAACCTGCAACACCAGCACACCGATGATCGTTGGTGTATTCGTCCACACGACTACTTGGGTGTACGGGTCTGCGGGCGTCAGCGCAAAGCCGGCGATTGCCGCGAATACCAGTGCGCCTTGTGTGATTCCGGCGACGCTCGGCGTTCCAGTGGTCGGCGAAACCCGTGCAAGCGCGGCAGGAAAGACTTTCGCGCGCCCCATGGTGAGCAGATAGCGACTGCAAGCATTGTGGAGGGCAAGGCAACCCGCGAAGAAGCTCGTGACGATCAACAGATGCATCACGTCGGTCATCATGGAGCCGGCAAATTCATTGTTGAGATCGAAGATCAGCTCGGACGGGTCACCGCCGAGTAGGTCGCCCATCCGACTCGGGCCGACGGCCTGCACGATCACCCAAGCACAGAATGCGTAGACCACAGCCAGAACAGTGACTGCTGTGTAGGTCGCACGCGACACTGTGCGTTTGGAATCGACAACTTCCTCGCTGTAGATCGCCGTTTGCTCGAAACCGACGAAGGAGGTGAAGGTCAACACGAAGACGCTCGCCAGTCCGGCTGTCATGAAGGTCGACGGCGAAAAACTGTCGAGCGACAGTCCTTCGTGGCCGCCTTTCAACAGAACCGCCACACAGAAGACTGCGAGGACGCCGAGCTCGAGCGCCATCAAAACGGCCAGCACCTTCGCGCCGATATCGACCCTGCGATATCCCACCACCACGACCAGAACTGCGACCGCCAATGCGCAGGTGTAGACGGAAACGGTTACTCCCAAGAACAACTCGATCGTCGACGAGAGAAAGATGCCGCAAGCGACGACGAATCCGATCTGGCCACCGAGATAGCCGATGTAAGCCAGCACAGAGGCGCCTGCGCCGACTGTTTTTCCGAGCCCTTCGGTGATGTAGGCGTAGAACGCGCCCGCGCCGCGGATATGCCTGCTCATCGCCGTGAAGCCGACGGCGAACAGTAGATAGACGATCCCGGGAACGACGTACCCCACCGGAAGCGCAGCGCCGGAAACCATCAGGCCCAGTGGCGCGAATCCCACCAGGATCGTCAGTGGCGCCGCTGCGGCGATGACGAAGAAGACCAGATGACGGCTGTTGATAGTTCCGGCGCGCAGGCCCGAGGATGACGTGGGAGAACCGGATTCAGAATGCGTTCCTGCACCGGGAGGGTCGGTTTTTTCGGTCATGGGGAGGCTCCGCGAGTTAAGGCAAGTATGCGCCTGCCTGGTCAGGTTTCCCGAGGTTCGCCCGAATTTCTCTCGACGTTCGCCCGGTGTTCCTAAGAGAGTGCCGAATCGTTTCATCAGTGTCAATACCTGCGCTGAAACGATTCGACGTTTTGTTTTGAGGTGCCCCTCACCGGTGCACGCAACATGCCGAAACGATTGATCGATAGGCTGGAGACAAACCGACCAACGAGTAGAAACGATCCGCAGTGGCTACCCCTGTTTCGCCGACGCTTCGTGATGTCGCCAACGCCGCCGGCGTCGCGGTGTCCACGGTCTCCTATGCACTCAACGGCAAGGGCCGGGTCGACGCGGCCACTCGCGCTCGGGTTCAAGAGGTTGCCGACCGCCTTGGATACCGTGCCAATCGGTCGGCCCAGAATCTCAGGTCGGGTCGGACTGCCACCCTCGGGCTGATGCTCCCCGCTCCCGACCAACTGTCATCGGCCGAGTACCTCAATTTCGACTGGTACGGGCGCGTGGCGACCGCCGCGACCCAGGCTGCATTCCACGCCGATCACTCACTCCTCCTACTACCGTCGATGAAAGATCCGAACGGACTGCGGCGCATCGAGATGGACGGCGTACTGGTCGTCGACCCGATGGTCGACGACCCGCGCGTCGAGGTTCTGCAGAAGATCGGAATCCCCTCTGTCGCAGTGGGTCCTGGACAATCCGGGCAATTCGGATACTCCACCTCACCGGACCTCGTCTCCACCACGGAGACTCTTCTGAACCACCTCGCCGAACGTGGCGCAAGGGACATTTTCGTCCTCACTCCCGGAATGCATTCGGAGTGGACCCGCGCAACGACTTTCGCTTACTTCGAGTGGTGCCGCGCCCGAGGGGTGGCACCACGCACCAGCGAGGAATTGACGTCGTTTCCGGGCGCCAGCACCGTCGGAGGCCTCATCGGGGCCGCGTATGCGGCCACCCGCGAGGCCCTCGACTCCTCGACTCCGCCTGACGCGATCCTGTCGTTGATTCTCGGTTGCGCCCCGGCAGCGGCGCGAGCGGCCCTCGATCTCGGGCTGTCGATTCCGGGTGACGTCTTGATTGCACAGGACAGTGACGAACCCGCCCTGCTGGTTTCCCAGCCCCCGATCACTGCCTTCGACTTCTTCCCCCAAGAACAGGCGGCAGCGGCCGTAGATGCACTGTTGGCTCTGGTCAACGGTGACGAACCCCCAGTTCAGAGCTATACGCGTAGCGAACTCCGCGTGCGAGCGAGCACGGCCCATTCGCTCACACCATAAATTCACCTGGCACCGATAGACTGATTTCCGAATTATCGTCCGTCGCCTGCCGAGAGGAATCAGGTCATCGCGCACCGCTCCCGCGACCGCTTGGCCGGGTATCTCGCCGTAGTGCTGGTCTGTGCACTCGCCCTCCTCGCATCTGTCAGCAGTGCGACCGGCCTCGACCGCGACGTCGCTCCGGTCCGCATCGCCTACGCCGCGGCCGCAGACACTTTCGGCGATCTGTATCTTCCAGAAGGATCGGACGGTGACCTGCCGGTCGTCGTACTCATTCACGGCGGTGGATGGGCCCAGAAGAGCAATCTCGAATACGCGGGCGCGTGGGCAAAAACCCTGACCCCGTACGGAATTGCGGTCTGGAACATCGAATACAGACGCGTCGGCGGTCAGGGTGGTTGGCCGACCACGCTCTCCGATACCGTTACGGCCACCAACGCCCTGGCCGGCATCGTTCAGGAAAAGGCCTCCGGGCGACTGGATTTGAGCCGTATACACATCGCCGGCTACTCCGCGGGTGGACAACTTGCCGCCTGGGTCGCATCGCGATCCCAACAGGGTGCAGACGCCCCGGAACCAAACCTCTCGGTGCCGGTTCGCTCGACGACGATCATGGCCGGCGTCTTCGACATGACGCTCGCCGCAACCGCGGGCAAAGATCGATTTGTTCGAAATCTTCTGGGCGGCATGCCTACCGATCATCCCGATCGCTACCGCATCGCATCACCGATCGAGCACCTCCCCACCGGCCTCCCCGTCACGGTGATCCACGGACTCGGAGACAAGGTCGTGTCGGTCGAACAGAGTCGGCGCTATGCCCGTGCCGCCCGAGCAGCAGGCGACGTGGTCGATCTGATCGAACTTCCCGGCGTCGGCCACGGCGAGTTCGGCAACCCGACGACCGACGCCTGGGCTACCACCAAGCAAGCAATAATCGGCCACATAAATGCCTCTTGAGCAGGTAATACGGGCCACAGTGCTCTCAGCCGCTCGAAATAGAATTAGCTGAAACTCCAACGATGACGTACGGTGGGGTTATCAGAGGGCAGCCGTCAGTCAGGCAGCCGGTCGCTTCGCCCGGAACAACAGTTCCAGTATTCGTTCCAGGGGCAGACTTCCAGTTCGGTGCAAATCCGCGCCTTTGATCACTACGCACTTTCATCAGTCCCGCAGATTGTTGACCAGGCCGAAGGCTCCGACGGAGTCCGCCGCCAATCGCGTACCGACTGCACCAGTATCAACATGCGCTACACACCGCACGGGCCCAAAGACCCTGCGGTTCAAAGGAATACCTTGATCAACACCATGATTCACCCCGACGACACGAACAACCAGACGAACAGCAACTCGACGAACGGTCTACGGATCCCGACTACTTCGGGCCGGATCCGCGAGCGCGGTATCGAAATCGTCTGCACCCTCTACCGTTGCAGCACCGACGAAGCCGCCGAGCTGTTGCTCCGACATTCTCAGACCAACAACCTCAAGGTCACCAGCCTGATCAAAGCGCTTGTCGCCCTGATCGACGAAGACACGTCCGGCACTGGTTACGGAAGCAGTAACACGCTGGCGTCTCACTTCTGGCTGCGTGAGATCAGAAATCTCAGCCAGGCCCACCGACGCAGCGATCATTTTCATCGCCATCTCGTCGGCGCGTAACCGGCGCTGAACGACAACTGACCTGAAACGACAGCTGGGGCAGTACACGGAAATCGTGTACTGCCCCGGCTGTCGTGTTTTCAGTTGTCAGGCGGAAGCCGACTCTCGGCAGTCAGGCGGAAGCCGATTCCTTGTTGAGGTCCGGCCGGACGTCCTCGGTATCGGTCGCCTCGTCCACATGCTGAGGAGCGAAGAGCAGGCAGACGATGCTCAGGACGCACATGCCGATCAGCAGTGCGATGACCGGCCAGATGCTGCCGGTTGCCTTGTACATCAGCGTCGACACCAGCGGAGACAACCCACCGAAGATCGCGCCTGCGCCCTGGTACGCCAACGAAATGCTCGTGTAGCGGGCCTGCGGCTTGAACATCTGTGACAGGACGGCGGCGATCGGGCCGTACGTGGCCGCCAGCACCAGTCGCATGACAGCGAAGGTCAGGAAGATCAGGAACACGGATCCGGACTTCAGCACCAGGAACTGCGGCGCTGCGAGAATCGCGACTGCCGCAAGGCCCCAGATGACGACGCGGACGCGTCCCACCTTGTCGCCGAGCCACGCCACGCCGAGAGTCGCGATCAATTCGACCACTGCAGCGACACTGAGGGCGTTGAGAATCAACGTCTCCGACAATCCGACATCGGGGTCGGTTGCGTATGCCGTGATGAAGGTCGTCACGAGGTAGTAGCCGCCGACTGCGACGGGCAGAATGCCGATGCCCAGGATGATCGGGCGCCAGTTGGTCACCAGCGCGTACTTGAGCGGGAGCATTTCCGGTACGTCCGCGGACTTCACCTCGGATTCGAAAACCGGGGACTCTTCGACCTTCAGGCGAACGACCAAGCCGACGAGAATCAGCAGCGCCGAGCAGAGGAACGGCAGACGCCAAGCCCACTCGCGCAGAGCGTCGTCGCCGAAGGTGGAGAGAATGCTGAAGAAACCTGTGGCCAGGAGCGCGCCGGCCGGGTTGCCCAGCTGAGCGAAACCGCCGTAGAAGGTCTTCTTGTCCTCGGGTGCATGCTCGACGGCCATCAGGACCGCGCCGCCCCATTCGCCGCCGACGGCAAAGCCCTGGACGAAGCGGAGCAGTACCAGCAGTAACGGCGCCCAGAACCCGATCGACGCGTAAGTGGGCAACATGCCGATGAGGAACGTGCCTGCACCCATCAGCGTCAAAGTCACCACCAATGCGGTGCGTCGGCCCATCTTGTCACCGACATGGCCGAACACGATTCCGCCGAGCGGGCGAGCGAAGAAACCGACGGCGTATGTCGCGAACGCCGCCGCAACGCCGGTCAGGCGGTCGGTTCCGGGTGGGAAGAAGATGTCACCGAACACCAGGGCGGCTGCCGTGGCATACACGTAGAAGTCGTACCACTCGATAGTTGTACCGACGAAGGCTGCAAATCCCGCCTTGCGGGCCTTCACGATCTGTTGCTCTCGGTTCATTACTTTTCCTCGGTGGTCGAAGTGCTCGACAATAGGTGGTTATGACCTGAATGTGCGAGTTCGCCGTCGATCCAGGTCTCTCGGACCTCGATCTGCGCAATCGCGTCGGCCGGAACCTCGAGGGGATCCGCGCCCAGAATGACGAAGTCGGCCCGCTTGCCGACCGAGATGCTGCCCAGCTCTGCTTCGCGGCCCAGCGCACGCGCACCGTTGAGGGTATGAGCCTGCAATGCCTGGTCGGCGGTGATGCGGAGTGCATCGGAGCCGAGCTGATGGCCCTGACGCGTCACACGAGTAACGGCTGCCTGAATTGCTTCGAGCGGCTTCGGCTCTGCGACGGGGGCGTCGGAGCTGATGGTCACGGGAACTTCGGCAGCGATGAACTCGCCGAGCGGGTTGAACCGCTCGCCCGGAGTGCCGATCGCAGCGGTGACGCCCTCGCCCCAGTTGTAGTAGTGCTGTGGCTGGTTCACCGGGTAGACGCCGGCCAGGTTCATCCTTGCGATCTGCTCGGCCGTCGGGAGTCCGCAATGCTCGATGCGGTGACGAGCGTCGGCGTCGGGGTGAGCCTTCTGCGCAGCTTCGATGGCATCGAGCACCATGTCGATGGCGGTCGGTGACTGAGCGTGCGTGGCGGTCTGCAGACCCACCGAATGTGCCTTGGCAATCAGCTCCGAGTAGTCCGCCGGCTCGTGGTAGAGCTGCCCGGTGCGGCACGGGTCGCCCACGTAGCCGTCGGGGAAGTATGCGGTCCAGCCTCCGAGTGTGCCGTCGGCGTAGAACTTGATGCCGCCGAACGCGAGCCGCGAATTGCCGAAGGCTCCGTGCATTCCCGTGTCGATGACGTGATCGAGGAGGTGGCTGAGCATGTACATGCTGACGCGGGTCTTGAGCTGATCCTGCTCGGCCAGACGCAGGTACATGTCGAATTCACGCCGGGTCACCTGGCAGTCACCGATGGTGGTGACGCCACCGGCCAGGAACTTGTCCTGAGCGACCGACAGCTGGCGAAGGTGCTCTTCCGGCTCGTCCTCGAGATGGAAGTTGGGGCCGTGATGGCCGACCTTCACTCCGTTGACGCCGGTGAGAATGTTGCACGCGGCGTCGGAGAGCTCACCGGTGAGTTCGCCGTCTTCATCTCGGAAGAACTCGCCACCGGCCGGATTCTCGGTGCTCGCGTCGATACCGTGCTTGTCGAAAGTGAAGGAGTTGACGACGCCGCCGTGACCGCTCGCGTTCATGAGGTAGACCTCGCGATCGGTGGCCACCTGATCGAGCTCTTCCTTGAGCGGGTGACGTCCTTCGATCAGGTTGCGGTGCTCGTAGCCGTAACCACGAATCGGGACACCCGCAGGTGCTGTGAGCGCCGCTTCCTGAAGTAGCGCAATGATTCCGGGGATGGAATGTGCCTTCTCCGGCCCACAGTCCACCCAGCTGAGCATCTGCCCGTACATCAACGGGTGTGCATGTGGATCGACGAAGCCGGGGACGACGGTGGCGCCGTCGAGTTCGACCACCGCGGTTGTGCGAGTGCTCAGCCGACGCGCCTCCGTGCGGCATTCCTCGAGCGTTCCCACCGCTGCAAAGCGGTTTCCGAACACCAGGAACGCTTCGGCTCCCACCGTGCTGTCGTCAACGGTGTGGATCTTGGCGCCGGTGAAGATCGTGCCGGTGGCGTCGAGAGGCGAGGCTTCGTGCGTGTGCAACTTGCGCATGGTGGTCCTTCGTCGAGATGGTGGTGCAGGTCACTGCGTGTTGAGCGAAAACTACGCCCTGACCTGGAGCTATGCAATGCATCAAAGTTTCAGACCAGGCGGTATACAACTTTTTTGTATGAGTTTTCGAGCATTTCTGCACTTATCCACATCATCCATGGCCACATGCGACTGTTCTAATAGGAAGCTCATACAGAAAAATCTCTGGAAAAGTTGGGGCAACCATGACGGTCGATCTCGATTCCAAGCTCATTGCCGCACTTCAGCGCAACGGGCGAGCGACGTACCGCGAACTGTCCGTGGCGGTCGACGCCCCACGAGCGGCGGTGTCTACCAGAGTGCAGGCGCTACTCGACTCGGGAACGGTGTCCGTAGTGGCCGTCGCGCACCCCGAACTTCTCGGGCTGAAGGCGCTTGCACACGTCTCGATCGCGGTGTCCGGACCGATGACCCCGGTGCTGGACGCGTTGATCGCATCCGAGGCCGCCGTCTACATCTCGGCAGTCAGCGGGCAGTACAACGTGATTGCGGAACTTCGGGTGCCCAGTCACGACGATCTGTACCGTGCCATCGCCGAACTCCGCTCACAACGTGGCGTTCGATCCGTGAGCACGCTGGTCTACGTCGACGTCATCAAGGGAATCTTCATGCCCGAGACCGCTTTACAAGCCGATATCCGACTCGACTCGACAGATGTCGCGTTGATCGAACTGCTCGAGCGCAACGGGCGAATGCCCTTTCTCGAGCTGGCCGAACACACCGGACTGTCGCCGAGCGCCGTGCGCAACCGGGTCAATCATCTGATCGCGAGCACGGCACTGCGCGTCGGCGCTGTCGTCAAGCGGCGAGGTGGTGGCCGAACGCTGGCGATGGGCATCGGCGTCAATCTGGGCTCACGGGACGACAACGCGGTATCGGAGATCGAGTCGCTGCCCGGAATCGAATTCCTCGCCCGGACCCTCGGACGATACGACGTGATCGCAACGGTCGCCGCCAACTCGTCCAACGACCTCCATGCCCTGTCCGAGCGAATCCGGGGCATCGACGGTGTCAGCGGCTTGGAATCTTGGGCGCATCTCGAGGTCTTCAAGGAGCACTACGCCCGCAGCCTGGACGTACGCGGATAATTCCCAAGTCATTGACCCACTCGTGAGAGCACGCTAACCTCGGGCAAAGTCATTGACTCACTTACCCGAGGTGGCACACATGTCCGACTCCGGACGCAAGGTAGACATCGTCGCTGCGGCGATCGAGGAGGCGATATCGACCGGCCGATGGCCCGTCGGATCGAAACTCCCGCCGGAGACCGCATTGGTCGAAGAATTGGGAGTCGCCCGAAACACCATGCGCGAAGCGGTACGGGCGCTTGCACACGCCGGAGTTCTGTCCGTACGCCACGGTGGCGGCGTGTACGTCATGGCGGCGTCGCCGGTCGAAGGATTACTCGGGCGCAGGCTCGCCAGAGGTGACGTTCTCGACGTACTGAGCGTGCGACGCGGACTCGAGGTCGAAGCCGCGCGACTTGCAGCGCAGCACCGCACCCGAGAAGATCTCGCGCGAATACACGCAGCCTGGAACGCCCACCCTGGTCACGTCGGCGGCTTCACTGCCGAAGCCGGCATGGCCTTGCACCTTTCGATCGTCGAGGCGTCCCACAATTCCGCACTGATCGACGTCTACCGGGGAGTCCTTGCCGCCGTGACGGATTCGCTGTCCGCCGTCAGTGTCGGTCCAGGTTTCCACATCGACGAGCACCGACCCTTGATCGCTGCCATCGAGGAACGCAACCCCGGCGAAGCAGCGCGTGCGGCAGGCGCAGCGCTCGATACGGTCATCGACGCAGTCGAAAGGAGCTTGTCGTGAATCGGGGAAACTGGAACGGTGCGGCATATTCCCCTCTTGCCGAACAACTCTCACCTGCATCGACAGAGGCGCTGCGCTCGATCGGGCACGTGAGCACGGCGTACGACGTCTGCGCCGGAACGGGGAACTTTACGCTCCCGGCGGCCCAGTCCGGGATCGCGGTCCACGCACTCGACCTCTCCGCCAGCCAGCTGGAGGTCGCGCGCGAACGCTGGATTCCTCGCCCCGGAACTACCGAACCCACTTTCACGATCGGCGATGCACAGTCTCTGCCGTGGTCGGATTCGAGCGCCGACGCCTGTGTCAGCATCTTCGGGATCATCTTCTGTCCCAACCCTGCGATCGCCCTCGCAGAGATGATGCGGGTGACCCGGCCAGGCGGAAAGATCTGCGTCGCAACGTGGTCGGAGAACGGGTGGGCAGCAGCACTCCGCCGGGAGGCCGCCTCGGCGTGGAATGGCATCACACCACTACCGACGACATGGTCGAGCTCGAGCGAATTCGACAAGGCAGCAGCCGGATTGGAGTCGGTGAGCTCGGCCTCCCACCTGCTCGAGTGGCAACTACCAGCCGGATCGGATCCCGTCGAGGAACTGTGCGACCAGGCACCGGCGTTGAAGAACTTCCGCGAGGCCGTTCGAAGCACAGGGAATTGGGCTTCGATGTCAGCGCACCTCCGCTCGACGCTCGAGCCCTATCTCAGGTCGAGCGCGGCCGGACCCGTCGCCACCAGCGAATACATCCTCCACGTTGGCACTGTCCCGAACTCTGACACCGCGCTCTTCCGAACGCGCGGGTAACCCTCTTGGCCGGATACGGTCTCTTCACCGTCCACCGACCCGGAGAGGCCCGCTCGATGTCTGAATCGAACTCCCTACCTGAATTGAAGCAAGCCTCGCAGCAAGCATCGAAACAAACCTTGTCCATGTCCGTCCTCATGACGCCGGACATGTCAAACTTCTCGGGCAACGTGCACGGCGGAACGATTCTGAAGTTTCTCGACCAGGTTGCCTATGCGTGCGCGAGTCGATATGCCCAGACCTACGTCGTGACTCTGTCGGTGGATCGTGTGGTGTTCCGCGAACCGGTGCATGTCGGCGAACTCGTCACGTTCAGCGCTTCCGTCAATTACACCGGGCGCACCTCGATGGAAATCGGAATTCGAGTCGAAACCGAAGACATTCTTCTCGGAAAATCTCGACACACCAATAGTTGCTATTTCACGATGGTGGCGATGGGAAGCGACGGGAAACCGGCTGAGGTACCCCAACTCCGGCCGACCGGAACAATCGCGAGGCAGCGATTCGAGGCCGGGCGTCGGCGTCGTGAACTGCGCAGAGAGAACGAGCTTCGTGAACAGTCCATCCGGGCCGCAGTTCGGGACTTAACGCCCGAACACGATGACTGAATCCAGTCATATTTAAGTTATAACCTTATGCATTAAGCTGATCGAGTGACTTCGAAGGCACGGGAAAAGTATGACGTTGTGATTGTCGGCGCGAGCATCGCGGGATGCGCGGCCGCAATCATGTACGCCCAGCAAGGTCTGCGGATAGCGCTTCTCGACGCTCGCTCCGACATCCGGGCGCACAAAGTCCTGTGCACTCACCACCTGCAACCGTGCGGTGCCCCGATCTTGCAACGACTCGGCGCCACGGAAAAACTGCTCGCCCTGGGAATGGTGGAAACCGTTCCGACATTCTGGACCCCTTGGGGAGTGATCACCCCTGACGCGGCAGAGAACTCACCGCCACCTGGGTTCAACGTCCGAAGGGAAACTCTCGACCCCCTACTGCGCCAACTCGCGAACGACTACCCGAACGTCGACCTTCTTCTCGGGTATCGCGTTTCCGGACTGCTGACCGAGAACGGCACTACTGCAGGCGTCTACGGCACCGAACAGGGTTCGGTCTTCACTGTCGAAGCACGATTGACCGTCGGAGCGGACGGCAAGGATTCGACCGTCGCACGATCCGCTCGTTGCGACTCCGTGACTGCATCCAACGGGCGTTTCAGCTATTTCGCCCAACTCTCCGGACTCGAACGACCCGGCGGAGAAACGTCATTGTCGTGGTTCATGGATCCCGACGTCGCCTATCTGCTCCCCAACGACGGCGGAATCAGCGTGCTGGTCGTCTTCCCTGCCCTCGACAAGCTCGGCTCGTTCGCTGACGACCTGTCTACTGCTTTCCTCGAGTACGCCAACGCATTACCCGGCGCTCCGCTTGTTCGGCGAGAGCACATCGTCGGGAAGATCGTTGGTACCAAACACTTCTCCACAACCCTCACCGAACCCGTAGGTAACGGGTTCGCACTCATCGGCGACGCTGCGGCAACCAACGACCCGTTGTGGGGTATCGGATGCTCGTGGGCACTCGAGACCGCTCAGATGCTGGTCGATGCGACCGCGCACATGCTGACGGAGACGCCGGCAGACACACTCGACTCACATCGGAACGTGACCGCTGCATTGACCGAATACCGTAGCGCCAGAGCAAGTATGACGAATCACATCGACTACATGAGCGGTTACGCCGGTGGGCGAAAGTTCACCGCGATCGAACGTCTGCTCATCTCCGCGGCCACCCACGACCACGACGAAGCCCGAAGGTTCTACTTGTTCGGTTCCCGGTTGATACCGGCCGAACAGTATCTCTCGACTCGCTCGGTCGCGCGGGCAGCACAAAAACATCTCAGGCACCGTCTGCGTCGTAGATCTGTGGCCGGGACGTAATCTGACAAGCGTTTTTTCGGCGCCGGCAACGGGGAACCCTCCGATCGCAACCGAGCCGGAGGAGCGACCATGCGTGCACACATCGCCATTCCGAGTGAATCGACTTGTCACAGGTACGTAGTCGCCGTCGCCAGCTCCACCTTCGCCGAATCGGTCATCTGGTGCGACGGCCCCGCGTTCGACGCAGTACTCGTTCTGGGCAGCGAGATTCCGCAGCACAGTGGCCACCGAGCCGTACTCGCCTGGAATCACTACTTCGGGTGGGCGCTCGGCGTGGAAACCACACCGGATGCGTCGTTCGCCGTTGTCGAATGCCTCGGTATCGGGAGAATGCCGGATCCTGAACTGTGCGCCGACCGCGCTGTCGAGTTGATTGCCCAGGCGGGTAGTTAAGGAACTCGTCGCGCGGCGCACAATCCGGCGGGCATAAGATCGAGCGCGAGTTTCGCACGCCCGACGAAAGAGAGCCCGACATGGACCCGCTGAACAGGCCTGCCGGTCAGCTGGCTCTCGAGAACGAACCGGACGGCAGGGCAACTTTGCGGGCGCGTCAGACGCCGCGCAGTGAGCGTCGCAAGATCGGGAAAGGCCTGCGCAAGCGAGTGGCGCGATCGTCGCTCGGCGACTGGACGCCCCCATCCGATCGACGTGACCCGGTCGATCAGGTCAACACGGCACACGAGGGAAGACTCGACTGGTTGGTTCCGATCCGTGTGGGGCGAATGGTCGCTTCGCCATACGGATTCCTGCGCGGTACCGCCGGATTGATGGCAGAGGACATGGCGCAGCTGCCGTCCACCGGCATCACTCCCGTCATCTGTGGAGATGCGCACGTCGGAAACTTCGGGTTCTACGGATCTCCGGAACGCGAACTTGTCATAGACCTCAACGATTTCGACGAAGCACATCCCGGCCCCTGGGAATGGGATCTACGAAGGCTGGCTGCGAGCATCTGGGTGGCCGGTCGACAGAACGGTCTCACCGAAGCTCAATGCGAAACAGCAACAACCTCGTGTGTGTCCGCGTATCGCCTCCACTTGGCGAAGCTCTCCGAGCGTCCGCTGTTCGATCGCTCCTTCGACCGGGTCGATCTCGACGGACTCACCGACCACGTCACCGATCCTGGGTTGCTGGCCGAGATCAGGCGCGCCGCGGAGCGCGCCCGGCGGCGTACGAGTGACCATGCGGTGCCGCGGTTCACCGTCGAGGATCACGGACGGCGCCAGTTGGTCGAGAACCCGCCGCTCACAACACGACTCACGCCGCAGGACACCGACTTCCTCCTGGAGGGTCTGGACGAGTATCTCGAAACCCTTGCACCACACTGGCGCCGAGTCGTCTCGGGATACAACGTCATCGACGCCGCGCACCGGGTTGTCGGAGTCGGGAGTGTCGCTCTGCGCGCCTATGTCGCCCTGTGCGAAGGGAGCATCCCGGACGACGTCCTCTTCTTGCAGCTCAAACAGGCTCGCCGATCCGTAGTTGCGCCCTTCGTGCACGGTGACTCGGCCTGGCACGACCATCAAGGACGACGCGTCGCGGAATACCAGCAAGCTCTCCAGACGGTCAGTGATCCACTGCTCGGTTGGTGCACCGTGGACGACCGCCAGTACTACGTCCGTCAGTTCCGGAACATGAAAGGTTCTGTGGACCTGAACAATATCGACGCCGCAGCGCTGACCGATTACGTCGCGATCTGCGGCCGCCTACTGGCCAAGGGGCATGCACGAACCAGCGGCGCGTCACTGATTTCCGGTTACCTGGGAACCTCGGACGCGGTCGATACCGCCCTCACCCGGTTCGCTCGGCTCTACGCCGATCAAACCGAACGTGACCACGACGCTCTGTGCCGGGCGGTATCGGCCGGTACGATCGCCGCGGAGCCGGGAATCTGATCCCTCACGCCGCGACGATCCTGCCCTGCTCGAACTTCACTCCTCCCCAGATTCCGGTCTGGCCAGTGGCAGAGGCGAATTCACGACACGATTCCACAATCGGGCACCTGTTGCACACGTCGGTCGCGTAGTCGTATCCCTCGGACGGAAAGGGAAACCACCGGTCCGGCTCGGGGTCTCCTCGGCATTCCGCCTGCCACCACGTCCGGTCGTCCGAGATCGGCAAAAGCTCAGCCAAATTGGAGATTTCGTCAGCGCACATCACTGGCTCCCTTCGACTGTCACGTCCGACTCAATTCGCGCCAGATCTTCTGCTGCACTTTCTCGATGCGCCGAGGTGCCTTCGGCTCCCACAGCAGCCGCATACCGGCCTCGGCCGGAGTGCGATCCGCCTTGCGCTGATTGCAGGAACTGCAGCACGCCACCAGATTTCCCCACGTGTTGGGCCCGTTACGGCTCCGCGGCTGGACATGGTCGATGGTCGTTGCCCGGGCGGCGCAGTACGCACATTGACGACCGTCCCGATCGAAGACACCGGCAAAAGTGGCCCGACTGGAATCGGTGACCGTCACCCGGTGAGCAACGTACACGTACTCGGCGAGCAGGATCGTGCTCGGCAGTGGGATTTCGACGTGCTTGGAGCGCACCGGAAATATCGGGGTCACGTCTTCGGTGGACTGCGCGGAACCGGTGGCGATCAGGACGACCGCACGATCGGCGCTCACTTCACCGAGGTACTCGTACGTGGCGTTGAGTACCCGGACGGCGCGGTTCATCCAACTGTGAGCAAGTGCGCGGTTCGGGTTCCGCATGAGAGTTCTCAGTTCGTGTCGAGGAGTGAAACTCCTGGACACGAAGACGGGTCAGGAGCAAATGCAAGAAATGGGGAACGGCATATATCCAGCGCCGCTCTGTTCCCCGAATGCGGGATGGGAAATACCGCGGGGTGAGTGCCCGCGCAGGTGCAACGCTTGCTTCCAGTCGCGCATGCCTGTCCCCTTCCACTTCTTGTTCTCGTCACCGGCGATTGCCGACGCTCATCATCACACGGAAGGCATCCTCAGCGATATCGATTTATCAGGCCGGAAGAGCCGTCCTGGAAATACCGCGGTTTGACGCCGGAACACGCGGCTTGATCGAATGAGCCATGACTTCGTCGTACATCGACCTACGCTCGGACACCGTCACCAAGCCTGATGCGGAGATGCGGAAGGCGATGGCCGACGCCGAGGTCGGTGACGACGTCCTCGATCACGACCCGACCATGGCGGCGCTCGAGGAAGAGGTGGCGCACACTCTGGGTTTACCGGCGGCACTGTGGGTGCCGAGCGGATCGATGGGCAACCTGATTGCGCTGATGCTGCACCTTCACCGCGGCGATCAGTTCCTGGCACCGGAACACTCTCACGTCTTGGGCTCCGAATTGGGCACCGCGGCCTGGCTCGCCCAGGGAATGCCGATGGCGTTGCCGCACGACGGCGGACCCGGACGTCCCACCCCCGAGACGGTCGTGAAGGCGACGGGCTCCCCCGGCCCGTACTTCGCGTTGAACACCACGCTGCTCTGTCTCGAGAACACTCATAACTTCGCCGGCGGTGCCGTCATGAATCCGACCGAATGGACGAAGCTGGTCGACGCAGCGCGATCACGCGGCTTGAAGATTCACCTCGACGGCGCCCGTCTCTGGAATGCCGCTGTTGCACTCGATGTTTCGCCCACCGAATTGACTTCCGGCGCCGATACCGTTCAGGTGTGCCTGAGTAAGGGACTCGGTGCGCCGGTCGGCTCGATACTCGCCGCATCACCCGAATTGATCACCGAAGCCCGAAGGATCCGCAAGATGCTCGGTGGCGGCGTTCGTCAGGGCGGAGTGCTGGCCGCAGCCGGCATCGTCGCGTTGCGCTCACAAGCTCGCCTCTCCGACGATCACGACAACGCGCAGCGCCTCGCGTCGGGGCTTCGTGAACGCGGTTGGGCCGTCGACGAACCTGCCACCAACATCGTTCTGGCCGCGACAGCTGATCCGTCGGCCACCGTTGCTCAGCTCGCCGCTGTCGACGTCGGCGCGGTCACTGTTGCCGGGAAGGTCCGGTTCGTGACGCATCGCGACGTGAGCACCGCCGACATCGACGCGGTTCTGTCCAGGGTAACCTTCTGAGCTACGCCACCAGGGGTTGAACCTCCTGCGCGACAAAGCGAATGAACTCGCGGACATCCGGCTCGTCAACAGTCGGTTGGAGTACCACGGTGGTTGCACCTGCTGCCACCCATCGCCGTGCTGCTGCCGCGACTTCGGCCGCGGTGCCCGCGGCAATCGCATCCTCCGGCGACTCGCTACCGGACGCTGCGGCCTCGGCAAGGGCGCGCTCGCGACCGCCGGAACCGAAAGCGCAGATGACGTAAACGACAACCTCGTGATCCGACGCCCCGATGTGAGCGATCGCCCGACGCACGCCGTCCGGGGTCGACCCACCCGAGAGCACAGTGCCCTGCGCCAACTCGCCACTGAGCGCCAAAGTCTTTGGCCCCGTGGCGCCGACGAGCAACTGCGGCACCTTCTCCGGTGGCCACGCCAGCGTGACGTCCGTGAGATTCACGTATCGACCGGACACCGTCACCGACTCACCGCCCAGTAGCCGCTCCACCGCTCCGAACTGCTCCCGCAGGAGGGTCAACGGCGATTCGGCTTTGGCCCCGATCTGCCGCATCCAACTCTGAACGCCGTGACCGAAGCCAACCCGTAGTCGATCCGGATGAACTCTGGCCAGCGCTGAAATCTCCATCGCCGTGATCGCGGTGTTGCGCATCGGCGTCGGCAGCACACCGATCGCCACACCCACGCGATCGGTCTCAGCCAATACAGTTGCAGCAGTGGCTATTCCTCCGCCGAAGAAGCAGTCTTCCCACAACCAGACCTCGTCGATACCGACTTCGTCTGCATACCTGGCATGTCGAACCAGATCTTCCGGAGATTGCTCCGGGCGCACGACGACGGCAATCCGTGCGGCGCTCATGCCGTCACCAGAAACGCGGCGATCTCGTCGGCGGTTCGACGGCCCTGTTCGCGGCCGAGTTCGGCTGCGGGGCGCCTGGTTGTCGGTGAAAGCGAGTTCGTTCCGATCGCTTCGACGACGGCGTCGTCGGCGAAGACAGGCAGCACGGGCAAGGGCGTCATCACGTCGATTTCCTCTCGTAGACTGCCGCCCAGAAGATTCGGGGCGGGGTCGGCTGCGGGTGAAAGAACCACGACCACATCGCAGTCGGCAGCCAGATGAACATTCGAGCCACTCGCCATTCCGCCGTCCATGTACCGCTCGCCCTCGATCACGACTACCGGCCACACCCCTGGTACGGCGCAACTTGCTCCGACTGCGTCGATCAGTTCTACGCCGTCAGCGTTGCCGAACACCCTCAACTCACCGGTCTGTGCGTTGATCGCCGGGATGCGCAACTCCCGGTCGGGCCACAACCGATTGGGCAGCCTCGCCTCGATGACCGCGCGACGCACGGCAGGTTCGACGGTATCGGCTCTCATCGCTGCTTCGCCGAGCAAACGGAGCTGCTCGGCCCGGTCCTGCGATCCTGCGATCGCGTCGACGAACATCTGACCGAGTACCTCGACATCGACCTTCGGGTCGAGCTCCCCGGTGGCCTCCGCTGTTTGTGCGTCGAAAAGCTCTTGCAGTGTCACGCCGCTCGCTATCTGAGCGCTCACCGTGGAACCTGCGGAAGTGCCGATCAACACGTCCGCCGTCAGCAGCGCAGCTGCAGTGTCCGGTGATTTGTCCTGAAGGCCCAACAGAAAACCTGTTTCCCAGGCGATTCCCGCAACGCCGCCACCGGCAAGTACCAACCCCAATTTCACGCCGTCCACCTCTCGTCGATCGTGATCCGTGCCCGAAGTCGACGTTAGACCTACTCTGAAGTGATGTTCATGCGCAGCGCAAAGACATTTGTTCCCGACGCACTCCGTGGGTTGACCGCATCCACCGACGACATCGCGTGGAATCCCGACCCTGGGTACCTCACACGCGCAAGGCCACTTCCCCGCGGACGGGTCGCGCTCGTCTCCGGCGGCGGTTCAGGCCACGAACCCATGCACGCCGGATTCATCGGCGAAGGAATGCTCACAGCCGTCTGCCCCGGATTGGTCTTCAGCTCACCCAATGCACTTCAGATCCACGAGGGATCCAAGGCTGCCGACGCCGGCGGCGGCGTCCTTCACATCGTGAAGAACTACACCGGCGACGTGATGAACTTCGGTATCGCCCGAGAGTTGCTACGCGAGGACAAGATCGATACGGACGTCGTCCTGGTCGACGACGACGTCGCGACCGAACGCGCAGACGGCAGTGGCCCGGGGCGACGCGGTACTGCGGCAACCATCGTGGTGGAGAAGGTCTGCGGCGCATCCGCCGCCCGCGGCGACGACCTGGCCGAGGTGACCCGGATCGGACAACACGTCGCGCACTCCGCTCGGAGCATGGCCGTCGCCCTTCGCCCATGCACTTTGCCGGGGGCTGACGAGCCGTCGTTCGACTTGCCGGCGGGTCAGATGGAACTCGGTATCGGCATCCACGGCGAACGCGGCACAGAACGCGTGGACGCCCTGCCCGCACCGGAATTGGTGCGGCGGCTGACGGACCCGATCATCAAGTCCCTGAGTCTCGCCGAAGGTGACCGCGTCATCGCCGTCGTCAACGGTCTCGGCGCCACCCACCCGCTGGAGTTGCAACTACTGTTCGCCGAACTCGGAGATTATCTGGACGAACAGCGAATTCACATCGAGCGGACACTGATCGGAACCTTCGTCACTGCATTGAACATGGCAGGCGCGTCCATCACCCTTGTTCGCACAGACAAAGAAATCCTCGAATTATGGGACGCACCAACAAAAGCGCCCGCCTGG
The DNA here is from genome assembly GCF_023221595.1 of Rhodococcus qingshengii JCM 15477. Classification (NCBI taxonomy): domain Bacteria; kingdom Bacillati; phylum Actinomycetota; class Actinomycetes; order Mycobacteriales; family Nocardiaceae; genus Rhodococcus; species Rhodococcus qingshengii. The sequence goes on from NZ_CP096563.1 coordinate 5,911,191, forward strand.
CCGAATGCTATAGCGCGTGAGTACAGCGGAATGGGCACGCGCGAATCATTCGGTCCCACATTCACACCCGACACCTCACGCACCGCCGAAAGCAGCTTCGTCGGAAGCTGGATTGCAGACTGGGCCGAGAAGGTACTGGATCAGGAACCGGCACTGACCGATCTCGACCGACGAGCGGGCGACGGCGATTTCGGGACCAACATGGTGGCCGCACTGGATCAACTCGACATCTCGGCGATCCGTGACACGTACTCCACCGCAACGATATTCGATGCAGTCTCACAGGCGTACCTCGGCCACGCCGGTGGCACCTCCGGCGCATTGTTCGGCATCTGGTTCCGGCATTTCTTCCGCGTTGCCGCAGACTCGGCGGACTCCGAACTCGACCTCGGCGCGATCGCGGCTGCAGCGCGAGCGGGACTCGACAACATCACCTCGCTCGGCGGCGCACGCGTCGGCGACAAGACGATGGTCGACGCGATAGTTCCGGCGGTCGAGTCGTTGGAGCAATCCGTGAGCTCGGAAGCCGATCGAGATGCTGCGCTGGCGAGCGCAGCGGAAGCCGCAGCGGCCGGGGCGGAGTCGACCGAAACCATGCTCGCAAACCGCGGACGTGCAAGTTATGTGGGCGAAGCCGCTCGCGGAGTAGTCGATCCGGGAGCGCTACTCATAGCGTGGTTCTTCGCCAGTGCAGTGGGTCACTAGCGAGCACTTCGGGGCTGTGACTAATCTGGCAGCCACAGCACATCGTTTGTGACGACCCGTGGGCAAAAGCACCGGTCTCACACACCACACAGGAGCAGCCCATGCTGAGCACCATGCAAGACGCCCCCCTCTCCATTGCTCAACTTCTCCGCCACGGCGCCTCCGTTCACGGCGCCTCCGAGGTTGTCACGTGGACCGAGTCCGGCCCGCGCCGTGTGTCCTACGCTGACGTCGGCAAGCGCTGTGCTCAGCTTGCGCACGCCCTGCGCGGGCTCGGCGTCGAGGGCGACGAGCGAGTCGCCACGTTCATGTGGAACAACTCCGAGCACCTCGAGGCGTACCTGGCGATCCCCTCGATGGGCGCTGTGCTCCACACCCTGAACATTCGTCTGTTCCCCGAGCAGTTGATCCATGTCGCCAATCACGCCGAGGACCGCGTGATCATCGTCGACCCGTCCCTGATTCCGCTTCTCTCTCCGCAGCTTCCGTCGCTGACCACCGTCAAGCACATCGTCGTCACCGGCTCCTCCACTGCAGGACTCGAAGCTCCCGAGGGAGTGCAGGTTCACACCTACGAGGGCTTGATCGCCGATCAGCCCACCGAGTTCGACTGGCCCGAGGTCGACGAACTGAGCGCTGCCGCAATGTGTTACACGTCCGGAACCACGGGTGACCCCAAGGGCGTCGTCTACTCCCACCGTTCGATCTACCTGCACTCCATGCAGGTCTGCATGAGCGACGGCCCCAACCTCGCGCAGGGCGATCGTGCACTCGCCGTGGTGCCTCAGTTCCACGCCATGTCGTGGGGACTTCCCTACGCCGCATTCATGATCGGTGCTTCGCTGATCATGCCCGACCGCTTCCTCCAGCCTGCCCCGTTGGCTGCGATCATCGCCAGCGAGAAGCCGACGTTCGCCGCAGCCGTCCCCACCATCTGGCAGGGCCTGCACCTCTACCTCGAGCAGAACCCGCAGGACATCTCCTCGATGCGCGAGGTTCTGATCGGTGGGTCCGCGGTACCGCCGGCCCTCATGCACGCATTCGAAGCCGATCACAACGTCTCGGTCCTGCATGCCTGGGGCATGACCGAAACCTCCCCGCTCGGATCCGTTGCCCGCCCGCCGGCCGGTGTCACCGGCGACGCGATGTGGAAGTACCGCTACTCCCAGGGGCGATTCCCGGCATCCGTCGAGGCACGTCTCATCGACGATGACGGCAAAGTTGTTGCACACGACGGCGTTTCCGTCGGCGAGCTCGAAGTGCGCGGCCCCTGGATCACCGGGTCGTACTACGGCGTCGACGCGGAAGACAAGTTCAACGACGGCTGGCTCAAGACCGGCGACGTCGGATCCATCACGGCCGACGGCTTCCTGAGCCTGTCCGACCGCTCCAAGGACATCATCAAGTCCGGCGGCGAATGGATCTCCTCGGTCGACCTCGAGAACGCCGTCATGGGTCACCCCGACGTCACCGAAGCTGCCGTCATCGGCGTACCGGACGAGAAGTGGGACGAGCGCCCGTTGGTTGCGGTTGTTCTTCGCGCTGGTTCCGAAACCACCATGTCCGAACTGCAACAGTACCTTTCGGACAAGGTTGCCAAGTGGCAGCTGCCCGAGAACTGGGCTGTGGTCCAGGAAGTCCCGAAGACGAGCGTCGGCAAGTTCGACAAGAAGCGCCTTCGCGCCGACTACCACGAGGGTGGACTCGAAGTTACGCGACTCTGACACCGAGTGAATGCCGAAGTATGAATACTGAAGGTGGGCAACAGATTTTCGACCTGTTGCCCACCTTCGTTCACGAGCGATGCATTTTACGGCCGATAGCCGACCGTGTGAAAAGCGATGTCGACGTACTTCTGCGCCAATTGCGACGGTGACATCGGACCGCCGGTCTGGAACCAACGCGGCAGTGACTGCGCCATACCGAGTATTGCCCGGACGGTCTCTTCGGTATCGGTGACCGCGAAATCTCCCGATGCCACACCGTCGTCGACGATCCTGCGCATCAGCAACTCGAGCCGCTTACGACTGGCGGCGTACCGACTTCGACTTTCCGGTGAGACATGCCGGATCTCGGTGTCCAACGCAGCATGCCGCGACCGGTGGGTCATATAGAGAACAATCGCCTCCACCACCAAGGCGAAGCGTCGTACCGGATTTTCGCCGGCCTCCGCTTCTGCCGCTTCGGTTCTGGTATTCAGCTCACTCATCGAGATCTCGAACAAAGCGACGAGAACTGCCTCTTTGTTCGCGTGGTGATAGTAGAGCGCGGGAACGGTTACCCCGACACGATTGGCAATCTGGCGCACCGTCGTGCCGTGGTAACCGTTCTCGTCGAACAGTTCGAGCGAAGCCGTCAGGATGTCGGTCATCACCAGCGGCGGGAAGGACCTCCAGTCCACTGCCACCGAGCTCACCGACTCCACCTCGCCAGTCATGTGATAACCGAAATTACCGCGGTGCCATACGGATTGCACCGTCGAGGCGGATCGTCTCACCATTGAGCATGGGGTTGGAAACGATGTGCGCAGCAAGCGCGCCGTACTCGCTGGGATCACCCAGGCGAGAGGGGTGAGGCACCTGCTGACCCAACGACGCCTGGGCTGCTTCGGGCAGTCCGGCCAGCAACGGGGTCTTGAACAAGCCGGGTGCAATGGTGTTGACGCGGATCAGCAGCGACGCGAGGTCACGGGCGATGGGAAGCGTCATACCGACGACGCCACCCTTCGACGCGGAGTACGCAGCCTGCCCGATCTGGCCGTCATACGCTGCGACCGAAGCGGTGTTGATGATGACGCCGCGTTCACCGTCGATCGGCTCGGTCTTCGAAATACGTTCCGCAGCAAGACGAAGGACGTTGAAGGTGCCGATAAGATTGACGTCGATGACCTTCTTGAACGCGTCGAGCGGGAAAGCGCCCTTCTTGCTGACCGTCTTGACTGCGTTGCCGATTCCGGCGCAGTTGACTGCCACGCGCAGGGGTCCGAGGGACTCGGCCACGTCGAGTGCCGCGGTGACCGCAGCCTCGTCGGTGACGTCTGCAGCCGCGAAGCGGACCCGGTCGCCAAGTTCCTTGGCGATGGCTTCACCGTTGGACGACGGAAGGTCGATAATGACGACGCTGGCACCGTCGGCAAGAAGGGCTTTGGTCGTAGCCAGGCCGAGGCCGGATGCTCCACCGGTGACGACGGCGACGCTGTCGTTGACGATCATGAGAGTTCCTTTCGAAAGGTTATGTGTTTCAGATGCGTTCGATGATTGTGGCGTTGGCCATGCCGGCGCCCTCGCACATGGTCTGCAATCCGTAGCGTCCGCCGGTGGCCTCGAGGTGGTTGACCATCGTGGTCAGCAGACGAGTACCCGAGGACCCCAGGGCATGGCCGAGTGCAATCGCGCCGCCCCACGGGTTGAGCTTTGCCGGGTCGGCGCCGAACTCGTGAGCCCAGGCGAGTGGAACGGGAGCGAAGGCTTCGTTGACCTCGTAGGTGTCGATGTCGTCGATGCTCAGACCCGCGCGAGCGAGCACCTTGTGGGTGGCTGGGATGGGTGCGGTGAGCATGAAGATCGGGTCATCGCCCGCAACGGAGAAGGAATGGAAACGAGCTCGCGGCGTCAGCCCCAGCTTCGACGCCATTTCTTCGCTCATGATCAGTGCTGCGGACGCGCCGTCGGTGAGCGGCGACGAGTTACCGGGAGTGATCGACCACTGCGCCTCGGGGAAGCGCTGCGCGTACTTCTCCGAGTAGAACGACGGCTTCAAACCGGCGAGTCCCTCGGCGGTAGTAGACGCGCGAACCGTCTCGTCGACGATATGCGAGACGGTCTCACCGGCGGCGTTGGTCACCGAGATCGGCAGAATCTCCTTGTCGAAGAGCCCCTTCGCCGCTGCCTCTGCTGCCCGCTGGTGGGACTGCGCGGAGAATGCGTCGAGAGCGTCGCGGTCAAGCTTCCACTTGGCGGCGATCAATTCTGCAGAGATTCCCTGGTTGACCAGGCCTTCGGGGTAGCGAGCCGCGACGCCCGGACCGGAAGCGTCCTTCCCCATCGTCGTGGTACCCATCGGGACACGACTCATGGATTCGACGCCTGCCGCGATCACGATGTCGTAGGCCCCGGCGATCACGCCCTGCGCCGCAAAGTGCGCAGCTTGCTGACTTGATCCGCACTGGCGATCAATCGTGGTGGCGGGTACCGACTCGGGGAACCCTGCCGACAGGACCGCGCTGCGGGTGATGTTGAGCGCCTGCTCACCGGCCTGGCCGACGCAACCGCCGATCACGTCGTCCACCAGGGCGGGGTCGAGGCCGTTTCGCGAGGTGATGGAACGCAGAACGTGGGCCATCAGTTCGACAGGGTGCGTCCCGGACAGTGCTCCGCCCGGCTTTCCCTTGCCGGACGCGATCCGGACTACATCGACGATCACTGCCTTGGTCATCTTCGTTCCCTTCGAGGACGTGCATTGCTGGGGCGGTCCGGCACCCGAGTTTCGTGGCGCCGGGCACCGGACCGAGATCGAGGGAGCACCCTGACTTAGCGCTCGCTAAAGAACTACCACCGACTTGATCCCCTCGTCAAGAGGCGCCTCCGAACTCGAAACAAATGTGGCCGACTATAAGCTGGGCGATCAGTGACCTCGCCTGGCCCACACCCTTCATTAGTACTTTCGAATGATAGGTTTTCAATCTTCGCCCGAAATGTCCGGAATCGGATAACCTTCCGCCACAAGCAATCCAAGCCACAGGGGATTCGGGGCGTGGCACCAATCGATGACAACCGCAGGGGGACTGACCGGGAGGTTTGGCGTGGACCTGCGATACGTTGCCTTCACGCGTGCCGACCCGCATTTCTACGACCGAATCAGAACGGTCACCCGACCAGATACATCAACTGACCAGCACTTTATCCCCGCGAAGTCGGTGGATTGGTCGCTCTGGCGGCGCGGTCCCCAAAGTGGACCGTGGAACTACTTCCAACCGCCCGACGGTCTGCTGCCAGAACAAGGATGGAAGATTCACTGCTCCGCTACCCGAGCCAACGCGCAGGAGCTGCTCGATACCGTTTCCGTGTATTGCGGTCACAATCATGTGCCGTTCAAATTTCTTCGGACGGCAGCAGACCTCATGTTGTCCAACAGCAAGCAGGCCAATCGAACTTCCAGCGGAAAATTCATCACGATCTATCCGGCGGATGGTGTTGCCACACAACGTGTCATCACCGAACTAGACACGCTTGTCACCGGTGCCGACGGGCCGTACATCCTCAGCGATGTGCGATGGAACCGGGGACCGCTCTACTTACGGTACGGCGCGTATCTGCCCATGCAGACCTACGATTCATTCGGCGATCGCGTCCCCGCAATTCGGCGTCCTGACGGATCGCTCGAACCCGATGTGCGCGGCACTTCCTTCAGAACTCCGGACTGGGTACAAATCCCGGACTTCGTTCGCGCGCAGCAAGACAAGCTGAAATCACATGACGAATTCCCCTATTCGATCAATGAAGCCCTGCACTTCAGCAACAGCGGGGGGATCTACTCCGCGTTCGACGACGCCGGCATCGATCTGGTCATCAAAGAAGGCCGTCCCTTTACCGCCCCGGACGCCAACGGCCGGTACGCAATCGACCGCATCCGTAACGAGTACGACAAGTTGACTCACCTTGCCGACAACCCGTACGCACCTTCTGCGATCAGGTTGTTCGAGCGCGAGGGACACCACTTCCTTGTCACCGAGCGCGCTGCCGGCACTCCCCTGAATCAGGAAGTTGCGCTCCGCCACCCACTGATACGCGCGGACCAGACACTCAGTTCCCGAACGGAATACAGAACCTGGGCACTCGACATTGCACAACAGTTGACTACCGCAGTCGAGAGCTTCCACAACGCCGGAATCGTTCATGCCGATCTTCACCCTGGCAACGTCATGTGCTCACCGTCCGGTATTCGGATCATCGACTTCGAGATGGCCCACAACATCGACGAGCATCCGCCCCGGTCCACCGGAGCCCCCGGATACACAGCACCTCGACAGTTGACAGGAATCGCGGCGGATCGATACTCGTTGGGATGCATCGAGCTGGGACTCTTTGTCCCACTTACGACATTGTTCCCTCTCGATCGCAACAAGATTCCCGAACTCATCGACTATGCGGTGTCTCGATTCGATCTTCCTCGTGCCTTCGGTGCCTCGCTCTATTCGATGCTCGACGTACAGGCGCCGGAGCCGGAGAATCGCCCGCATCGTTGGGACACGTCGTCGAACGAAACCTTGCAACGCACGGCCGCTCTATTGCGCTGCGGCATCCTCGCCTCGCTTGATCTCTCCCGCCCTGATCGACTCTTTCCCGGTGACATCGCCCAGTTCGAAGTGAACGGCTACGGCATTGCTCACGGCTCGTGCGGAAACCTGCTCGCCGATGTACTTCCCGCAGACACCTTGGAGTCAGTTCTGGAATGGACTGAACATCAAGTTGATTCGGATACTCAACCAAAGTTCGGCTTCTTCGACGGGCTCGCGGGTGCGGTGCATACATTTCGGCATCACGGGCGACATTCGACAGCCGACAGGTGGGTCGAGACTTTGCGTCGAGCCCCACTCGACGACATCGACTCCAGCCTTTTCAGCGGCCTTTCCGGAATCGGTTGCCTCCTACTCGAGGAATCGGTTTCACGACCGACTGTGTCACCCACTCTCGCTGTCGTGACCGAGACTCTGCGCGAACGAATTTCAGCTGCTCGCTTGCATGTCCGCGACGCCGGCGGAACACCTTGGGCAGTGGCCGGCCGAGGTGGGCTGATGCGGGGACCGAGCGGACAAGCACTGTTCTGGACTCGCCACTACGAACTGAGTGGTGATCCTCGATCGCTGGAACACGCACGCCAGCTCGTCGACATCGATCTGTCTGTGATGTCGATGTGCCCTGACGGGTCGATGCAGCTGAGAGAGGAGCGCCGGACGATGCCGTATCTCGGATCCGGGTCTGTCGGTGTGGGCCTGGTACTTCTACAACTTCTGCGCCATGTCGACGAACCGCGTTACGCAGCTGCGGTGCGTGCGATATCCCGCGCCGCCACAGTCGAATTCACTGCCCAAGCCGGACTACTCAACGGGCGAGCCGGGCTGATTCTGTTTCTCAGCGAACTCTCCAAGACTCCATACGCCGGCGCCGATTGTGAACAGACGCTTGCACAGCAGTTTCAGCTTCTGGGCTTGCACAGCCTCAATCACGCAGGAGGCCTGCACTTTCCAGGTGAACAGAACCTGAGACTCTCGACAGACTGGGCAACCGGATCTGCAGGAATACTGGCGTTGCTCCGATATACCCGATCGGCAACTGCCCGACAGTCGTTTCCACTGATGTGCGCGTCGAACTGCCACATCGCCTAGTTGTTCGGAAGTTATCACCCACGGCAGATTGGAGCACAGAAGTACCAGGCGAAAAACCTGGAATTAAATCAACACCGCAAGCAAACTCGATCGATCAAATCCATCGGCAAGAACGCCGATCAACAAAGGAAATGACAATGGACGCTATTCTCTCCCTTCAAGATCTGTCAGTCGCCGCCGGCAACGTCGGAGATGCCGGCCAACTCGAGCAGAACCGGCAATCAGTTCCCTCAGTTTCTTCTGCCTCTGACCTCAGGCCGATACCTCGGAGCAAGTCCGGGGTATCGGCTTTCGCAATCAGTGCGAATCGTCAAACGGACAGTATTGTTTCACCATGAGACGCATACACACTTCACCGAGCTGCATTCGCCGATGATGTGCGCGACCTGGCGGCAATGCCGAGGGCAGATCGTATGGTCATCGGCGGTGATATTCCTACTGATCCTGACAGCCGCACTTTCGGGCTGGTTCGTTCAGCGTTCGGGCGAGAGTTGGGACTTCGGCGACATCTGCTCACGCTGGTACGACGGAGGTGGCGGTTGCCGTGCCGACACCGCTCTCACCTTGACGACGCTTCTCGTACTCCTACTACCGTTCGCCTCAGGAATGCTGGTCGGCGTCACCACATTCGCCCGAGACTTCGAGCAGGGTCCCGAACACCTCGATTTTCTCGAGTCCACCAGCCTTGTTCGATGGTACTTCTTGCGGGTCCTGGTGGTCTTCGTTCCCATCACCCTTGCGATGGCAGTCCTGGGCATGGTGCTCGGCTGGACCCAGACGCTTGGCCGGGGACAGGCGGCAACAAATGAGGCCACCTCGTTTTCCTTGATGGAGTTCCCCAATTTTCAGACGACGGGAATCGTCGTCGGCGCCTACACCTTTTTAGCAATGACTACCGGCAGCGCAGCCGCATTGCTCATCAGCAACACCGTCTTCGCGATGGTCATGACTCTTCTCGCGTTCTTGATCGTGCCCGTCGCACTGAGCGCGACGATGCGCGAGCATTACTTGGCCCCCGACACTGAAGTGCAACCCATCGACGGACTGGCACGTGCAGCGGAATATCCACCGTCGCCGTATGAAAATCTCGACTCGAGGTGGGTCATCGATGCCGGCTTCGCCGATACGGATGGCAACATGATCGACGCCGATTACACAATGTGCTGGGGCTCAGACAATTCCGATCGCAAGCAGCAAGACCTCGAGGTCGACAACTGCCTTCGAGAACAGGGAATCGATCACTATGCCGTGATCTATCACCCACAGAGCCGGTACTGGCAGTTTCAGTTCATCGAGACTGCCGTGATGCTGTTGTGCTCCGGGTTGATGGTGGCGCTCGCACTCGTCGGCGCACGTGGACTACGTCGGCGACCCGCCTATAGCCGACTGTCCGAAATGTCGAAATCGATTTGATAGCAGCAATTTTCGATCCACATTCTCTTGTGTTCGAAACTTTGTTCGATTATGCTTTCGGCATGGACAGTCGGGATGCGTGGCAACTGGATGGTGAGGGCCTCAAGAGCGAGGTTCTCGATCTGGTGCGCGCCCGGCACGAGTTGCAGTCGCGGATGGTGTTGTTGATCGTGGAGATGTTTTCCCGGGAAGTTCTCGGCGGGAAGGGTTTTCGGGCGATCGCGCAGTGGTTGCATGGTTCGACGAATTTGGAGATCGGTGAGTGTAGTCTGCTGGTCGGGTTGGCGCGGTTGTTGATGCTCGAACCTGTTGTCGCGGATGCGTTTCATCGCGGTGACGTGGATGCGTTGAAGGCGCGGCAGGTGGCGTCGTTTTGTCAGCATCCGCCGAAGAACATGACCCTGGCGGATGTGGACAAGGCTCGCGGGATTTTGTTGTCGTTGGCGTCGAAGAACATTGCGGATTGCGATGCGGTGCGGGCGGCGATTCGGCGGATCGAGAAGCAGTACGGAAAACGCGAGGACGGCGTCCCGGTCGGCGAGGATTCCGAACGTAACGAGTTCTACGCCTCGAAAGGCTTGTACGGGCGGGTCACTGTGAAGGGTGATCTGGATGCGATCAACGGGGCCCGGTTGATCACGTTGTTGTCGAGTCTGTCTGCGCCGACGCCGGAGAAAGACGGCGTCAAAGACGCCCGCACTCCGGCGCTACGGCGTGCGGACGGCTTTTGCGAGTTGTTGCGCCGGTACGAGCGGGCGGGGTTGGGTCCGATCGAGGGCGGAGTGAAACCGCACATCACGGTCACCGCCAGCGCGAAAGACATGACGGACCTCAAGGCGTTGAAGGACCTCTTGCCGTCGACTCAGGAACTGGGTTTCGCGTGGACGGATTGGGTGGGCCCCATCAGTATCGATACCGCGCGGATGTTGGCGTGCGACTGCACCGTGACGCGAATTTTGTTGGATGAGAACGGTGTTCCGCTCGACTGCGGCAAGGAAGCGAGAACAGCGACGGTTCCGCAAAGGCGAGCACTGGCCGTCCGGGATGGCGGGTGCGCGTTTCCGGGGTGCGGGACTCCGTCGGGGTGGTGCGATGCCCATCATATTGTTCACTGGAACGATGGTGGCCCAACAGATCTCGACAACCTGATCTTGTTGTGCGGTCATCACCACCGGACGATGCACCACACGGAATGGCGGGTGGAGATCGGACCGGATCGAAAGACGGTGTTCTATCCACCGATGTCGATCGATCCGTATCAACAGCCGATCGGCGGGAACAGCCCACCCACAGCGGCGTGAATCGCGACAATCGAATACATCAGCACCGGGGACGAACCATGCCCCGGTGCTGGTGCACGTTTCTGGTCAGATCCCAACCCCTCAAATCCCAACCCCTCAAATCCCAGCCCCTCAGATCCCAGCCCTTCGCACGAGAGCGTCAGTGGCAGAAGGGGATACAACGTCAATCGCTCGTAACAGCCCCGCGTACCGCGGATACAGCTCGACGGGACGCGTATTGATCGCCCTCAAGATCCACGATGCAGCTTGATCGGCCGTCAGCGCCGGCTGGCTCACGTAATCCGCCGTCGGCGCGATCATCGGTGTTCGTATGAGTGGGAATTGCACTGTGGTGACATCGACACCGGTGCCGTGACATTCCGCGCCGAGGCTTCGGCCGAATGCACTGAGAGCAGACTTCGACGCGTGATAGGCGCTGAACCTGGGCATCACGCCCGCAGTGACTCCCCAGGTTCCGACGTTGATGATGTGTCCGGACTTCGCCTCGAGCATCGCGGGCAGTAGCCGCAGCGTCAGTCTTGTCGGCCCGAAGTAGTTCAGCGCCATGGTGCGCTCGTAGTCATGGAATCGGTCGACCGAATCCAACGCGGTACGCCGGATCGAGCGACCCGCATTGTTGACGAGGATGTCGACCGACCCGAATCGATCCGCGATCGTCTCCGCGAGTTCGTCGACGGCTTCACCGCTGGAGAGGTCCGCAGGCACGATGTGTGCCCATCCTCCCCTGCGGTGAATCTCGTCCCGTACGTGTTCGAGGTTTTCCTCACCGCGCGCGACCAGGATCATCTCGGCTCCCCGACGAGCCAATAGATGAGCTGTCGCCTCACCGATCCCCGACGAGGCTCCCGTCAGGACGATGGTCTTGTCGGAAAGCGTGACGCCGCGAGACGGAACAAGGGAGCGCAGACGCGTCGGCGGTCTCAATGCAAGATTGCTGAGAATCGATCTGATCACGTCGGCCTCGGTTCGATCTTCGCGTGCGATTCGGTGCGAACCCGTCCCTGAATAGCCCACTTCGGACGCACCGCGGAAATTACTCAAAAGTAAGTTATGGCGCCGTTTCGGCCGTGTCAAGAATTCGTCGGGATTCAGGAGTATCTGCCACTAGCTTTTCCTGATACCTCGGGTTACATTAAATCCAGACCGAGTGCCAGCGATCACACAACCGGCCCTCGATTCCACCGAACACCGCGAGAAATACCAGCGGTGACCGAAACGAAGAGGAGACGCCATGACGCTCACATCGCCGCTCGACAAGCGCGGAGAAGCATCCGACGACTCGTACAACGAGACGCTTCGACTCCTGTCCGAGGGCTCGGTGCACAAGCACTTCGACCCGTACCTCGACATCGACTGGGACTCCCCCGAGTTTGCCGTCGTCCCGAACGATCGCCGCTGGATCCTCCCGGCCGAGACTGACCCGCTGGGTGCACACCCGTGGTACCAGTCGCAGTCCGAGGCCAGGCAGATCGAAATCGGCATGTGGCGCCAGGCCAATGTCGCGAAGGTCGGTCTCCAGTTCGAGAACATTCTGATCCGCGGCATGATGCAGTACGTCTTCTCACTACCCAACGATTCGGCCGAGGCGCGCTACTGCACGCACGAGTCGGTCGAAGAGTGCAACCACACGATGATGTTCCAGGAGATGGTCAACCGCATCGGTGCCGACGCTCCCGGGATGAGCCGTCCGATGAAGATGCTTGCACCCTTCATCCCCCTCGCTGCGGGTCCGTTCCCCGAACTGTTCTTCGTCGGTGTCCTCGCCGGTGAAGAGCCGATCGACCACATTCAGAAGAGCATCCTGCGCGCCGGCGGCCAGATCCACCCGATCATGCAGTCGGTCATGGCCATCCACGTAGCCGAGGAAGCGCGTCATATCTCGTTCGCGCACAAGCTTCTGAGCCGTCGCATCCCGCTGATGTCACGCCCGAACCGGTTCGTCCTCTCGCTGCTGTTCCCGATCGTCATGCGCATTCTCTGTGACGCCATCGTCATCCCGCCGAAGTCCTTCTGGAAGCAGTTCGACATCCCGAAGTCCGTGAAGAAGGACCTGTTCTGGGATCTGCCCGAGTCGCGCCAGACCCTGCGCAACTACTTCGGTGACGTCCGCATGCTGGCCACCGACACCGGTCTGATGAACCGTGCCTCGCGCCTGGTGTGGAAGGCCTGCAAGATGGACGGCCGCGCATCACGCTTCCGTAGCGAACCTCACCGCAGCTCGCACAACGCCGCCGCGTAGCTCCCGGACAGTCGAGATCGGACTCATAGCGCCATGCCACACGTAGTCACGCAGTCCTGTTGCAGCGACGCCTCGTGCGTCTACGCCTGCCCGGTCAACTGCATCCATCCGACGCCGGACGAGCCGGACTTCCTCACCGCCGAGATGCTGCACATCGATCCGCAGGCCTGCGTCGACTGTGGCGCATGCGTCTCGGCCTGCCCGGTCGACGCCATCGTCCCCGAGTCGAAGCTGACCGACCCGCAGCGAGTCTTCCTGTCCATCAATGCGGACTTCTACAAGGAAGAGCGACCCAGGCCGCTTCTCGCCAAGGTCATCCCGGCAGCCCACGTCGACAAGGGCCGACCGCCGTTGCGCGTTGCGATCGTCGGTTCCGGACCGTCGGCGATGTACGCCGCGGACGAGTTGCTGACTCAGCCTGACGTGCAGGTCAACGTCTTCGATCGCCTTCCTGTGCCTTACGGCTTGGTTCGCGCCGGCGTTGCTCCGGACCATCAGAAGACCAAGCAGGTCACTCGCTTGTTCGACAAGATCGCCGCACAAAAGGGTTTCGAGTTCTACCTCAACGTCGAGATCGGCAAGCACATCTCGCACAGCGAACTGCTCGAAAATCACCATGCGGTGCTCTACGCAGTCGGCGCTTCGTCCGACCGTGGTCTCGGCATTCCGGGCGCTGATCTGCCTGGCACGGCCTCGGCCACCGACTTCGTAGCCTGGTACAACGGCCACCCCGATCACGCCGACGACGTCTTCGACCTCTCACATCGCCGCGCGGTCATCATCGGAAACGGAAATGTCGCGCTCGACGTCGCTCGCATTCTGACGGCCGATCCCGAGAAGTTGGCCGGTACCGACATCTCCGCTCACGCACTCGCCGCTCTGCGGAAGAGTCGCGTCGAAGAAGTTGTCATCGTGGGTCGACGCGGAATCGCGCAGTCCGCGTTCACGGTCCCCGAGTTCACCGGCCTGATGGCACTGCCGGACATCGAACTCTCTGTCGGACCCGACGACATGGTTCTCGACTCGGCCACCGAAGAACTGGCAAAACGCGGCGAACTCCCGCATGCCGTCGAGCAGAAGTTGCGTCTCCTCGAAGCCCTGAAGAACCGCGATCACGTCGACGTCGGCAACAAGCGCATCACGTTGCGCTACCTGCTCACGCCGACCTCGATCACCGGCGACGATCAGGTCAGCGGAATCGAGTTCGCTCGCAACGCTCTTGTCGACGCAAACGGAACCGTGCAGATCGAAGCAACCGGCGATACTGAGACCATCGATACCGGCTTGGTCCTCACCTCGATCGGCTACCGCGGAGTGCCCATCCCCGGCGTCCCGTTCGACGAGCGTGCGTCGGTCATTCCGAACGAGAACGGCCGAGTCCTCGAAGCTCCGAACGGTGATCCCGCCACCGGGGTCTACGCGACCGGTTGGATCAAGCGCGGACCGAGTGGGTTCATCGGCACCAACAAGTCCTGCGCGCAGGAAACGATCAGGATGCTCGTCGACGACTTCAACGACGGACGCCTGACCAACCCGGTCGCCGACGACTCCGCAGTCGATCGTCTGGTCCGGGCGCGACAGTCCGACGTCGTCGACCGCGAGGGCTGGCATGCCATCGACAAGGCGGAACTGGAACGCGGCGCTGCGCACGACCGTGTCCGCGAAAAGGTTCTGGATCAGGTCGAGATCACCTCCATCCTCGACGCTGCGGCCCGGGTGAAACCGACGCGTCGATTCGGTCGACCCGTTCGCGCTCGCTGATCCGCTACAGGTAAACAGCTACTTTCACGCACACGGCCCCGCCTGCAGACTCGTCTGCCCGGCGGGGCCGTCTGCGTTCCGGCAGCGTCCCACTCAGCGAAAATTTTTGCCCGTCAGCGGCCGAAATCGTGTAATACTGCAACCTGTTCCAGTAAGCGGCACAGCGGGCCCACGATCCCCCCGGATCAGGCTCGCCAACCAGATGAGGATTGCATGAGCGAGACTGCAACGCCGGCGCCGAACGGGAGTGTGACGCCTGCAGTAGAGGGTTGGTTCACCACCGGCGACGAACCTGCTCTGATCGGCACGAAGTGCCAATCCTGCGGCACCATTTCCTTCCCTCGTGAGGCGACGTTCTGCAAGAACCCGAGCTGCTTCAGCGAGGAGTTCGACGACGTGGAACTCTCCCGCCGCGGCACTGTCTGGTCGTACACCGACGCGCAGTACCAGCCCCCGCCGCCGTACATCCCGCGCTCGGATCCGTACGAGCCTTTTGCTCTCGCAGCAGTCGAACTGCCCGAGGGCATCGTCATCCTCGGCCAGGTGGCCGACGGATTCGGCGTCGACGATCTCAAGGTCGGCAATACCGTCGAATTGGTTGTCGAGCCGCTGTACACGGACGAAACCGGAGTACGTACGACGTGGCGCTGGAAGCCTGTCGCCGCCGATCAGGAGTTGCAGTCATGAGCAAGGACGTCGCAGTACTCGGTGTCGGTATGCACCCCTGGGGCAAGTGGGGGCAGTCGTTCGTGAAATACGGCGTTGCGGCCGCTCGCGCCGCGCTCGCCGATTCGGGTGTGAATTGGCAGGATGTCGACTTCATCGTCGGCGGCGAGACCGTCCGCAACGGGTACGGCGGATACGTCGCCGGAGCCACCTTCGCCCAGGCACTCGGCTGGAACGGCGCTCGCGTCGCCACGTCGTACGCCGCGTGTGCGACGGGAGCCCAGGCACTCGACACCGCTCGCGCACGAATCCTGGCCGGCCTCAGCGAAGTTGCCCTGGTCGTCGGCGCCGACACCACGCCGAAGGGCTTCCTCGCTCCCGTCGCCGGTGAGCGTTGGGACGACCCGGACTGGCTGCGCTTCCGCCTCATGGGTATGACCAACCCGGCGTACTTCGCGCTCAACGCGCGTCGTCGCATCGACCTCTACGGCGCCACCGCGGAGGACTTCGCCAACGTGAAGGTCAAGAACGCCAAGCACGGACTCAATAATCCGAATGCGCGCTACCGCAAGGAAGTCACCGTCGAGAACGTGTTGGCCTCCCCCGTGGTGTCCAATCCCCTTCACCTGCTCGACATCTGCGCGACGTCCGACGGCGGCGCCGCAATCTTGCTGACGTCGATGGAATACGCCCGCAAGATGGGCATCGCGGAACCTGTTCGCATCAAGGCTATTTCGACGGTCACGCCGACGTTCCCCCAGACGATCATGGACATGCCGAACTTCTCCACCGATTCCAGCTCCGCCGTTCCCGCTCCGGAGCGCACGTTCAAGGAATCCATCGGCTACGCCGCATACGAAGAGGCCGGGATCTCTCCCGAGGACGTCGACGTCGCCGAAGTCTACGACCTCGCTACCTCCGTGGAACTGGACTGGATCGAAGACCTTGCCCTCTGCAAGCGGGGCGAGGCCGAGCACCTCCTGCGTGCGGGTGACACCAGTATTGGAGGCCGCATCCCGGTCAATCCGTCCGGCGGTCTCGCGTGCTTCGGCGAAGCCGTTCCCGCACAGGCACTTGCGCAGGTGTGCGAGCTCACTTGGCAGCTTCGTGGACAGGCCGAAGGCCGTCAGGTCGAAGGCGCCCGCATCGGTATCACCGCCAACCAAGGTCTGTTCGGACACGGCTCCTCGGTAATCGTTTCCGCCTGACCCTGTTCTACTTTCGTGGCGGTCGCACACTCACCCGTGAGCGGCCGCCACGATCACGTCTGCCACTGCCCCTGGCCGGGAAACCAGCGATGCGTGCGAGGTCGGGAGTTCGCTGGTGTTCGCGCCCATCCGGTTTGCCATGAACCGCTGCGCCGATGCGGGGATCACGCGATCCTCACCGGCAACCAGATACCAGCTCGGTGTGTTCGCCCACGACGGTGGCCCGCCGAGCTCGAGGTTCGCCCACAAAGCCGCAGACTTCTGATGCGCCAACATCGTTGCCGCTGTCTCGTCGGAAACATCCTGAGCGAAGACGGAATGGAAATACTCGTCCGTGACGTAGCCGTCGACGTTCTTCCCGCCGATCGCGTGAGGATCGTCGACGATCTTCAATCCCAGAGCCGGAGGAAGCAATTGGCTGCCAGGAAACCTGATGGGATCGATCGTGATCTGCACCGGCTCACCCTGAACCGGAGCAAACGCCGCGATGTACACCAACGACTGCACCTTCGGGTCGTGAACATTGGTGATCACCGCGCCGCCGTACGAGTGTCCGACGAGCACGACAGGTCCGTCGATGTCCGCAACCGTCTTCTCGATCACGGACGCGTCGTAAGCGGGCCCGCGTAGAGGATTGTCCGGCGCCACGACGCGATAGCCACGCGAGCGTAGGTCGGCGGCAACGCCGTCCCAACTGGTCGCGTCGGCAAAAGCGCCGTGGACGAGAACGACGGTTGGCTTGGGGCTCGCCACCGCAGCGCCGGAGCCGAAGATCACTCCAGCCGCGACTGTCATGAGTAACGCCAGAACTGCGGTGAATACACGTGAGATCTTCATGCGTTTCCTTCACTCTCGTCGAAAAGCGAGAAACTGCGGTAGGCCGGGACACGCCCGTTTCGATCCTAGAAATACCTGCTGCGACGGACGTGACTGTCCGTGCAGACTTTTGAGCTCACACTGCACAACTTCTGGTTGAGCGTCCGCATCGCGGGGTATCAGGGCTGCATGGCTTTGCTCCTGGATACTTCCGTGTTGGAGCCTGACCAACGCGCGGACGCCTTTGTCGACGCGATGGGTCGTGCCTCGGTCCCGTGTGCAATCCACTTGGAGAACCCGGAACGGGTGAGCGCGAGAATGAACGTGTGGAACCTCGGTGCAGCATCACTGTTCCGCTCCGAGTCGACCGGTATGCGGTTGACCCGAACACCACGTCACGTCCGGTCCGCGTCGATGCCCGTCCTTGCGATTGCCCTGCAGGAGATCGGGATCGGCCATCTAGATCAGCACGACGAACAACGCAGAGTGCCCGCCGGTGAGCTGTTGATGACGGACCTGACGTCGACCTACGATTTCTCCTGGCCGGGAACGGGCGCTTCCCAGTGCCTCTACGTTCCGATGGATCGGCTGGGACTGCCGATCGACACCGTGCGGGACGCAGCTACCCGGCCTCATCACAGCAATCTGTACCCCGTGATGATCGCGCACGTTCGTGAATTGTTCCGCAGCGCCGCTCTGTTGGAGACCGATCCTGCCGCCGAACAATTGGGCGAGGCCTCAATCGAACTCGCGCGCGCTTTGGTCGCTTCGATCGCACATGCGAATCCTGACGCATCCGCTCCGAGATCGGCCCTTGCCATGACTTCGATCCGTCGATACATCCGTGAACACCTTCACGATCCGACACTGAATCCCGCACGAATTGCTCACGCCCACAACATCTCACTGCGACAGCTGTACAAGATCTGCTCGGACAACGAATTCCGGCTCGAACAGTGGATCATCACCCAGCGCCTGCAGAAGGCTCGGGACGAACTGGCTCGACCCGCTACCGTCGATCTGCCGATCGCGACCGTTGCGCACCGGGCGGGGTTTGTCGACGCCGGACACTTCAGCCGACGCTTTCGACAGGCCTACGGGCTGAGCCCGACTCGTTGGCGTCAGCTCCGCGATTGAAGCAGCGCCACAACGTCTGACTGACCACGACTTTCGGCATTGTCCAACGCGGTCTTCCCCGATGCATCCCGGATCGAGGGATCTGCCCCCGCGTCGAGAAGCTGAGTGATCACGTCGATATAGCGCGCCGAACCATCGCCGTACACAACGGCTTCGAGTAGCGCCGTCCACCCGGGATCGTTGACGTGATTGACCGGAACCCCGGCAGCGATCAGCATCCGGACGCTCTCGACATGCGCGTGTTCACTCGCGGGAATCAGCGCCGTACCGCCGTAACGGTTCACGCTGTCGACGTCCGCGCCGTGGGCGAGCGTGAGCGCCAGAATCTCGTTCAAACCCTCGGCTCCGGAATACAGGAAGGCCGAATCCTGCATGGAATCCTTCGCGTTCACGTCTGCTCCGGCAAGAATCAACGTAGAAGCCGCAGCGACAGCGTCGTTCTTGGTGGCCTCGACGAGTGGAGTCCGTTCGCCCTCGCCGCGAGCTTCGATGTTCGCGCCCGAAGCCAGGGCCGCGGTGATCGCTGCCGGATCATTGCGGTCCACCGCATCGAAGAGTGCCCGTTCGGATTCCGGCGTCGATGGCGGCTTTACGCCCGTAATCGATACAGCTGCCGTTGTCGTCGCTGACGCGGCGATCGTCGACGTCACCGGGGTGTCGGACGAACTGCAGCCGGCCAACACCCCGGTCACTGATACCGCGAGGATGACGTAGACGAGGACAGACCTATCCGGAAGCGCCGTCACAGCGGATTACTTTCTTGGACAGGAGTTTCAAGCGTCATCCTGACGGCGTCCAGATGTTCGGCCATCGCTCTGGAGGCGTGGTCGTAACTGCCGGATGCGATTCCTTCGACTATTCGTTCGTGTTCCTCGTTCGACCTTTCCTGGCGACCGGCAACAAGATTGAGTGTCTCGGACTGCCTTGTCAACGCTTCACGAATATCGACGATTACCGACTCGAAGACCCGATTCCTACTGGCTTTCGCGATCAGTCCGTGGAACTGCGCATCGAGTGCGACCCATACGAGCGGATCATCCTCGTCACGCATCTGCTGGACCAGTCCGCGGAGGGCCGTCAACTCCTCCGCTGTGTGCCGTTGGGCAGCCCACCCTGCGGCCGGAATTTCGACATGCGGCCGCGCTTCGACCAACTCGTTGGCCGCGTAGCTGCCGAAGTCGAGGTCTCGCGCTATCGAATCGCTGACGACGAAGGTGCCGAGCCCGGATTTCGTCTCGGTGAGCCCGAGGGCATGGCACGAGCGCAGGGCTTCACGGATGACCGATCGACTGACCCCGTGCCTTTCGGCCAGGGACGCTTCGGACGGGAGACGCTCTCCGACTGCCAGATCGCCGGAGGCTATTGCGGCACGAAGGTCTGCGAGGACTGCCTCGGCAGCACTCACCCGCGCGGCGACTGGTCGCCTGGTGGCCCAGCTGTCTGACAGGTTCATGCCGTCATTGTTGCGACTGCCGAAGTCCCGCGTCAAACATCGCACCCGATGAAGGGTTGACGTGCCGGAGTGAGCGAGGTAACAATTACACCTGTCAGACAGCCTGATAGCCCGATAGCTGGGCGGGACTACTACTCGACCGTCAGCGCTGCGATCCCGAAATACACCCACCGCGCAGAGTGATGCTTGCGCGAAGAGACACGAGGAATTGATCAAGTGCTCGAAACGCGAACAGAACACGATCTGCTCGGCGATCGCGAGGTTCCAGCCGATTCGTACTGGGGTATCCACACCTTGCGCGCAATGGAGAACTTCCCGATCACTGGTCGAACAATCGCCACGAACCCGCATCTGATCCGCGGCATCGCTTACGTCAAGTGGGCCGCAGCCAGCGCAAACGAAAAGCTGGGCATCCTCGACCGCCCGCGCGCGGAGGCCATCTCACAGGCATGCAAGGAGATCGTGGACGGGCGGTGGCACGAACAGTTCGTGGTGGACGTCATCCAGGGTGGCGCCGGCACGTCGACGAACATGAATGCGAACGAGGTCATCGCCAATCGCGCGTTGGAAATCCTCGGCCACCAGCGCGGCGACTACGAACGGCTTCACCCCAATGAACACGTGAACCTGAGCCAATCGACCAACGACGTCTACCCCACGGCCGTGAATATCTCGACGATCTTCGCGATCGATGACCTGCTGGATGCACTTCTTACACTCCAGAACGCATTCACGACCAAATCTCTTCAGTTCGCCGACACAGTGAAGATGGGACGCACCCAACTGCAGGACGCCGTGCCGATGACCCTGGGTCAGGAGTTCGGGACCTACGCGGTCATGATCGAGGAGGATCGGGCGCGTCTGGCTGAGGCCGCTCTTCTCGTTCACGAGATCAACCTCGGTGCGACTGCTATCGGCACTGGCCTCAACGCACCCGCCGGCTACGCCGAGGTGGCCTGTTCCGACCTGGGCGCACTGACCGGACTGCCGCTGGTGTTGGCAACGGATCTTGTCGAAGCGACCCAAGACGTGGGCCAGTTCGTCCACCTCTCCGGCGTCCTCAAGCGGGTCGCTGTGAAGTTGTCCAAGGTGTGCAACGATCTCCGGCTGCTCTCTTCGGGCCCGCGAGCCGGATTGAACGAGATCAATCTTCCACCGGTGCAGGCAGGTTCGTCGATCATGCCGGGCAAGGTCAATCCTGTCATTCCCGAAGTCCTCAATCAGGTCGCGTACGAAGTCATCGGCAACGACGTGACGATCACGATGGCTGCGGAATCCGGTCAGCTCCAACTCAACGCTTTCGAGCCGATCATCGTGCACTCACTGTCCGAAGGAATGCGACACCTCGGTGCGGCTTGCCGCATTTTGGCGGACCGGTGCGTACTCGGCATCACGGCTAACACTGAACTGCTGCGCGCCCGAGTCGAAGACTCCATCGGCCTCGTCACCGCGCTCAACCCCTACATCGGATATACCGCGTCCACTCGGATCGCCCAGGAGGCGTTGATTTCCGGGCGTCGCGTCGCCGATCTCGTAATCGAAGCCGGCCTGCTCGACCGCGAGGAACTCGATCGGTTGCTCAGCCCCGAACATCTCGCCAATCTCCGCGTTTCGGGCGAGAAGCCTCATGCCACCGCTGTTGCGGAGGAGGTTTGATGACCGTCGAACGGGAAGAGACAGGCCGCGCCGAAGTTGCCACTGAGGAGGATCTCGGATATCAGAAGGCGCTCGGCCCCAGACAAATTCAGATGATCGCGATCGGTGGCGCGATCGGAACCGGCCTTTTCATGGGGGCGGGAGGGCGACTACAACAGGCGGGCCCGGCCTTGGTTCTCGTGTACGCGCTGTGCGGATTCTTCGCGTTCCTGATCCTGAGGGCGCTCGGCGAACTGGTGATGCACCGACCGACTTCCGGATCCTTCGTTTCCTACGCACGCGAATTCTTCGGCGAAAAGATGGCTTTCGCTGCGGGCTGGTTGTACTGGATGAACTGGGCAATGACTGCCGTGGTCGACGTCACGGCTGTGGCGTTGTACATGAACTTCTTCAAAAAGTACTGGGCGCCACTGGGACACATCGATCAGTGGATGTTCGCTCTGATCGCGGTGTTGCTGGTTCTCGGACTGAATCTCGTGTCCGTGAAAGTCTTCGGAGAGTTGGAGTTCTGGTTCGCGTTGATCAAGGTCGTGGCCTTGACCGCATTCCTCGGGTTCGGTGTCTATTTCGTACTCTTCGGCACGCCCATCGAAGGGCATTCCTCCGGATTCAGCCTGATCGCCGACAACGGTGGGCTGTTCCCCAACGGAATACTGCCGGCAGTCGTGGTGATTCAGGGCGTCGTGTTCGCTTACGCTTCAATTGAACTCGTGGGGACCACGGCTGGAGAGACCGAAAATCCCCGGAAGGTGATACCCAAGGCGATCAACACAGTGATCATTCGGATCCTCGTCTTCTACGTGGGGTCGGTCCTGCTGCTCTCGCTGTTGCTCCCGTACACCGAATACCACGCCGGTGAAAGTCCATTCGTCACATTCTTCGGTTCGATCAACATCCAAGGCGCAGATGCGATCATGAATCTGGTCGTTCTCACGGCGGCGTTGTCTTCCCTCAATGCCGGATTGTATTCGACCGGACGAATACTCCATTCGATGGCGACGGCCGGTTCGGCGCCTGCCTTCGCTGCCAGAATGAACAAAGCCGGAGTGCCGTACGGGGGAATCGCACTCACCGGCGTGGTCATCCTGTTCGGCGTCGGGCTCAATGCTGTTGTCCCAGCGCAGGCCTTCGAAATAGTCCTCAATCTTGCGGCACTGGGCATCATCAGTGCATGGGCGGTAATTGTGCTGTGCCAGTTGAGGCTCTGGCAACTTGCGAAACAAGGCAAAGTCACTCGCCCTTCCTTCCGCATATTCGGCGCACCGTACACCGGGATCGCGACACTGGTCTTTCTTGCGGTCGTTATCGTGTTGATGGCATTCGACAACCCTGTTGGAACGTGGACCGTCGGATCCATCGCGATCATCGCACCGCTCTTGATGATTGGTTGGTACGCCGCCAGGAATCGTATTCGCGAGTTGGCCATCCACCACCCCGCAGCTTGACGTGAAAGGACCACAGTGTCGAAAGTCGCAGTTGTCACTACCGGTGGCACCATCGCCAGCACCCGGGATGCGCATGGAATCAGCCGGCCCGCAATCACCGGTGCAGATCTGGTCGGCAACGAGCAGGCCGACATCGAGCTTCGAGTCGTCGACGTGATGTCGAAGGACAGCTCGAGCATGACCTTCGCGGACATGGATCGTGTTCGCGACGCCGTAGCCGATCAATTGAAAGATCCCGGACTCGACTCGGTGGTCGTGCTTCACGGCACCGACACGATGGAGGAAACTGCGTTCTTGTTGGACCTGCACCACGACGACCAACGCCCGGTGGTCTTCACCGGCGCGCAGCGCACTTTCGACCATCCCGAATCCGACGCTCGTTCGAATCTCGCCGCGGCGATCTCAGCCGGACTGGACATCTCGTCACACGGGCGTGGTGTCCTCATCGCCTTCGGCGGTTCGGTCCATCCAGCCGCAGGTACGCGAAAGTCCGATACGACGGCACTCGAAGCCTTCCGCCGCGTGCACATCGATCCGCTCCTGCTGCGTACTCCCGAACCATTGCCGTGGCATCCGATTTCGGACACCCGCGTCGACATCATCGCCGTGTATCCCGGGGCAGACCGCGTACAAATCGACGCCTGCGTGCACGCCGGGGCGCAGGGACTTGTTCTCGACGGACTCGGTTCGGGAAATGCCAATCCGACGATAGTCGAGGCCGTACGAGACTGCGTAGGCGCTCACATTCCGGTAGCCGTGACAACTCGGGTGCCCTCGGGGCCAATCTCCCCGGTTTACGGTGGCGGTGGTGGCGGGCACGACTTGATCGCCGCAGGCGCTGTATTTTCCACCGATCTTCGAGCCGGGCAGGCACGTGTACTTCTGGCAGCCTTGTTGTCAGATCCGGATCTCGTGGGCCTGGAAAAGGTATTCGACCGCTATTCGAGGTTTGCTCGCACCCCGCCGTTCGGGCGGTAGAACTGGCGACACCATTCATTGTTCGAAATTCACTTCACTAAATCAGGGACTTTGGTCCGAATTTTCGACTTGGACGCTTATTTGGTGTCCGAATTGGGTAGTTTCACATCATCTAACTCGTTCAAAATTTCGATCCAGCGGTCACGTCCAGTGCAGCCAGTCGAACAGGAGTCGGATGAGCAGCCCATTTCGTGATGCCGCTGCAGTAACGCTCGCCGCGGCTCACCGCGTCGGGCAAGCGCACGTGCCAGGCGCCGCACTCAACGGTCGTTTTCACCCGCCAACTGCCGTGAAAGGACTGGTCGCGCGTCCGCGCCTGCACCGCAAACTCACCGCATCCACTGCCACCAAAGGCTCAGGCCCCGGGCCTGTCGGGTTGCTCTCGGCTCCGGCCGGTGCGGGGAAGACCCTACTTCTGGCCGATTGGGCTCGCGAATATTCTCGAGCCTCCCCTGATGTTGCGCTGGCCTGGCTGACGTTGGCCGAGCGCGACAACAACGTGTCGATACTGTGTGAATCCCTCGCCGAGGCGATCGCGACCTCCGTCGATGCGGCCGGCCAGAGGCTCCCCGTGCAGACCGGATCCAGGCCGCCCGTCGAGCAGTGGCTCGCGCACTTTGCGGAAACCCTCGAAACGCACGAGCGCCGAACAACGTTGATCCTCGACGACGTTCACACCCTCCACGATCCGATGTCGATCGGTCTCCTCGATCGGATACTCACACAGACCCCGGGCAACCTGTCGATTATCGTTGCCGCCCGCTACGAACCACCGCTCACGTGGCATCGTCTGGCTCTCGACGGCCGACTCACCCGCTTTGCATCCACCGATCTCGCTTTCGATCGCTCCGAGATCACCGCGATATTCGGCGAGTACGACATCACGCTGCGCGACGACGAACTCGCAATCGTCGAGAACTTCACCAAGGGGTGGGGCGCCGTCGTTCGCCTGACCGCCGCGTTTCTGGCCGGCCGCAGTGACATCGGCGATGCACTGGACGAGTTCACGCACACACCCCGCCCGATCGCCGACTTTCTCGTCGACGAGGTACTGACGTCCTTGCCCGAACATGTCACCTCGTTCATGTTGCGAACATCGGTGGTCGATTCTTTCTCCGCCCAACTGGCGGAAACTCTGACGGACTCGAACGCTCTATCCGAGATCGACTCGCTGATTCAGTTCAACTTCCCCGTGACCCGTACCGATTCCGCCGACCACACAACGTGGTTCAGCTATCACCCTCTCTTGCGCGAGCACCTTCGGGCAGAGTTCCGTCGCGTCGATCACGTCGAGAGAAACCGCGTACACCTGCGAGCAGCAAGCTGGTTCGAAAGCAATCACTTCGAACTCGAGGCGCTCGAACTCGAGGTGTCGATCGGAGACCCACACCGCATTCTCGCGTTTCTCGAACGCTGCGGGCTGGGCCTCGTACTCGACGGGCACTGCGGGGACGTCGTGCGAGTCCTGGAATCGGTGTCGACGCAGGTTTCGGAATCCCCGATCACCCGACTGGTGCTGGCGGCGGCCGCCCTCCACTCCGGTGACGTGACCTCGGCGACCACGTGCCTCGATCTTCTCGAGGCAACTCATCCACCGATTGCAGAAGATCCATTGTTCCTGGCGATGAGCCTGGAAATCTCCTGCGTTACGGCGACTTCCGACAACGAGCCGCTGGCGGCACGTCTGGAGCGGCGTCAGAAGAGCACCCACTCCGACATCGAAGCCTACGCACACATGGAATTGGCGACGGCACACTTACTGCGACGTGAGTTCGACAGGGCGACTGTCGAATACACTCAAGCCGTCGCACTCGGGACAATACGGGGCAGGGCGCGATTCGTCTTGAAGTCGCTGACCGGACTGGGCTACGTAGCTTCTCTCAGCGGAGACATCGGGGCGATGAGGGCTCACTCCGTCTACGCTCTCGACTACGCGGTCGAACATCGCATCACGACGACTGCGGAGTACGAGTTGTCCGCGTCGGTGGCCGCCTTTGCCACATACCTCTGCGCTTCGAGCGAACTCCCGTACCGCATCCCGACAATCGGAAACTACCGGAGCACAGACGTTCTCGGCGCCAGCGCGCCGGTGTTCGGGTGGCACTCCGTCGTAACCTTCGGCCTTCACAGTCTCGACGGCTCGACCGACCGACGCTCGACCGCCGCCGATGTCCGCGACGCGATGCTCAGCGCGATCGAATTACGTACCTTCGCGTTCGCGACCTTGGCTCTTCTACCACCCGTCGTCCACGCATGCCTTTCCGTCGGTGAGGTGGAATGGGCAGCGAGACTCGTGCGTGACGCAGCCGATCAATTCGGAGAAACGTCGGAGATACATCTCGCACGGGGTGCCGTCGCCTTCTCGTCCAACAAGTTCGCGGAAGCACTCGTCGAAGTTTCCGAAGCTCTCGGGTCCTCCGAAATCCCGTTGCTCGCACATCACGTCTACGCCTGGACACTCGAAGCCGGGATCCACGCTGCAACAGGTCACGAGCGCAAGTCGTTTCGCTCCCTCCACAAAGCGCTGCGCGCCGCGGAAGCCGGTAGCCTGCTACGCCCCTTCCTCGACTACGGCGCATCCCTGCGGCCGGTGTTCGACGAGTTCAGTGGACATTTCGGCGATCAGGAAGCATTTGCCGAACAGGTACGTAGCCGCATTCGCCCACAAGAATTGGTGAGTGCACCGATCCTCACGCCAGGCGAATACACCGTGCTCCGTGAACTGGCTTCCGGAGACACCACCGAGTCCATTGCCGACACGCTGTTCCTTTCCGTCAACACCATCAAGACGCATCTTCGCGGGATCTATCGCAAGTTGGAAGTGAGCAACCGACGCGACGCGCTCAAGGCTGCGCGACGCGGCGGACTCATCTGAGCAAGACTGCTTCCATGCCCCCGAAGCTGTATTCCGATACGCGCGATCGATTGACCGTGTGGGCGAGACGTACACCCAGTCGACGGTTGGCGACTGATGCAACCATCGGGGTCTTCGAAGTCGGGCTCGTGGACAGCGCCATGACTTTGGCGGCCCAGGCCTTTACGTCATTGCTCCCGGTCATGATTGCAGCGTCGACCTTGGAGAAGCTGAAGCCGTTGGCTGATGCCGCCAAAGACGACCTCGGCGTCCAACTCCCCGACACCGTATTGACCAGTACCTCTACCGCGGCAGCGTTCGGGATTGTCGGCTTGCTCATGCTGCTGATCAGTTCCACGTCCTACGCTCGCGCTCTCGGCCGGATGTACGGACGGATCTGGAGCGTGCCGACGGCGACACTCCGTCAGGCGTGGCGGTGGTTCGCGGTAGTGTGCGTCGTGGCCGCGTCGGTGGTCGGTGCGGCCCTGTGCCGTGAACTGAATGGTGTTCCGGGAGTAGGCAGAGTCCTGGAGTTCACAGCGGTCTACGTCGTGTGGGCACTCGTGTGGACAGCCGTGCCTATGCTGCTGACGGCCAATCGCATGACCACTCGAATGTGCGTCGGGTCAGGATTGCTCACCGCGACGGGCCTGACCGGACTGCACGTGGCCGGCACTCTTTTCCTCCCCCGAATGACAAAGACGTCGCAGGACGAGTTCGGTCTTCTGGGCGTGATGTTCACCGTCATCGGCTGGCTGTTCATCTTCTCGGCCATCGTGGTTGTCGCGTCGTCGATCGTCGGATCAGTGGCCAAAGATTCCGGTCCCCTGGGAATCTGGCTACGGACATCACGCTGAGGTGTTGTCTCGATCTGCAAGCGCTTGCGAGACGGTCGGATAGACGTCGACCTTCAGCGCGCCCTGGTCGGCACCGGACAGAACGTCGCGGAACTGCCCGATGTCGCGTGCCACTCGGAAGCTCACATTTTTGCGTGCCAACGAATCTCGAAGCTGAGCCAACATCTGCGCAGCGCTGACGTCGATGAACGGTGACGTCTCGGCGTCGAGAACGACCATGGTGGTGCCGGCGGTCACCAGACCGGTGATCTGATCACGCACGTGATCGGCATTGGCGAAGAACATCCCCGCTTCGACCCTGACCACTACGACGCCGTCGAGTGTCTTCAGATCAGGATGCTCACTGATGTCGACCCAGCGCGTGCCGTCCTTGGCCAGAGCAGCCACGTGCGGTTTGGAGACTCGATACAGGAGCAGCAACATCGAGACGGCGATTCCGATGATCAGACCGGGCAACGTGTCGAAGAGGAGAACCCCGAACATCGCCGCGATCGCCGCGGCGAAATCGGCCCGGGCAGCGTGCCCGTAGATACTGCCCAACCTCTTCGTCCACACCCGGTACAGCGCTGCGAGAGAGGAGAAATCGACCAGTTCGATCACTGCTGCGATGACCACAGCTGAGAGCGTCGCCTCTGGCAACTTCTCGAACAGGCCGGTGAGAAACAGCAGTGTCACCAGCGTCAGTGCCGCGACCACCAGTCCGCTGACCTGAGATTTGGCGCCCGCTCCTCCGTTGACGGCGGTCTTCGACAGGCTGCCGTTGACCACCATCCCCGAGCAGAGACCCGATCCGAGATTGGCCGCACCCAGTCCTGCCAGTTCACGATTCGCGTCGATGGTGTAGCCGGCCTTGGCCGCGTATGTCTTTGCAGCGCCAAGACCTTCGGCGAAACCGATGAGCAGAACGCCGACCGCCGGTCCGACCAGGTCGAGGTAGTCCTCGGCTCCCACACCACTCGGCAGACCCATCGACGGCAGGCCCGAGTCGATGTGTCCGACAATGTCGATGCCACGATCGTCGAGGCCGAACAACGCTACTGCGGTAATGCCCAGCAGCACGACGAGGAGCGAACCCGGTACGAGCGGAAGCCATCGCTTGACGCCCAGGACCATTGCCAGGCTGAGCAATCCGATGATCACGGTCGGTAGGTCGACCTCACCCAGTTCCTTCACCACTGTCCACGTCTGGACGAAGAAGTTTCCCTCCCCCTTGTCCACGCCCAGGAGTTTGGGTACTTGACCGATGATGATCGTGAGCGCCAGACCGACGATGAATCCCTTGAGAACCGGCTCGGAGATGAAGGACGCGATGAATCCGAGGCGCATGAATCCTGCGAGCAGTCCGACGAGCCCGGTCACGATCGCCAATGCCGCCGACAGCGCGATGAACCGGCCGTCGTTTCCTGAAGCCAATGGCGCAATCATCGCCGCGGACAACGCTGCGGTCGCCGACATCGGCCCGACGATCAGATGGCGCGAACTGCCGGCTGCTGCATACAGAATCAATGACGGAACCGCAGCATAAAGCCCGACCACCGGCGGAACTCCGGCGATGGTGGCGTACGCGAGCGCTTCCGGAACAAGGACAGCCCACACCGTAAGGCCCGCAATGATGTCGGGGCGAAGCCAAGCGCGTTGATAGTCGGACAACGATCCGAAGACCCACCAGGTCCGCGTGTGCGGAGCACTCATAGTCCTTGCACCCCTTTACTGATCTGCATCGCCGCGATCAGGACGAGGAGCCCGACGTTCAGCAAGTGCGTGTTGGTGGCTATCCAGGTGCGGATCTTCAGCAGCGGTTCGGTTGCCTCGTCCTTCTTGATCAGCAGGAGGGCAACAGGTACCGCGACCGAGGTCACGGACACCAACGAGAAGATCACGGCCGAGACGATCTGCGACGTCGGTGCCACGGTGCTGAGACGAAGGTTCATCGCTGCTGCGATGGCACACGACATGTCGATGGGGTTGAGAACGAACAGCGCGAAACCGAGCACACCGGATCGCATTGGTTGGAAGTGCTCAACCGATTGCAGCATCTTCGGCAGCTGAGGGGCCGCAGCCACAACGTCGCCAGGGGCAACTGCAGCCGCCATCGCCTGAACCCCGCGACGACTGCGTGAGTAGACGAACCAGGCACCCGCCAGCAGAGTTGCCCCGAGAACGAGATGGATGATGGGCACCCACAGCGGAGGGTGTGTGCGCTGATGAACCTGGAGTGCGGTCAAGATGACGTACGAACCGGCCAGCGCGACAACTATTCCGAGATACCACCCGATCAGGTACGCAATGCTGTTGATACGCGCTCGTTCGGAAAACAGTACGGCCACAACGGCGACAACCGCCAGCGGGCTCATGATGATCCCGAGCGCCAGCGGGATCTGTTGCAGTAGCAGCGATCCCATAACTACCTCCAGTTGTCAGAGACCGCCGATGCCCTTGCCGATGAGAACAACACCAATAACCAGGATCAACACACTCATCACCGTGGCGTTGTTTTCCTGCAACCACACCTTCAGCTTGGCCAGCGGACCACGCAGTCGCTCCGCGGCAACGAGGTAGCCGATCACGGGCACGCACACTGTGCAGGCCGCGATGATCGTGAAAACCAGAATGGCGACAACAACTTCTCCGGAGCCCAATGACGCGGATCCGATCGAGATTCCGGCCGCGATACACATCATCAGATTCTTCGGATTGATCGCAGCCAGAGCGAAGCCCAAGCCGAGGCCTTTGACAGCGGTCATGTCATCGATGGCGTGCATCCACTTCGGGGTTTCGTGCTCGCCTCCGCGTCCGCGCCATTGCTTGACTCCGAACGCAAGAAGCAATACACCCAACGCCAGCTTGATCCACGACACTGTCGCTGACGGATCACCTTCGGAGTCACCGAGCTTGCTGGACAGAAGCACGAAGATCACGGTGGCGACGACGATTCCCAGTATCCAGCCCAGCGCGAACCCGACGCTCGTGCTGCCGGCACGCTTGGACAACAACATCAAGATTGCCGCGATGATCGGGATCGGCGATACCGCAACGCCGACCGCGAGGGGTAACAGATCCCCGATGACAGATCCCATGCCGACCTCTTCTCTCTCCCGGTCGACACTAGGGGTGGCGACTCTACGGAGCCTCACACAAAAGGGATGAACGGACCCGCGACGACATTCACCCGTAGGGGATGACGCCCCGAGCGCGTACGGGAGTAAGACTGGATCCCACGGATGCGGAGTCCTGGATCGGGCAGCGACGCCGATTGCACTTGACGACATGCGATTTCGAGGCTCGGAGCGCTGCCTTCTCGAACCTCATGGCCCTACGAAATGGAGCGGATACTGATGAATGCTCCCACTCGGTATCAATTCCTCATCGACGGCGAAGTGTCGGACCGCGTCAAGGCCGCATTTCCTGAACTCAGTGTCGCCAGTGCCGCCGGCGGGTTCACCAGTTTGTACGGACCCGTCGCGGACCACACGGCTATGCGGAGCATCATGGCCCGTCTCGATTCCCTCGGCCTGACCGTCGCCGAAATGCGTCGACTCCCAGACTGATCCGAGCCACACCCTGTCGAAATGTCCCACGCACGAGCGATGGTCCCGACCGAGTCGACTCGGTCGGGACCAACTGCTCTCGGGTTGTTCGGTGCCTAGACTCTGTCCCTGTCCCAGGTCGCGACCGCCCAGATCACAACGACATCGAGCGCGATGACCAGGATCGACCACAGTGGGTAATACGGCATCCACAAGAAGTTGGCGATGATCGAGAGCGACGCAATGACGATTGCCGCCGCCCTGGCCCACACTGCACCGGTGAAGAGGCCGAGGGCCACCACGATCCCGATGATGCCCAAGATGATGTGGATCCAACCCCACGTCGTGATGTCGAACTTGTACGTGTAGTTGATACCCACGACAAACAGATTGTTGTCGGCAACGGCCGCGATGCCCTGAAGCAGAGCGACAATGCCTGCGGTGAGCAGCAGAATTGCTGCTGCAAACGTCGTACCTACCGCGAAACCCTGCCGGACAGGGTGATTCGCGGGTTCCCGCGGTGGAGCAGTCATCAGCGTTCCTTTCGACAGAATGCACTTCCCTTACTCAGTCTCGAGGGGCTGGAAGGCGAAAACATCACCCGTCGCGGATGAACCGCAGGTCACCGACCCGTACCCGTTTGCCGGGATCGCAAACCAATGTTGGCAGACTGGCACTGTGCAACACACCGTAGTCGTGATCACCGATATCTATGCTCCACCGGCGGTGATCTTCGATCTCGAACTCGACATGGACGAACACTCGGCCTCGCTCCGCGCAACAGATGAGGTGGCAGTCACGAGTACGGGTAGATCGACGCTGGGAGAGGGCGACGAGGTGTCGTTCACTGCTCGGCATCTCGGGTGGAGATTCTCGATGACAAGCCGGATCACGCAGTACAACCGTCCGTACTCGTTCACAGACGAGCAGGTCCGCGGCCCGTTTGCCGCAATGCGGCACGAGCACGTCTTCGACGTTCAGCCGGGTGGGTGGACGCGGATGCATGACCGCTTCACGGTTACGGCCCCCTTCGGGGCGCTCGGACACCTGGCACTGAGGTTGGCTGTCGGCCCGTATCGGCGGCGCCTTCTCGAGCAACGCGCCGCGCACATCAAGGGCCGCGCAGAAGTCGGCACGCCTTTCATCGAGTGAACACCCGCTCTGACGCACCGCAGGGAGTGCTCACTCGACAAAACCTGTGTTCACTCAGCAGCAGTCGCACTCGTCACCGCTCTCGGGCACAGCCACAACCGGGCAGCACGGATCACCCTTCCACGCGTTGATGCCTTCTTTCACCGCGATGACGGCGATGACCAGTGCCGCAATCGGATCCGCCCACGACCAGCCGAGCAGCGAGTTGAGCAGCAAACCGACCAACAAGACAGCAGAGAGGTAAGTGCAGAGCAGCGTCTGCTTCGAATCCGCGACCGCCGACAGCGAACCCAACTCCCGACCGGCTCGGCGTTGCGCATAGGACAGGGCCGGCATGATCGCCAAACTCACCGCAGCCAAGAGTATTCCGACGCTCGTGTGCTGAGCTTCCCCCAGACCGAACAGCGACCGAATCGCGTCGAACGAGACGTACGCAGCGAGCCCGAAGAACGAGAATGCGATCACTCGCAGTGCCGTCTTCTCACGGCTCGTCGGATCCGGCGCCGAGAACTGCCAGGCAACAGCTGCCGCCGAGGACACTTCGATCACCGAATCAAGGCCGAAACCGAACAGTGCTGCGGACGACACCCGTGTGCCCTCCGCCAGCGCGATGATCGCTTCGACGACGTTGTAGCTGATCGTGATCGCCACGAAGATGCGAATTCTTCTCGACAAGAGCGCACGCCGGTCAGTCGAGAGCCCGACACCGTCAACGGGCGCAACCATCAGCAGCACCCCTCTGATTCGCTGTCCGGGCAGTACGACGGATCCACCGCGAGTACGACCCCGAGCAGGTCGTCGAGGGCCCGACCGATATGTACATCGGCGAGTTCGTATCTGGTCCGGCGCCCTTCCGGGACGGCCACCACCAAGCCACAACCGCGCAGGCACGCCAGATGGTTGGACAGCTTCTGCCTGGTCACAGCCAGCGTTTCAGCGAGGTCGGACGGATACCGCGGTGCGGTCTTCAGTTCGAGCAGTATCCGTGTCCGAGTCTCGTCGGACAGTGCATGCCCGAACCTCGCAAGCACCGCCACGTTGGTCACCACATCTACGCCCTCGATATCCATACGTGCGACAGTACATCGAAAACTGGATTCAGAAAACGATGAACTCCGATGGTTCAAGATCCCACCATCGGGTAACGCAAGCGTGAAGCCACCCAACCAGGCGAACACCGGGAGCCCACATCCGATGAACCGTACAAAAGTCGACGACCACGTAGCGATGGCCGAACTACCGACAACCGGAAGCATCTTCCAGGCCTCGTGGCCGGTGCGTACGGGTGACATCCACACCGACAAACAACTGCGCCTCGACGCGATCGCGCGCTACCTCCAAGACGCGGGCTTCGACAATCTCGTCGACCGCGGCGCCATGGATACACACCCGCTGTGGATGGTACGAAGAACGGTGATCGATGTACTCGAACCGGTCGTCTGGCCGGATCGAGTTCACCTACAGCGCTGGTGTTCAGGCCTGTCGAACAAGTGGTGTTCGATGCGAGTTCGCATCAGATCCGATGGCGGCGGGTTGATCGAAACCGAGGCGTTCTGGATCAACATCGACCCGAAGACGGGAATGCCGGCATCCATCAGTGAGAAGTTCACCGCTGCCCTGGCATCAACGGCCGTGGACCAGCATCTTCACTGGCGTCGGTGGATCGACCCGACCCCGGACACGACGCCGTCAGCGGATACGCCGTTCCCGTTGCGCTCGAGCGATTTCGACCCCTTCGATCACGTGAACAACGCAATCTACTGGCAGCCCGTGGAAGATGCGCTGCCCGACAGATTACGAGGCGGGCCCTTTCGCGCGATCCTCGAGTACACCCAGCCCATCAAGAGAGGTGAGCAGGTGAGCGTGCGAACCGGCACGAACACGCTGCACATCGACGCAGGCGACGAGGCACGTGCGTCGGCGCGGTGGTTCGCCTTGACTCCGAAGAACAGCGATCAGGGGTGAAGTTTTCCGAATCCCACGACGGCAGAGTCGGATTGCCAGTCCAGATCATGAACCCGCACCTTGCCGAACTCGTTGCCGCCAACCGTGACCGCAGAGTTGCCGTCCACTGCCACAACGATGTTGGTGTGCTGACCGACCCATCTCGAACTGTCGTAGATCACCACATCACCCACATTCGGGGTGTACCCGCTGCCGTTCTCGGCGTACGCGCCGATCCCTTGGTAATACTCCTGCAAGGTGTACACCCCCGGGATGCGCCAACTTCCGGAGTTCGGGTTGGACAACGGTCGACCCGCTTCCCTCATGATCCAGCTGACAAAGTCGGCGCACCACTCTTCGTCGATGCCGTCGGAATAGAAGGTGCCCGGACGGTCCTGCTCATGCTCGGATTGCAGTAGCTCGAGCACCCGACCTTGATCCGACGTGAGCGCACTCGCGTCCACCGCCGGGAACTCAGCCGTGTCCCAGGGCAGGTACCGCGATGGTGCGACCGCGACGACCACCACCCCAACCACGATCACGACGCCGAGCACCCCGGCAATCCAGAGCACGATGCGGCGTCGGCGGTTCGATTCGGCAGGACTCACCCTTACGAGTGTGCCAGCCTGCCGCGAACCGAATCGCCGGCCACCCCGATGACCTGGCAATTCTCACCAAATTCACACGAATGTGCCACCAAACTATTGCGGTGGCACCAAAGTGGTGCCATAGTGATGCCATGGACTTGACACCGTACGTAGACAACCTTCGCCACGAACTCGCGGTGGCGGCCGAAGCAGGCGGAGAAGACGCAAAGGCACTCGCCGATCGTTTGACCGCACCGCTGGAATCAGCAGTGCGACTCACCCTTCTCGACGCATTGTCTGCGGCAGCCGCCGAGATCACGCGTGACCTCGCCCCGGGTTCGGTGGACCTGCGCCTGCGGGGACGCGAACCCGAATTCGTGGTGGCACCAGCCATCAGTGAACCGGTTCCAGCCCCCGTCGAAGAGGACCCGACTCCGGCACCGCGCCCCGTCACGGAGTCCGACGACGCCTCGATGACTCGAATCAACCTGCGGCTGGGGCAAGACCTCAAAGACCGGATCGAGGCGGCGGCCCGGGAAGCCGGTATCTCCGTCAACGCGTGGCTGGTTCGCTCGGCTGCAACGGCTCTGGAAGGCGGCGCGAACAGAAGCACTCCGAGACAGCGCACGTCCCAAGGTTCCGAAAGCTTCAGCGGCTGGGTGCACTGACACCGGCTTCATCTTTCGCGCCACCCTCTTTCATCAACCGAGACAACCTCATCGGGAGTATCACCATGCCTACATTCAGCACACCTGACCCCATCACCTTGAACTTCGACGTGGCAGTCGCACACATCCGGATCACGGCGAGCAGCCGCAACGACACTGTCGTGGAAGTGTTGCCCAGCAACTCGTCTCGCGAGGTCGACGTTCGAGTCGCCGAACAAACGCGCGTCGAATTCGCAGGTGGCCGGCTGCAGATCAAGACTCCGAAACAGCGCGGCCTCGGCATCTTCGGGAAGGCAGGATCTGTGGACATCTCCGTTCAGCTTCCCTCCGGCTCGGAACTCGAAGGCACTGCTGCAGTTGCCAGCCTCCGTAGCGAAGGCACTCTCGGACGATCACGGGTGAAGGTTTCCGCGGGCGATTGCACACTGGAAACCACCGGGCCGCTCAACGTCAGCACCGGGGCCGGCGCGATCATCGTCGAGCACGTGGCCGGTGACATCGACACGAGCACCGGGTCCGGAAGCATCCGCATCGGCCGCGTCGACGGCAACGCGGAGGTCAAGAACTCCAACGGCGACATCAACATCGGCACGATCACCGGCGCACTGAAGGCGAAGACCGCCAACGGCAGTGTCGCCGTCGAGCACGCCGAATCCGACGCGAGCGCCGCAACCGCCAACGGCGACATCCGTTTCGAGACCATCGAGAGTGGAGTCGTATCCGCCAAGACGGCCGCCGGGCGAATCCATATCGGCGTTCGATCCGGAACCGCCGCACGATTCGACGCTCATACGTCCTTCGGCCGCGTCGACAACCAGATGAATGCCACGCACGGTCCGGCTTCCACTGAACGCCGGGTAGACGTCCGGGCACACACCAGTTACGGCGACATCGTCATTCGACGTTCGGAGCCCCGAGAAGAATCCAACAAGAAGATCTAGCGAAAGGAACGCTGATGTCCCGTAAACCAGCCATCACCGCGACGGGCCTGAAGAAGGCCTACGACGACAAGACGGTACTGGACGGAATCGACATCTCCGTCGACCGCGGAACCGTCTTTGCGCTCCTCGGCCCCAACGGCGCCGGCAAGACCACCATCGTGGAAATTCTCTCGACCCTCGTTCCGGCAGACGGCGGCAACATCCGCATCGCCGGGTACAACCCTTCCGACGATCCCGACGCGGTGCGTTCGCGCATCGGCGTCACCGGGCAGTTCTCAGCGGTCGACGACTATCTGTCCGGTGAGGAAAACCTTCTCCTCATGGCCGACCTGCACCATCTCGGCAAGGACGAACGTCGAACGCGCACTGAAGAACTCCTGAAGAAGTTCGATCTGATCGACTCCGCGGACAAGCTGGCGTCGACCTACTCGGGCGGCATGCGTCGACGGCTCGACCTGGCAATGACGTTGATCGGACGACCGGAGATCATCTTCCTGGACGAGCCCACCACCGGCCTCGACCCCCGAAGCCGACGCACCATGTGGCAGATCATCCGGGAGTTGGTCGAGGGCGGTGTCACCATCTTCCTCACGACCCAGTACCTCGAGGAAGCTGATCAACTGGCCGACCACATCGCCGTCCTCGATCAGGGACGGATCGTCGCCCAAGGTACGGCAGCGGAACTCAAACGGCACATCCCCGGCGGCCACATTCGTCTTCACTTCTTCGACCGAGATCAGCTCGATTCTGCTGCAGCTGTTTTCGACGAATCATCACGTGATGATGCCGCCTACGTCCTCCAGGTCCCCAGCGACGGGGGTGTCCGCTCGCTGCGCTCTCTTCTCGACCAACTCGACGCTCACTCGATCGACGTCAAGGAACTCTCCGTGCACACACCCGACCTGGACGACGTGTTCCTGACTCTGACCGCCACCGAAAGGACCGACGCGCGATGACCACCATGACGCTTGCCTATCAGGACTCGAAAACCATGCTGCGTCGCAGCATTCGACACATCCTTCGATATCCGTCGATGACGGTGATGCTCGTCGGAATGCCAGTCGTTTTCCTACTGCTGTTCGTCTACGTGCTCGGCGGAACGCTCGGGAACGGCCTCGGCCCCGGCGGTGGCGGCCGAGCCGAGTATGTCAATTACGTTGCACCGGCGATTATTCTGATGACCGTGGCATCAGCGGCACAAGGTACTGCCATCTCCGTCGCAACCGATATGACCGCCGGGATCATTGCACGATTCCGAACGATGGCGATCACGCGCACGTCCGTCCTGACCGGTCACGTTCTCGGCAGCCTCCTTCAGACGATCGTGAGCCTCGTTGTCGTCATCGCCGTAGCGATAGCCGTCGGCTTCCGGCCCACTGCAGGCTTCGTGGAGTGGGCCGCGACGTTTGCACTCCTCGTCCTGGTCTCCATCGCCATGATCTGGTTGTCGGTCGCCTTCGGCCTCGTCAGCAAGAGTGTCGAGACGGCCAGCAACCTTCCAATGGTGTTGATCCTCTTGCCGTTCCTGGGAAGCGGCTTTGTCCCCACCGACTCGATGCCGACCGTGTTGCGATGGTTCGCCGAGTATCAGCCGTTCACTCCGATCATCGAGACTCTTCGAGGACTTCTTCTCGGCGAAGCCATCGGAAACAACGCGATACTCGCGATCGGATGGTGCGTCGCAATCACCTTCCTCTCCTACCTCTGGGCACGGAGTTTGTTCAACCGACGCCCGGTGCGCTGACCTCGAAACACACGATCTTCGAGAACAGGTACGGTGTCGCTGTCGTCGAGTTCCGAGGCGATGGCGACGTCGTGTGGAAACCCCATGGCGATCAACTCACGTCCTGAGGCACAGTCCCGCAGGCGGTCCTCGTACGAATCCGCCACCGCCGCCCACGCATCCGCCGCCATCCGAGCCTCGGGCGATACGTGGCCGTCCCAACCAGCAGCGGTCAGCGCCGTGACAACCGCACCGGCACCCCACAGATCCTCCACCGCCGGGCGCAACTCTCCACCGGGCCACTTCTCCCCGGATGCGACTATCGCAACCCGCGATCCCGGACCATGTTCGTGCACAATCCAATCCGCGACGGCATAAGCGTTCCTCAAGGAAGCGCCGACACACACCGCAACCTCGGACGCCAATGCAAACGCGATAGTCGACCCGTTCGGAGACGGCAGCACCAGCCGACTTGGCGCCTCGGTCTCGCGAATCGTCTTGGGAGACAGACTGATCTGACCCTCTCTGGCCACACTTCGCCGTACAGCCAGAACCGCATCGGCATCACGCGCGTAGTCGACCGCACTCTCGTCATTCCAGGAAAAGGGAAGTACGTCGATTCCCGCGTCGGCGGCAACGCTCAGCGTCGTCGTGAACGAGAGAACGTCTACCACCACTGCCACATCGACGCCGGCAGCAATCGCTTCGGCGCCGCGCAACCCCCAGTCGAATCGAAGTCCGTAATCGAGTTGGCGATGCTCCGGATTCATCGCACCAGCATCTCAGAAACGAATCAGCTTGTCCGGCACGCGCAAGTCATCGTGCTCGTACAGTGCTCGCACGGCAACGGGATCGTCGGCGGCGCACACCGCGGCGACATCGTCCAACAGTAGGTCGTAGTCGGCGCCGGTCTTTCCGTCGTAGGCGTCCGTCATACGACCCCACTCGTCCCACGGCAGGGTTTCGACCTTGTTCATCGCGGCGAGATCCTTCACTGCGTTGCCGCGGATCTCGGCAGGCCCCCAGTTCTCGGTGCCGTACACCCCGAACTGGGACGCGTCGATCTCGCCGCGTCGATATGCCAGCCACGCCTCACCACCACTGAGGAATTCTCCCGGCTGCAGATCATGGGCGTGAGGAAGGACGTTCTGTCCGAGGATCTCGGAATCGATGCGGATCCACCGCTTGCCTGCGTCGTCCCAGTACTCGGTGATCCAGTGGTCCACGCCCTGTCCCGGTTGAAAGTAGGTGGCGAAACCACAACGGACCCGGGCGGCAAAACCGCGGTAGCGCAGAAACGCACAACTCAAAACTGCAAAGTGCCGACAGGTTCCGACGACCCGATTGTCGGGTTCACGGGCGGAGGTCACCGGTGCCGGATCGAGCGCAAGCAGGCGTTGGAGCAGAACGCTTGCCGGCCGGATCTGGTTTTCGTCGAATCGGTCGGCAGGCAGATTCAGCGACTGAGCATCGGTGGGTTGGACCACCAGGTACGGCACTACCCGGCATATTTTCACGGGGTCGGTGGAGAGCGACTCGAGGGCGAGCGGGTCCACTCCATCGATGCGGGTGAACGGTCCTGCTGATGTGTAGTCGAGAACCGCCGTCATGGGCGGAGGTTAACAAACACTGCCGACACAGCAACTCCACTATGGTTAGGGTCCCATAACCATGAAACCCGAGGTTGCCGTGAACCCTATGTTGAGCCGCCGTGCCATGCTGTCCGTCACCTTCGCAACAGCAGCCGGTTTCGCCCTTGCTGCCTGTGGCGACAGCGCGAAGGACGAATCCACTCCCGGCACCGAAGGTGCTCACGCCGAGGCCAACGCCTTCCCGGTGACGATCGACCACAAGTTCGGCTCCACCACCATCGAGCAGGCACCCAGCCGCATCGCAGCGGTCGGTATCGGCGACGCGGACGTTTTGCTTTCCCTCGGGCTGACGCCCGTCCTGGTCCCGGTGTGGAAGGGATCGACCGACGACGGAATCGGCGTCTGGGCCGACTCCGCAGTCCAGGGCGCCGAGCCGACGCCATTGGCCAACGCCACCACCGATTTCGACATCGAAACGATCGTGGCTGCAGCGCCTGACCTGATCATCGCCGTCAACAACGCGATCGACGAGGATCTGTACAAGCAGCTCAGCGCCATCGCGCCGACGGTGCTGCACGCCGCCGATCAGACGGATTGGGTTCTGCCCTGGCAGGAAGTCACGACCCGCATCGGTACGGCTGTGGGCGTTCCCGCGCAGGCAAAGAAGGAGGTCCAGGAAGTCGAAGACCTCATCGTTCGCACCCGCGCGGAGAACCCCCAGTTCGAAGGCAAGACAGCAGCTCTCGTCATTCGCTGGAGCGACGGAAATCTGCGAGCGTTCAGCCCCGAGGCAGCGCGGGCTCAGCTGCTCACGCAATTGGGATTCACGGCGCCTGCCGCACTGAAGGATCGGTTCGCGGGCAAGCTGAACTACGAGATCTCCGCCGAGAACTACGACCTCCTCGAGTGCGACTACCTGCTCTTCGACAACTACGAGAAGGCTCGCGCCGAGATGGAGTCGCAGCCGGCGTTCACCAATCTGAACGTGGTCGAGACCGGAGGCCTGATCAGCTTGGACCCCATCGTCAGTGACGCGGTGTCCATGCCGAACCCACTCACCATTCCGTTTGTGCTGGAAGATTTCGTCGCAAAGATCAATCAGACGATCGCGGGTCGATAACTTTCGTTCGGCCTGACCACACCCACAACACCACAGCCGACACGGCCACGCAGAGCGCAACGATCACCCATGGTGACTCCGGCGCTGCGTGGCCGTTGTCGACGAGGTCGTACACGAATCCGACTCCCACGGTTCCCAGGAGCGCGAGCAGACCGCCGATCGTGTTGAGCATGCCGAAGTGCGCTCCGAGGTTGCTTTCACGACCGAGGATCGCGATGGTGTCTCGCATCGGCGGCACCATCAACATCTGTCCCAGGTGCAGCAGCCCGATCCACACCGCCAGACCGACTATCTGCGTCGACGCCGAAGCTGCGGAGTCGACGCCGGTGACCAGCGGAACCAGGAACGACACCGAAATGAGCACAAGCCCGAAGGTGATCGCGCGCCGATGCCCGATGCGGTGGGCAACCGCGACCGTCGGTCCCTGCCCGACGATCACCAACACCGCCGCGCCCACGTAGAACCATCCCAGCGCCGACTGCGAACCGATTCCGCGCTCGAGCTGTTGCGGAAGCATCAGGTACAGCTGGCTGTACGCAACCAGCTGAAAACTGCAGAGCGTCGCGAAGAGCAGAAAGTTGTTGTTGGTCAGGACGCTTCGCCAGACGTCGCGCAGCGTATAGGTCGACACCGGGCCGTCGTGGGCATCGCCCGGTCGGGGGAACCAGATGAAGAACCCGACCCACATGATCGCAAAGAGCAACGCGGCGCTCGACGCCGTCCACGAGAACGGAAACATCAACAGAGCAGCTCCCAGCGCCGGACCGATCACTGTTCCCAGGCGGCTGCACATCTGTTCCACTGCAAACAAATCGGTACGACGCATAACTCCGGCGGACTCGAGTTCGCGTCCGTACTCCGCGTTGGCCGACTCCACTGCGGGCGCGAAGAGCGCGGCAGCAAAGCCGACCAGGAGCACGCCGACGATCACGGCGCTCATGCTTTCTGCCAGACCGAGCATCAGAAAACCGACTACACGAACGGCTATGCCCAGCAGGATGATCGGACGCTTGCCGAACCTGTCGGCGAGGCTTCCACCGATGAAGAACATGCCCTGCTGACTGAACATCCGCAATCCGAGGACGAGGCCGACAATCCAGGCCGCAAATCCGAGGTCCTCCGAAAGGTGCACCGCCAGAAAGGGGACAACCAGATAGAACCCGATGTTGAACAGCACCATCGAGAGGAGGAGCAGCTTCACCACCGGCGGCAGGACACGAACCTTCGCGAAGGTCTTGTTACCGGGGAAACGCTCACTGAGTACCACGATCAGAAGACTATTGCCCGCACGGCGTTCTGTGGAAATCTGCCATTTTACAATTGGTTAACTGTCCGTTTAGGTAGCGATGGTAATCATCTTCCGGAGGTTCGAGCACACGACAACGAGAGCCGGGATTTGATGAATGGATTGACGCGCCGCCAGATGGTCAAGGCGATGGCGGTAGCCGCGGGCACAGTCACCGCGAGCGCATTTACATTGGGTGCCAATACCTCCGTCGCGGGGGCGAGCCCCGCGCAGGAGATCAAAGTGCTCTCCCTCAACACCTGGCACGGCGGAACCAAGATCAACGGTGGCCTGCAGCTGATCGCCGACATGATCATCTCGACACAGGCGTCGATAGTTCTCCTGTCGGAAGCCGGCACTGCGACAACTGCATTGGCGGACATGCTGACCAAATCAGGAACCACCTTCTACGGAGCAGCGTCCTCCGACGTGGGGATTCTCTCCAAGTTTCCGATCGAGGAAACAGCCGACCTGAACTCGATGATCAAGGCAGTCGTGACGGTCGACGGCAAACAAATCGCCGCCTACTCGGCACATCTGGCCTACACGTCCTACGCGACGTATCTACCGCGCGGATACGGCGCGGGTGTTCCCAAGCCCGGAGAGTTCTCCGAGTTCGGCTGGAACAAGATGCCGTCCGGTCCGGTCACGGACCCCGAGACGGTTCAGCGCGTGAACATCAATTCGGGACGACCCAAGGCAATTTCGACGTTCGTCGACGATGCGGCAAAAGAACGGGCCAAGGGCAGATCCGTCATCCTCGGTGGCGATTTCAACGAACCGTCGGCCCTGGATTGGACCGACGGCACGCGAAATCTGTTCGACCACAACGGTGTAGTCGTTCCTTGGGAATCCACCCGCCTGCTCGACCAAGCCGGATTCGTCGACGCTTACCGCAGTAAGTACCCGAACCCGGCCACACACCCGGGCTTCACCTGGCCGTCCGACAATCCCGACGTCGACACCTCACAGCTCACCTGGGCACCCGAGGCAGACGAACGCGATCGGATCGACTACATCTTCGCCGATCGCGCTTCGGACCTGAAGCTGGGATCCGTCGGGATCATCGGCCCGCGAAAGACGATCGTGCACAACCAAAGAGTGGAAGAGAACTCCCAGGACAACTTCATCGCTTCGCCGACGCCGTGGCCGACCGATCACAAAGCCGTTCTTGCGACGTATCGTTTTGCCAGCTTCGGCGGCGGATCATCGACCGGTTCGTGGAGCGGTTCCTGACAGGGCATCTCGTAGCCAGTCGATCATCATCGGCGTCAACTCGGGCAGCTTGGTCACTGCGCAGTGCCCCGCATCCGGGATGACGTGTACCTGCGTGTTCGGGCGCTCCTCGAAGAGAGTGGTGTCCGAGAGCGGAATGTGAACGTCGTCGGCCCCGTTGACCACAAGCATCGGGGTCCGGCCGTCGTCGGCGGTCATCAAGACACTGCGATCGAAAGCACGCAGACCCTGTACCAGCGCCTCTTTGGTTGCCGGTGCATCGAAACCCAGTGCGTTTCCGACGATGTCACCCATGCCGTAGACCAGGCGCTCCGCGTTCGCGGTCTCGAACGCGCCCTTGACCGGGGCGCCGATGTTGATCACCGCATCGACGGCGCCGGTCAACCCCGACCGCACGGCGAAGTTGCCACCGAAGGAGACTCCCAGGTGTGCCACCTGGCCATTGCCGAGGGCGCGAGCCGTCGCCACCAGTCCGTCGATCACCTCGTCACCGAAAGCGTCGAGAGGAACCGGTGATTCACCAGTTCCCGGCTGGTCGAAGGCAACAACAGTCACTCCGGCGTTCTTCGCGAACGCACTGACCAACGGATGCATGTCCATCTTCCAGCCGTCGACGCCGCCGCTGAGCAACAGGACGGGTGCATCCTCGTACCTCCCGTCCACGGAGAGAATGTGCACCGGTAGCTCGATCTCGCCGGATCGGTAGGGCAGGGACAGGATTCGACGCTCGAACTCGAGCCCGAATCCCGGTGCTGCCTTGACGTATTCGTCCACCTGATTCTGCAGGGCCCGGCGCCGCGAATCGTTGGCCAGGACGGGGAACTTGGCGATTCCGTAAATCATCGCCGCGAGTGAATGATTGCCGTCGGCGGAGTACTTTGCTGCCAACGCCGACCACTCGTACGACCAACCACCCGGCGCGTCGGCCCAGGTCGAGTGGATGGACGCGCGCAGTTCCTCGAGATCCGAGACGGGGAGCCCGAAGCTCAGAAACTGTCCTGTGCGCTCTTCGAAGAGGCCTCGGTGATCGACAGGAAATTCGTATGACATGGGAAAACACCCCTCAATTCATCTCTAATGCAACGATCAGTTGCATTATCTCAGTGAACCACGCG
Source organism: Rhodococcus qingshengii JCM 15477 (assembly GCF_023221595.1). Lineage (NCBI taxonomy): Bacteria > Bacillati > Actinomycetota > Actinomycetes > Mycobacteriales > Nocardiaceae > Rhodococcus > Rhodococcus qingshengii. Next base: position 5,955,954 of record NZ_CP096563.1, read on the forward strand.
CCTCCAGCTAACACAACACCTTGTTGCGATAAGGTTGACTCATGACTTCGACACCACAACGGCCCGGAGGGCGTAGTGCCAGGGTGCGCGAGGCCGTCCTGGCAGCCACGGCGGCCGAATTGTCCGAACGCGGATTCGCCGCGATGACCATCGAGGACATAGCCACCCGCTCCGGAGTCCACAAGACCACGATCTACCGGCGATGGAGCACGCTGTCCCAACTGGTGGCCGACGCGGCCGTCGAGGTATCGGCAACCACCGTTCCCATCCCGGATACCGGTTCCATCGAATCCGATCTGCGCGAGATGGCCAGATCGATAGTCGCACTGGTGAACAGCGAGTCAGGCGGCGCGTTGGTGGCTGCGCTGTTCTCCGATGCGGTCCGCACGCCCGAGGTCGCGAGACTCAAGCGCGAGTTCTATTCCGCACGTTACGAACTGGCAGACATCGTCGTTCGCCGAGCAGTCGAGCGCGGGGAGATCTCCGAGAAGGTCTCGGCCGCTGATCTTCTGGCGGCCGTCGCCGCACCCATCTACTATCGCCTGCTGGTCGCCGATCTACCCGTCGACCAGTCGGTTGCCGATCGTGCTGCTGCCGGCGCGCTCGCCGCGGCCCGCGCCGGGGCACTCGATCAGATCGAATGAGCCAGTGAATTCAGAGCTTCCACGATTGCCTCGTTGAATCCGCCACCGCCATGCCCGGCGTCGTCGAGCACCACCAACTGACTACCCGGCCACCGCTGGTGGATCGTCCAGGCAGTATCCAGTGGACCGGAAATGTCATACCGTCCGTGCACGAGAATCGCGGGAATCTCAGCGAGACGGTCCATTCCGTCCAATATCTGATTCGGCGCCAGGAAGCAGTCGTTACCCCAGTAATGCGTGACCAGCCTGGTCATCACGCGACGGAAGTCCGGATTCTGGTATCGAACACTCGGAGTCCACCCCGGCATCAGCGACACGTGCACGTCTTCCCAACGGCACCACTGCAACGCGGCATTCTCGCGCACAACAGGATCCGGATCGGCAAGCAGTCGCGCGTACGCCGCGGGGAGGTTTCCGTCACGCTCGTCCACCGGCAACGGCGCCACGAACTCTTCCCATTCACGCGGAAATACCCGGCCCATGGCACGGGTGATCCACTCGATTTCGACCCTCGTCCCGCCGGTGATCGCGCCCAGGGCCATCGCTTGCACCCGCGCGGGAAACGCCTGCGCGTACACCAGACCCAAACTCACGCCCCAGGAAAGTCCCGTCACGATCCATCGCTCGATACCGAGATGCCCACGAAGACGCTCGATGTCTTCCACAATGTGCGCCGTGGTGTTCACGGTCAGATCGACGTCCGGACTGCTCGCTAGCGGAAGACTGCGCCCACAGCCTCGCTGATCGAACAGAACTGCGCGAAAGACTTCGGGATCGAAGAAACGCCTGGCGCCGACAGTGCATCCCGAACCGGGACCGCCGTGGAGGTAGAGAACCGGAATGCCCGCCGGATTGCCGACTGTCTCCCAGTACAGACTCTGACCATCCGCCACTTCCAACAGACCGGACTCGTACGGTTCGACGGGCGGGTACAGGACAGCAGTCATAGGCGGTGATTCTTCCATCAAGCTGCCTACTCGAGTAGGCAGCACGCGGCCGAGCAATGGCCTAGCGTGGACAGGACACCACTGCGACGGGAGTACACCAGATGCGTGATGGGTTCAGGTTGCCGGGATACGGCGGCGCCGCAGTCTTCCTTCGCAGTCATGCGGTTCCCGCCACTGTCTTCGAATCCGACGTACCCACACTCGTTTTCGACGTCGGGCTGCTCAGCCCCGACCGCTTCAATCAGTATCTCAGCCGACATACGGACGACGGATTCGTCGAACGGCTGGCGGCGTTCTTCTTTCACGCGGCCGCAGACTTCCATCCCGAGAAATCGCTTCCGGCGTTCACCGACGAACGACTCGGGCTGATGATCTCGGTCTGTTCCAGCACCGATCGAGAGGTGGAACTCGACTTCTCACTCGCCGAAGATCCCGAATCGGAGGACACCGAACGCGACGAGATGACCTTCGAGACAAGCCGAGTCGTCCTCGCGACCTCGGCGCAGACGGTTTCTCGACTGACCGGTGGAGTAACCACCCACTTCGACGGGGAGTTGTAGAGACATGGGTTTTCTCTTCGAGGTTCTCGATCTTCCCGAAGGCAGTCGGATGACCGATCTGTGGAACAACACATGGGCTGAGCCGGCAATGGGCGAGGAGATTGCCTCCGGCCACTTCATTCATCTGGGCGACGATCAACACGTCGACGTGGAGACCGATTTTCTCAGTAGCCACCTACCGTTCAACGTGGCAGGCTTCGGTGGAGTCTTTCCCGACGGCAAACCTTGGATGTTCGTCATGCAGAAGGCGCCGGCGGACCTCGCGACCAGGCTTCGCGGCGAGGACGATCCGCACTCACTTCTGCGCGGATCACTCGACCGCGCCATGTCTTTCAACCCTGATGCACTGGTGGCCGAGGAATTGTCCTGGAGGCACGCCGATCTGGTGAAGGTGTACGAGGAAGAGGGAATCCCTGCGGTATCCGTCGCGGGTTGGTCGGTTGCGGATCTCCTGCGTGGCCTCTTGGCGCAGTGTTGCAACGTCGAACTTGCCGCCGTCGTCGCCGGATACCCAGAGTGCGCCTATCCCGAATCGGCGCATGCGTGCGAAGCGGACGTGTTCTCAGACGTGTTCGCCGGTTGGGTCAGCGGACTGCGGTGATGTGACGGAGGAGACTCCACCCTCCCGATATTTCGGAGTAGACTCATTTATGAGCGTGATCCGAAATGGAACGAGGTGAGCGGGATGACGAAGCCGGACCAAGAGCTGGGCCGTCGCGAACGCAACAAACTCGAGAAGCAGACACGCATCTTCGACGCCGCTGCCGAACTGTTCGCGGAAAAGGGCTACAGCGCAGTCACAACTCAAGAAATTGCCGACCGCGCCGATGTAGCCGGCGGCACTCTCTTTCGTTACGCCGCAAGCAAAGCCGAGTTGCTGCTCATGGTGTACAACGCGGAATACCGCAAGCAGATCGAATTGGGAGAAGAGCGTGAAGCCAAGTCGACCGGCACAGAAGATCGTGTGCTCGAGCTGGTTTCACCCCTGCTGATCGCAAGTCGCCGAAACGACGAGAACACCGGCATCTACCAACGCGAGGTGTTGTTCGGTGAGCCCAGCGAGTGTTTCCGGGCCGAAGGCCTGGAACTCTCGCAGCGCCTGCAAACGCGGATTGCGCAAATCTTGCACGAGGCACACCCCAACCACACCACCCGAACCACCACTGCAGCGCGAACGATTTCCAACGTGCTGCACTTCGAAATAGCCCGCGCGGCATTGGACCGGATCACGGCTGACGAACTCACGAACATCGTTGCCGCACAGGTCCGATTGACGCTTGCCGGACTACCCACCGAATAGGATTGAGGATCGAAAATGACTGAACTGAAGCAGATCACCGTTCTGGGTACCGGAGTTCTCGGCTCACAGATCGCCTATCAGACCGCCTATCACGGCTTCGACGTCGTCGCGTACGACATCAACGCCGAGGTCATCGAAAAGGCCAAGGCTCGGTTCGACTCGTTGGCCGCGGCCTACAAGGCCGAGAACGTCGAGGGTGCCAAGGAAGGCAAGGCTGACGAAGCGCTGCAACGTATTACGTACTCGTACGATCTAGGCGAAGCCGTCGCCAAGGCCGACCTGGTCATCGAGGCAATTCCCGAGGACATCGCCATCAAGCGCGACACCTACGAGAAGCTTGCCACGGTTGCTCCTGAGCACACGGTGTTCGCTACCAACTCCTCGACGCTGCTGCCGAGCGATCTCAAGGAGTTCACCGGCCGCCCCGAGAAGTTCCTCGCACTGCACTTCGCAAATCACGTGTGGGTCAACAACACTGCCGAGGTCATGGGCACCGAGTCCACCGACCCCGCCGTGTACCGCGAGGTCGTCGAGTTCGCGAAGAACATCGGCATGGTGCCGATCGAACTCAAGAAGGAGAAGGCGGGCTACGTACTCAACTCGCTCCTGGTCCCGCTCCTCAACGCGGCCTCCGACCTGCTGATCGACGGCATCGCCGATCCCGACATGGTCGACAAGACGTGGCGTATCGGCACCGGAGCCCCGTTCGGCCCCTTCCAGATCATGGACGTCGTCGGGTTGACCACCGTCTACAACATCTCCTCCCAGGGCGGCGAGAAGCAGCGCGAATTCGCCGACTACATCAAGAAGAACTACATCGACGAGGGCAAGCTCGGCGTTGCTGTCGGCGAGGGCTTCTACAACTACAAGGGCTGATCAATTGCAAGGCTGATCAACTGCAGGGCTGATCAACTGCAAGGCTGATCAACCAACCGGCTCACCGCGCGGTGGTTACGACGTGAATTCACGTGGTAGCCACCGCGCGGACGTCTGTTGTCAGTAAGTCCGAAACCACCCTGAGCGATTGTGACGCAAGCTTCTTCACGTGCGAACCCATCATCAGGAGAGATCCCCACATGCGTCGTTCCGCCATCTCGGCACTCACAACACTGGCACTGCTCGGCGCCGGAACATCGGTCAGCACTCCCGCTGTCGCCGCTCCCCTCGCGTGTGGCGGAATCTCCACCGGTTCGTTCTCAGGCTCCGCCGGCGGATCGGAGTACCTGTGCGCCAAGGAAGGTGATCTCCTGGACGTGCGCATCGGCGACGTTCACGCGACACAACCGTCACTCGGCTACGACGAGGTGTACTACAAGCTCGGGCGATACACGCTCGGAAAAGACACGATCAACAAGAAGTTCGACGACTGGTGTGAGGCGAACGGCCAGATCCAGGCCGCGACCGCTACTGCGGCGTCGACGCTGAAGGACCCGTCGTCCTTCACCTGCCAGATTCCAGTGGGTCAGGAAACCGCCGAGAGCATCGCGCCCATGAAGACCGTGGTCGTCGGACCCCGCGGCGATCTCTACCTGACCGACGGTCACCACACCCTCACGTCCTTCATCGAGACGGCCGACGGCGGTCCCGACCTTCACGTGAGACTGCGGGTTCTCGGCAACCTCAGCGGCTTGAGTGAAGGTGCCTTCTGGACCGAGATGGAGAAGAACAAGTGGGTCTGGTCGCGTGACGTCGACGGAAACCAGGTACCAGTCCAGGCTCTGCCGAAGAGCGTCGGCCTGGCCAACTTCGCCGACGACAAGTACCGCAGCTTGATGTACTTCTCCCGCGACATCGGATTCGCCGCAGGCACGATTCCGTTCCAGGAGTTCTACTGGGGCGCCTGGGTCCGCGACACCGCGCCCGTCGACCTCACCAACTGGAATCGCGATGATCTCTCCAGCTACCTGGGCACCGTGAAGTCGGTGACCAAAGCACAGACAGCGTTGACAGGCGATGCCGTCGTCGACAGCGGATTCACTGCCACCGATCTTGGCGTCCTGTCGGCCTGGAACGACGGCAAAGCCGAGTCCAAGGGCGAGTTCGCAAAGCTGTCCAAGCCGTACACAGACGACAAGCCGGGCAAGATCGCCTACGCACTTGCCTACAAAGCAACCCTCTGACCTGCTCAGATCCAAGTCACACCAAGCAGACTTGACTAAGGTAAGCCTCTACTCAGTAGTCTGAACCCATTCGGGTGCCGCTTCATCGAAGCAGCGACGCCCTGCCCTGACGGAATACATGCCGTCGTATCTGCCCGGTCGAACAATCTCCGGGCAACCAGGACAGGGAGAAGGTTGCTGCAGTGAGCACGTCCATCGTCGGTTTGTACGACCCCGCAGATGACAAGAGCAGTTGCGGGGTCGGGTTCATCACGCGCAAGGACGGCGTGCAGACCCACGATGTCCTGATCAAGGGCCGCGAAGCGCTCTGCTCGGTTCCGCACCGCGGCGGTATGTCCTCCGAGGGCGTCGGCGACGGCGGCGGTGTCTCGGTTGACCTCTCCCTCCGGTTCTTCCGCAAGGTCACCGGGCGCTCAGATCTCCGCGCCGGCCACTTCTGCGTCGGCAACTTCTTCCTTCCGGACAACGATGCTCAGCATGCTCGTGCAGCCGCTCTGGTGGAACGCGAACTTCTGGACCGAGGCTTCACCACCCTCGCTGTGCGCAACGTGCCGGTCGACGACTCGGCGATTCGGCCGGCAGCCATCGCGCATCAGCTTCCGATCAGGCAGTGGATTTTCGAGGTCCCCACTCCGCGTCCCGAGCCTGCGGTTGTCGATCGCCTCGTGCACGAAGCTCTGCTCGCCATCGAAGCCATCGCGTACAACACCCCTGCACTACGCGGGTTGTACCCACTCTCGCTCAGCGCGCGAACTCAGGTTCTCAAGGGTCGCTTGAACTCCGACGAAGTGATCCCGTACTTCCGCGACCTGGTCGACCCCGATCACGCCGTGCACACGATGTACTTCCATACGCGGTTCTCGACCAACACGGACCCGCATCCCACGATGGCGCAGCCGTTCCGGTTCATGGCTCACAACGGAGAACTGAACACGGACAAGAAGAATCGGCTCTCCGAAGCTGCTGTCGCCAGTGCAAAACGACGTGCGATCGTCCGTCCGCCCGGCCAGTCCGACAGTTGCCGACTCGATCAGACCCTGGAAGCACGCGTCATCGAGGACAGTGTCGACCTGGTGACGGCTGTGGTCTCGATGACGCCGCCTGCCTGGGAAAACGACACCACCCTCTCCCCCGCAGTGCGTGCGATGTTCGAGTACTTCTCGCTGTACGAGGAGAAGAACGACGGACCGGCAGCGCTGGTGTTCGGCGACGGCACCATCATCGGTGCGCGCCTGGATCGCCTCGGTCTGCGTCCACTACGCACGATCGAGACACACGACTACGTGTGCGCATTCTCCGAAGCCGGACAGATCGCGTTCGCACCCGAGACGGTGATTCACCGTGGCCGCGTCGAGGCCGGCGGAATGTTGTACTTCGATCATCGCGATCGCCATACCTACACTGCCCGCGAAGCTCTGGAAAAGATTGCCGCTCAGCGCGACTACCGGTCGTTGCTGGAGCAATCGCGAATCCTGATCGAAGACATTCCCGCCGTGCCAGCGGAGAAGGTCAGCTCCCCGACCCGCTACAACGGCACCTTCGAGGTTCATCAGCGCTACATGGCGTACTCCCTGGATCAGGAAAGTTTCAAATTCCTGATGGATCCGATGCTCACGCACGGAGCCGAAAAGGTCTCCGCCATGGGTTACGGCAACGCCATCAACGCATTCAGCGACCGCGAAGGCGGCGTGGCTCGTTACTTTTCGCAGCGATTCGCCCAGGTAACCAACCCTCCCCTCGACAGCATCCGTGAAGCGGACGGTATGACTCTCAGGGTCGCATTGGGTGCGAAGATGTCTCCCGGACAGGGCAAGCAGATCGTCATCGCCTCGCCGATCCTCGGGCACCTGGACATGCTCAAGATCCGCGAACAGAACCACACTCCGCACCGCCGCTTCGAAATGCTCTACCCCGCCGAGGGTGACGCGCAGGCAATGGTCGACGCGATGACCGCGCTCGGCGACGCTGTTGTAGCCTTCGCGGCCGAACAGGGCGGAATCGCAGTCCTGACCGACCGCCACGTATCTCACGAGCGCGCAACACTTCCCGCGATCATGGTCGTCGGAGCATTGAACCAACGCCTCATCGACGCGGGCCTGCGATTGCGCGTCTCTCTCATCGTGGAGAGCGGCCAGATCGAGTCCTCCCACCACGTTGCGGCCGCACTCGGTTTCGGCGCTTCCGCCGTCTACCCGCTGTCCGTTCAGTTGCGAGCCGAGGAGAAGTTCGCCGCTGACCCGGATGCCGCGTTCCGACGCTTCGCGAAGGCCGCCGAGAAGTCCCTGATGAAGACGATGGGACGCGTCGGTCTGTGCACCGTCGAAAGCTACATCGGCGGAGAATTTTTCGAACCCAACTTCCTCGATACGTCCGACCCTGTTCTGCGCCAGTGGTTCCCCAACATGAAGTCACCGGTGGGTGGCGTCGGTTTCGACACCGTCGCGGTGACCTCGAAGCAGTGGCACGAGCGTGCGAGCGCAGTCGGGGGCGAGAAGGATCTGCCACTGCTCGGCCTGTTCAAGGAGCGTGCAGACGGCGCAGGGCATTCGTTCGGTACCACCGCGGTCCGTAAGTACGTCGAACTCACCGAAGAGAAGATCGCGTTCGACAGTCCCTCCGGAACAGAACAATTCGAGGCTCTACGTCTACTGCCGCTCGGACGGCTCGACGACGCCTTCCGCCTCGACGCCGGGGCATACCGGGCGACGAGCTTCGACCGGTTGACCACCGAGCAGATCGACGACTTCGACATCACCGCCGGGTACCGGGACTTTTCCACTGTCATGGCTGCGGAACGATCGCGTCGTCCCGCCGCGTTGCGCGATGTCATCTCCGTGCCCGGTGATGTCACATTTGCGGTGACGACAGCCGAGTTCACCGACCAGATCAGCCGATTCTCGGTGCGCGGCAATAAGACGATCGTGATGCGTGGAATCCGGTGTGAATCTGCCGCGGACGGCCGGTACACACTTAGCCTGGACGGTCCACTGGCCGACGACACCGCTCGGGTGGTAGCACTCGGCGATGCTCTTTCCGTCGCCTTTGCCGACGACGTCACCATCGAGGCCACCGACCCGGATCTGGTGCTGAATGCAACCGGTATTGCGGCAGAGTTCCTGTCCAAGCTGAGGGTCGCACCGGCAGGTGTACCTCTCTCCGAGGTACAGAGTGCAAGCGACATCACCCCGAAGTTGGCGTCGGGTGCCATGAGCCATGGCGCACTGAACGCTCCGGCGCACGAAGCCGTCGCGCACGGCACGAACATGGTCGGTGCGATGTCCAACAGCGGCGAAGGCGGCGAACACCTTTCGCGCTACGACACGATTCGTGCATCGCGCATCAAGCAGTTTGCATCCGGACGCTTCGGAATCTGGGCGGGCTACCTCGCCGATCCGATGCTCGAAGAGATCGAGATCAAACTCGGCCAAGGCGCAAAACCCGGTGAGGGCGGGCAGCTTCCGGCCGCCAAGGTCACCGTCGACATCGCTGCCGCCCGCGGCGGAACGCCCGGGGTCGAACTGGTTTCGCCGCCGCCTCACCACGACACGTACTCCATCGAGGACCTCGCTCAGCTCATCCACGACTGCAAGGCAGCTCGCATTCGGGTGATCGTGAAGTTGGTGTCCTCGGAAGGAATCGGCACCATCGCCGTCGGTGTCGCCAAGGCCGGCGCCGACGTCATCAACGTCGCCGGAAATACCGGTGGCACCGGCGCAGCTTCGGTGACCAGCCTCAAATACGCGGGTCGTGCGGCCGAGGTCGGTATCGCGGAGGTCCATCAAGCTCTGTGTGCCAACGGCCTTCGCCAGAAAGTCGTTCTGCGATGCTCGGGCGCGCATCAGACCGGCAGCGACATCATCACTTCCGCCCTACTCGGCGCAGACAGCTTCGAGTTCGGTACGTCGGCGCTGATGATGATGGGCTGCGTCATGGCCAAGAACTGCAACATCAAGTGCCCCGCCGGTCTGACCACCAACCCGGAACTGTTCGACGGCGATCCCCGCGCGATGGCGCAGTACCTTCTCAACATCGCTCACGAAACTCGGGAACTGCTCGCGAATCTGGGAATGCGGTCCCTTCAGGAAGCGCGGGGTCGAACGGATCTCCTGCATCTGCTCGATCACCCGTCTATTGTCGGCAATCTGAAGCTGGACGCGATGTTCGAGTCCGCCCCGGACATCACCATCGACAATCCTGTGTACCTCGAACGTGAGTACGCGCTCGACGAGAAGATCATGGACGAGGTTCGTACGGTGTTCTTCAACCGTGGCGAGGCCTCGGTCGCCGTGTCCGGACCTGAATTCGCCGAAGGTGCACTGCACCTGGGTAACCGGAACAAGAGCGTCGGTGGTCAGTTGGCGATCGACCTCGAACGCGAACTCAACTACGGAGCGCCCGGCCTTCTCGCTCCGGGAGTACTCACCGACGAGCGTGGGCGACGCTACCTGGCGCCGGGCAGCGTGCGCGTCCTGACGACCGGATCTGCGGGCCTGTCGTTCGGCGCATTCTGCAACGACGGCATGCACCTGGAACACACCGGGACATGTAACGACGGCGTAGGAAAGAGCATGAGCGGCGGCGTGATTGCCGTGCGCAGCCCAGGCGGCGGCTCCAGTGACGCCGGTGGAAACGTGTTGATCGGCAACTTCGCACTCTTCGGCGCCACCGGTGGACGAGTGTTCGTCGAAGGTGAAGCAGGCGATCGCTTCGCAGTTCGTAACTCCGGCGCCAGTGCTGTCGTAGAAGGTGTCGGAGACTTCGCCGGCGAGTACATGACCAACGGTGCTGTCGTGAATCTCGGCGAGTTCGGCAAGGGTGTCGGCAACGGCATGAGCGGCGGGTTCTTCTACCAGTACGACCCTCGCGGCGAACTGGCACTGCGAGCAAGTACCGATTCCGTACTGCTGGGTTCGATCACCGCTGCGACCGATCCTCTGGCCGCCGTCCACAACCACGCGGTACAACTCCTGCTCGAACTGCATGTGGAAGCAACGGGATCCGCGCTCGGAACCCGACTACTCGAGAACTGGGAAGTCGAACAGCACTCGTTCGTCTACGCCATGCCCAAGGCATTGATGCTTTACCAGGACAGCGATGCAATCCTGGCTGCGAAGTCGCACAAAGAGCTTCTCGAAGAATTGGCGTCCGCCATCGCAGCACGTCAGGTCCGCACGTTCAAACTCGCAGTGCGCGATGGGCGCCCCGCACTGAACGGAGCAGTCCCCGCCTATGGCGAGACCGATACCGCGACGATGTATGCGCTGCTCAGTGCGTACACCGTGCTTCACTTCGCACAACAACTCGCCGCCGCCCGCACGCCGGGTGCGTCCGGACCCGACGATCCAGCAGTGCAGAAGGCGGCCCGAAACCTGGTGCTGACCGAGGACTTCGCCCTCGTCCAGCACTTGGTCAAGTACTCGAAAGAGATTCTGGCCGACTACGACGACGAACAGTTGGCTGCGCTGATTGCAGCCAAGCGGGTCGACGACTACAAGCAGGCGCTGAGCCTACGCAACGTGTTGGCCATGGACAGCCCGGCGACGTACGGGTGGATTCTGTTTCAAGACAACAAGAATCGGGACAAGCTCGGATCACTGCCGAACTTCGACGAACTGTTCGCTTCGCGCACGATCCCCGACCTGGTGTCCTGACCTCCTCCCCCGAAAGTAGGTGAGCTTCAAATCATGGAAATCCCGTACATCCCCGAATACGCACCGTTCACCGGCGACCAGCGCGCGTGGCTTTCCGGATTCCTGGCCGGTCTACACTCGCGAACTGTCATGTCCGGTCAAACCGGTACTGCAACAGCGACAGTGGAGAGAGCTGCCGGCGCAGCCGTGCACATCCTTTACGGAAGTCAGACCGGCAACGCGGAGTCCTTGACTGAAGACGCAGCCGCAGCTGCTCGTGCCCACGGTCTCGAACCACTTGTCGCGGGTCTGGACACCGTGGATATCAATGCACTTTCCGCCATGCGCCGGGTGCTCGTCATCACCTCCACCTACGGCGAGGGCGAGATGCCCGACAACGCGCAGCTGTTCTGGGATGCAGTCGAATCCGAGAGTGCGCCCCGGCTGGAGGGTCTCTACTTCGGAGTACTCGCACTCGGTGACACCAGCTACGACGGGTACTGCCAGTCGGGAAAGAACATCGACGCCCGCTTCGAAGCGCTCGGCGGGACCCGGGTTGTCGACCGCACCGATTGCGACGTCGACTACGAGGATCCGGCGGCCGAGTGGATCGTTCGGGCCGTCGCTGCGGTGGCCGGTGTCGACGGTGATGCGGGGGCCGCTGCCTCGCCGGTTGCGCCCGCTCAGACGAAGACCAAGTCCCAGTGGACTCGCAAGAACCCCTATCCTGCAACCGTCCTCGCCAACCGGCTGTTGTCCGGCGAGGACTCAGCCAAGGAAGTCCGCCACTTCACCTTTGCGCTCGGCGAGGACGGTCTGGACTACGAGGCCGGAGATGGATTGGGCATCCGCCCGATCAACGACCCCGCCCTCGTCGAGGCGATCATCCATCAGCTCGGTGTCAGCGGCGATTATGTGGTTACCGCGAAAGACGGCTCGTCCGCACCGTTGGACCAGGTGTTGACCAGCGACTACGAGATCTCCATTCCCTCGCGCGATTTGATCGAAGACATCGCCCGACGCAGCGGCGACGCCGAACTGCAGCATATTCTCGACACGGAAGATCGGGAAGCGCTCGATGCGTGGCTGTGGGGCAAGGACGTTCTCGATCTCCTCCAGTTGGACAACAGCATTCGCCTGAATCCCGAGGATCTGCTTACACTTCTTCGCCCGCTGCAACATCGGGTCTATTCGATCTCCTCCAGCCCGCTGGCCCACGACGGCACCGTCCATCTGACGGTAGCGAGTGTGCGCTACCGCTCGGGCGAGCGGGACCGCGGCGGCGTCTGCTCGACGTACCTGGCGGACCGCGTAGGCGAGGGCGATCGGGTCGGAGTTTTTGTCTCCAAGAATAATTCGTTCCGCCTACCAGCCGATGACGCTGTTCCCGTCGTGATGATCGGCCCCGGAACCGGCATCGCACCCTTCCGCGCTTTCCTGCACGAGCGTCGCGCGCGCAACGCGTCGGGGCAGAATTGGCTCTTCTTCGGCGATCAGCATCAGTCGAGCGACTTCATCTACGAGGACGAGTTGAACGGGCTGACCCGTGACGGTGTCCTGACTCGCCTCGATCTGGCCTTCTCGCGCGATCAGTCCGAGAAGATCTACGTCCAGACTCGTATGCGCGAGCAGGGCCGAGACTTGTTCGACTGGCTCGAAAACGGTGCGCACATGTACGTCTGCGGCGACGCCACTCGGATGGCAAAGGACGTCGACGACGCATTGCACGAGGTCGTCGCCGAGCACGGTGGGTTGGATGCGGACGCCGCCGAGGATTACGTCAACAACCTCAAACGATCGAAGCGGTACCTAAGGGATGTCTACTGAGATGTGCCCGCACCGTGGCGAATGTCGTTGCGCAGCTTTGGCACGCATGTCGGACCTGGACGCACTGCTTGCGCGTCCAGGATTCCGCGGCGGACTGATCGACACCGCACCTGAGGTAGTCGGCAAAATGTTGCCGCTCTTGGACGACACGGTAGCAATCACCGTCGCAGGCCCGGTGGCTGTCAACGACTCGGGCAAGTACTCCGTTCCGACAGTTCCCGGCGATCCGTTGGTCTGCGCGCCCGGGCTCGTCTCTCTGCGTTTGAACGTTGCCTCCCTCGGCTCGGTGGTGACCACGGAAGCAGAGCAGCACATACCGCCGACGCTCCGCATGTTCGACATCCACGGATCAAGTTCACACACCACGTATTTGACCCCGGCCTCGGATCGTCTCGCCTTCGAAGCGATGCGAACTGCGCCGAGCACTGCGAGGGAAACAAGCCGTCCCATCCAGACGTCGAATACGCCCGCATTCTGGGCCCAGGCCGATCAGCTGACACAGCTCGACTTCATCCTCGCGGACGGCGGCAGCGAACGTCGTAGCGGCCTGGTCGCTCTGGGCGCCCTCGGTTACCGGCGAGTCGATCCTCACCTCATGGCTGCCGGGATGGAGCACCTGTCCTACCACCAACTGCCCGTCACGACCGTCGTCGCCGGGAACGGATGCCTGCAGATCCACCGTGGTGACCTCGACGCCGCAGCCATGTTCGGCGGGACATTGACTCTAGCCTCGGACACCTGCCGGACGATGATCGACCTGAATGGTGTCTCGGAGTGCTGGCTGACCCGCACCCACGGCGTTCACGGCCTGACCAGCTCGATCGAGATGTACGACTTCCGCCGCAAATGCGTGGCAGTCTTCACCCAAACGGTCCAACCGAACCCGCAGTCATGGGCGTGTGGGAAGACGTCATGAATTCCATCTCGGCCGCATCCTGACACCGACGGATGCTGGGCAAGTGTAAGAAATCGGCGTACGGCGATAACCACATGGAGCCATCGACCCCTAACCTTAGGTCTCGGTCATTTGTCGTGCCTGCACCCTGAAGCTGATTCAAGGAGTTATCCATGCCCCGCCCTCTCGTCGAACCGTCGCTGGTCCCGGCCTTGCGCCCGGCGCTGCCTGCATTGGCTGCCGGGGTCGTCGCGGCCGCAGCGTCGGGGGTCGCGATGCTCGGGGCGCTCTGGTGCGTCGTGCAACTCATCGGTGAACCGTCGATGACTTGGGCCGGGTGGGCATGTGCGCTATGGCTCGTGGGCGTCGCGCTCGCTGCCACATCGTCGTGGCTCTCGCACCACGCGGAATCGCTTTTCGAGGCCAGGCTTCGCCGCCAACTCGCAGCCCACCTCGTTCGCCTACCGGCAAGCACGCTGTCCCGCTACAGCGGAGACGCGCTGAGGAGGCTCGTTTCGGACGACATCTCGGCGCTGCACCATATGACTGCGCACCTACCGGCCGAGTTCGCCACACTCATCGTGGTCCCCGCGGTCACGATCGCGGCGTTGGTTGCCTCAGCCGGCCCCGTGGCGCTTCTCGCTCTGGCTCCCGGCATCGTGGCAGCTCTGTTCTACCTGGTCGTGATCCCCCGAATGGCCGCTCGGCACAGCGCCGAAAGTGCAGATGTCATGGGCGACATCGTGACTGCCGTGGACGACTATGCCCGCGGCATCCGCGTCTGCCGGATCTACGGCGCGCAGACCGGCGCTGCCGCCGACTATGCAGAATCGACAGCACGGTTCACCCGGGGAATGCAGGAGCGCGTTCGACTCGTGGCTACCCCTGCGGCCGTCGCCGTTGCCCTCATGCAGGCGACAGCGACGTTCGCGATCGCCTATGCCGTCGGATTTCACTGGGATGCAACGACGTTGGCCGCCACCATTCTCTTCAGCCTCGCAATCGTGACACCGGCCCTGCGACTCGGGCACGGCCTCGACTACGTCGCGGCTGGACGCTCTGCTGCGGTCCGGCTCGCCACTGCCCTGAACGAACCCACTCTCCCTGCCGGTGAAGCACTCACCGTTCCGGCGGCGAGTCCCTCCGACCACCTGGAGATCGTCGACCTGACTGTCACGATCACGGACCGCAGAGTCGTCGACGGCGTCACGCATGCATTCCGCCCAGCCGCGATCACTGCGATCACGGGACCGAGTGGAGCGGGCAAGTCGACGCTCCTGAAAGCATTGGCCGGCTTCGAGATCCCGGAACTGGGTACCGTCCGCTACGCAGGTCGTAGCATCACCGCGATCGACGAGAACCTGCGGCCACCGTCCGTTCTGCTCACACCCCAGGGCGCAGACGTGTTACCTGCCACGGTGCGCGAGAACATCGCGCTGGCCGCCCCCGATGCAACGGACGCGGAATACACCGCCGCACTACGCCGGGCACAGATCGACGTCAGCCTCGATGCCGACGCCACTTCACTCTCCGGAGGAGAACGTCAGCGCGTCGGGCTTGCTCGGGTGTTCCTCTCGCCCGCAGCAGTACTGCTGCTCGACGAGCCGACCAGTGCACTCGACGATCGCACGGCCGCCGAACTGCTGAAGGAATTGCGACACCTCGCACATGACGAAGGAAAGACGATTGTGATCGTCACCCACGACCCCGCTCTTGCAGACGATGCCGACGATCGACTCGACCTCGGCGGTCGAAACGTGAACGACGCTGCCTCGCACAGTGCAGCCCTGACTGGAGCCGAATAATGAACAGCGCCAATGTAGCCCGACGACGCTTGATCACCATCGGACTCGGTTGGGTGTCCGTCGCTGTCCTCGAGGCGATCGCGTACACCACCCTCGCGCTCTCGATCGCTGATCACCGGTCGCCGGTTCTCGTCCTGGCCACGGCCACCATCGCTCTATTCGTGACCGTCCTGGTCTCGCGGGGCGGTTACTTCACCGGGGCTCGACTCGTCGGCGATCTCTACGACGCTCTCGGCGATGCCTTCGCCCGTGCGAAACTGTCCTGGTTCACCGACGACAACCGGGCACTGCTCGCCACCGTCGCCGGGCGCGGGATCCCGTCGCTGATGAGTGTTCCCGCGCACCAACTTCAGACCTTCCTGGTTGCACCGCTGATCCCGCTGCTCCTGCTTCCTGGGATCGCGGTCGTCGCGGGGCCAGGTGTCATGCTGCTCGTCGGTGGACTGCTCGCCGTGTCGCTCGCCGCTCAGACGCTGGCCCAGCGTGCGCTCAGCCGAGCGGACGAGCGCCGACACGAAGCCGAGCTCGCAGCAACTCAGTCGACACTCGAACTCACCGATCATCTCGAATTACTGCGTACGGCAGCCGGTCCCACACGTTCCATCGAACGAATCGAGCGAAGCTGGCGGAATCAGGAAGCCGCGCTTGCACGGACAAATCTCGCCGCGGCACCAGCGACATTCATCTCGGCGATCGCCACCATTGTGCCGTTGGCAGGTGCAGTGATTTTCCTCGCTGCCACCGGATTCGACGATCCCGCAGCCGCTCTCGCCCTCGTCATCCTCACCGCCCGCGCCGCTGCGCCGCTCGACGAACTCGCCCTGGCCGGAATCGGAGTCAACGAGCTGCGCGCAACGGTTCGCGACTACCGCACAGCGACTTCGGCTCCCGCACTGGCCGAGCCCGCACCCCGGGACGCCGCGCGCCCTGTTGGAACTGACATCGAGGTCGCCGGGGTAGACCACGCTCCGGTTCTGCGCGGCATCACCGCGAAGATCCCCGCGGGTGGGCGAGTTCTCGTCGCAGGACGCTCGGGTACGGGGAAAAGCACACTTCTCGGGCTGCTCATGCGCTTCGATGATCCTGACCAAGGCAGCGTCACTCTGGGCGGAGTTTCACTGCGCGACTTGCCCTACGACGACCTGGCGGCACACATCGGCTACGTGCCGCAGGACCCACTCGTGTTCTCGGGCACCCTCGGGGAGAACATCGGACTTGGAAGACCGGGCGCTACCGAAACCGAGATCGAGGACGCCGCCAGGCGCGCTGCCCTCGGCGCCGTTCTCGACCGCTCGACGCTCGGCATTCATCAGGACATCGGACACCAGGGTGCCGCTCTCTCCGGTGGCGAACGTCAGCGGGTGGCGATCGCTCGCGCCTTCCTCAAAGACGCTCCCGTCCTGGTTCTCGACGAAGCCACCTCGGCCCTCGACGAGGCCACCGAGCGCCGTATCGCCGGCGCCGTGCGGGAATTGGCGGCCACCGTCTTCGTCGTCACCCACCGTGACCCCGCCATCTGGGAGCCCACCCGCACGATCACGCTGTGATATTGGTTGCCCCGCGGCCGGCTGTACATCTCGAATCATTCACAGGCAGTTGCGAGCCGAGCAAGTAACTGTCGGAACACTGTAGATTCGATTCCCGTCAGGGTGATGTGGAGTAACCCGTCCTCTGCCGCCCGGATTCTGCCGCGGACCGCATCAAGCAGGATTTGACCGCTGGAAGTTATCCCGACAGTGCGCTGCCGCTGATCGCGCGACCGTTCTCGACTGACGAGTCCCCGCGAAACCAACTCGTCCAGATGTCGTCCGAGCCGAGTGGGATCGCGGCGCGTCCGGCGAGACAGTTCTACTCGAGACATCGCCGTGCTCGATGCACCTTCGACCAAGATCGCGCACTCCCACGTCGACAGCACGGCGCGGATTCGGAGTTGCCTCGAATCGGCGGGGAATGTCCCGTCTTCGCTCGTGACGCGCGCCTAGCTGAAGCTACTGTTCGACCGATCATTTCTCTGTCGGACAATGGCTTCGGAACATTCGAGCTGCTAGAGCAGTCATGCGTTCATACGACATACATCGCCCCTATTGAACGGAACAATGATGTCGAGCATTCAATGAACGGAGCGAAATGAAAACTCGAATCTCGAGAGCCGTCCTGGTTGTAACTGCGAGTTTGGCGGTCCTCATCCCGGTGTCCGCGTCCACTGCAAGTGCAGCACCGACTGGGTGCACCACGGGCGGCGGCAACGCCTACTCCACAGCGTATTGCTCGGGCGGCTCCGGCCGCTATTGGGCATGGGCGAACTGCAAAATGACGACGTGGCCGTACTGGACCGCGACCGTGCATGGTGGATCAAAGGCTGCAAAGAGCGGCCAGCACGCGACGGTGCTGTGTCCGCCGCTTTACTTGGTGATCAACCGCGGCGTAGGTGTCGCGAACTAGTCAGGTCCAGGTGGGGTGTTCTCCCCCATCGTGAAAGTTGGAGACCGGCCGGACAACTCGTGGTCGGCCCTACCTTGTGCTGTCCTCTCGGTAATTGGTCGTGAGATCAAAGACCGGGATCAACTTCCCGACGGCAGAACCTCATCGGGCGAATACTGGGGAACGAGCAACCGCCACCACGCAAATATGTGGCGGCGGTTGTTCTTTCCCCAGTTCTACAGCATTGCCTTCTACAGCTTCGCGCTGATGAGCGGCACGATATGTTCAGCCGCCCACATCGTTCCGATCGGGCCACCGCTCGTGATTGCCCACAGAACGTCGCCGCCGTCGGCGGTGCGAGGAGGCAGGGCGACCCAACGACCGGAGGACACCGCTCCCAGCGCTTGGAAGAGCTTCCCGCCGGTCAGCTTGTCGAAATCCTCCTCGCTGCCGGCGGCACTGCGGCCGATCAGCAGGAAGTCCGCATCGATGTTCTCGAGAAGTTCCTCGCCGACAGTGCTTTGGGTGACGAACTCCTGTGCACGCGGGTTCTCGGCAAAACCGAGCTCGCCCAAGAAAGTTGCCGGCGCCGAGCCGGGCGCTGAAAGGTACTGCAACCCGTTGCCGGTTCCGTAGAAGATCGCCCAGGTTGCAGTCAAGCCAGTGAGTTCAGGGTTCTCCTGACGCACCTTCGCAAAGTATTGATCATGGTCGGTCACGATCTTTTCGGCTGCCTTCGAGAGGTCGAGTGTCTCGCCGAGTACGCGGATCGATTCCTTCCACGGCACGAGCATCCGCGACTTCGTGTCGGGGCTCGTCACCACCGGTGCGATGGAGGACAAACGTTCGTAGTAATCGCCCATCGACAAACCACCCAGGCCGTCGGCCCAGCCGACGGCGACGATGAGGTCAGGTTCGCTCGCGGCGATCGCTTCGACGGGAAGTGTGCCGCCCATCGCGAACTCGAAGGTGTCGAGATCCTCTGCGCCGTAAGGCAGCAAGTACGACTGGGAAGCCGACTCCTTGACCATCGACGAGGAGAGAACGGGTTTGACGCCGAGCGCGAGGAGCATTTCCGTGTCGACGGCATTGGGGACGATTGCGGCAACCCGCTCCGGGCGCTTCTCGAGAATACTTGTACCATATGGCGATTCCAGGGTCAGCGGGTAAGTAGTCGTTCCTTCCGCAGCGGGAAGGGCGTTCCCCTCCGAACCGGGAGTGGACGCCGTTTTCGAGTTTTCGGCCGAGGCCGAGCACCCGGACACAAGGAGCGCTGCGGCGAGCGCGGCCCCGATCAGTCCGATGATCCGTGATCGTCTGGTGCGCAGGACTGTCATTTCTGCCTTTCGGTGTTATCGAGCGCTTCGGTCTTACCGAGCGATGGAGCCGGGTCAGGAATCTGTGCGCACTGTGTCGCTGCGTTTCCAGTAGCCGGTGAAATCGATGTCGGTCTTCGCAATTCCTCGATCACGAATCAAATGACGCCGAAGCGAGCGAATCGTCGCCTGTTCGCCTGCAAGCCAAGCGAATACGCGTCCGTCAGGCCATTCGACTGCACTGACCGCGTCGAGCAACAAAGAAGTAGTGCCGGGCTCCGCCCCCTCGCGTGGCAACCACGTGACACTCACCCCGGGCAACTCGCGCACCGATTGAATGTGAGCCGAGTCCGCAATTTCGACGAACACATGCCCCCTGGCATCGGCAGGCAATTCCTCGAGCAGACGTGCGATCGCAGGTAGCGCCGTCTCGTCACCGACGACGAGCAGATACTCGCAATCTTCCGGGAGTCCCTGCGATACAGAGGGACCCGCGATGTGCATTCGGTCGCCCGGGCCGGCGTCGCGCGCCCAGGTGGTAGCAACTCCACCGCCGTGAACGACGAAATCGACGTCGAGTTCCCTTGTTCGCGGATCGTAACGGCGCACGGTGTACGCGCGGGCAAGTGGACGGCGTCCCGCTGCGAAAGTCACAGTGCCGTCGACTATCACCGGCAAGACCGGATCGGTTTCGCCAGGATAGGCGAACAACAATCGGAGGTCGTCGTCGAAGCCGGTGCTGACGAAGGCGGGCTCGGCAAAGCCGTCGGGGTTTGTGAAGGTGTCGAGCTGCGCTCCGGTGAGCGTCACTCTCCGCATGCCCGGCGTCACGTCTGTCACCCGACGTACCTCGAGTTCACGCAAGGTGACTGAGTACGCTGTTGTCGGACGGGTGTTTCGGGGCACGGAAAGACTCCTCGGAAGCGCACAGACGGGGGGGTTCGACCCACGCTCGATCACGGCGGAAGGGCCATTGAATAAAGCTAGCCTCCCCTAATCGGCTACGGTTATCCGTGCGTGCCGACTTCTTACACTCATCGGTGGCTGCGTGAGAAAGCATCTGAATCGGGAGGGCATACGTGGGACCACGGTTGGTGTTCTCCGCGGGCGAAGTCCCCGAGATCCCCGCGTCCCGACTCTCCTCGATCGCGAATGCACGTGAGCCACTGCTCTTCTGGGTACACACCGGACACGCGGAACTACAGATCGGCGACCGCACCCGCAGCGTGACCGCTGGGGCGGCAACCTGGGTGCCCGCGGGAATCGCCTACAGCATCCGAGTCGACCCGGGAGCGGTCGCGTTTCCCATTCCGATGCCCGCTGCCGACCTGCCGCCCACGTTGAACCGGATCATCGATTTCGAGATCCCGGCAGCCTGGCAGGACTGGCTCGTCCACCAGTTCGCGCACAACTTGGGATTTCTGCGCGGTGGGGCGACTGTGGGAGCCGGACTACTCGAGCTTGTCGCGGGGGCCCATTCCAACGACGCCGACGCTTCGGTGTCGTACGCCCCACCGAATTTGCCACGCTCGGCCGAGACCCTCGAGATCGCTCGCACGCTTCTACGGACGCCAGCCGACGACACGGAGCTTTCCCAGTTCGCCCGGCAACTCAAGATCGGCGTCCGCACCCTGCAGCGCCGATTCACGGAGGAGACGGGGTTGCCTTTCGCGCGTTGGCGCACCTCGGCCCGGATCGCGGCAGCAATCGCATACCTGAACTCCGGCCGCGAAATCGGATGGACGGGTGGGCAGGTCGGATTCGCGACGCCCGCGGGATTCACCCGTGCCTTCCGTGAACACACCGGTGTGACACCCAGTGACTACACACGTGCAAACCAAGGCTCAGCGCCGATCCATGAGAACGAGACCTTGGCACAGAGCGTCGCACTCTTGTCCGAGGAAGGCGCCCACTCAGGCTCGGCGCCGATACCGCCGACGATTCCCGCAAGCGGAACGTGGGCCAGGGTCAACAACTTTCACGTCATCGTCTGGATCTACCGAGGCTCCGCCCGGGTCGCTTTCGGCGACCGAACCTGGAATCTGAGGCGGGGCGACGCGATGTGGCTTCCCGCGGGAGTACGCAACAGCGTCGAGATCGCGGAGGGTTCGCTTCTACTTCCGCTCGGATCCCAGCCTGGCGACTCTCCCGTCACTGCACCGCCGCCACGAGTGCTGCACTTCGCGCGCGAAGCGGAGGCGTATCTGTTGCACACGGTCGTTGCGAATTACACCCTTCTGCGCCCCGAAATCCATGACCCAGCGAGGATCTCGAGGCTGATCCGAAACAGCGCGGCGACGCGGACACCCGGCGGCCGAACCGATCCTGTCGAAGCGATCCTTACCGCACTCCGCGCGGACCCCACCGATTCGCGCACGCTGCCGGAGTGGAGCGCTCGACTCGGCGTCGACGAGGGCCTGCTCCACAGACGCTTCGTAGCGGCCACCGGCCAGAGCTTCCCGCGCTGGCGCGGTCAGTTGCGGATGACCCTCGCCCGCGCTTATCTCGAGGAGGGCTTCTCGGCCGGAGAGACCGCCCGTCGACTCGGCTACGCGCACGCGTCCGGATTCACCAAGGTCTTCATCGGTGCCCACGGCATGTCGCCCCGGGACTACCAGCGCCGTGGATGGCGGGGAACGGTCGAAGGACTCATCGACTCGTGACCTTCCGACGGATGAGTCCTTCGATCCGTCGTGTCGCCCGCCGAAACGGTCTCGAACTGGCACTACTTCCTTGACTAAATTTTCAGTCAAGGTTTACGCTCCATGCAAGCAGGACGCGGACCGGGCGCGCACGCACACAGCACAAGGAGTCACCGCAATGCAAAGACGTCGGTTCATTCAGGCAGGCGCCGCTGCGCTCAGTGGCCTCTTTTTGGCAGGCTGCGGCGATTCCGACTCAGCCTCGGGCGGGAGCAATGGAGACGACGATCTTCGCGAGTGGGTGATGCCGGAAGAGGGGGATCCGCACAAGCGCACCTGGATGGCGTTCGGTGCCAGCGAAGCGATCTGGGGAGCAGCCCTCCTGCCCGAAGTCCAGCGCAACCTCGCGACTATCGCGCAGACCATCGCGCAGTTCGAGCCCGTCTCGATGCTTGTTCGTTCCGAGGAACTGGGCTTGGCTCGCTCCCTCGTCGGCCCATCGGTCGAACTGATCGCCGCGCCTCTCGACGACCTCTGGATGCGCGACACCGGCCCTGTATTCGTGAAAGGCAACGGGACCAAAGCGGGTATCGATTTCAACTTCAACGGTTGGGGCGAGAAGCAGGATTTTGATAAGGACGGCCAGGTCGCAGCTTTCGTTGCCGCCCGTGCGGGAGTCGAATCATTGCCTACCGACCTGATCCTCGAAGGCGGCGGCATCGAGGTCGACGGCGAAGGCACAGCCATCATCACCGAAAGCTGTGTACTCAACAACAACCGCAACCCGGGATGGTCGAAGTCGGACGTCGAGGCCGAACTCGGCCCCCTGCTCGGTCTCGACAAGATCATCTGGCTACCGGGAATCGCCGGCAAGGACATCACGGACGGCCACACGGACTTCTACGCCCGTTTCGCACGCCCAGGTGTCGTGGTCGCAGGCCTCGACACAGACCCGGAGTCGTTCGACCACGACGTGACCGCACGTCACCTCGAGATTCTCCAGAACGCGACCGACGCACAGGGACGGAAGCTGGAAGTGGTGGTCCTCGAGGCGCCGGTCGCGATCAGGCCCGACTTCGAATCGGACGATTTCGCAGCCGGATATATCAACTTCTACGTATGCAATGGGGCGGTCATCGCACCCGAGTTCGGTGACCCCGAGGCCGACCAGGCCGCCAGAAGTGAATTGGAGCGCCTCTTCCCCGACCGCCGTGTCGTGCAGATCAACATCGACGCCATCGCCGCGGGTGGTGGCGGCATTCACTGCACCACCCAGCAGGAACCCGCGGACTAGAAACCTGTCCCGACCACCCTCGTAGAATTCGGACTCGTGTCGAACCGCCAAACGCAAATCTTGGAAGCAGCAGTCCGCGTCATTGCCCAACACGGCGTACGCGGGCTGAGGGTGGAGACGCTCGCTGCCGAGGCCGGAGTGTCGACGGCACTCATCTACTACCACTTCCAGAACCGTGCAGGTGTGCTGCGCCGGGCCCTCGATCACATCAACGATCGCGCCGCGCTGTACACCGAAAGCGCCTTCACGGAGACAGACCCTCGTGCGCAACTCGAGCAGATGCTCCTGCTGGAGTTTCAGAATGCCCCGAAGATTCGAGAGAACAGCATCGCCTGGGGTGAACTCCGAGCAAGCGCAGTCTTCGCCGACGAACTGCGCGAACCGCTACGCACCACGACGCAAGAGTGGGCCGACGACGTCGAATCTTTGATCCGCCAAGCGCAGGATGCCGGGCTCGCTGACCCGAAGGCAAGCCCGGCCGACGCCGCCGAGCGACTCACCGCCCTGGTCGAGGGTCTGAGTGAACGCTGGCTGAGCGGCTCGATCCCCATCGAACGAGCCAGAGAACTGCTCACCGGTGCGATCGGCGTGGAGATCGATCCGAGCTAGCCTCTACCGCTCGTCGACGCCCTTCGATTCCGGCGACAGAGCCGGGAACCAGATGTCGGTCAGAACCTCGGCAGCCTGAACCCGTGTCACGTCGATCGTCCCCTGCACGGCCCAGCGTGTGAAGAATCGCTCCAACTGACTCACGAGCAGTTCGACGCGCAACCGTGCCTCGTCGTGCTGTTCCGCCGGCCAACGGCCCAGGTACTTGGGCATGGCATTCGGTAGTTGGGTCATACCGTCTCGCGCTGTCTCGCGGAACTCCGGTTCGAGTGCCACGGCCTCGTCCCAGGCCGGCAGCAGGCGTTTGTTCTCGTCGAACCAGTCGAAGGCACGCTCCAGCCAAGCCGTGAATTCCACGCGAGAGTTCGTGTCGAGAACCCGATCGAGATCGATGTAGAAAGCGAACGCACTCGCCGCCATCCCGGCCGCGCCGATCGTCTTGAGCATCTCCACCTTGCTGGCGAAATGCACGTAGAACGTGGCTCGACTGCATCCGACGACCGAGGCGATGTCGTCGACCGTGACAGCCGCGTATCCCCGTTCCTCGAACAGAGTGCGTGCGGCGTCCACGAGTTTGGCCCGCGTCGCGCGTTTCTGCTCGTCGCGAAGTGTTCCCCGCCTGTTCTTCGGGCCGTCCGTAGTCGTGCTCACGTCGCCCACCTTGCTCGCATTTCAACCTCCTGGCAAATCACCGACTCGCCGTCACCAAAAAACATTGCGTCATTCATTGACACAACGTCAGCGAATGGCGCACTATGACTCAAGTCACTTCTCGGGCTTCGATTCTTCTTCTCGCACGCCCGAGACAGAACAGAAAGCGATGGCGAATGAGCCCCTCCCCCTTGCCGAGCGTGTGCATCATCGGCGCCGGGCCTACCGGAATCACGACGGCCAAGCGAATGAAGGAATTCGGAATACCCTTCGACTGCTACGAAGCGTCCGACGAGGTCGGCGGAAACTGGTACTACAAGAATCCCAACGGGATGTCGGCCTGCTACCAGAGCCTGCACATCGACACGTCGAAGTGGCGCTTGGCATTCGAGGACTTCCCGGTCTCCGCTGACCTTCCCGACTTCCCGCACCACTCCGAACTCTTCCAGTACTTCAAGGACTACGTCGAGCACTTCGGACTGCGTGAGTCGATCATCTTCAACACCAGTGTTGTTGCAGCAGAACGTGATACAGACGGGCTGTGGACCATCACGCGCTCGGACGGCGAAGTTCGCACCTACGACGTCCTGATGGTCTGCAACGGACATCATTGGGATCCCAACATCCCGGACTACCCAGGTGAGTTCGACGGGGTCCTCATGCACAGCCACAGCTACAACGACCCGTTCGACCCGGTCGACATGCGCGGCAAAAAGGTAGTCGTGGTCGGAATGGGCAACTCCGGCTTGGATATTGCCTCCGAACTGGGCCAGAGATACCTCGCCGACAAGCTCATCGTGTCGGCTCGCCGTGGAGTCTGGGTACTGCCGAAATATCTCGGCGGTGTACCCGGCGACAAACTGATCACCCCGCCCTGGATGCCGCGTGGTCTACGACTGTTCCTGAGTCGTCGATTCCTCGGCAAGAATCTGGGAACGATGGAAGGCTACGGTCTGCCGAAGCCGGACCACCGCCCCTTCGAGGCCCACCCCTCGGCCAGCGGCGAGTTCCTCGGACGCGCCGGCTCAGGCGACATAACCTTCAAGCCTGCCATCACCAAACTCGACGGAAAGCAGGTTCACTTCGCGGACGGCACCGCCGAGGACGTCGACGTGGTCATCTGCGCCACCGGCTACAACATCAGCTTCCCCTTCTTCAGTGATCCGAATCTGCTGCCGGACAAAGACAACCGATTCCCACTGTTCAAACGAATGATGAAGCCCGGAATCGACAACCTCTTCTTCATGGGACTCGCGCAGCCCATGCCGACGCTCGTCAACTTCGCCGAGCAGCAGAGCAAGCTCGTCGCGGCCTACCTCACCGGTAAATACCAACTGCCGTCCGCGAACGAGATGCAGGAGATCACCAAAGCCGACGAGGCGTACTTCCTCGCCCCCTATTACAAGTCACCACGCCACACGATTCAGCTCGAGTTCGATCCCTACGTCCGCAACATGAACAAGGAAATCGCCAAGGGCACCAAGCGTGCTGCGGCCTCCGGAAACAAGCTACCTGTTGCCGCGCGTGCAGCAGCACATGAACTCGAGAAGGCGGATCGCGCATGAGTGTGGTGAACGGTCACTGCGACACCGAGTTCGACGCCGTCCGAGCGGCTTTCGAGGCTCAACTCGAATCCGGTGAAGAACTCGGCGGCTCCGTTGCCATCACCGTCGACGGAGAATCCGTGGTCGATCTCTGGGGCGGGTACGCCGACGAATCCCGTACCACTCCATGGGGCAGCGACACCATCGTCAACACGTTCTCCATCACCAAGACCATGACGGCCCTGTGTGCGCTCCTGCTGGTCGAACGCGGCCAATTGGACGTGTACCAGAAAGTTGCTCACTACTGGCCCGAATTTGCGGCAAACGGTAAGGAAGACATCGAAGTTCGCCACCTCCTGTCGCATACGTCTGGCGTCTCCGGTTGGGAGCGCCCGATCGAACTGACGGACATCTACGACCTCGAGGCGTCCACCGCTCGCCTCGCTACCCAGAAGCCTTGGTGGACCCCGGGTACGGCGTCGGGCTATCACGCGATCAACTACGGCCATCTCGTCGGTGAGGTCATTCGTCGCATCGACGGGCGAACTCTCGGCAGGTTCTTTGCCGAAGAGCTTTCCGGTCCACTGGGAGCCGACTTCCATATCGGCACGTCCGCAGAGCATTTCGGTCGAATCGCCACCATGGTTCCGCCGCCCGCGTTGGAGTTCGACCTGTCCACGCTCGACCAGGACAGCATCTTCATCAAGACCCTGACCTGCCCACTGCTCGACTACCCCGAGGTCAACACCGCACCCTGGCGGGAAGCCGAGATCGGCGCAGTCAACGGCCACGGCAACGCACGTTCTATCGCTCGGGTCCAATCCCTGATCTCGAACGGTGGTGTGCTCGACGGCCGGAAGCTGCTCTCGCAGAGCACCATCGACCTGATCTTCGAGATCCAAGCCGACGGTATCGATCTCGGGATCATGACACCACTCAAGTTCGGCATCGGCTACGGACTGCCACATCCGGTTACCGCGCCACTGATTCCCGACGGGCGCACCTGCTGGTGGGCAGGTATCGGCGGCTCGATGCTGGTCAACGATCTGGACCGACGGATGACCTTCGCCTACGTCATGAACAAGATGGCACCGGGTCTGATCGGATCCGACCGCAGCAACGCGTACCTGAGCGCCGCATACAACTCCGAGGTCAGCGAGGTCAGCTCATGAAGGCAGCCCAGCTCATGGGGCCCGGGCTCCTGGAAATCAACGACGTGCCGGTCCCGGAGATCGGCCCGTCGGAACTACTGATTCGGGTGGGCGCAGCGGGAATCTGCCACTCCGATCTCCATCTCCTGCACTTTCCGTACAAGATGCGCGAAGAACCGCTGACGATCGGCCACGAAATTGCCGGAACGATCGAAGCCGTCGGGAGTGGCGTCGACGGCCGTTCCGTCGGAGAGCGTGGCGTCGTCTACCTCTGTTGGTCATGTGGACAGTGCCGAGAATGCATGAGCGGCAACGAGAATATGTGCCTCGCCGCTGGACGCACCGCGATGCCGCCCTGCCCCGGACTCGGCCCTGAGGGCGGGATGGCCGAGTACGTCAAGATCCCGGCTCGCTCCTTCGTACCCATCGGCGACCTCGACTTCCTGCAGGCCGCACCACTCGCCGATGCAGCGCTGACGAGCTACCACGCCATTCGCGGTGCCCGCGAACATCTCCAGCCCGGTGCCACCGCCGTCGTGATCGGCGTCGGCGGACTCGGTCACGTTGCAGTACAGATACTTCGCGCGATCAGTGCCGTGCGCATCATCGCCGTCGATGTCGGACAGGATCAACTCGATCTCGCCAAACGTTGCGGCGCCGACATCACGCTCGAATCGGGACCGGACACCGCGCAGCACATCCTCGACCTCACATCGGCCAGAGGCGCAGAAGTCATCTTCGACTTCGTCGGTATCGACGCAACTGCACAGATGTCCGTTCAAGCGGTTGCGCCGAACGGCGCGTATCGCATGGTAGGTCTCGGAGGCGGAAACCCCGGAATCACTGCCGAAGCTGCCGGCGGACCAGGCTGGCCGTGGGGCGCATCGATCCGGAAGTCGTACGGCGGCACCAGAAACGACCTCGTCGATTCCATCGCCCTGGCACAGGCCGGTCTGGTAACGGTAGAAGTAGCCCGCTTCGACCTCGCTGATGCCCGCGACGCACTCGACCGTCTCGAACACGGCAAGGTCACCGGACGCGCAGTGCTCGTACCCTAATCTTCGAAAGGCACTTCACGTGACTACTTCCGCTGATACACAAGCATTCATCGCGTCCGTCATGGCCGGGCTGACCGGCCCCGGTGGTCCTTTCGAGATGCAAGTCGAGGATGTACTGGGCAGTTCGATGCCCGTCATGAAGAACCGCGACAAGGCACTCGGCGACGTGCTCGCTGCATCCTTCGACTACGGATCACGCGACTATCTGGTGACCAAGGACCGACGCTTCAGCTACCTCGAGCACGGCGAGGCCGTAGCAGCATTGGCGACGGCGCTGCGCGAGCGGTACGGCGTCCGCAAGGGTGATCGGGTCGGCATACTTGCTGCCAATACGCCGGAATGGGTGATGACCTTCTGGGCGGCTCAGTCCCTCGGTGCCATCGCCGTCGGATTCAACTCGTGGTGGGTGGCCCGCGAGGTGGCGTACGGCATCGATCACACCACCCCTACAGTGGTGATCGCCGACGCCAAACGCGCGCAGATTCTTTCCGAACTGAACACCGATGTTCCCGTGCTCACGATGGAAGAAGATCTACCTACCTTGTTGGAGAAGTATTCGGGTTCTGCACTGCCCCGCACGTCCGTCGACGAGGACGATCCGGCCGTCATCCTGTACACGAGCGGAACCAGCGGCCGCCCCAAGGGGGCTGTTCACAGTCACCGAAACGTGTTGGCCGTCATCGACTACCACCGCTACAGCGATCGCCTCGCTGCGGCGTTCACCGGCAAACCCAGCGACGGCCGACCGAGTGACTTGCGGTATCTGCTGACCGCGCCGCTGTTTCACATTGCAAGCCTGCATAACCTGGCGATCCCACGACTCGCGACGGGCGGAGCGGTGGTCATCCATCAGGGCGCCTTCGACGTCGACGAAGTCCTTTCCCTCGTCGAACGCGAGAAGGTCACCAACTGGGCGGTCGTACCCACCATGGCAACCCGTCTCCTCGAGTACGGCAGTCTCGAGAAGTACGACCTGACCTCACTGAGGGCTTTTGCACTCGCGTCTGCACCGTCATCTCCGGCCTTGCAGGACCGCCTGCGCGCACGCCTGCCTTTTGCGCAGCACACCTTGGTCGACAGCTACGGGCTCACCGAATCCTCCACCGGCATTTCAGTTGCCACACCACCGGAACTTGCCGCGTTCCCCGGAACTCTCGGCCGGCCGATCATCGGGGTGAGCGTGGAGGTGCGCGACCCCTTCGGTGTTGCAGTCCCCGACGGCGAGGAAGGTGAGATCTGTGCGCGCAGCGCCTATGTGATGTTAGGGTACTGGAACGACGAGACCGCGACTGCAGCCGCTATCGGTCCTGATCGATGGCTCCGAACCGGCGACTTCGGAGTGTTCGAGGACGGCCGACTCCGCCTGACGGGTCGCCGATCCGACCTGATCCTGCGCGGCGGCGAGAACGTCTACCCTCTCGAAATCGAGCAGACCATCGACGAGCATCCCGCCGTACTCGAATGCGCTGTGATCGGCATTGATTCGGCAGACCTCGGCCAAGAAGTTGCAGCCGTCGTCGTTTTGCGGAGTGAGGGAGCCGCCGGCGAAGAAGAACTACGCGACTACGTCGCCGAACGACTGGCTTACTTCAAGGTGCCGGTGAAGTGGAAACTGAGCACAACTCCTCTGCCCCGCAATGCAACCGGAAAAACGATACGTGCAAAGGTGGTTCTCTCATGACCTACGACGCCGTGATCAACAACGGTCTGTGGTTCGACGGCACCGGGGCCAAACCAGCTGTCCGCAATCTGGGTATCCGCGATGGGTTGGTTACTGCCATCTCCCTCGATCCACTCGACGAAACCGACTGTCCCCGTGTCATCGACGCGAGGCGCAAGTGGGTGATCCCGGGCATCGTGGACATCCACACTCACTACGACGTCGAGATCCTCGAAGGCCCGGCGCTGAGCGAATCTCTCAGACACGGGGTCACGTCGATCTTTGTCGGATCGTGTTCCCTGTCCACCATTCACGCCAGCCCCTCCGACGCGGGTGATCTCTTCGGCAGAGTAGAGGCAATTCCGCGTAAGCACGTCGTCGACGCACTCAACCGTGCCAAGACCTGGAACTCTGCGAGCGAGTATGTTGCTGCACTAGAGGCGCTTCCGCTAGGTCCCAACGTTGCAGCCTTCATCGGACACTCCGATATGCGGGCCGCCGAGATGGGACTGGATCGTGCTACCAGGAAGGACGTCCATCCCACAGACGCCGAACTCGCGTCGATGGAAGCACAGTTGACCGAAGCTCTCGACGCAGGATTCGTCGGGATGTCCAGTCAGCAATTGTTGTTCGACAAACTCGACGGCGAGACCTGCCGCTCACGCACGCTGCCGTCGACGTATGCAACCACGAAAGAACGACGCCGACTCAATGCGATCCTGCGCCGTCGGGGACGGGTATTTCAGGCCGGACCTGACCTCTCCAACCCGATGAGTACCGGAGCGATGGCGTTCTCCAGCGCGGGTATCTGGCGTAAGCGACTCAAGACGAGCATGCTTTCGGCGGCCGACATCAAGTCCAACAAGTTGGCCGTGGTGATACTCGGCCCACTGGCACACTTGGTCAATCGACTCGGCGGCGACCTGCGCTGGCAGCACCTACCAGTTCCCTTCGAGGTATATGCCGACGGCATCGACCTGGTTGTCTTCGAGGAGTTCGGATCCGGCGCTGCAGCACTGCATCTGACCGACGAGATGGAACGCAACGTCCTCATGCAGAGCGAGGATTACCGTCGACAATTCCGCAAGGACTACGACCAGAAGTTCGGTGTCAAAGTTTGGCATCGCGATTTCTTCGACGCCGAGATCGTGTCCTGCCCCGACGAATCCCTGGTCGGCAAGAGCTTCGGGCAGGTCGGCGTCGAACGTGGCGGCCTCCACCCTGTCGATGCATTCCTGGATCTGGTCCTCGAACACGGCACGAAAGTGCGTTGGCGCACAACCATCTCGAACCACCGGCCGGAGGCTCTGGACAAGTTCGCCCAGGACAATGGCGTCCAACTCGGGTTCTCCGACGCCGGAGCGCATTTGCGCAACATGGCGTTCTACAACTTCGGCTTACGCCTACTACGACGTGTCTACGATGCCCAAAAGGTCGGCCGTCCGTTCATGACCGTCGAGGCAGCGGTGCATCGTCTCACCGGTGAACTCGCCGAGTGGTACGACGTCGATGCCGGGCACCTTCGATTAGGTGATCGCGCCGACCTGGTTGTGATCGATCCCGCTCATCTCGACGATTCGCTCGACGCGTACGCGGAAAGCCCGGTTGTGGAGTACGACAACCTCTCCCGCATGGTCAATCGCAACGACCAGACCGTCACCGCAGTGTTCGTCGGCGGCGAGTACGTCTTCGGCGACGGAGAAGCAGCACCCGTTCTCGGCAACCGCCGAACCGGAAAGTTCTTGAAAGCAGGTGCCCATTAACACGTCCAGATTTGCCGGGAAAACAGCAGTCGTCACTGGAGCAGCATCAGGTATCGGTGCAGCCATCGCACTAAGGCTTATCGACGAAGGCGCACAGGTAGCTGGAATCGACATCGCTGCAGAGGGTTTGAAAGAGATAGCCTCCCAGCACGGCGGGGCCTTCCTCGCCGTTCCCACTGACGTCACCAAGGAATCCGATGTTGCCGAGGCCCTTGCCGCGGCGGCGGCGGAATTCGGCGGTATCGATCTGGCTTTCAACGTTGCCGGTGCGTCGAGGGTGGGGCAGATCGTCGACCTCGACGAGGCCGACTGGGACTTCACCATCGACCTGGTGCAGAAGGGCGTCTTCCTCTGCACCAAACATGAAGCGCGGCATATCCGAGAGCATGGTCGCGGTGGTGCGATAGTCAACGTGTCCTCATTGAACGCGCACGTGCCGAGCCCCTACGGGAGCGCATACGCGACAGGCAAAGCCGGAGTCGAGATGTTCAGCAAGAATGCCGCGATCGAACTGGCTGCGTCGGGGATCCGGGTCAATGCCGTTCTACCCGGCCTGGTCGACACGCCACTGGTCGCGCCGGTCATGAACTACGAACCCGCCCGCGACATGTTTCTCAGCCGAATCCCCATGTCCCGAGCAGCAACTCCCGACGAGATCGCGGGCCCCTGCCTCTATCTCGCCAGCGACGACGCCTCGTACATCACCGGAACCAGTCTGGTCGTCGACGGCGGCTGGGAGGTCTCGAACTACCCGGATCTGACGACGCTGGGCAACTAGTTCAGTTGCCGGGCAACACACATTGAGTATCGAGGCCGAGGACGTGGTTGAGCCTGCCGAAGGCCAACCACGATCCGAGGCACATGCTCAACTCGACGATTTCTCGCTGGGAGTAGTGAGCTGTCATGCGTTCCCAGAACTCGTCGTCGAGCCCGTGGTGGTCGAGGGCGTATCTCTCGGCGTATTCGGCAGCGAGGCGCGTCCTGTCGTCGAAGGCATCGGTGGTGCGCCAGTCGGTGACAGACTGATCGAACGTCGACTCCACAGTCTCGCCGTCACGCTCGGTGCGCCAGTCCTGACAGAAGATGCACCCGTTGATCTGAGCGATCCGAAGCCTGGCCGCCTCGAACTCGCGGAGTCCGAGAGTGCCGTCCGTGTAGACCTTTTGGGAGAACCCGGCGGCCGCGGGTCCGATGCCGGGGACCATCTCTCCCCACACGTAGCCGATCGGATTCTTGCCTTCGGGTATGTCGATATTCATGTGAGTACCTCCGAGTTTCGGGCACCGAGCTTGCCGACGCCGGGTGTGAGCGGAACGTCCAGCGCGTCGTAGAGACCGGGTTCAGCCTGACGTAGCCAGGGAATTGCGTTGACGAGACGTCCTACGGCCGTGGCATTTCCACCGGCCGCGCGATTTCCACCTTCATCGGTGGCTTCGACGTTGATCTCGATTCGTGGTCGTCCTTCGACGATCACCTTGTGCGCGCCGTCGCCGCCGTCGGGCGGGAGCGGCCAGTCGCGGGCACAAGACGGATGAATACGCGTGACGTGTTCGATCACGATCAGGGGTTCCCCGCCGACGATTCCCTGAACCTCGAATCGCAGTGCGCCTTGGGTGCCGGCCGCGAACTCCCCCATATGTTCGGTCGACACGGTTTCCTCGAGCGGGCGGCGCAGCAAGGTCTCGCGGATCTCGTCGAGTTCCACCCCGAGTGCCCGCGCGATGAGCCGAATCTGCCCGCCCCAGACCATGGTGGGTACGGTCGGCGCGACCATGGGAGGTTCGTAGTCCATCGGCTGACCCATCCCGATCAGGTAGCGGACAGAATCCGGCTGTTCGTAGGTCGTGTAGTCGAAGATTTCCTGACACCGGATCTGGTCGATTGTCCCCGCGAGCCCGCTGACGAGAATCGGCAGGATGTCGTTGCCCCAGCCTGGGTCGATACCGGAGACGAACAGAGCGCCGCCGCCCGCCTTGGCAGCAGCTTCGACGGGATCACGAAGTTCGGGAGGCGCAGATTTCGGGTCGTACAGCGCATATACCGACGGCGTGACCACCACAGCTCCGGCGGCCAGTGCCCGCGTGATGTCGGCAACCGCGTCGTCGGGCCGAATGTCGCCGGACGCCGCGTAGACCACCGCGCCGGGAGACGCTGCGAGCACGGCATCGGCGTCGTCGGTAGCCGCGACGCCCAGGTGCACTCCCAGATCGGCGAGGTCACCGGCGTCTCGCCCGACCTTCTCGGGGTTCGCAACGATGACGCCGACAAGTTCGAGGGCCGGATTGGCTGTCACAGCGCGAATCGATGCACGCCCGACGTTGCCGGTACCCCACACGACAGTCGGAATCTTGGACTCGGCTTCATTCGAAACTGCACCCATCAATCGGACATTACCCAGCTCAGCGCGTCAGGTCAGCAGAACTGCAAGAATTCGTTTCACTTCATCCGGTCAAAAATGCCATTGCCTGCGCAGTCAGTGCGCCGTCACCCCGCCTCCGGTACGTCTCGGCGGGTCGGCCGTTACCTGGTCTGCTCATCTCGCCGGTACTTTCGAGCGCGTCGAACACCTGCCGGCGGAAGCTGTCCTTCTGGAACGGACGATCGAAGATCACCTCGTAGAGTCCCCGAAGTTCGGCGACGGTGAACGTCCCGCCCGACAATCCGTCCGGATCCACGTACGACGCATACCTCGTGCGTAGGTCCGTGACCGCGAGTCGCACCATGTCGGCGTGATCGAATGCGAGTCCGCTCACTGCCTCGTCGTCGTACACATCGACGAGAAGCGCCGAATCGGGCAGTGCCGATTCCGGTAGGCAAGCCGTGTGTGCGACCGACAAAACCCATCCACGGTCGTCGCGGTCCGGTCGGTCGAAGATCGCCAACTGGTGGAAGCTCGTCTGGGCCAACTCTGCCTTGACCGACAGGGCACGATCGGCTGCGGCCGTGAGCAATTCGCGTTCGTGCAGAAATGTTCCCGGTAGCGCCAGCGCACCGAGACGGTGCCGAACCACCAGAACTTTCAGAGATCCACCGCTGTACGTCAGCACCGCGACGTCCACTGCCACAGACGGACGCGGATAGTCCGTCAATCCCTTACCGCTCGTGCCTGTCCATTTATTCACCCTTGCATGTTATCTCAAACATGATCTATGGTTAGCGCAAAGTTGATCAAACGATCATCGCGAACCGAAGAGGTGGCCATGAAACTCACCGCACAGCAGTCCGATCGAGCGGCCGGCGTTCTGCTCGGCACCGCAGCAGGAGACGCGCTCGGCGCCGGCTACGAATTCACCTACCCGAAGGCCGAGGTCACGATCGACATGATCGGTGGCGGCCCGTTCGACTGGGCGCCGGGAGAATGGACCGACGACACCTCGATGGCAGTTGCGATCGCCGAGGTGGCCGCTACCGGAATCGACATCGGAAGCGCTGACGGTCTCGATGCCATTGCAGCACAGTTCATCCGGTGGTACGACTCGAAGCCCGCGGACATCGGCAACCAGACGCGAGCAGTGTTGTCCGTCCGCTCCGAAAGCGCAGCGGCGATGGCGGATTGTGCGCGAGCGATCAGCGGCCGCAAGGCCGGCAACGGCTCGCTCATGCGGACTGCTCCCGTCGCCCTCTCCTACTTGGACGATGCAGAAGGTGCCAGGTCGGCAGCGCACCGGATCAGTTCACTCACGCACGACGACCCGCGTGCCGGACAGGCGTGCGAGTTGTGGACCCATGCCATCCGCCATGCCGTTGCCTCCGGCAACTTCGACGGTGTTCGCGGCTTCCTCTCCGTTGCCGATCAGGACGTCGCCGAATACTGGGGCCCGCTGCTCGATCAGGCCGAAACCGGGAACCCGCAGGACTTCTCCAAGAACGGTTGGGTGGTGCATGCACTTCAGACTGCTTGGTGGGCAATCACTTCCACGGACAATGGCGATGCTCGCCACCTCCAGTACGCATTGGAAGCGGCAGTAAGAGCCGGCGGGGACACCGACACGACGGCGGCCATCGCGGGTGGCCTCCTCGGCGCCCGCTGGGGAGCGTCGGCGGTTCCCGCCCGTTGGCGCCGAATCATGCATGGCTGGCCGGGATACCGTTCCTCCGATCTGATTCGCCTGGCAATAAAGACCGCTCGCGGCGGTACCGACGACAAGAACGGATGGCCGTCGACGGCAGAACTCGACTACTCGAGGTTTCGCGGAACCCACCACCTGACGACGCACCCGCACGACGACGGCGTCATGCTCGGCGGCGTCGATGCGGTGTCCACTGCAGACTACGACGCCGTGGTCAGCCTGTGCCGCATGGGAACACGACAGGTCGCTCCTGATCACGTCGAGTTCTGGTTGGTCGACGACGGTCTCGATTCCAACGCCAACCTCGAGTTCGTTCTCGACGACGCAGCGCGCACCGTCCAGGCGTTGCGGGCCGAGGGAAAGCGCGTACTCCTCCATTGCGTTCAGGCGCACAGTCGCACGCCGTCGGTTGCAGCGCGATACTCGATGTTGATCGGACGTGATCCCTACGACGTACGCTCGGCTATGCCGTGGGCTCGCCCGAAGCGTGAACTCTGGAACACGGCAGTCGGAAACGCGTCCGTCGGACATACAGCCGTCGGATACACAGGAGGATCCATGCCCGCTATTACAGTCGTCGAAGGTGACATCACGACGCTGACCGTCGACGCCATCGTCAATGCGGCCAACTCCAGGCTCCTCGGCGGCGGCGGTGTCGACGGCGCGATCCACCGTGCCGGGGGACCGGAGATCCTGAAGGCTTGCGAGGTATTGCGCAACACCAGCCTTCCCGACGGCCTGCCGGTGGGTGCGGCCGTAGCCACCACCGCCGGAAAGCTGCACGCCAAGGCCGTGATTCACACCGTCGGCCCGAGGTATTCGCGCTCCGAGGATCGTTCCGGTCTGCTTCGGTCGGCATACACCCGCAGCCTCGCCGTGGCCGACTCGATCGGCGCCCGAACCGTCGCCTTTCCGTTGATCTCGGCAGGGGTCTACGGCTGGCCGAAGGAAGATGCCGTCCGACAGGCCGTTTCAGCGATTCGCGCGGCGAAGACCGAGGTCGAGACGGTCACACTGGTCGCGTTCAACAAGGAAACGGCAGACTTGATGCGCCGCGCCATCGACTGACCTTCGGACGGGACAGTCAACTCCCTCAGCCGTGCACCAGGCGTGACACCAACTCGGTGCGTGTATGCACGCTCGACTTTCGATACACGTGTTGCAGGTGACTCTTCACGGTTGGGACGCTGATGAACAGCGCACGGGAGATGTCGATGTTGCTCGCACCCTGTGCCAGCAGTTCGACGACGTCGCGCTCCCGAGCAGATAATCTCCAATGTTCCGGCACTGCAGAAGAACTCGGGGCACTGGGCATTTGACCGAGCATGCAATAGGACTGTTCGACGAATCCATGAGACTTCTGCAGAAATTGCATCTCTTCCCTCGAGAAGTCACCGTCGCGGGCACTTCGGAGCAGGGAAACGCCCGCCACGATGCGCCCGGCATGACGCAGATACAGTTCAGCCTCGTATCGATAACCCATCGGGCGAAAGAAGCCGTCGTAATAGTCGGTCTTGTCGAAACGCTGGCCAATGTCGTTCGACGATGCGAGGTCGGCGCCCGATTCGGCGAACCTACGCGGATGAAAAGGGTCCAACTCGTGAAAGTGCCTGGTGTAGCGACCATTTTCCTCAGGACACACCCGATCGAATACGTGCATGTCGGCATTCATGCTGCGATCAACGGAATAGAAAACCATCCCGGACACGCGAACGAACCTGGCAAGAAACTCCATCGCGTTGCGTTTGAATTCGATGTTGCGAGCGAACTCGTTGTTGCGTCGGATCGGTTGGAGATTCGGTGCAACGAGATCCGACCGAACCACCGACATATCGCGCTCCTCCACAACGAACCAGTACGACGCTACCTGCGGCCATAATCACTGGTCAAGACCGATCGGACTTCATCCTTTCGGATGATTCTCCCCCAGCCCGGCCGCTCATAGAGTGCTACTACCTGGCGAGCCACACGCGGTGGACTCGTCGAGATGCACGGAGGTAGGTCCACGTGAGCAGAACACTCATCCGATCGTCGAAGGTCCTGACCTTCGACGATGCGAACCCGGTCGTGGAAGCGGTACTCGTGGACAACGGCGTGATCCTCGAGACGGGCAGGTTCTCCGACCTGGTCGAGTCCGCTGGCCCGAACACCCGGGTCATGGAAGCCGGCGACGCGGTCGTCATGCCAGGACTCATAGACACCCACCCGCACGTCATGCACTTCGGTGCACTTCGCGGCGGCCTCGTCGACTTGAGTGATGCACTCGATCACGCCGATATCGTCGAGCGCATCAGTGCTCGGGCCGCCGTCACCGCACCCGGCGAGTGGATCATCTGCACGCCGGTCGGTGAAGCCCACTACTTCATTCGCCGATCGTGGCGCGACCTTGCCGAGCGACGATTGCCCGACCGTCATGTCCTCGACCGGGCGACCTCCGACCACCCTGTGCTCATTCAAGCGTGGGCGCCGCGTACTCCGAACATCTTGGCGTTCAACAGCGCCGGCTTGCGTGCTGTCGGTCTGTCGGACTTCATCCCTGATCAAGTGTGTGATGTGGAGATCGAGAAGGACGAAGCCGGACGTTTGACAGGAATACTTCGCGGACCGGTGAACAACTACTACACCTACGACCCGTTCTGGGGACAGATCCTTCTCAAGCTCCCACCACTCGATCCCGATCACGCAGTACCCGGTGTACTCGACGAAATGGCTCGCTTCTCCGCCCACGGTGTCACCACTTTGTACGAGGGACACGCCATGGAACCGATCCACATACAGATGTATCAACATCTCCGTACATCCGACATGCTCACCATGCGAGTCCAGGCCACTCACGACGTGGAGTCGGTCATCTTCTATCCCTTCGAACCGTTGTCGCTGCACGAGTTCGACGATCGATTGAAATCACTTGCGCCGCAATCGGCCGATAGCGCCGACGACATGTTGCGAATCGTCGGTATGACCATCAGCCCTGGGGGACCCTGTTTTGCAGGGCATTTCGCCATGCACGAAACCTATACCGATCCTTTCGGCAGGCCTACCAAGGGAAATCGCTTCGTCTCACTAGAGAAAGAAGAATCGTACGTTCGATTCTGCGCGGAGAATGACGTTCGGGCCAACATTTGTATCGGTTCCTACCGTGAGCACGACGACTTTCTCGAGATCGCCGAGCGTGTCGTCATCGAACACGATTTTCGAGACAAGGCGTGGATTCTGCAGCACGCGATCACCATAAGCCCGGATCACGTTCGCCGGTACAAGGCACTCGGTTTCCAGATCACCACTTCTGTCGGATTCGCATGGGGCAAGGGCGCAATGTACGACGAACGGATCGGCCGGCACATATGGCGTGACATGGTCCCCTTGAGGCGCCTACTCGACGCAGGCCTCGACGTCTCCGGCGGGTCTGACTGGGGACCGAAGAGTCCATGGGAACAGATTGCACTTGCACAGACGCACGAGATTGCCGGCACAGACCTGAGAAACGACGGTCCGGACCAGGTCATCAATCGCCAGGAATCTCTCGCTATGTGGACCACAAGCGCAGCGAAGATCCTCGGATGGGACGAAATCGGATCCATCCGACCCGGAAATCACGCGGACATCATCTTCGTCGACCGCGACCCTTCGACCTGCGATCTCGACGAATTGAAGGACATTCGAGTGCATCGAACCATGTTGGGCGGAAACATAGTTCACGACGACGCCGTCCTCCCTGCCGCCACCGAGGGGATCTTCGATGAAGCCGAATGAGTACATCGAGCATGACGCCACGGGCCTCGCCGAACTGATTCGCGACAAGCAGGTGTCCGTTGACGAAGTTCACCAGGCAGCACGCACCGCGATCGAGACCGTCAATCCGACGCTGAACGCCGTCGTCGAGGGCCCGTGGGATCGAGCCCTCGATTGCAACGAACAGGGACTATTTGCGGGGGTTCCCTTTGCACTCAAGGATTTTGCCGTACACGCGGCCGGAGTACCGACCAGGTTCGGAAGTCGGCTGGCGGGCGAAGGTGCAATCTTTCCTCACGACACCGAACTGATGACACGATTCCGGGCGGCAGGATTGGCTGCTGTGGCGGTGACCACCACACCGGAATTCGCGTTCAACGGAAACACCGAACCTGTTGCTCAAGGCTCGACGCGCAATCCGTGGGACACCGAACGCAGTGCCGGCGGATCGAGTGGCGGATCAGCGGCATTGGTCGCAGCGCGAGCCCTTCCCATCGCTCACGCTACCGACGGTGGAGGGTCGATCCGAATTCCGGCGTCCGCCAACGGGTTGGTGGGTCTGAAACCGAGCCGGGGGCGTGTACCAGTGGGCCCTGACTCGAGCGAACCACTCTCAGGGCTGGGGGCCGAGTTGGGGCTCGCCCGATCGGTGCGTGACTGCGCAGCGTTACTCGATGCCGTGAGCGGGCCGGCCCCGGGAGACAAGTACGTGATCCGTGATCCCTCGCGACCATACTCCGACGAGATCAACCGCTCCCCGGGGCGTTTACGCATTGCGATCCACACTCAGTCGTGGTCCGGAGATCCAGTGAACATCGAGGTCGCGAATGCCGTGTCCTCTGTCGGCACGGTTCTCGAGGGGCTCGGGCATCACGTCATTCCCGACACGCCGGTCTTCGACTGGGATCAGTTCGTCGAGGCCAACCTTCCGGTGTGGAGTGTCTCTCTTGCCGAAGGCGTCGATGCACTTGCCGGAGCTTTCGGTGTGACCCCGGGACCCGAGAACCTCGAGGCGACAACCTTGGCCTGCGTGGAGTACGGACGCCGAGTCACGGCCATTCAACTCGCTCGAGCGCTCGCCGTCTTCAACCAGGTGTCCCGCTCAGTCGGAATGTTTTTCACGAATTACGATCTATTGCTCACCCCGACGCTCGGTGAGCCACCCCAACTGTTGGGCGAACTCGATTCCAATGACGCATCACTCTCCCCTAGCGAATGGACTCGCAAGTTGTTCGGCATCTGTTCGTTCACTCCACTTTTCAATGCGACGGGCGGACCGGCAATCAGCCTGCCGCTGGGTTCCACGCGCTCGGGGTTGCCTATCGGCGTTCAACTGGCCGCGCCCATGTGTGAGGAGGGCACCCTGATAGCGGTTGCATCCCAATTGGAGAAGGTCGTGCCGTGGGCGCATCGCATACCGAAGGTAAATGCCGGTGAATGCTGACTCGGCCGCAGCTCCCATCGCCCCCTACACGGCGATTGGTCTGTCGACCGTGGTGCGCAACATCGAACACCGATCGCAGATCAAGGCAAACCTCGACACCATCGAGGAAGCGATTCACGCTGCGGTGTCGACAGTTTCGATCAACATGCCTGTCAAACTGATTGCGTTGGCAGAAGGCGCGTTGACCGGGTTCGGGGACGAAGCCTTCGACATACCTCACGTGAAGGCAGCACGGGAGATGTTCATCGACATCCCCGGCCCCGAGACAGATCGACTCGGCGGACTTGCCAAGCAGTACGGGGTCTACATCATCGCTCAAAGCAAGGCGCGGTGGCCCGAGGTCATGGCTGATCGATTCTTCAACTCCATGGTGGTGATCTCCCCGGCAGGCGAGGTGATACATCGCGCCACGAAGAATCACGTCTGGTGTCGAGAACGTTCCTGCACGCCTCACGATGTCTATGACCGCTGGACCGAACTGTTCGGCGACAGCATCGACGCATTTTATCCCGTTCTGCACACTTCGGACATCGGTTCGATCGGCACAATCTGCTGCAGCGACGGAGAGTATCCGGAAGCAGTACGCGCCTTGGCTTTTCAAGGAGCCGAGGTCGTGTACCGCCCGAGCGAGGCGGTTCCGATGACGCATGCAGGACCGGACCCAGGGGGAACATGGCTCCTCCAGAACCGTGCGCAT
Organism: Rhodococcus qingshengii JCM 15477; assembly: GCF_023221595.1. Lineage (NCBI taxonomy): Bacteria > Bacillati > Actinomycetota > Actinomycetes > Mycobacteriales > Nocardiaceae > Rhodococcus > Rhodococcus qingshengii. Next base: position 5,997,734 of record NZ_CP096563.1, read on the forward strand.
GCGCATTTCAACAGTCTGTACATGATCTGCCCGAACACCGGACCGGTCTATCCGACTCAGTCGGCGTTACAGTCATTCGACATCGCCGGCGGAAATTCACACGTCGTGGACTACCACGGAGCGGTACTCGGCCACACCGTCTCCGGACACAATTCATTCGTGTCGGGCGTGATCGACATCGAAGCATTGCGCCAGTTCCGCGTCATGAACTTGAACTCCAATTGGCTCAAAGACCTCCGTACCGAACTCTTCCGTCGGATGTACGACGAACCGATTCATCCTGCAAACCTGTGGCTCGAGAGTAATCCCGTTCTCCATGCCGACGCCGACAAGATATACCGGGCCAACATCGCCCGATTGCTCGCCCGCGGGGCGTACCGAGAACCTGCATACGACTTCCGCGGCGCTAACATCACCCCACGTTAAAGCAGTGCAGAGCGGTCGGAGAAGTGGAGAAATTTCACCGGTTGGACGTTTGTCCAACAATTTGTCCGAATCGCATATTTCGCGGCTCGCTCTGTGTTCTACTCCTCTCCAGGGTTTGAGCTGGTGGTGAGCAAACGACGAGACGTATTCGATTCTCTGTCAGCTCGAGGCTGGTTCCCGGACCCGGCTTCAAGCCGAGAGCTCGATCTTGTCGAGCGCTACTCAAGGAGAATGTGAATGGTGTCGACGTTGATGCGCCGAGGAGTGGGGGTGGCCGCGTCGTTGACCGGATGCGTTGCCCTCGTGATCGGCGGAGCCGGAGCCTCGTCCGCCGCTGATGTGGACCTTCCGTTCACGGCATCGTGCCACGGGTGGCAGTTCCCCGGACCGATCACGCACAACGAGACGCGTGATTCCGGCGTCACGATCAGTGCGCCGGCCGTGGTCCCGCCGAACTCCACCTTCACATACCGCCTCGCGCCCAAGCCGATGACGGTCCCCAAGGACGGTTACGACCTCAGGTCCGTCGTGAACTGGACGCGTCTCAAGTTCGATTTCGACATCCCTGCAGGCACCTCCTACGTGGGGGCGCAGATCGTGGCCGGCACCAGCTCGAATCTGGGTGGGGTCGCCCCGACGATCACGCGGGTGAACGATGCCGGTTCACCCGATCCGAATGGGGCGCATCTTCGTATCTCCGGCAACAACATCACGGCGGGCAACGGACCCAACACCGACGACAACGGCGGCGGCGGAATCGAGGTCGGTGGAGGAAAGACGTTCCAGCTCCCGGCAGTCGACGTCACCGTCACGTCAGGGGCTGTGGGAACCCAGATCAAGCCCATGCTCCGCGTGTCCGACACCAACTCCGGTTCCTACGACAGTGCCGCCAACTACCTGACCTTCCTGCAACAGGAAACCCTGCTCGGCGGCGTCAAATACTGGCTGACCACCAATTGCTCACCACGCGACAATCGTTCGGCCGGATTGAACGCCGGCGGCCGGCCGCTCGCCGTGATCAACGTCGACTCCAGCCTCGCTCAGACACAGACGCGAATCGACGCACCCGGTAAAGCTGTCGTCGGTGACTCCGTGGAGTTGACGGCAACGGTCACTCCGTGGCCGTCGGGAGGAACAGTGCAGTTCCGCGACGGAGGGGTTGACCTCGGCGCTCCGGTGGCCGTCGTCAACGGCGTCGCGAAGGCCAACCGCACGATGACAACAGCGGGCGACCACAACATCACGGCGTACTACACGGGATCGGCCGGTTTCATGGAGTCGATGTCGGGCGCCGTGACGATCAACGTCGTCGAACCGTCCGAGCCCGAGCCTGGCACCGGTAGCCTCGGCAGCCTTGGTACCCCCGGATTCGGGTCGTGAAAACTGTGAACAGAAACCAGGATTCGACGATGAACTCGAAACTCCTACGCGGCTCTGCGATTGCAACCGTCTCGGTACTGGCCGGCGGCTTGTTCTCCATCGTCGGCGGCGGGATCGCCTCGGCTGCCCCCGAGACCAAGAGCGTGGCCTCCACAACTGCATGCCATGTGCGCGAGATGGACGGTGTGGCAAGCCCGATCACGTTCAACGAGACACTCGGCTCGGGAGTCACCATCACCGCGCCGACCACCGCGGCACCAGGTGAGACCGTCACCTACCGCGTGCAGCCGAACGAGATGAAGACAAACAGCGGCGGCCATGCCAGCCGTGGAGTCGTGCATTGGGCCCGGATCAAGTACGACTTCGACATCCCGTCCGGCGTCGAATTCGTGAGTTCCCAGCTTGTGGCGGACAGTGCGTACGGCCTCGGATCCGACAGTGCCACTCCGACAGTCACACGGATCGACGACGGCGGTAATCCATCGGCATCCGGTACGCACCTGCGTATCTCCGGATCGAATCGAACCACCGGAAACGGTCCGTCCTCCGCAGTTCGATCGAGTGACGGCATCATCGTCGGTGCCAACACCAAGTTCCGACTCCCCGCAGTCGACGTCACGGTCAAAGCTGGTGCGGCCGGTACCGAGATCAAGCCTTCGCTGAGGGTTTCCGATCCCGGTTCCGCCAACTACGACGACGACCGAAATGCGCTCACATTCGTCCAGCGCGAAAAGGATGTCTTCACAGTCAACTACTGGGAGCGCTACAACTGCTCCCCGCGGGACAACAGGAACTCCGGCCTCAACGCCGGTGGGCAGGCCCTGACCACCATCTACGTCAGCCAACCGACAACCACCACAATCCAGATGCCCGGCTCGATCCAAGCCAGCACACCGACCGAGCTTGTCGCAAAGGTGGATCCGGCTCCGGTCAACGGAAACGTGCAGTTCAGGGTGGACGGCGCCGACGTCGGTACACCGGTCACTCCGGGCGCCGACGGCACTGCCCGGCTACCGCATACCTTCTTCACCGCCGGAACCGCGCGGGTCTCCGCAACGTTCCAGGGAGTCAACGGATTCCAGAGTTCCAACTCGACCGAGGCGATGGTGACGGTGACTGCCGCACCTGTCGTCAAGCAGACCGACACGGCCGTGAACGTTCCCACCGATGCAAAGACGGGCGTATCGGTGTCGCTGAGGGCGCAGGTCACGCCGACACCCGCCGGTGGCACTCTCCAGTTCAAGGACGGCGCTGCAGATATCGGCGCTCCGATCCCGGTGGGCGCTGACGGCAAAGCCACTCTGGAACATGCCTTCACCTCGGCTGGATCTCATGCCGTCTCGGCCTACTACTCCGGCGCAACAGGATTCATGCCGTCGATGGCATCCGCTCAAACGGTCACCGTGTCTGATCCCGCACCGTCCGATGTCACCACCTCGACCTCACTGGCAGCTCCCGCGACGACCAAGCAGAATGTCGCGGCAGAACTGTCCGCGACGGTCACCCCCAACCCCGGCGGGGGCTCGGTTCAGTTCTACGACGGCGACCAACCCATCGGACAGCCCGTTGTCGTCGGAGTCGATGGAGTGGCGCGACTGACGCACACTTTCGCATCGACGGGCGATCATCGGATCAAGGCGTCATACGCCGGGCGAAGTGGATTCACACAGTCCGCGTCGGACGAATCCGTCGTCAAGGTTTCTGCTGCGCCTGACGACGGCGGGAACGGCGGTTCGGGCAGCCTCGGTTCACTGGGCGGTCTCTTCGGTTCCTGATCGAATTCTTCTCGACGCTGTTGCCGCTGCACCGATTCGGAGCAGCGGCAGCAGCCTGTTGCGGCCGTGGTCATAGAACTGATTGATTTATCGATGGAGCACAAGTGTCCAGGAATTCTCTTTCTCGACGGTCGTTTCTCGCCGCCGGGGTCGGTGCAACTGCAGTCGCCGCTACTTCCCTTCTCCCGCCGTCGCTTCAGCGTGTACTGGCGACACCCGTCAACTCCGGCGGGCTCGATTCGATCGAGCATGTAGTCCTCGTCATGCAGGAGAACCGATCTTTCGATCACTACTACGGCGCACTGAGGGGTGTTCGCGGATTCGGGGATCCGAATGCGCTGCGTCTGCGCGGCGGCAACAGCGTCTTCGAACAACCCGGGCCTACCGGTCCTGTGCTCCCCTTCCCTATCCGCGATTCGGCTGCGGCGCAACGCATGGACACCCAGAACGTGACCGGACTCGACCACAGCTGGGCGGGCGGACATGCCGCACTCGCCGACGGCTGGCACGACGGTTGGATCGCGGCAAAAACCGGCACGACGATGGCCTACTACGACCGGCAAGACATTCCCTTTCACTACGAACTGGCGGACGCGTTCACGATCTGCGACGCCTACCACTGCTCCGTTCCGACGTCCACGAGCCCCAACCGGAACTATTGGGTCTCTGGATACACGGGATACGAGCCACTTTCGCCGAATCCAACCGAGTCGGTCCTGCCTTCGGATCCACCCGGTCCCGGGGGACGAGCTGTAACCAACGCGGCCTACAACCCCTGGCACGCCGGTTACGGATGGACGACGGTCCCCGAGCGGTTGCAGTCCGCCGGCATTTCCTGGAAGACCTACCAGGAGTGGGACAACTTCGGAGACAACAACCTCGAATACTTCACCGCCTTCAAGAAAGTGGCGGCAGGGCTGCTTGGCCGGCCGAGCCTGCTCCCCTACGAAATCCAGACCTTGGCCGGGTTCTATCTCGCCCTGCCGTCGATGCCGGCGCCGGTCCAGGACGCAGCGGTACTGGCCCTCGCGAATGCCGCAGACCAACTGTCGCCTGCTGATCGCCAACTCTACGATCGCGCGCTGTACCGATCCCGGCCCGGCACACTGGCTGCCGAGTTCAGGAAAGACGTCGAGTCCGGTCGACTGCCGCAAGTCAGCTATCTCGTTCCGTCCGAGGTGGATTCGGAGCACCCATCGGGTTCGTCACCGGCAGCGAGCGCAACACTGCTCTATCAAGTACTCGACGCCATCGCGTCCGATCCGGATCTGTGGACGAAGACGGCCGTGATCGTCAACTTCGACGAGAACGACGGGTACTTCGACCATGTACCGCCACCTCGACCGCCGCGCTCGGTCGAAGCCGAATGGGTCGGTAATCAGCCGCTCGGTCTCGGCCCGCGGGTGCCTATGACGATCATCTCGCCGTGGACTGTTGGCGGTTTCGTTTGTTCACAAGTGTTCGACCACACGTCCGTCACGCAGTTCCTGGAGACGCGGTTCGGAATCACGCAACCGGAAATCGACCCGTGGCGACGCACGGTGAGTGGCGACCTGACGTCGGCGTTCGACTTCGCCAACCCGCGTAGTCGACCGACTTTGGCGCGCCCGCAACCCACTCCGGCGCTGGAACCGCGGTGGACACCGACCCCGCCCACCGAACAGAGAATGCCTCTGCAGGAGAACGGCACTAGACCAGCACGGGCACTTCCCTATCAACCCGACGCCTACACGACGGTGAACCCGGAAACCGGCTCGTTGGCGGTCCATCTGGTCAATACCGGTGCCGCATCAACGCACCTGGCCATGTACCCGTACGCAGGTGAGTTCGACGAGCCACGGCATTACGACGTCGTCGGCGAGGTCGACGACACCGTTGCGCTCAGGGATCGCGTCTACAGCCTGAATCTGTTGGGTCCCAACGGTTTCAGGCGCGAGTTCAGTGGAGCTACAGACAGTGCGGCAGCTTCGCTCGACGTCTCGACAACTGTCGACGCAGGGACGCGCACGCTTGTACTGACGGCGACCAATTCCGGAAGTCGTGCACTGACGGTCAATGTGGACGGAAACCGACGCAAACTCGCTGCCGGTGCACACTCTCAGTGGACGGTGCGTTCGGTGGACGGCTGGTATCAGGCCGCCGTGACGGTCGACGAAGATCCTGAATTCAAGCGCGTGCTCGTCGGACACATCGAAAACGGGCGGACCAGCGTAAGCCAACCGACGTGAATCGACACCGAGCGTTCAAGCCCAGGGCCGAATCCCCATTCGGACAAGTCAATCCATCCACACACCCAGAAGGAGTTTCCGTGCGTCGTATCCCGCTCTCAGCACTGATAGTCGCGGGCTCACTGATACTGGGCGGCGGAATTGCCGCGGCTCAGGGCAGCCTGCCCACGTCGGGGAGCGCCGATGGCACGTCGGTGCCACCGTCGTACCTGACCGACGACGCCGGGCGCTCCTTGATCCTGCGAGGGTTCAACACGGCGTCGAGCGCAAAGAGCGCACCCGACGGCATGCCGAAGTTCACCGAAGCCGATCTCGAGCGCGAACATGCCGACATGGGAACAAATTTCGTGCGTTTCCTGATCTCCTGGCGTTCGGTGGAGCCAGAGCCGGGACAGTACGACCAGGAATATCTGGACCGCGTCGAGGACCGAGTCAGCTGGTACGCCGAGCGCGGCTACAAGGTCATGCTCGACATGCATCAAGACGTCTACTCCGGCGCGATCACACCAGAGGGCAACAGTGGCAACGGCGCCGGCAACATCGGCAACGGCGCGCCGGCCTGGGCGACCTACATGGACGGCCTTCCGGTCAGCCCTCAAGACCGGTGGGAGCTGTACTACGTCCAACCCGGTGTGATGCGTGCATTCGACAACTTCTGGAACACCACCGGCCAACATCCCGAACTGGTCGAGCACTACGCGAACGCCTGGCAGGCGGTGGCCGAACGTTTTGCAGGCAATGACACCGTCGTGGCATACGACCTGATGAACGAGCCGTGGGGCGGTTCCCTCCAAGGCCCCGCCTTCGAAGGTGGGCCCCTCGCTGCCTTGTATCAGCGAACCACCAACGCCATCAGGGAAGTTGATCAGGACAGCTGGGTGTGTGTGGCCCCGCAGGCCGTCGGCGTCAACCAAGGTGTCCCCAGCGGGCTCACGAAGATCAACGACCCACGAGCCGGCGAACAGCGAATCGCCTACTGCCCACACCTGTACCCGCTGCCCCTCGACCTCGGTGACGGATACTCCGGCCTCTCACGCACACTCACCGACGCGACCATCGACACCTGGCGCGACAGCGTCGAACACATCGCAGGCAACGTACTCGGCGGCGTTCCGATCATTCTCGGCGAATTCGGGCTCGACACAACACTGCCCGGCGCAACCGACTACATCGACCGCGTCTACACGACCGCCCGAGACCTCGGCGCGGGTGTCTCCTACTGGTCCAGTGATCCAGGTCCTTGGGGCCCGTACCTGCCGGACGGATCGCAGACACTCCTCGTCGACACCCTGAACAAGCCGTATCCGCGTGCCGTCGCGGGCACACCCACCGAATGGTCCTCGACCGTTGACCGCCTTCAGCTGACGTTCACCCCGAACCCCGCGGTAACGGCACCGACCGAGATCTATCTACCCGAGAGCGGCTTTCCCGGCGGCGTCGACGTCGCGGGCGCCGACATCGTGAACTGGAACCCCCAAAGCCGGCTTCTCACAGTGGAAACCGCGGACGACGCGGGCCCCGTCACAGTCACGGTGACGCCGGCAAGCTGACCGCGAGCGCCGAGATTCCTGGATATTTGTCCGGTTCTTTCGTAACGTACAAGCGACGGGTGATCGGCCGACGGAAGGCGAGTATGTCCACGGAGAAGATGTCTGTCCAAGATCGTGTTGCGCGGGTGGTGCTCGATGTCGTCGGCGCCTTACCGACCGGCGCGCAGCGCATTCTCGGTGGCAAGCCGAAGGAGATCGACGGGCAGACTCTGCACCCCGAGATCCAGCTTGCGCTGAGATTGCTCTCAGCGGTCGAAGGTACGAGCTTCGAGCATCTTCCGGTCGAAGAGGGACGGGCTCAGATCGACGCCGAATCGCGACTGTTCGGCGGTACGCCCATCGACATCGAGACGGTACGTGACCTCGAGATCCCGGCCGGGGATCACGCGATTCCGGCTCGGCTGTATCGCCCGGCCGGAGTCTCAACGCCCGCTCCACTTTTGGTGTACTTCCACGGCGGCGGGTTCGTCCTCGGCAGCCTCGAGAGCGGCGACAGTGTGTGCCGCTTCCTGGCCCGCCACGGCGAGGTCAGTATGTTGTCGGTGGACTACCGGTTAGCACCGGAGTTCCCGTTCCCCGCCGGGGTCGATGACGCCGTCGCCGCATTCCGGTACTGCGTCGAGCATGCCACAGATCTGGGTGCAGATCCGAAATCCATTGCGGTAGGCGGAGACAGCGCGGGCGGGAACCTGGCTGCCGTCGTCGCGCAGTCCACGACCGAAGACGACGTCAAACCAGTATTCCAACTGCTCTTCTTCCCCTGGGTGGACCTTTCGTCGAAGCGCCCTTCGCACAAGATGTTCGGCACCGACTTCTTTCTCACCGACGCCCAACTCGACTGGTATGCAGCCCATTACCTGTCGGGCGGCGCTTCGGCTCTCGACCCGCGAGTCTCACCGCTGCTCACTCCGGACCTGGCCGGCCTACCGCCCGCGTACGTTGCCGTCGCCGGTTTCGACCCACTACGCGACGAGGGTGAGGAATACGCGAACCGGCTGCGAGAGGCCGGAGTCCCGGTTGCACTCAGGCGTCACAGTGGATTGATCCATGCCTTCGTCAACACCACCGGTGTCGGCCATACCGGTCAAGATGCGATGTTCGAGGCCTGCGGCGCTCTGCGGGTTGGACTTTCGGGCCCGCACTGAGGGCAGGGTCACGAAACGGGGAGTGCCAGATCCGCCCACTCGACCATCGCTTCGAGCACGGAGCGCAGTTCCATCCCCGTCGCGGTGAGTTCGTACTCCACTCGCGGCGGCACCTCGGCGTAGGCAGTCCGGGTCACCAGATCGAACTCCTCGAATCGCTTGAGTCTGGCGGAAAGTGTCCTGGGACTGATGCCGGGCAATGCGCGTCGTAGTTCCGTGAAGCGCATCGGGCCGTGCGTGAGCTCACGAACGATCAGCGTTGCCCACGGTCCGTCCAGAACCAGCAGAAAGCGCGCGACGCCGCACTCCGGAAGCACGTGACCTGATTCACTCATCGATTCCCCATTAGTTCACTTGAAGTAACTGGTTCCCAATCTGAACTATAGGCGTCATGACTTACACAGTGCATGGCGCCACCGGCGCACAGGGTTCTCCCGTTCTCGCGGGATTGGTCGCGGCTCTCGCCGGATCTACAGGTGCCGAAGTCCGAGCAATCACCCGCAACCCCGACCAGACGTTCGAGGGTGCGAACACCGTCGTCGCGGACAATGCGTCAGCCGACTCTCTCGCCGATGCTTATCGCGGGGTAGACGGGGTGTTCTTCCACCTGCCACTCGCCGGTGACACCGAGACGCTAGCTGGTTACGCCCACAACGTTCTGGCAGCAGCAAGAGTGACACGTCCTTCGCGGTTCGTGATCTCTACCAGCGGCACGGTGACCCGCGACGCTACTTCGCCGCTTGCCGGTCCCAACACACCCGTTCTCTCCGAGCTCGTCGACGGACTCCGCGCCGAAGGTATCGCGGTGACCGTCCTGACCCCGCGTTTGTTCCTCGAGAATCTTCTTCTGCCCACCGTGCTGTCGGGGGTGAAAGACGAAGGGGTCCTGCGTTACCCACTGCGTGCCGATCTCGCGGTCGCATGGAGTTCACATCTCGACGTCGCTGATGCAGCCGTTGCGGCCCTGACTCTCGACGTAGCACCGGACGCGGTCGACATCGGACAGATTCCGGCGATCACCGGCGTCGAACTCGCCGAGGCATTCGCCGAACACTTCTCGCGCGCGGTAACTTTCGAAGCCGTGACGCCCGATGCCTTCGGTGCGTCGATTGCGCCGATCATCGGAGGGGGCGCAGCAGCCGGGGTTTCCCAGCTCTACACGGGACTCGAATCTGCCGACAGCGTCGCGTTCGACTCCGCGACGGGTTCTGCCGTTGCCTTGGGCATCGTCGCCCGCAGCACCCGGGCCTGGCTGGTAGATCTCGGAGTGAACTGACCGGAACAACGCAAACGGCCGGCTCCGCGAAGTATCGCGTGGAGCCGGCCGATTTCCGGGGTTACCGGTGCGTGCGGGTCTTCAACTGGCGGTTCAGCTGCCGACTCCCGAAGTCCAGACCGGCACCGTCACTGGTGGCCAGCACGGTGAGTCCAGCGGCGACCAGCAACGAAATAAGCACAACGCTCATGGTGAGTCACCTTTCTTCCTGTCGTGAAACGGTTTTGCGCCTCCGAGAAATGTCGACATATCCGGCACCCCACTTCAGCTGACCTCAAAGTATCTGTAACTATGGGTTACGCGCAATGTGTGGTCCCTCACCTGAAAGCGCAGGGTGATGCGCAGATCACGCTGCGTTCGACGGCGGACTTACCTGGCCAGAACCATGTTCACGAACTCGTCGGCGAGCGCGTGAGCGTCCACATCGCCGCGAGGAACCGCATCGGGCGCACTGTGCACCAGTTGCATCTGCCCCAGGTACATCGAATACGCAAGTACGCCACGATGTTCCGCTTTCTGCCTGTCCATCCCCAGATCGACCAACAACGTCACGATGTAGGTAACTCGACGCTCGGTGACACGTCGAACCGCCGCCGAAACCAAAGGATGGTCGATCCCGGCAAGCAGTTCCAACTCCGCACGGCGACCGGCCAATCCGGTCGTGACCGAATCCACCAGACGACGCAACCTCACCTCCGCCGGTTCACCAGAGGACTCGACGGAGGAGATCAGTCTCTCGGTTGCCAAAACTTCCCACCGGCCGAGCGCAGCTTGCAGCAATTCGTCGCGGTTGGCGAAGTGCCAATAAAAGGAACCCTTGGTCGATCCGAGCGTGCGCGCCACCTTTTCCACTGCAACTGCATCAGGCCCATGGCTTGTCAGAGCCTGGAAAGCTGCATCGATCCACTGGTCACGAGAGAGTCGGGCGCGGGCATTCGTCACCTCCGTACGGTACCGTATGGGTAAGTTCCATACGGCACCGTACGGAGGACGAAATGACACTCGCTTTCAAGGCAATGCCTGCACCGGACTGGGCAGAAGCCACCACGATCACCATCCCGTCTGTTCCGACCCATACATCCGAGGAGTGGGCGCAGGCAGTCTTCGACGTCAGGAATGTCCCCGCACCCGTCCTCGCGATGTTCTGGCTCAGGGAGCGGATAGTCGGACTGCTCGGCATCGCCAAGGGACGCCCCGACACCTTTGCCGTCGACAAGATCGCCGACGGCGAGGCCCTCATCGAAGCGGACGAGAAACACCTACGATTCGTCGCCTCGGTTCAGGCCGACAACGACGCCGGCCTCCTGCACGTCGTCACCGCCGTGGAGCTGAAGAACCGCGCGGGCCGAATCTACTTCGCACCCGTTCAGGTACTGCACGGCGTGATCACGCGGGCAATGATGACGTCCGCTCGAAAGCGACTGTGCACGTGATCAACCATCCGGACCGCCCTTGAGTTCGAGGCTGATCTGATCGGCATCCAGCGCGGCAAGTGCCGATCCGAGCATCCGTGCGTCGAACACGCCATCGTCACGTGCGTCGAGCAGTGCCTGACGCTGCGCGTCGATCACGTCGAGGCGGATCCTCTTCTTCGACCGACCCTCTGGCGGAACGACACTCGCAGCAGCATCTTCGAGGAGGTCGAGCAACCTGCGATGCTCGTCTAGTTCGGATTCGGTGAGGTCCTGCGCTGCCGGACCGGTCGCCACTACGACGCGCTTCAACGTTCCTCCCTGAAGGATCAACGAGCCTGCTGCCACCAGGAACGCAACCAAGATCAGGAGCGATCGACTCGGGGTGTCTTCCGGCAGAGTCTGCGCTGCAGCCAGAGTGACCGCCCCGCGCATGCCGGCCCAGATGACGATCGTGCCTTCACGCCATCCCAACGGCGCAGCAAGGTAGTAGTCGATATCGGCAACCGTCCGCCGAACCCGAACCTTGAACCTTTCCATCTGATTCGCCGAAGGTGCCCGGCGCCTGCTGCGTCGTTCGTCTGGCGGGTAATCCTCGGGATTGTCGAGGCGATTCGCGATGTCGGAGAGTCTGGGTTTCATGCGTTCACGAAAATTCGCCCGCGCTTGGAGCGCTCGCAGGAGCGGGGCCACGTACAGAGCCCGCACCAAGATCGTGAGGAACAGTGCACCCGCCGCCACGAAGACCGCCGTGGATATGCCCTCGTGGTCGACCCGGACATCGTCGACTATCGACGAGAGTTCGAGGCCCATCACCAGGAAGATCGCACCTTCGAGGACCAATTCGACTGTGCGCCAGTTCTGGGAGTCGGACAACCGGTGTCGCGGTGACAGCTTCCGAGGAGCGTCGTAGCCGGTGACGAGCCCGGCCACGACGGCAGCAACCAACCCTGACGCACCCAACTCTTCGGCGGGGATCGCCGCCAGAAACGGCACCGTGAACGAGATGACCGTGTTGACCGTCGAATCGGTGACACGGGCGCGAACCATCAGGTTGACCTTGCCGACGACAACTCCGATGACCGCGGCCACGACGACGGCAAAAGCGAACTTGCCCAACACACTCCACAGCGACACCGATACGGCGGCCCCGGCGATGGCAGTACGCAACAGGACCAGAGCGGTGGCGTCGTTGAGCAGGCTTTCGCCTTCGAGGATCGACACCACCCGCGGCGAGACCGGGAGTTTCTTGACGATGGACGTCGCGACGGCATCCGTCGGGCTCACGATCGCACCGAGTGCAATGCCCCACCAGATACCGAGTCCTGGTATCACCCAGGAGAAGAACACACCGAGAACAAGCGCACTCACGACCACGAGCAGAACGGAAAGCCCACCGATGGCACCGAACTCACGCCGAAACTCCATCGACGGCATCGAGACCGAGGCGGAGTACAGCAGTGGTGGAAGCACGCCTGCCAGAATCCATTCCGGGTCGATGTCCACTGCTGGGACAAATGGTAAGAGGCTGACAACGATCCCGGCCATCACCAGAATCAACGGTGCTGCGACTCCGATCCGCGCTCCGAGCGTCGAGGCCGCGACGATTCCGAGCAGACCGAGCACCACGATGATCAGAGCGTCCACTGCTTCCCCCTGTACCCCCGGATTTGTGTCTGGCTCTTTCTACACCTTTGCCGGAGACGGGGGCGAGACCTGCCAGGCAACGGCGATCAGAACAACCGTGAACGCCGATGCGGGCCACAGAGCGTGAAGACCGATCCACCGATGAACGAGCGCACCGACCACCGCGCCCGCGATCAACCCCGCGCACATCCCGAAGTGCTGCAGCCACGCCCACTTCGGGCCACCCAGAAAGGCTCCGGTCAGACGCTGGCCCATCTTGACCAGCGCACCGGTCATGTACGTGACACCGATCGTCACCTCGCCGTCGCGCTGGAACACCGAGTTGACGGCTCCCATCGCCAAGGCCATCGCCGAGATCGCGCCGGGGGTGACGTCGAGGCTGCTCATCACCGAACCGATGGACAGCAGCCCGGCTACAACCGCGAGCACCGTGACCTTGCGAGCCCGGACCGAATAGCGCTCCGTGAAGTGGGTGACGACGGTTCCCAGCGCGATTCCCAGGAGGAAGAGCACGATGATTCCGCCGGCAACTCTCGCGGTCGACCACACCCCGTCGGCAAATGCGACGCTCGCCTGCGTCATGTTGCCGCTCATGAACGAAACGAAAGGCCCACCGAGCGTGATGAATCCGAGCGCGTCGACGTAACCGGCCAACCCGGCGAGCGCTGTCGCCAGGCCGATCAGCGACCTGCTGTATCCCGTCACCCGACGAGCTCGGTTCAGCTCAGCTTGCTGGTGCGCAGCTCGTGGCCCTTGGACGTCTTGCAGCGGCCGGTCTCGAGATCCCACTGCCAGCCGTGCAGATCGCAGGTGAGGTTGGTGCCGTCGACAACACCGAACTTCGACAGGTCCGCCTTGAGGTGGGGGCAACGACGCTGAATCTCGTACCCGCCCAACTCGATAGACGCGCTGTCGTCGTGGGCCTCGGCGAACCAGCCGTCGGCGTACGCGATGCGCTCGTCGGTGAGGCACTTGAAGAACGTGTAGAGGAATTCGTTGTACCCACCGATGCGCCACGCCGTGAAGCGTGTCGACAGGAAGATGGTGTTGACCCAGTCGGGCTCGTCGTCGCGCAGAACGGTGCGAACCAGTTCGGGAGCGATGCGGAAGCCGTAGCGGTACTTACCTTCTCCGTCGATGGGCTCACGAACGATCCGCTTCGGGAAGTCGAGGACGACCGTCTCCTCTCCCATCACGAGTCCGACGGGGTAGCCGATTCCGTCGCAGATCAGATCGGACTGAGCCATGATCGGCTCGAACTTGGCCTTGAGACCGTCGAGCAGCGGCTCGCCTTCGGCCGGAGCCCACGTGGCCTTCTGCGCGGCGATGACCGGTGCCATCTTCTGCGCCATCTTCTCGATGTACTCGGCCTTGTTGGAGAAGATCTTGTCGACGTCTGCGTCCGGGATGGGATGCGTCAGCGCGACCTTCTCGCTTCCGCGAAGTTCGACGGCCGAGCCGGGGATCATCAGCAGACCACGATCGTTGCCGTTGATGCGCATCTGCTCGAGGAACGTGATCTGGTCGGGGAAGATGTTTCCCTCGTCGCCGTGATCGTCGTTGAGGTAACGCAGGTCGTCGTCGAGGAAGACCGGCGGGCCGGCCGACGGGACAACCCAGGCAGCGTCGACCTGGGAGATGTAGTTGCGGCAGCGGTCCATGCCGCGCTGACGCTTCTGCTTGCCGAAGTTGCGCTTGGTGCCCTTCGGGATGTCGTAGACCATCGGGTACCAGATCGCGCCCGAGTACTGCAGCAGATGGATGTCGACCTTCCCGAAGGCGTCGGTCAGCGGGTCCAGGTCGACGGGCCTGGCGTCGTTCATGTTGAAACAGGTGGTTTCCCCGTCCGAGACGACGAGGCCCGAGTCACCGATCGGACCGTCCGCGGGAGCGCGCAGAGCGATGATCATGATGTCGAGATCGCCCTTGGGACCGCTGACGGTGTGTTTGACGGAGTCTTCCGTCTCGAAGAACTTGTGGAAGCCGAGCTTCTCGAGTTCACGCTTGAGGTCCGGCACCGGGTAATCGGGGAGCAGGACTGTGGCGTCCTTGTTGACGTGCGCGATCAGATTCTTCGGATCGAAGTGGTCCTTGTGCAGGTGCGAGACGTAGAGGTAGTCGCAGTTGCCCAGCGCGTCCCAGTCCAACTCTGTGTTGTCGGGGAACGGCACCCAGGACGCAAAATACGTCGGGGTCACCCATGGATCACACAGGATGGATCCGGCCTCGGTCTGGATGTGAAATCCTGCGTGGCCGACGCTGGTGATCTGCATTGCAACCTCCGAAATCGTACTGCTGGTCAACTCAGCATAGTCGGCGCGATCAGGGCCAAATCGCGATCGAGGAGGCGGCCGGTTGTGACGTCATGCACGTCAGAGGTCGAAAGTGGGTTGTGAATCAGACCTGCCGGTGACGCGGACAACACTCTCTGTGCTGGCGTGTTCGCCGTATTTCTTGGCGTTCGCGGGAGCTGTTTCAGCATTCCCGAAGACAGCCCCTAAGGCTAACCTAACAAGCATGACTCGACTCCTTTCTCCCTCCACGACCGATCGCGACTACTGGGCGATCGTGGACAACCTGACGCGACGCGGTTTCTTCGGCGTCGGCGCGGGCGTCGCTGCGGCCGCGTTTCTCGCCGCCTGCGGCAGCACGGAAAGTTCGACGCCCGAGTACGCGGAGACCTTCGAGTTCACGCGCGGCGACGAGAAGCTGATCATTCCGACGGACCCGCAGAACGTCGTTGCCCTCGACCCGCGGGACGGCCTCGAATTGTCGATCCTCGCCGGATACCCGGTGACCGCCTACCCGACCGGCGCAGCCGAACACCTACGCCGTGAGGTCCCGGATGCCACGGGTGTCGAGATCTTCGCCGAAGGTGCTTCGGATCCCAACTTCGAATACATCTCGACTCTCGGCGCCGACCTTCTCGTCCTCAGCGCCGGCTGGTGGGACACCGGGTCGTACGGCAACGACCGGATGCAGCAGATCGCACCGGTCCTGCCCGTCGGCAAGGACTTCACCCCGGAGTGGCGGAAGGTCATGTCGGACTTCCTCACCGGCATCGGGCGCAGCGATCGCGCCGAAGAAGTACTCGCCGAGTACGACGCCCATGTAGCTCAGGTCCGCCCGACCGTCGAACCGCTGATGGCCGGCAAGAAGGTTGCCTTCGTCGCCGCCGCGGAGGATCAGATCGCGTGGTTCCAGAACGATTTCCGCACCGCCGTCGCCGAGGACCTGGGATTCGAGGTGCTCCGTGAAGGCCCCGACCTTCGCGTGATGCTCGGATCGGAGCAGTTCAACCGTCTCGAAGAAGCCGACGTCATCTTCGCCTTGGATCGCAGCGCCTCCGGCAGCGTGTACACCTCGCCGACGTGGCAGCGTCTGCCCGCCGCGCAGGCTGGTCGAGTGATTCCCTTCGACTACTACAAGGCCGCGGGATACGCCTTGACCGCCAAGGTTCTCGTCGACGACTTGGCGGCCGGGGTCAAGCGGTAGAACCCGACCTTCGTCAACCCGACGGGGCCCCGATCATTCGGCACCGGCGGCTCGTCCTGTCACACGGTCCCGAAACTCGCGGAACGCTTGGAAACCACCGGTGAGCGCCCGCGCCAGTTCCTCGGCGCTGTCGACCCAGACGACGTCCTCCAACTCGGAAACGTCGTCGGGCTCGTGATTGCGCTGGGGAACGAGAAACGTCGGGTCACCCTGGGGGTTGACGATCAGGAACCCAGCCGCCGCGCAGAGGTCGTAGACGAACGCGCACTCGGCAGGCGACAGCGTCGCGTGGAAGATTCCACCACTGAGTGGATCGCTCTGCTCGAGCGAGTCGAGATGAAGGTCGGAGAAGGCCCCGTCGATCGTCAATGCCCTGTCGTCACGGTCGACGATCTCGCCTCCGTACGGGCTCTCGACCACGCGCAGCCCGTGCTGATCGAGGAAAGCGGCGACCGCCGCCCGATCAACATCGAGTTGCACGTCCTTCGTCATTCGCATGAAGTGCAGCGAGAAACCCATCGATCCCCCTCGTCCATTCGCGACGCACGTGATGCGCTCGCCAGTACCTCGACAGCCGAGAAGCGTCAAAACTACCTCTCGAGTAGGGTCCGGATCGCCTCGACCACTTCGGCAGGCGCCTCTTCTGCCATGAAGTGACCTGCGGACAGCGTGCGGTGCTCGAGATCGGGCGCCCACGCTTTCCACAGGGCCTCGGCGTCGTAGCCGAGCATCGAGCCCCAGTCCTGCTGAATGACCGTGACCGGCATGTGCAGCTGGTTGCCCGCCTCCCGATCGGACTGATCGTGTTCGATGTCGATGCCTGCCGACGCCCGGTAATCGGCAACGATCGACGGCACCGCCTCCCGTGAGGCGCGCAGGTATTCCGCCCGCACGTCTACCGGAATCGCTTCGCGGTTCTGCGTCCACACGTCGAGAAAGTACTCGAAGAACGCGTCGGCGCTGGCGCTGATCATCTGCTCGGGAAGACCAGGTGGCTGAGCCATGAGATAGAGATGGAACGCCACAGCAGCATTCGATCCATGCAGGATGTCCCACATATCCAGGGTGGGGAGCACGTCCAGCGAGCCGAGTTGCGTGATCACATTCGGATGATCCATCCCCGCTCTGACGGCAACCAGTGCGCCACGATCGTGGCCGACGAGGGCAAACTTCTCGTGTCCCAATTTCCTGGCCACCTCGACGATGTCGGCAGCCATTGTTCGTTTGGAGTAGGTGTCCGGGTTTTCCTCGACCGGTTTGTCGCTGGCTCCGTATCCGCGGAGATCCGGGCAGATGACGGTGTGATCCGACGCCAAGGCAGTGGCTACGTGACGCCACATGAGGTGAGTCTGAGGGAAGCCGTGCAGAAGGACGAGTGGTGTTCCGCTTCCGCCGACCGCGACGTTGAGCCGCACTCCGTCTGCTGTGGAAATCTGCTGGTAGTCGAAGCCTGGAATGGTGATAGTCATCGATCGCTCTCGTTAGTCGGGGTGATGGCAGGTCGGGGTGATGGCAATCAGCTTCGCCGCAGTCGATGAGCGTTCGATGAGCGCGATAGCGTGGGGAAATGCGAGACCACACATTTGAAGCCCCGGCTTTCGGAGTGCTCGGACCCGTGGTCGCGTGGAACGAGTCTTCACACCAGATCGATCTGAAGGGTCCACGACACCGAGCGGTCCTCGCTCGTCTCGTCGTCGCCCGCGGACGTGTTGTTCCCGTGGACGTGATTGTCGACGACCTCTGGGTCGATCCTCCGTCCGGCGCTACCAGCGCAATACGTACGTTCGTTTCCGCATTGAGGCGTGCGCTCGAACCGGATCGCGCGCCGCGAAAGAAGCCCAAAGTCATTGTCACCGAAGGGCCCGGTTACGCCTTTCATGCAGCACCCGACGCGGTCGACGCTTGGGAATTCGAAAGACTGGTGCGAGAAGCCGCAGATTCGACGCCGGCGCAATCACTCGAACTGCTCCGAACCGCGCTGCAACTGTGGAGAGGGCCGGCCTACGCGGAGTTCGCCGACGAGCCTTGGGCCCGAACGGAGCGATCGCGCTTGGAGGAACTGCGTCTGACTGCCGTCGAACGCTTGGCATCCGCGCAACTCGATCTCGGGCGAGCTGCCGAAGCGATTCCCGATCTGGATGCCCACGTGACGGAACACCCTTGGCGCGAGGATGGTTGGCGACTACTCGCTCTCGCGCTGTACCGGTCCGATCGTCAAGGCGATGCTCTGGCAGTCCTACGTCGCGCACGGAAGTTACTCGCCGAAGAGTTGGGCATCGACCCTGGCCCACGACTGAACGACCTCGAGTCCGACATTCTCCGCCGGGAAACCCACCTGGATCCTGCAGGGGCAGAACAGATCTTCAGTCAGGTTTCGGCAGCGTACGACCGGACCGTAGCGGCAGGATCGAAATCGAGACTGGAGTCAACCGTCGGCCTCCTCCGAAGTTTGGCAGTTGCGGGCGGAAGCGGACTCGAGACTGCCCGAAACCAACGACTGACAATCATCGGCGCCGCTGAACAATTGGACGACGTCGAACTCACCGCGCGGATCATCGGCAATTACGACGTGCCCGGGATCTGGACGCGATCCGACGATCCTCGGCAGGCTACGCAGATCGTCGAGGCCGCTCAGCGCACTCTCGATCGACTTCCGGCCGGCAACGAACCCGCTCGGGCGAGACTGTTGGCGACAATCGCACTCGAATCGCGCGGACTGCCCGGTCATCACGGTCTCGAATGTGCCCGTGCCGCAGTACAGATCGGTCGCGCTCTCGACGATCCAGGGCTCTTGGCCTTCGCTCTGAACGGATTGTTCATGCAGACGTTCTGGACTACCGGTCTGGCCTCCGAGCGCGACGACATCGGCCGTGAACTGGTCGACCTCGCCATTCGACACGGCCTGGCTACCTTCGAGATCCTCGGCCATCTGATCCGCATGCAAGCCCTCAGCGCCCTTGGGCAATTCGATGCAGCCGAGCTACATGCCGAGACGGTTGATCGATTGGCCGGACGTCACGAACGCCCGTTGGCAGCGGTGTTCACCACCTGGTTTCGCGCTGTGCGTACTGCCGCTACCGGCGCGGAGGCCGCGCACTGCGAGAAGCTGTACGAGGCTGCGGCGGTCAATCTTTCCGATGCCGGCATGCCGGGTCTCGCGGACGGCATACTCCCTCTCGCGATTCTCGCCCTCCGCGTATGGCGGGGACTGCCGGCGATTTTCGACCCGACCACGCAGTGGGGCCCGTACGAACCCTGGGCCCGGCCACACCTGCTCATCGCACAGGGGCAGACGAACGAAGCAGCGAAGGCCGTCGAGGCATTGCCGGACCCGCCCGAAGACCTACTCTCCGAGGCACTGTGGTGCATGGCTGCCGCAGCTGCCACTGCAGTCGGCGACCGTCGAGCCAAGGAGCGTGCGCGAGCGGCGCTCCTACCTGCCGCCGCCGAAATAGCCGGCGCCGGAAGCGGAATGCTCACCGTGGGACCCGTCTCGCACTACCTGGCCGAATTGGAGCAGGGCTGAACCGTCAGGTGAATGCAATCACCGTCTCACCCCACGCCTCCCGGATCTCGCGGTCGAGATCAGCGACGACGGCATCGCGTTTGTCGATCAACAGTGTCGAGCGTGTGTCGGTGTCGTAAGTGGGCCACCCCGGGTCCGCACCCAGTTCGCGATGGTCCCCGGCGTCGTAATCGCCTGCAGCTCTGGCAAAGTCCAACCACCTCGCCTGCATGCGCTCAGAGACATGACGCGCCGCGCTCAAGCCACCCAACTTGTAGGTGATGTCTCGTGCCCCGTGGTTGATGTTGCCGAAGACGTAGGCAAGTTCGGTGCCGTGGGTCGCACCGATCTTCAGCGCCTTGAGCATCGGCGGCGCGTAGTCGAAGCGATACAACCACGTCGGCGCAACCTTGCTGTGCGCCTCGGCGATCCACAACGTAGGCAGCCGGAATCCGAAATCACGGGTCAAACCGAGACCGGCGCCCACCTTGGACAGTCCCGAATACGCGCCTTCGATTTGAGAATGATCCGGTAGCTCGAGTCCTGGATGCTCGTCGGCGATCTCCGCGAACATCGACGTGATCACGACGGGATCGATCGGCATCAACGGCGACTTCATCATCCGGAAGAGCGAAGATTCGTCCTTGTTGGTTCCGATGATCAGCGGAATCGGGTGTGCATTGCCGTGACGGAACGCGCGCACCGGGTAGTCAGGGAGCAGATCACCGTCGACGATCGGCGCGAACGCCAAAGTGCCAGGCGTCTCCTGGGGGACGCGAGCAAACAGTTCGTCCGACGGCCCGATCAAGTCTTCGGCAGACGTGGACCGCAACAGACCCAGATCGCTTCCGCCGCTGAAGATCTCGAGAAACAGCTTCGCGACGATCTCACCACGTTCACTACCGTACACCGAAGTGGCGGGCGAACTTTCGGCAATAGCGCGATGAAACAGGCCGCGAGCGGACGGGACGGTCATCAGCGTCGTCACCGCGCCGCCACCTGCCGACTCGCCGAACAACGTCACTTTGTCGGGATCGCCACCGAAAGCCGCGATGTTGCCTTGAACCCATTGCAGCGCTGCAATCATGTCGCGGAGAGCGACATTGGGCTCGAAGGTATGTTCACTCGAATTGAAGGACGAGAAATCGACGAAGCCGAACACACCGATGCGGTAGTTGATCGAGACGACGACAACGTCGCCGTTCTCAGCCAATGTGGTTGCGTCGAAAAGTGGTTGGCTGGACGCTCCGCGGAAATACGCTCCGCCGTGAATCCAGACCATCACCGGTTTACCCGGCGCATCAGAACCGACGGCGCCCGGTGCCCACACGTTGAGGAACAGGCAGTCTTCGTCCATCGGAACGTTCTCACCGAGCGGGATCATCGCGAGTCGACTTTGCGGCTCACACGGCCCGAATTCTGTTGCGTCCTGGACCTCGGTCCAGGGCTTCGGCGGAACCGGCGCGCGAAATCGCAGCGGACCGACCGGAGGTGCCGCGTAACGAATCCCCTTCCAACTCGACACCGAGCCTTCCGTCGATCCTCGAACCGGCCCGCACGTTGTCTCGACTACCGGCGCTTCGCTGGGTGTGATCGTCATTCGATTTCTCCTCGAAAACAAGTTGCTACTTCGACAGGGCTTCGACAACGTGCGAGAGTTCCAATGCTGCCAGCATCAGGAACAAAACGGTCATGATTGCTGCATTGTGGCGGATCAGAGTGCTTTTGGTGGCGCTCAGTGCATCGGTCACCTTCGCCGAGGGCACGGTAGCCAATGCTGACAGCACGATCAAAGCGATGGACGCCCCTACCGCGAACAGGACGGAGTACGCGACCACTGATACCCAGCCGAGGTGCCCGCCACCGATGATCGAACCTGCCTTGAGTTCGAGCGGCAGGTTCTTCGCGTTGGGTACGGTCAACAACAGTCCCAGGACCGCAGCTTTGCCCGGTTGCATCGAGTCGATCTGCGCCAGCCACGACGGCATCGCCGGCTCGGCATCGTCTTTCGGACGGCTACGCCAACTCGAGTATGCGAGCGCCAGAAAACCGACAGTGAACACGACGGCGAACACCGTCTGGACGGTATGCGCGCTGCCGCTGGACTTCGATTCCACTCCGGTGGTCGAAAGTGCCGTCGCTGCTGTGATCGCTGTCGCGGCCAGCACGATGCTCGCGGTGTACGCGAATGCATTTGCCTTCGCCCGAGTGGACAGCAGGATCGCGATGATCGCAACCAGAGGAATCGGGCTGATGACGACGCCGGTGGCGAGTGGGATGAGCTGCGCAGTAATCGATTCCATTTCTGCGACCGTACAAGCGGCCAATCCGGCCATTGGCGAAACGTTCGGCCTCCACGACATCGCCACTCACGGTGTCACAGAAGCACGGCTGTGAGGACCACCCGGTCTTCCTCTTCGACAAGTTCGAGGGACGTTACCGTACCGGCGAGCGATTCAAGCCCGATCCCTGAGTCCCGTGCCACCGGCAGCCGACCCGGCGAACTGATCCGCACTACTACCGCCCGAGCATCGGCGAGTGTCACCTCGAGGAAGACGGGCCCTCCTGCACCGTGTTTCACGGCGTTGGTCAGTCCCTCCGACAGGATCTCCACCACGCTGTCGAGCCGAGCGGAGCCGGAACCGATCACCGCCCAGACTTCGTCGTCGACGTGACTGACGACCGGAATTGCGTAGCGCCACACCGTGACAAGATCATCGATACGCTTTCGGGCATCGGAGTCAGCCGACTGATCGGATGACGCAGACAGGTCGCTTTCCAAGCCGTCGAGAATGTGGGCAATGGTTGCCGCAACATCGACTGGGCGACCGGCAACGGCGTCCGAAGACCATGCGGCCGCTACGAGTTCGCCCTGCACCGACGAGTGCAACAACCTGGCCAGTCCACGTCGGGTGTGCATGAGCTCGGCATGGATACGAGCTGCATCGAGCGCTTGCCGGCTCAGGGCACTGCGGAGTTGACGCTCCTCGTCCTGACGCTGCGTATCCGCAGCCCTGATCAGGCAGACGGACAGCGCAACCAACGGGTAGACGGCCATCGACGAGAGATAGAAAGTCGGGGTACGGCCGAACACCGTCAGGAGCAGCCACGTCGCGGTACTGCTGATCAGCGCACTCGAGCAGTACACCGCAGAAAGAGTCGCGATCCGTCTCAGAGGGCCGTCTCCGCTGCTGACAACTCGGCGAGCGCACGCATTGCCACCGACGAAGAGCCAGAAACCGACGCCGAGCTGGACCGCCGTGAACGTCACGCCGTAAGTCGTGAGCAGGTAGACGGTCACCAGTGCCGTGTACGCGAACACCGGTACGTACAGTGGCGCCGGTTCAACGCTGCGTACGACGCCGATCAGTCGATCTCTCGCCGTCAGCCGCACAGTCGGCGTCGGTGATTCGATCGGGGGAATCTCCCGGAACAGTCGATGACTCATCGGGCGAACCACGTCGTCGGAGATTCGCTTCAAGAGCGCTGCTCCTCGTACTCCCTCGAGTTCCGTTTCAGCAACCGCGTGCATGACTGTCTCGATACTGCGCTCGAGCTCTCGCCGACACTGCGCACGGGTTTGGTCGAGGCGGAATCGATCCCGGGTCTGCTGGAGTTGGACGGCGGCCCCGGCAACCTTCAAACTCCGTTGCAGCGCGAGGCGGTCACGGAGAGCGCCTACCAGTACGGCGGTCAACGACAAGAAGACAACGCTGCACACGACGTTGAGTCCCACCCGGACGAGCATCGGTCTGGGGTCGACGGGGAGTTCGAGCGAGCGGGTGATCGCGTCGAGGACGAACGGGCGGATCGCGCCGATCATTGCGAACAGGGCCAGGGCTGCGAGCTGCGATCGGTGTGCTGCAAGAACAGCCCTCGCCATCAGCAGCATCACCCCGACAACGCAGTGGGTCGCGAAGGCGCCGACTGCCATCACGCCTACTTCGCGCACCCCGGTACACAGGTAGTAGTTGGCCATCACGGTCACCGCGAACGGCAGCGTCAGAATCCAGGACCACTTGGTGACGATGTTCCGATCACCGAGACGAAGCCACCACTCGCGCGGGTTCACACCGAGTCGGTCACTTCGGGCACACCGAAATGGCGGATGAAGATACTCGCAGCAAGCACTCGCGGATTGGTGGACGAATCGTGCGTCAATCCCAGGCTCTCGAGAGTGCGCGCGATGAGCTTCTCCACACCTCGGATCGAGGACCCACGATGCGCTGCGATTGCGCTGTTCGACCACCCGAGCGAGATGTAACGCAGAAGATCGAGCTGTGATCTGGTGAGGCTCGACAAGGCGGAGTCCGGATCACTCCCGAGCGTCGGTGGCTCGGTTTCCGTCAACGCGGCCTCCACTACGCCGATCAACTGATCCGCCGACTGGACAGCCGCCTTGTCCACGAACAGCGATTTCGGCGGCACACCCGCAGAACCTGGCGCTGTCGATGCGTTGGGGTAGTTCGTCAGGAACACGATCGCGCAATGCGGAGCCTTCACGGTGACGATGTTCGCGAGATCGACGCCGTTCGGCCGCACGCCAAGGTCGATGTCCGTGACCAAGAGGTCAGGATCGAATCCGTCGAACTCCGTGAGCGCTTCGACCGCCGATCCGGCCGTATGGACCACGAACCCGGCGTGTGTGAGCGTGTCACCGACGAGCGCACGCATCAGTGGTTGGTCTTCCACCACCAACACCCGTCGCACCCACTGGCTGGTCTCCATGACCAGAGATTAACCGTTGGGAGAGTGCGTATTCGACCGAGCAGGTGGTGACGGATTCCGAGTAACACGGCAGTTATCAACCATGCGGGTTCCAAGCATTTCGCCCGATATGTCCCAAGCGTCGGGGCGCAGGGTGTTCCGAGTCCACACCCCTTCGACCATCAGGACGGGCCATGACCGCACCGATCACCCCGAAGAACACCGCAGTACGACGAGCCACTTTGCTGGCAGTATGCGTGAGCACCGCAATGCTCATGCTCGACATCGCCGTCGTCAACACCGCCCTGCCGTCGATCGCATCCGATCTCGATACCGGAGTCAGCGCCCTGCAATGGGTGATCGACGCGTACACGCTGGCATTGGCGACGGTGGTTCTCAGCGCCGGATCGTGGGCAGACCGACGGGGTCGACGCCATGTTTTCATCATCGGCATTCTGTGGTTCACCACGGCATCTCTGTTCTGCGCTCTGGCGCCGAACATCTGGGTGCTCGACCTCGCGCGGGCCGCTCAGGGTATCGGCGGTGCCGTACTCTTCGCCTGCTCACTTGCCTTGCTGGCGGACGTGTTCGAGAAGGGTCCCCAGCGCGCGACTGCTCTGGCTGCATACGGCGCCACGATCGGGGGCGCGTTTGCCGTCGGCCCACTGGTGGGCGGGTTGCTCACCGAGTTGTTGGATTGGCGCGCAATCTTTTTGATCAACGTTCCGATCGGGTTGATCACACTGGCGATGACGGTGCGGTGGGTTCCCGAGTCACGCGATCCTCGGCCTCGCGGCGCGGACGTGCCCGGGCAGATTCTGGTGTCCACCGGCCTGGCAGCTCTGGTGTTCGGTTTGTTACGCGGTAACGAGGATGGGTGGTTCGAGCCGCAGCCGATGATCGCCGCGGTGATCGCCGCGGCCGCCATGATCGGTTTCTCCCTGCACGAGCTTCGTACCACCGAGCCCATGCTGCCCCCGCATCTGCTCGCCAATCGGGCCTTCGCCGGAGCGCAGATCGCAGCGTTCTCGATCTCCGCCTCCCTGTTCGCGGTGTTCGTCTACACGACCATCTACCTGCAGAACGTGCTGCATCTGTCTCCCGTGGACGCCGGCCTGGTGTATCTACCGGCGACGATAGCGATGTTCGTCGTCGCGGGCGCCACCGCGAAATTGGACGGGCGCATCCCCGTCTCGGTCTCGTTGACGTGCTCGCTTCTACTCGTCTCGGTGGGGCTGGTCGTGATGACCGTCGTCGACGTGACCAGTTCGCCGTACGCGATACTTCCCGGATTTGTTGTCGCGTGCGTGGGGGCCGGGGTGTTCAACCCCGTCATGAGTGGGTTGGTTCTGGGCGAAAGCACTTCGAACCATTCCGGATTGGCCGCAGGGATCAACGACGCGTTCCGGCAGACCGGCATCGCAGTCGGGGTTGCCGTGCTCGGCGCCTTCCTTCCGGCGCAGTCGATGCTGCCCGGCGGATCACCGGACGAGTTTGTCGGTGGACTTCGGTTGGCACTGTTTGTCGCAGCCTTCATCGCAGCTCTCGGTGCGTTGGTCTGTGCGGCGACGCTGCGCACTACCGGCGTCAACCAGACTCTTTCCGAGGAATCCGAGCAGATGTTGACGAGAACTAGTTGACCGTTTTGTTCTGCATGTATGAATTTCGCTCCTTAGAATCGAACCGTCCTGCGTCCGCAGGTACGAGGGGAAACGGATGATCTATCGACTGCTCGGGCCGTTGGAGGTCGCACGGGGTCCGGCGACGAGCGACGTGATCGATCTGGGCCCTCGAAAACAACGAACGGTCCTTGCCGTTCTACTGCTCAACCGTGGTCGCGTCGTCTCCACCGACCGGCTGATCGATGCTCTCTGGCACGACGACGCACCGGCGAGTGCGATGGCAAGCATCCAGGCGTACATCTCCAACCTGCGCCGAGCGCTACGCGTCGAAACCGGTACGGCGTCACCGATAGTGCGTCAATCGCCTGGCTATGTCCTCGAGGTCGCTCCGGAAGACGTCGATCTGTCGGTGTTTCTCGACGACGCCGAAACGGCGCGACAACACGCTGAGAACGAACGGTGGCAGGAGGCTTTGACGACCGCTGACCGTGCCCTCGCCTCGGTCCGGGGGCAGCTTCTCGACGACCTGAACGACGCGCACTGGGTGGAGGTGGAAGCCGCAGCCTTCGAGGAAGTGCGGACCGAGTGCCGGGAGACCCGGATAACGGCGCTTCTGGCTCTCGGGCGCCTGGCACCCGCGCTGGTCGAAGCTGCTCAACTCTGTGGCGAGTACCCGTTCCGCGACCGGACCTGCTGGCTGCGAATGGTTGCCCTGCATCGGGCGGGCAGGTCACCGGAAGCCTTGGAACAGTTTCGATTACACGCGTCTCGGCTCGACGCCGAGCTGGGACTGGAGCCCGGCGGGGAGCTGACAGCATTGCAAGGCGCGATCCTGCGCCACGAACCCGGCCTGGCCGCCTGGCCGCGCACTCCGGGATGGACGGGGGCCGAACAAGTGTCGGTCCCGGCTTCTCCCCCAGCCGTAGCAGCGATGCCCGAGACGGATTCCTCACGCTTGTTCGTCGGGCGCGACGCTCAGACGATTGTCGCCGACAAGATGCTCGACGACGTTCGCCGTGGCTCACCTCGCTGGTTGATCTTGACCGGCCCCGCCGGCATCGGCAAGACACGATTCGCCGAGGAGTGTTCGTCGAGAACAACGTCCATTCGAGGAGCCACCGTCTGGGCACGTTGCCCGGAGGACGACGGAACGCCGCCGTGGTGGCCGATCCGCCGACTGGTTCGGGAACTCGGAGCCGACGCCGATTTCGTACTGACGCCGCCGACGGACATCGATCCGGACGAAGCGAGATTTGCCGTCTACGAACGGGTTCGCACCACCATCGAAGCTGCGGCGAAAGATGCACTGTTGACCGTCGTCATCGACGACATTCAATGGGCCGATCCCACGTCCCTTCGTTGCCTGACCTACCTGGTCGGCGCAATGACCAGTGCCAGAGTCTGGTTCGTGTCGACGCTCCGAGACTCGGAAGTCGGGCCGGCAGTGCGCAAGTTCGAGGAAGCCGTACTCCACGGCGAAGGAAACCGAACCATGATTGTGCCGGCGCTCGCGCAGGGCGAGGTTGCAACACTCGCAAGGTGCGTCTCCGGGGACACGCTCGACGACGCGGAGGCGCGAACCCTGGCGGAACGAACCGGCGGCAACCCGCTGTTCGTCTCGGAGTACGCCAGGCTTCCCCGGAACGAGCGACTGGGCGACGGCATCCCCGTCGCCGTTCGATCTGTCCTCGGTCGACGCCTTGCCGCAGTGGAACCGGCAGTGTTGCACGCTCTTCGGGTTGCCGCAGTTATCGGCGACGCCATCGAGGTGTACACACTCGCCGCAGCCACCCGTCTCGATGTCGACACTCTCGCCGACCATCTCGACGCGGCTGCTGATGAACGAATCATCGTCGCGGACTCGACAAACGGCGGTTACGTCTTTGCTCACGGCCTTCTCCGAGACGAAGTCCTCGAAGCGATACCCACGCTTCGTCGCCAGCGGATACATGCCCGAGTTGCCGAAGTGCTCGAAAATTCCTCCGATCCGGACCGGCTGAGCCGCCGCGCGCAACATCTGATGTCAGCACTTCCCCTGGTCGATCCACTCGTCGTTCTGGAGGCATGCACGGCTGCAGCTCAGGATGCGACCGATCGGTGGAGTTCGGAGACCGCGGCCGAGTGGTGGGAGGCAGCTGTCCGCGCGTTCGACTTACTTCCGGTGTCCCAGCAATCCGCTGACGATCGGGACGACCTGCTGGTGGCCAGAGTCGAGGCCCTCGCCCGCGCAGGTCGAGGGCAGACAGTTCTCGACGTCGTCAATGCCGGTCTCCTCGAGGCTGTTCGGGAGGGGCGAACCTCCGCCGTCGGACGACTGGCAGGCGCATTACTTCGGGCCGCCGGTGCGTGGCCGTGGGTTTCCTACGGTACCGATCCGGGACCACTGCTCGAACGGCTCGCGGCGGTCGAGCCCTTGGTCGAGAACGACAGGTCAGCTCACGCACGGGTTCTTGCTGCGCTGGCGGTGGGAAGTTGCTACCACCCCGAAGCCGAGATCCCGAATCGATGGAGCGCCCGTGCTCTCGACATCGCCCGCGAACTCGACGATCCGGATGTGATCGCGGACGCGCTGCTCGGACGGATTCTGCTTTTCTCCGGAGTCGCGGTGCACAGCGCGGAGTCCATGCGCCTACTGCGCGAGCTTTTCGAACTGCCGCACCAACAATCGCGTGTCGACAGCGTCGTCGCACACGCCGTCGCGAGCATGACGGAGATGAATCTGGCCAATGTCGATGCTGCCGTCAAACACGTCAGGCAGGGGATCATCGGCTGCGAGCTACTGAGACTCCCGGTGGTTCGGGTCCAATTACGCTGGATGGAAGCAACTCTCGCCGAATGGTACGGAGACTTCGCGCAAGCCCGCCGGCAGTACGAGACGGCCAGGCAGATCCATCTGCAAACGGAGTTGTACACGGCTGGCAGCGCAGATCTGGCGTTCAACACTCTGGAATGGGAGCGAGGTGCGTTGGCCGAATCTGATCCCGGTGTCGTGGAACCTGATTCGTGGACCATCGCCATCGACGCCGCCCGAGGCGAGCGCGAGGCCACTTCCGACGGCATCAAGAAGTGGCTGATCAATCGCGGGCCACAGACGTGGACGACATTGGGACACCAGACACTACTTGCACGCGTCGTGGCAGATCTGGAACTGGTCGAATACGCCGACACCTTCATCGAACTTCTCTCGCCACACACCGGCTGCATCGCAACGGTGGGCCATGTCGGTGAACTGGGCTCGGTCGCCGAAGCCTCCGCTCGGCTGCACGCGCTTCTCGGTCACGTCGAGCAGGCATCGACTCTCCTGGATCAGGCCGAGAAGATCGCAACTGGCTCCGGTGGAGCACCAACATTGCTGCGCTGTCGACTGCTTCGGGCGCTGCTTCGAGAGCCGTCCGCCGAACGTGAACGGGAGCTGACGGAAGTGGCGGCCGAATCGGAGACACTCGGCATGCGGGGCGTAGCTGAACGAGCGCGATCGACATGGCCCTGAACTGCGAGAATGCGCTTGGATAAAACTTGGATCCGCTCGGGATACATACGTCAAGAACCACCCAAGCCTGTTCGGACATCCTTCCCTTGACCGAAAGACGGATGAGGAAAGGAAGACCATGAACCTTCAAACCCCCACGCTCGACGCCGCGGTCGAATCACTGCGCGCAGAGGTGACCGGCTCCGTTTCCCTGCCTGGCGAAACGGGATACGAGTTGGCGATTCCGTGGAATGCAGCGGTTCCCGTCGCGCCTGGCGCTGTGGTGGCAGTCGAGAGCGCGCAAGACATTGCCGCAACGGTGCGATTCGCGGCGAAGTTGGGTCTGCGCGTCGGTGTTCAGCGCACCGGCCACGGCGCGGTCCCTCTCGGCAGTGACGTTCTCCTCGTCCACACCGGCAGGCTCACGGAGTGCGTCGTCGACCCCGAAAACCGCACTGCCCGAATCGGCGCGGGCTTGATCTGGCAGGACGTCATCGACGCTGCCGCACCCCACGGCTTGGCGCCACTGGCCGGTTCTTCACCCACTGTCGGAGTCGCCGGCTTCCTCACCGGCGCCGGCATCGGCCCGTTGGTGCGCACGTACGGGCTGTCGTCGGATCACGTTCGTTCGTTCGACATCGTCACCGGCAGTGGCGAACTCATTCATGTCACCCCCGACGAACATGCCGAATTGTTCTGGGGGCTACGCGGCGGCAAGGCCACACTGGGCATTGTCACAGCCATCGAGATCGACCTACTACCTGTCACCCACTTCTACGGCGGTGCACTCTATTTCGACGGCGCAGATGCAAGCGCGGTCGCGCACGCCTGGCTGGACTGGGGCGCCGACCTGCCTGAGCACAGCTCGACCTCTCTTGCCTTTCTGCAACTTCCACCCCTTCCACAGGTTCCGCCGCCGCTGGCCGGCAGGCTCACCGTCGCGGTCAGATTCGCAAGTCTTGCCGAGGAATCCGATGCCAAGTCACTGATCGACCGAATCCGTTCAATCGCAACACCCTTGATCGACGCAGTCGGTGTGCTGCCTTATGCCGCCCTCGGGGCAGTGCACGCCGATCCCGTCGACCCGATGCCGACGCACGAATCCACGGCATTGACCAACGAGCTGTCACACGAGGCCGTCGACGCACTGCTCGCCGCTGCCGGCCCCGGATCCGGTTCACCCCAAACCGTCGTCGAATTACGTCTCCTCGGGGGCGCCCTCGCACGGGAACCTGAGCACCGCAGCGCCTTCTGCCATCGTGACGCTGCCTTCTCGCTGTTCACCGTCGGAGTTCTTGCCCCACCGATGGTCGACGCGGTAGTCCCGCACGCCGAGACTCTCGGACGAACGATGGCGCCATGGACGAACGGGCATGCACTGCCCAACTTCGCGCCGAGCGTCGACCCGGAGAAGATCGCCCGCACCTACGACGAGGACACCGCTCACTGGCTGAGCGCTTTGGCGGACACGCATGATCCACAGGGAGTTCTGGCCGTCGGTCAGGTCATGCGCCGGATCTCCTGAACTTCGCCAACTCTCGCAACCGGACCAGATCCCAGGCGTGCCGGGGGCGACGGATACCCGGTCGATCTCGGGGGACTCTGACCCTCAGCGCCTGCGGACTGACCGTGCATCTGACCGGAGTTGGCATCACCAGCGCCTCGCCGTCGACGCCGACCGGAATCTCGTCGGTGTCGGCGTCGACGATCACCTCGAATCCGGTGCCCTGAGCCAGACCGTGTTGATGCGCCCGATGGAGCAACCCGATGGCCTGACGTGCACTGCTGACGGAGATCGCGACGATTCCGAGAGTGCCCCGGTCCAATCGCGGCCGATGACCGAGCCCCGCCAGGTCGTTCATCTCGTACGGGCCGTTGCTGACCAGCACAGCCTGTGGACCCACCGCGGACACGCTCGGGGAGCGCGCGGTCAGCACCGCTCCGGCACGTCCGGCGAGGAGATCCGGGAGCATCTGCAAGAAGGTGCTGGTCTTGGCGTCGCGGTACTCCGGACTCTGGACTACCTCGGCGTACGCCCCGAACGATGCGTTGTTGACGAAAGTTCGACCGCCGACATTTCCCAGATCCACCGTGACCTCGACGCCGTCGACGAGCGCGTCGAGGCACCGAGATGGATCCTCGAGATCGAGCCCCAGATCCGCGGCGAAGTGGTTGCGCGTTCCCGCGCTGACGACGAGGAAGGGCAGGTCGTGTTCGGCCGCGACAGCAGCAACCAGTGCCTGCGTTCCGTCGCCACCGGCAACACCGAGTAGGTCGGCGCCGTCCGCGACCGCCTGCCTGGCCAAGGCCGTCACGTCGATCTTCTCGGGCCCCTCGAGCAGTGCGACCGTGGCCCCCCGTTCCTCGGCCTTGCGTTTCAAGTCGAACTTCTCGACCTTGCCACCGCCGGAGTTCGGGTTCATCACGAAGAACGGTTTGACGGGCGGCGGTGCAGTTCGCTCGACAACCGGCAATTCCTTCTCCTCCCCCTCCAAGGCGGTGCGAGCGAAGATACCGGCTACGACGAACAACCCGATCGCAAGGAGCACCACCCACAGGAGGCGTTCTCGGACCAGGAAGGTGAGCACCACGATCGGCGTCAGAACCGCCACGGCCAACGAGAGCCAGCGGAGGAATCCGCGGGTGGTCAGAAACCAGTACACGGCTACGACGCACACGACCACCCCACCGATTCCCAGGATCAGCATGGTCAAGGTTTTCAGTCCGGCGAAGATCAGGAGCACCGCGACTGCAAGAACCAGGGCCGCGAAGGCTGCGCGCGCCAACCAACTCTGTTTCGACGAGGGCCGATCCGTGTGGGCAGAGGTCGTCATCGAGCCACCTCCCCGCGATTGTCATTTCGGCCGGTACTTCGACGCTATCCCTTCGAAGCAGGCCAGTCACCTACCGGCAAGAATCTCGCGATCGCGCACTGCTACTTTATGACGACACCTCGTCATAAAAAGGAGTAGCCGTGACAACACCGACGTCCGAAGCGTGGGAATCCGCCGAAGGAACCCTGCCCGGCATTCGGAAAGCCGGACTCCACGGACTGCGTTGGACGGCCTGGTTGGCCGGCGCGACAGGTCTCGCACAGTTGGTGTCGATCGGGCTGAACTTCACCGACACTGTCAGCGGAACCGTTCCGGCCACGTACCCGCCTGTAGATGTGGCGTGCAGCGTCGTCGCGCTCGTTCTTCTGGTCGGCCTGCTTGTCGGCCGCCCCAACGGTCCCGCGATGTTGTCGAGTCTCGCCCTCCTCATGGCCATGCTGATGGCGCCCACCCTTCACAAACATGCACCCGAGTCGCTCTGGCTGGCGGCGGCACACGCCGTCTCGGTCGTCGCCGTCATCACGCTGTCCGTGATGACTTCGCGGTTCTCCAGTGCCGAGTTGGATCGGTCGTGACACCGGATTCACCCCTCTCGCTTGCAGCTGAGGAATGGATCACTGATCTCACTACCGCGGAGATGGAGCGATTGCGCAAACGCACGACGCTCACACTCGCCGAAGAACAAGAGGTCTGCCGATCCGTACGCTCGATCGCGCAGCAGATGATGCTCGCACCCGTCTCGATGTGGCAAGGTGATCCGCGCCTTGTTGCGGACCTGTTCGACCTCCCCGTGACCGTGAATCAGACCCAGGAGGATCGACCATGCCGAAGTTGACCGGTGGTGCGACAACCGCAGAGCACAAAATCGCCACCCGAGAAGCCATGTTGGACGCATTCATTCGCGAACTTCACGAGCAAGGCTGGCAAAACGTGAAGCTGCAGACGGTGGCCCAGGCGGCCGGCGTCTCGCGGACAGCGGTGTACAACTACTTCCCCGACAAATCCGCGTTGCTGCTCGCCTGGTCCACACGCGAGATGGACAGATTCCTACTCCTGGCCGAGCGTGAACTCGCGGACCGCGAGAATCCTGTGGACCGACTCGAAATCCTCGTCAAACTGACACTCGTCGAGTTCTCACTGCAACGATTCACAGGAATCGCGTTGGTCGAATTGTTGTCAGCGCAGGATCGCGAAAGTTTCCTCGAACATATTGTCCCGCTGTCGGTTCTGGTCGAACAGGTCGTCCAGGAAGGTGTCGACGCCGGTGTCTTTGTCGATTCCGATGCTGCCGCATCCGCGCAACTCATCCTCGCCTGCGTGGAAAGCCGACGCCCGATGCTCATGGCCGGCGACCGAGTGGACGCCGTCGTAGCGACCACCGTCCCGTTCATCATGCGCGCGTTGGGCGTTGCGTGGCCGGCTTCCCCCGCGGCCGAACCCTCCGATCGCTCTGCTCACGATCGGTAGGATCGCAGGTATGCATTTCGACCTCCCGCCCATCGATCAGCAGGCCGAGCGATTGATCGAACTCGGTGTTCACGAGATGGCCGGACTTTCTGCCGGCGATGTCAGGGAGGCCGCAACCGGGCACGGTGATGTCGGACTACTCACCGTGCACGAAAAACTGGCTCCGGCTTCAGTTCTGACTCCGCTGCTCGAGCTCGAGAACAAGCGCGGATTCATAGTCGTCGACATGGCGGACGTCGATTTGTTCGCCCCCACCGAGCAGGCAACGCTGCCCGAAAGCTCATTACATCTGCTCAGTGGAGTCGACCGCGGGGATCACCTGGCCAACTGGAGCCCGGACGAAGCATTGCCCGCAATCGTCGACGCACACCGTACGCCGCTGACGCTTACCGAAGGCATCCACTGGCTGTTGCAGCGCCCCGACATTCTCGAACGCGGAAAGTGTTTCATGACCATCGGCTCCCGACTGCGCAAACCTGACGGATCCTTCGACACCAGAACTCCCGCCGTGTGGATCAGCAACGGAACCGGTCGCGACGGCAAAGACAACCGCAACGCCCCGAAAGTCGGGTGGTGCTGGTGGGGTAACCGCCACACGTGGTTGGGGTTCGCATCGGCGAGCGACCGGGTACCGCTCCCGAACTAGAGCACGGTTGCGCGGTCGAATCGGTACCGATCCTTCCACGGCATCTCGGCCTCGAGCATTGCAGCGGCAGAGAGTAATTCCGCGTCGCAACCCCATTTCGCCGAGATCATCACGCCGAGTGGAACGCCGTCTTCCGTCCAACCGAGTGGCAGACTGATCGACGGGAAACCGGTTGCATTGGCGACGACGGTGTTTCCGGTGAAAGCGACCATGTCGATCAGTTCGGTCGCGGGGTCTTCGTCGTTGCGCAACTCCCCGATCGCAAGCGGCGGCTTCGTCACAGTCGGAGTGACAACAAGGTCGGCGTCGGCGTAGTCGAGACTCCATCGCCGCGCCCAGGCCTGAACAATACCGATTGCCGCGGCCAGCTCACCCGAAGACACCTGGTTTGCTTGAACTCGCAAGTGCTGCACTATCGGACGCAGAAGGTGTTCGTACTCCTCCGGGATCGGCTTGGTTCCCGCCAAAGACGAGAACATCTTGACGAAAGCATCGATGAAAATGTCATCGCGAGCCTGCGGTCGCTCGAACACGTTGTGGCCCAGACCCTCCAGCACAGACCCAACCTTCGATACAGCAGCCGAGAGCTGCGCATCCACGGCTCCGCCGGAGACCGATCCGTGAGCAAGAGCGACGGTCAAGGGGCGAGCCCGAACTCCCCCAGCCTGTACGACGAACTCTTCGAACGACTTCGGCCGAGACGGGTGGATAGTTCCGGCGCCAGGTCGCGTCGCCAGAACGTCCAGCAGCGCAGCGGTATCGCGAACTGTCCGGGCGATCGGCCCCTTGCTCGCAAATCCGAAGTTGTCATGCCCCGCCACGCCCATCGTGATCAAACCGCGGCTCGGCTTGAGGCCCACCACTCCGCACGTACTTGCCGGCGAACGCAACGAACCGGCGGTGTCACTTCCCTGCGCAAACGGCACCAGACCAGCGCCGACGGCGGCAGCAGCGCCGCCACTGCTACCGGCGGCACTCCGTGTGCGATCGAACGGACTGCGAGCAGGCGGAGCGACTTCCGGCTCGGTGTAACAGGCTGCCCCGAACTCGGGCACCGTCGTCTTACCGATGTCGATCAACCCACCTTCTCGGATCGCCTCGACGATCTCGTCGTCAGCGTCCGGCACGAAGTCGCGAAAGAGCGCCGATCCGAAGGTCGTGCGAATGCCGCGCGTTGCGTCGAGGTCTTTGATTGCCGTCGGAACGCCGAACAGACGCGGAAGGGGCCCGGCGTCCCGCTCGTCCAACCTGCGCTGCGCTTGTTCGGCGAGGGCGACAGCGTGCTCCCCGGCGATCGTCGTGAAGGCGCCGACGTCATCGGCAGTGGTCGCACGGTCGACGAAGTACCTGGTGACTTCGGGAATCGAGACCTGCTTGGCGGCGATCACACCGGCAAGTTCGACGGCGGACAGTTGATGGAGATCGGTCATCGGGCAGCGCTCCTTGGAGGTCGATGGACACTTGTAATTTCGATACGCGTATCGCTATTGTTGTCAGCATGGTATCCGAATCCACCAGCTCTGCAAGGGCTGGTCGACCAAAAGCATTGAGTCACAGACAGATTCTTGATGCCGCGGCAGAGATCGCCGATACGGACGGCCTGGATGCGGTGTCATTTCGAGTGCTCGCCGAACGACTCGGCATATCGCCGATGTCCGTCCACCGCACAACCGGCGGCATCGACGCCTTGAGGCGAGATCTGATCTCGACTCTCGTAGGCGAAGCCGTCTCGTCGATCGACTGGCCGACCGACTGGCGCGGGGTTGCCCGCACATTCGCCTACGGCCTCCACGACCTCCTGATGCGCCATCCCCTGGTCCTGGAAGCCCATCGGCAGGCATCACTGGAAGCACCCGGGGCCGACGATACCGCCCACCGAGTCGTGAGCGCCCTTTCCTTGGCCGGCCTCGAGGACGAGCAGGCCACGTACGCATACGGCGCGCTGCATGATTTCGTCACCGGACACGTCGCAATTCAATTGGGACGCGGCGCTTTCGACAGCGCACCTGCCGATCGACGCGAGGCATCGGTGTTCGCACTTCATCACGATCCCACCCGAAGGTTCGAGTTCGGAGTCGCCCTCATCCTGGACGGTGTGGCGTCGATCGCGCAGCAAGGAACCACACCATGACGAGCAGCGTGACCACAACCGAAATTCGCGACGCGTCGGGGCGTCGTATCGCATTCTGCGAGTACGGCGATCCGACTGGCCACCCGGTAGTCGTGGCCCACGGATCACCTGGCAGCCGATACGAAGGGCTCTCACTCCACAACGCGTCTTCGACGGCTGGCATACGGCTGATA
Source organism: Rhodococcus qingshengii JCM 15477 (assembly GCF_023221595.1). Classification (NCBI taxonomy): domain Bacteria; kingdom Bacillati; phylum Actinomycetota; class Actinomycetes; order Mycobacteriales; family Nocardiaceae; genus Rhodococcus; species Rhodococcus qingshengii. The sequence goes on from NZ_CP096563.1 coordinate 6,034,622, forward strand.
GTCCCCGATCGACCCGGCTTCGGACGCACGGATCCGTACACGGACAAGGGATTTCATTCCTGGGACGACGACTTCGTCACCCTGGTCGATCACCTCGAGTTGGGCTCGGCCACACTGATGGGTTTCTCCGGAGGCGGCGGTTACGCGCTCGCAGTCGCTGCAGCCGTTCCCGAACGAGTCTCGAAACTGGTGCTGGCGTGCGCCATGATCCCCGGGGCACCGCGAAATACTTTGCGACGCAGAATAAAACTGGTATCTGCGTTGTACTTTGCCGCCAACTGGGCTCCCCGTGTGGCCGGCGCAATGCTCGCAGGAACCGGAGTGTTCTCCAAGCTACGCAGCGACTCAGTCTCGATCTGGCCGGCCGCCGATCAGGCCGTCATGACCGACGAGGTACATCGCCCCGCTCTCCAGTTGGATTCATCCGAAGGGATCGCACAGGGCGGATCCGCAGGGGTTGTCGACTTGGCTCGGTATCGCCACGAGATGCCTGGACTCTTCCAATCGATCTCGGTACCAACGGTTTTCCTACACGGAACCGACGACGGAAACGTACCCATCGAAGTAGCCCGCTGGGCACACTCGTTGATTCCCGACTCTCGCTTCGAAGAGATCAACGGAGGCGGCCATCTGTTCGTCGTCGCCGACCCCACTCCACTCCTTCGCGCCCTCGCCTAATTCCCTCTTGACTCGAACGCGTGTTCGAGTACCCTTTGGGGAGGGGATCGGGGGATTCAATGAGTGTCTTGTTGTCGGATGTGGTGTCTGGTTCTGCGGTGGGGTTACGCGGACGGTTGTGGCAGTTGTCTGCTGCTGAGTTGCGCGCTGCTGCGGTGTCGGCGAGTGCGGAGATTCTGCGCCTCGAGGCGGTTCGTGTGGCGGTGGTGGACGAGTTGTCGTTGCGCCCGGATGATCAGGTGATTGCCAGCCGCGGTGTGGGGTCCTGGTTGGCGGCCAACACGATGCTGCAGGTTCGGGACGGGAAGAAGATCGCCGCGTTGGGTGCAGCTTTGCGGCCGTTTCCTGCGGTGGCGGCTCGGTTCGATTGCGGGGATTGCTCCTTCGAGCACGCCGTGTTGATCGTGGCGTTCTGTGAATCACCACCTAAAGGCATGCCGGAGGAAGCACTCCCGAAGTGCATCGACCTGTTGTTGGCTGCTGCGTCGGGTGTGGAGGCGACGACCACGAAGGTGCGGAACGTGATCGCGACCTTGGAGCGGTTGTTCGAATCCGATGAGATCCCGCCCGCCGAGGATGTCGATCTCAATGAGTTGCGGATCGCGTCGACGTTGAACGGTCGGGTGGTGGTGCGTGGTGATTTCGATGCCCTCACCGGTGAAATGTTGTTGTCGGCGTTGTCGAATTTGACGATGCCGACCCCGGCACCGGACGGAACCCCGGATTCTCGGTCGGCGGCCAAGCGGATGGCCGACGGGTTCACCGAACTGATCCGCCGGTACCTCGACTGCGCCAAAACCGGCACCGACGGTGGTCAGCGCCCGCACGTGAACGTGCACATCAACGCCCGTGATCTCGCTGAGCACCGAGACTGCGCCGCCACACCCTCGCCCGATGGTGGTGGAATGGCTGTGTCGGATCTTGATGTCGGGCACATGCCCTGGCTCGGACCACTCTCGGTGTCGCAGACCCGACTCCTCGGATGTGATTGTTTCCTCTCCACCGTCCTGCTCGACAGTCACGGCGCGCCCTTGGATGCGAAACCAGGAAAGAGGTTGGTCACCGCCGAACAGCGAGTGGCGTTGATCGCCCGAGACAGGGGCTGCGCGTTCCCGGGGTGTTCATGTGTGCCTGCCTGGACGGATGCGCACCATATTAAGCACTGGGCGAACGGTGGCCCGACGGTGATGAACAACCTGGTCCTGCTGTGCCGTTCACATCATCGGTTGATGCACCGGAAATCAGGGTTCGTCGGGAAATGGGTGATCCGAATCGGCGCCGACAACAAACCCTGGTTCGTCCCGCCACCCTCGATCGACCCCGGGCAGCACCCGCGACCGGCGAACACCACCTTCAAAACCTGAGAGGTCAAACCTCCTCGGCGACAACAGAACACGGACCAGCGCCGCATCGAGGAGACCTCGATGCGGCGCCAAAAGACATGCTCAGCCCAAGTCGGCGACAATCCGCTCGGCGAGAGGCCGTGACGACGCCGGATTCTGACCGGTGTAGAGCTTGCGGTCCACCACGACATAAGGCGACCACGCCTCAGCCTTCGAGAATTTGCCGCCCAATTCGCGTAGGCGAGTTTCGAGCAGCCACGGAGCCTTGTCCGCCAGACCAGCCTGCGTCTCCTCCTCGTTGGTGAACGCGGTCAGCTGATAGCCGTCGAACAGCCAGCTTCCATCGGGTCTCTGGGCCGGCAGGAGTGCCGCCGGCGCGTGACACACCGCCGAGACCACCTTGTCCGCGTCCAAGAAGTTCACGAGAAGCTCACCGAAGGATGCCGACACCGCAAGATCCTCCATCGGTCCGTGCCCACCCGGTACAAAGACCACGTCGTAATCGGCAGCATCGGCGTTCTCCAGAATCTCCGGCGAATCGAGCACCGGCTGCAGATCGGCGATGTACTTGCGCATACGGTCGGCGCCTTCTTGCCCGCCGTTCACCTCGGGCGCCAGGCTTCCCTCGTCCACAACGGGAGCTTTACCGCCAGGCGTCGCGATCACGATCTCGTAGCCGGCGTCGACGAAAACGCGATGCGCCTCGACCAGTTCTTCCGCCCAGTACCCGGTCGGGTGGGGTGTTCCGTCCTTCAGCGTCCAGTGATCTGCAGAAGTGACCGCAAACAACAGCTTTGTCATCGCGCAACCTTTCGTCGGTAAAGGAACCCATTGGTGACAAGACACCATCTTCAAGGCCCGATCAATGAAATAACGTCCAGTCAGTGCAACACGCTGCCCTTGTGAGAATTCCTCACCACCGCAGAATCACGTCACCCGTCAGGTCCCGATCGGCTTGCCGAACAGTCCTGCGACGAGTTCACCAACCGCATCCACCCAGACTGGCCAGGTCCTCTGATCAAGCGCCATGGATCCAGCGTCGAAGGTGCTGCATCCCTGCTGAGCAGGCACACCAGCGAACCGATCACGAAGCCACAGTAGAGCACTCGGCAATGCGACGACTTCCATGCTGACGTGCTCACTGAAGTGGTCTCTGGTGTAAACGACACTCGCAGAAGGATCTTGGCAATAGGTATCGACAAGTTTGTTCACCGGGCCAACAGGCACCAACCAGTCGGGATTCGACTGATAAATGTACATCGGCACGTCAGGAACAGACTTACCCATGGCAGCTCGGGAGAGCGCAGCTCTCACCGTGGGGTGTTGGACGGGATCTCCCGGGACATCGAGGAAGCCCTTGATATTGAGGAAGGGCACTGCAGCCGACGTCCAGAGCATGCACAGGTTGTCCTTGGCAGCGAAAAGCGCTCGGCCGGCAGGGTTTATGTGCTGATCGATGAAGCCTGCAAGTTCAGGATCTTCTCGGCTCACTCCGATTACACCGGCAGCGACGATCCCGGCCCCTAGAGCGTTGTTGGCATTGTCGAGCAAAGCGCCGAGATCCGCGGCAACACCACCTTCGGCGACTCCGACGATATTCAGTTCCGGCGCGTACGCCTGCCGTATTTCAGCTGCGTGACCGGTAGGAATCGATCCACCCGAGTAGCCGAGCAGCCCTACGCGAGTTGACCGCCCTTGTAGCTCCATGGGTTCGAAGTTCTCAGCAGCACGGATACCGTCGAGCGTGATCCGGGCCGCGACGGGGCCGGAGGCGAAGGAAGAATTGGGTCCCTGATGATCGGGCACCGACAATGCCCAACCCTGCGCCAGTGCCGCCTGCACTTCGAGGAATTGAGCCCCACCGGTCGCAGCGCCCGTCACCAGCCACGGCAACGCGCCTTGCTGCATGACATACGAAGGTGCGCAGTAGTTTCCGAGTGAATCCTCTGCCATCTGAAAGGACAGCAGCGGGCGCGGGCCCCCATCGCGAGTGTCGCCACGCGGCTTGATCACTGTGGTGACAGCAGGAATTGCCTCGCCCGCAGCATTATTGGATCGATACGAGATCTGCCACGCATCCACGTTGGTCGGAATCAGGTTGAGAGTACCGAGATTCACCGCACGAGCGGCGATGATCTCACCCGGTTGCTTGGATTCGACGACCTCGACAGGCGGTTCATAGAAGGCCTGGTCCAGTTCAGGCAAAGGCGGTGCAACCGCAGGCGGCAGGGCAGGCTGGACCTGAATTTGGGCGGGAACACCTTCGTCCGGTGCCGCTGAGGCAGGTGCCGAAAGTCCGATCTGCCCGATTACTGCAATCACGGCAATTGCGAGGCCCCCGCGTTGTCGGTCAGTTGTCCAGCGTCGTCCCATACCAATTCCTCCCCGGAAAAGCACAGATTGCCTTGTGTTGCCGCAGTTCTCATCACGAGCACACAAGTTAGATGCGAGTGTCTAACACATTGAGGACGAGAGTAGAGCGTTGTGGGCCGGATTACAATCCCCTGGTGTTCGTGACCTATTCGTCGGCGTGAAGGGGCGCGTCGTCGATCAACGCATTCAAGAGCACCGTCATCAGATCGACCAGTACCGACACGGGAGGACGAGGCTCCGCAGTGCTCCACTGGTGCACCAGCGCGGTAAGCGCGCCGATGAAGGCGGTGGACGCCCACCGGTAACCACCCGGCGGTTCGTAATCTTCGCCCACGATCCCTTTGATGATCGACTCGAAAAATGTTGCCCAGACCGAACGTTGGTCCACACGATGCTTTTCCACCCGGGGACTGACACCTACGACGTCGATGAAGGCAACGTGTGCGCGTCGTGGGTCACTTCCGACCGACTCGACGAAGGCGGCCATGGCCGTCGCTGCCTTGTCACGGAGATTGACCGAAGGCTCTGCATCGAGTGCGTCGACCATTGCAATTCTGGCGTCGAGTTGGATCTGGTCGTACAGCGCGAGGAGTAGATCCTCGCGACTACCGAACTCGTCGTAGAACTGCCTTCTGGCCAGACTCGCGGACGCGCAGATATCCGCCACCGAACTTCCGGCATACCCCTGGTCTGCAAACACGCTGAGAGCAGCATTCAAAAAGAGGGAACGGCGTTCGGCCTTGCGAGCCGCGACCGACCTTCCGCCGTAATTTCTGTCCGTTTCAGCGATTGCCACGTCTGCCAGAGTATGCGGCATCGCGCCGCACACAAAACGCATCTGACCTGCTGCGAAGTTCCTTCACCACCACTACCGGCGCATCGGCACTGCAGCACGATCAGGCCAATACGAAGGCCACGGCAAAAAGTGTCCAGGCGGCAGCGAGAACCGTTGACGCCGCAGTAACTGCCCCGGTCACGGCAGGTCGAGTGCTGCGGTTGCGCGCGGCGATGATCCCGACCGTCATCAAAGTCAATGCCACCAGGAACGACAAAACCACGATTTTCACCAGCAACCCCTTCGACGACGGTCAACAGAACCGGAGACTATTTAGATAGTACACAAATAAATCGTGCATTAATTAAACTCAAAGTCTGTCAGGGGATTCTTGACAGAATTCAACAGCGCCTGTCAGGCTAGTCCTGACGAAAGGAGAACTTTTCATGGAAGACCTGATCGAACGCGCCCTGACTGCGAAGATCGAGACCGCCGCGATCACCACGGTCAACGCCGCGATCACCGAGGCCGGCACTCAGGCAGACAAGATTGTCGGAACAGATCCTTTACCTGGTAGCCCTGAGTGGGAGGCAGAACAGGACACCGACATCCCGGCGCAGCGTCAGATGGCGTGGCAGTTGGCCTGTTTCCGGATTCAGCTCGCCGCGGGTATCGATTCGACGGCAAGCGTCATGAGCCTGCGTAGATTCGGCGCAACATGGTCAACCATCGGCCGCGCAGCGGGAATTACCCGTCAGTCCGCGCATGAACGGTGGGGTCGACGTGTATCGGACATGCTCGATCCCTACGGAGTCGGGATGCCGCCCATGGTGCCGAATGATGATCCGACTCAGCCCTGACTAACAATCGCGTGACTACCGATCCGGCAGCAGCGCATCGGCTTTCGCGACCAGCACAGCGCGCTCACGCTCGTTCCCGGCCAGCCGAGCCGCTTCGAGGAGTTCGGTTCTAGCCTCCTCGGATCGGCCGAGCTGACTGAGCAACTCCCCCCGAACGCTGGGAAGCAGGTGGTAGTCGGCCAGTTCACCTGAAGCGACAAGCTTGTCGACGAATTCGAGCGCAGGGCCAGGACCGTATGCCATGGATACCGCCGCCGCATGATTGAGGTCGACCACAGGCGATGGCGTCAGTTGCGCCAGAGCCTCGTAGAGGATGACTATCTTCTTCCAATCAGTGTCTTCGAAAGTTGCTGCTCGCGCATGACATTCGGCAATCGCCGCCTGCAGGCCGTACGGGCCTCGTCCACGCCCGACGGCGTCAGCTCGTTCCAGCGCGGCAAGCCCACGCGAGATCTGTAGGCGATCCCACCTCGTCCGATCCTGGTCAGCCAGCAGGATGGGTTCACCGGTCGAGGTTGTCCGAGCGCCGAATCTCGAGGCTGTCAGCTCCATCAAAGCGACAAGGCCGTGTACCTCGGACTCCCTGGGGACCAATTCGGCGAGTATTCGCGCGAGCCGCAGAGCCTCAGCACTGAGCTCCGCCCGCATCCACTCGTCCCCGGAACTGGCTGCATAGCCTTCGTTGAACACCAGGTACAGCACTCCGAGGACCGCGCTCAATCTGCTCGAAAACTCTTCTCGCCCTGGAACTTCGAAAACCGCTTTCGAGGCGGTCAGCGCCTTCTTCGCGCGGACTATCCGCTGCTGCACCGTCGCCGTCGGTGTGAGGAACGCTTTCGCAATCTCTTCCGTGGTCAAACCGCCCACCACCCGAAGCGTCAACGCCACCTGCGCTTTTCGATTCAACACGGGATGGCAGGCGATGAACATCAGGCGAAGGACATCGTCGTCGATGCGGTCCGGATCCCAGCTGACGTCGTCGAAATGTGAAGCGTCGTTCTCGAGTTCACGCGCAAAGTGGGCGTAGCGCTCGTCCAACCTCTCACGTCGTCGCCACCCGTCGATCGCTCGTCGTGTCGCCACAGATGTCAGCCAGGCAGCGGGGTTTCTCGGAACCCCCGTCGCGGGCCACTGCTCGACGGCTTCGAGCAGAGCCTGCGCGGCCAGATCCTCGGCGAGATCAAGATCTCCGACGGTGCGAGTCAACGTGGCGACAATCTTCGCGGATTCGATACGCCAGACCGCGTCGACAGCCTTTCTCGTTTCTTCTCGCACCGCCTCGTCGGTCATGGTTCAGCCTGCGACCGGACGATCGGTACCGAGCTCTTCACGCCAGCCGGCCTCTTTCTGGATGTACTCGTTGTCCTGATCGAAGTCCGACATCTCGCTCACGCGGCGTACCTCGAGCTTGCTTCCCGGCCCGAGCGGGCAGCGCTTCGCCCATTCCAAGGCTTCGTCTTTGGTCGACGTCTGAATGATCCAGAATCCCGAGAACAACTCCTTCGTCTCCCCGTACGGGCCGTCGGAGACCAGCGGAGGATCGGACTCGAAATCGACGATGAATCCCTCCTCCATCGCCAGTCCCTCACCGGCCAGCAAGACACCTGCCTTGATCAGGGACTCGTTGTACTGCCCCATCGCGGCGATGATCTCGTCGAAGTCCATGTCTTTGGATGCTTCGATGGCCTCATCGGTGGAACGCATGATCAGCATGTACTTCATGAGAATCTCCTTCGTTCGTGGACCGCTCTGTTCGATCCCTCTGCTTACACGTCGAACGGCGCACTCACCGATCGACAAACTTCCGCAACAATTTTTCCGAGTACATAACCGCCGGTCGCGATACGCTGCCCACGGTATCGGCGGACGAGCCGTCGGGCCGGTCAGAAGTCGAGAAATCCCGGTACAACTTCGCGAACGAGCCCGGTCGCGTCAGAGCTCCCGTAGAAATACACCGACCCGTAACCGAATAGGTACTCCTCTACGAAATCGGGGTGGGACTCGGCAACCACCGGCCACCCCTCTTCGTTGATCTGGAACAGGAAGCTGTGTCCATCCGCCTCAACGGCATCGGCGTAGGACGGTTCGTTCTGAATGAGCACCGGTTGCGGAGCTATCAACACCAACGGCATCACCTCGTCGTCCGATGGAATCCTGATCAACGCCGCGCTGCCAAGGCCCGCATGGCTGCCCGCCGATTCCGCACTTCGTGACGACGGCAAGTGCAGGACTGCCCTAACCCCGATGTCCGGGTATTCGAGGTCGTCATCGCCGATGGAGAAACCTCGACGGATGAAGATCGAAAGCTCTCGCACGCCGAGCCACGGCGCCGTGTGTGCCTCGAGCGTCAGAAGGTACTCGTGCGACCGCAGAATCGCCTGACCAGCGAAAACCTGCGGAGGTCGTCCACCAATCCGTGCCCCACTATTCGAATCGCTCGAACCCACCCCGAGATGTACCCTGTCCACCGGCGTCATCCTAGGGAGATCCGACGGGTGTCGGAGGGAGACTCTCCGATTTCCTACAAGCCGCTGGTGACGTAGGACACAATCAGGCTCGATGATGGGTGCATGACAACATTCCCGACTCTCGACCCCGAACTCGCCGCGGCACTCACCATGCTCCCGAAGGTGGACTTCGCTGACCTCCGCAACGCACGGGCCACCTACGACGCTCTGGTCGGCACCATGTTGGCCGACCTGTCATTCGACGGAGTCTCGCTTCGTGAACTGTCGGCACCCGGCCTGGACGGCGATCCGGAGGTCACGATTCGTTTCTTCACCCCGGACAACACTGCCGGCCCTGTCCCCGTTCTGCTCTGGATCCATGGCGGCGGATTCGCAATCGGCACCGCAGAATCCAGCGATCCATTTTGCGTCGAGGTGGCGCGGGAACTCGGATTCGCCGTTGCGAACGTGGAGTACCGCCTCGCCCCCGAAACCCCCTTCCCCGGCCCCGTCGACGACTGCTACGCCGCACTCCTCTACATCCACGCCCATGCCGAGGAGCTGGGGGTCGATCCACGCCGCATCGCAGTGGGAGGGCAGAGCGCAGGCGGTGGACTGGCCGCAGGCACTGTCCTCAAAGCCCGTGACGAGGGCGTTGTGCCCGTGGCCTTCCAATTCCTCGAAATCCCTGAACTCGACGACCGCCTGGCGACGGTCTCGATGACGAACTTCGTCGACACCCCCTTGTGGCACCGCCCTAACGCCATCCTGTCGTGGAAGTACTATCTCGGCGAGTCGTATTCCGGTCCCGAAGATCCTGACGTGTCCATTTACGCTGCGCCGTCCCGGGCTACCGACCTCACCGGCCTGCCGCCGACCTACCTGTCCACCATGGAACTCGACCCGCTCCGCGACGAAGGAATCGAATACGCCCTTCGGCTGCTGCAAGCGGGAGTCAGCGTCGAATTGCACTCCTTCCCCGGAACCTTTCACGGGTCGGCACTGGTCGCGACCGCCGCGGTCAGCGAAAGAGGTGCCGCCGAAGCCCTCACTGCGCTCAGGAGAGGGTTGCGTTCGCTCTCGCCGGTCTCGTAGCGTTGCGAGATGCAAGGACTGATGTACCGGCTTGCCGAGCTCGATGCAGACTCGGCAGGCCTGGTACGTGTCATCGATTACTTCGACGCCCTCGTGCGGCACGGCTCCGACACCGCGTCTTTGCTTCGTGCGAGCGCGCAGTTGGCGGACTGCGTCGTGGGTATCGAGATCGTCGAGCGCGGCAGAAGCAAGAAGAATTTGCGCCGTTGCGATCCGCGCGGCCGATGGTCACCCGATCCTCAGCTCCCACCGAGCATGACCAGAAACATTGCCGTAGACGACGAGGTTCTCGGAACGGTATGGATCGAACGACCCGGGGCCAGCTTGCCACTCGACGAAATGCTCGTCGACCGGATGGCCCTGACCGCAGCGATAATTCTGCAACCGCGACGCCTGCCTACCGAAGCCGAGCACACTCGAAATCTGTTGTTCCCGATGGATGAACTCGCGGTGCTCACCTCCTGCGCCGGTCTCGGTATCGAACCCCATACCCCAGTCCGTGTAATGGCAACCAAGGCAGTCTCAGGCACGACCGAAGGTGCTGCACACCTTGTCATTTCGCCAGATTACAAACCTGGCAAAGCCGTTGGGATAGACGCTGACGGCGAGTATCTGAATCTCGTGGCGGGTTCGTTCGCACCGACACCCGAGCTGACCGAGGCCGCACTGTCGTCATCCGTACGCGCCGGAATATCTTTGACTGCTTCCGCTTCCGAAGTGAATACAATACTCGGCACTGCACGATTCGCTCGCGCACAGGCGTCGGCAACAACACCGATCGTGAACGCCGACGATCTCGGCGCCCTCAACCTCTTGGCGCCGGGACCACACATCGATCACTCGCGAATACCGGATCTGGTTCGTGCCGAAGAGATCGGCGACACCAAACAGGGGTTGGAACTACTCGAAACCTTGAGGTCATACCTGCAGTCCGGAACCTTGAGGGCCGCAGCAGATTCCATGCATCTTCACCACAGCAGCGTCGCGCACCGATTGGCGAAACTGTCCCAGCACGTCGGATTCCACGTCGATTCCATCGAGAACCGAGCACGCGCAACGGCCATGATGCTGGTCCTCGATGGCGGATAGGACCCACCGCGCATCACAGGTACTACGCAGTGGTTGACGATCTTTCGCGTTCAGCGAGCGCAACAAACGGCGCAAGCGCCGGATTCGGATTATCCGGCCGGTAGGTCACTGCCACGTCGAGGGTTGGTTGCTCACCGGCGATCTCACATAGATGGACACCCGGGATGCGGAGCATCCGCGCTCTGCCCTGGGGGATCGGCGCAATACCCACCCCGTCCGAGACGGCATGCAGCACCTGCTCGTCGTCGGCCTCGAATCGAACGATGCTGGGCGCCCCGTTTGGCCAAAGTTGTTCGAGCGTACGCAAATACATCCCCGGGGCGTTGGCCTCCGGCCAGAACACAACGGGGACGTCCACCAGATCTCCGAGTTCGAGCGTCGCTCGATCTCCGAACGGATGATCGACGGGCACAGCGACCAGGATAGGTTCGGTGTCGAGGACGATCAGGGGAAGTTCTCGATCGTCTTCATCGAGCGGCGGGCGAACAACCGCGATGTCGACGGCTCCGGTTCGGACGAGGTCGACAGTCTGCGCCGAAGTGCCACGATGAACGACAACTTCGACGCCCGGGTAGAGCCTTCGATAGGTGCTGACCAGATCCGCGACTGCTCCGCCCGCCCACGAACGGGTGTACGCGATGCGCAGTTCTCCGTCCACACCGCGCGCGGCCAACCGAATTCGTTCGACAGCCCGGTCCGCACACCCGATCAAAAAGCGCGCCTCTCGTACCGCCACCTTGCCGGCTTCCGTGAAGGTGAACTGCGGACCCCGACGATCCACCAGCGGAACTCCGAGTTCGCGCTCGAGAACCTTGATCTGTTGACTGAGGGCCGATTGCGCGACGTGGACGTTCGCAGCGGCTCGAGTGAAGCTCCCATGATCCGACAGAGCGATCAGATAACGGGCACGCTGCAGGTTCATACGGCGATTATAAGAAAAACAGATGGTGGTGTCACTACTTGGTCTTGGACACGGCGTCACCTGAGGTCGGAGGATCGAGTTCACGTTGATCCACCGTCTGTCTCCCGAAAATTGTCACCCGAACGATCACAAGGTTGCACATGAATCCCCGAGCACTCACTGAACCTGCAACAGACGCGAGGCTTATCGACGCCCTCGCAGAGATCGTCGGCCACACGCATGTGCTTACCGATCCCGAACTGATCGAGGGCTACACACGTGACTGGACGGGACGTTGGATCGGCGACGCGATCGCGGTCATCCGCCCCGGCAACACCTCCGAAGTGTCTGCGGTTCTTCGAGCATGCTTCGACGCGGGGGTTCCCGTCACACCGCAAGGCGGCAACACCGGACTGGTCGGTGGTGGAATCGCCTCGACTGGGTCCGTGGTGCTGAGTACCAGACGTCTGGAGACGATCGAAGCCGTCGACCCCATCGGTCGGACAATCGCAGCCGGCGCCGGCGTGACCGTTGCTCGCGCCGACCTGGCGGCATCGGCACACGGTCTCCGCTTCGGAATCGATTTGGCATCAAAGGAATCCGCGACACTCGGCGGCATCGTCGCAACCAACGCCGGTGGGACGCGCATGGTCCGATACGGAAATACACGCGCACAGATACTCGGTATCGAAGCCGTGCTCGCGGACGGTTCGGTACTGAGTAGATGGACTCCACTCGTCAAAGACAATGTCGGATACGACATTCCAGGACTTCTCGCCGGAAGTGAGGGAACGCTCGCAGTCATCACCAAGGTCCTGATGAAGCTGGTCACCCCGGCGACCGACACCCAGGTCGTGCTCGCGGGTGTACGCGACGTCGATCAAGCGCTACTTTTGTGTAATCGCGTGCGTCAGAGCGGATTGACCGTCGAAGCCGCCGAGATCATGACCGACGACGGCATCTCCCTCGTCTGCGCACACACCGATGCCCGTCGCCCGTTCGGCACCCCTTCACCGATGTACACACTCATCGAGGTGTCATCACCGCGCGAAACGGAAGAGTCGCTCCTCGAAGTACTCTCCGACTCTGCCGACCTCATCGAGGACGCGACGGTCGAGCCTGGGCCGGCTCGAAAACTGTGGACTCTGCGGGAAAGCCATACCGAAAGCATCAGCGCGTCGTCGACGACGCCGGTAGTCAAGCTCGACATCTCCGTCCCCTTGTCCGTGATGGGAATGTTCATCGACAACCTCCGAGAAAGCCTGGCACAACGATTCCCCCTCGTGCGGCCAATCCTGTTCGGGCACTTCGCCGACGGAAACATTCATGTGAACCTTCTGGATGCCGAGCCGAGGGTCGCACACGAACTGACCGATATGGTGTTCCGACTCGTCGCCGCCCACCATGGAAGCATCAGCGCCGAGCACGGGATAGGCCGCGCGAAGTCGCCGTGGATATCGCTGGGGCGCACTGAAACCGACATCGCCGCAATGCAGTTGATCAAATCGTCCTGGGATCCCCGTGGAATCCTCAACCCTGGAATACTGTTGCCGGAAAAAGTCGGGTAAGCAAAAGGGGTCTCATGCAGGATCTTTACGTCGTCACTCATCCTCATGCCGAACACACAGCGCAGGACGTAGTCGGCGGTTGGCACAATTCGGTTCTCACCCCCGCTGGTCGGCGCGATGCAGGTTTGATCGCCGAAGCACTGAAACGACGACGCACCGGAACTTCGCGCCCGGTCCGCATCACCTCGTCCGACCTCGAACGGTGCACCGAGACATCCACGATCATCGCCCGGACACTCGATGCTCCGGCGACAACAGACACTCGATTGCGCGAAATCAGCTTCGGAGAAGCCGAAGGACGCCCGAACTCGTGGCTGGCCCAGCGGCAGGTCCCGGCCCCTGACAACAACCGCCTCGATCACGATCACATCGTCGTAACCCACGGCTTTGCACACACATTCGTCGTCTCCGCCTGGCTACAGATTCCCGTCGAAGCCGCAGGATTTGCGACCTTCGCGACCACCCCGGGTGCAATCACACATCTCCGACACGACGACTACTGGCGCAACCGAACCCTCGTGCAACTAGCTGATACGACGCACCTGGACTGTGGCACGATGGCCTGATGCGCCATGTCTCCGACGACGAACGCCGTGCTCGCATAGGAGTACGTCATGCGCTGGAGCCAATGTTTCACGTCGATTCGCCGGAAGCTGCCACGCGGGCGATGACGGTACTGCACGCCACCGAGTCAGCGACGGTCTATCTGTCTTGCTGGGCGAGGGTTCGGTCCGTGGACGCCGCCGATGTCGACCGCGCCCTGTACGACCAACGCAGTCTCGTGAAGCAATTGGCAATGCGCCGCACACTCTTCACCTTTCCCCGCGACTTGCTGCCGGCCGCGTGGTCGAGTGCGTCCGCCCGCGTCGCGAACACCGAGCGGGCACGAATGGCCAAGGATGTCGTCAAGGCCGGACTCGCCGTCGACGGCAACGACTGGCTCGATCGCGCACGGACGGAAGTGCTGAAGTTGCTCACCGATAGGCCTGAAGGGCTTTCAGCGGTAGAGATTCGTCAGGCCGTGCCGATGACAGACGTCAAGGTCGAGGGTTCGGCAGGTGAAATCTGGTCGGCACCCAGGGTTCTCACGCATCTCGGGGCGACCGCAGACATCATGCGCGGCACCAACACCGCCCGCTTCCCCGTCTCACGCCCACTGTGGACTCTCACTCGACACTGGCTCGACGACGCCCCCGTCGATCTCGAATCTGCAGACGGCTATCGAGAAATAGTCCGCCGTTGGCTCTACACCTTCGGACCGGGCACGGAAGACGACATCGTCTGGTGGCTGGGCTCGACGAAGACGGTCGTCCGGGCCGCCCTCGCCGAACTCGACGCCGTTGCAGTCTCACTCGACGGAGGCGACACCGGCTGGTTGCTACCGGATGACGTCGCCACGGTGCCTGATCCAGGTCCTTGGGTGGCACTCCTACCGGTGCTCGACCCGACGATCATGGGGTGGAAGAACCGTGACTTCTACCTCGGCCCGCACCGCAACCAACTCTTCGACACCCGCGGTAATGCCGGCACCACCGCTTGGGTCGACGGTCGCGTCGTGGGGTGCTGGATCCAAGATGAAACCGGTGTGGTTCACGTCCGATTGCTCGAGACCGTGTCAGCGTCTGCGCGACGTTCTCTCGATGCCGAGGCGGCGCGCCTCACCGAGTGGCTGGGCGGCGTCAGAATCGGCACGGGGTACGTCTCACAGGCTATGAAGCAGGCGGCTGAAATTGCTGGAGCCACGCCTTGACGATGTGACCAGAACGCTGTTCTAGCTGGTCTTTCTGCTAACGCCATCCATGCGCGGCACGGCAACCATCGACAAGTGTACGAAACGTACAGTACACTTCGAACTTCACCGATTGACCGATCTAGGAGGATCCATGGAAGGTCAAGCAGTTCGTGAATACGGTGCGTACATCGATGGAGCGTTCCGAGCCATCGGCACATCCACCTTCGAGGCGCGTGACGCCGCTTCCGGCGCTCTGCTCGCCACACTGTCCCGATGCGGGGCAGAAGAAATCAATGATGCGGTCGAAGCCGCCGGACGGGCATTTCCGGCGTGGGCAGGCCTGACGACCGAAGAACGGTCCGCACAAATCTTGCAGTTTGCCGCACTGGTGGAGGAACGAACTGAAGAGCTTGCCCAACTCGAGTGCATGGACACCGGGCGACACATCAGGGAGATGCGAGAAGACTATCGGGCCGCAGTGTCGCACCTACGATACTTTGCGTCAGTTTCGTTGGCGCACCACGGTTTCGGCCGCGAATTGGCCTCGGGGTATCTGGTTGCGAAACGGGTACCATTGGGCGTGTGCGGACAGATCATTCCCTGGAACGATCCCGTTGTGATGACGGCATTCAAGATTGCTCCCGCTCTCGCTGCCGGAAACACCGTCGTACTCAAACCTGATGAAAATGCCTGTGTTTCAGTCATGGAACTGGCGAGGATCGCCGCCGAAGTGTTCCCGAAAGGCGTTCTCAATGTTGTACCCGGCCTCGGCGAAGAGGCCGGCGCAGCCCTGATCGGTCATCCGAAAGTCAGCAAACTCGCTTTCACCGGGAGCACCGAAGTCGGCCGGCTGGTGGCACACGCCGCAGCATCCCGACTGATCTCGACCACTCTCGAACTCGGCGGCAAGAGTCCGAGCATCGTCTTTCCTGACATCGACGACGTCGATGCGGTAGTCGCAGACGCGACCTCCGGCGTCCTGATGTGCAACGGTCAATCCTGCTTAGCCGGAACACGTCTGTTCATCCACGAGGATATCTACGACGCCTTCGTGGAAAAACTCGTTGCAGGATTCCGATCATTGCGAGTCGGGCCACCACTCGAGGAGGACACCGAACTGAGTGGATTAATCCACAAGGAACATGCCGATCGTGTGATCTCGATGATCAATTCCGGAATCGAAGAAGGCGCACAAGTACTTACCGGCGGCAACCGAACAGTAGTGCCGGGATTCGAAGCCGGAAACTTCGTCGAACCGACAATTCTGGAGGTCACGAACTCGATGCGAATTGCGCAAGACGAAATCTTCGGGCCTGTTTTGTGCGTCCTCAAGTGGAACAATTACGAGCAAGTGATCACAGAAGCCAACGACACTCCATACGGACTCGCTGCTGGGATCTATACCTCGAACCTGAAGAACGCCATGGAAACCGCGGACCGTCTCGATGCGGGCTGCGTCTGGATCAATCAGTACTTCAATCTGGGAGGCGGCGTCCCCTTCGGCGGATTCAAGGAAAGCGGTCTCGGGCGAGAGTTCTGCCTCGAGACGCTCAACGAATACACCCAACTCAAATCCATCACTGTCGCCACGTCGACGCCCACGACAAACCAAGGAAACACACATTGAATATCTCGGGAAATACCATCTTCATTGCCGGCGGAACCTCCGGTATCGGGCTCGCACTTGCAGTGGCATTGCAGAACGAGGGGAACAAGGTAATCATCGGTGGACGGCGATCCACTCTGCTGCAAGAGATCTCGAGCAAGCATCCGAAGATCAGTACCGTCGTCATCGACGTAGACGACCCGAAATCCATTCGAACGGCGTATGAATCCGTAACGGAGGACTTTCCCGATCTGAACGTCCTTGTGACGATGTCGGGAATCATGTACCCGGAGGACCTGAAGAACCCGGACTTCCTCGACGTCGCCGAACGAACGATCACGACGAACCTACTCGGCACTATTCGACTGGTCGGCCAGTTCATTCCGCATCTGTTGACGAAGCCGACCGCCACCATCGCCACTGTGTCATCCGCCGTCGGCTTCGTCCCACTTCCCATCACGCCCACGTACAACGCCACGAAAGCTGCCGTTCATCTCTTCACCGAGAGCATGCGCGTTCAACTCGCCGATACTTCGATCCAGTGCATCGAACTCATCCCACCGGGCGTCCGCACCACACTGATGAACCAGGAGAACTCGGAATCGGCTCTACCCCTTGATGATTACATCGAAGAAACCATTGCTCTACTGAAAGCTGACGACAACGCCACAGAGATTGTGGTCGAAGCGGCCAAGCCACTTCGTCATGCCGAGATCAACGGTGAGTACCAGAACGTGCTGAAAATGCTCAGCTGACAGTGCCGAGTTGACACACATCGCGCAACGCTGGAGAGGGCAGTACCCTCTCCAGCACAAAGGATTTCAGCGAATATCCACTTTAGACACCGTTCCGGAGTCCACGAACTGCATGATCGATGATCGAGCGCACCGTGTTGTCGTCGATACTCGCGTGCCCCACCAACATCCGGTAGATCAAGGGACCGAAGAAGAGATCGATCGCTTCCTCGATCTCGATGTCGTCGCGGAAGTATCCGGACTCAACACATCGTCGAATCAGTTCGGCGAAGCCGCGACGACGTTCGTCGAGGAAGAAGGTACGGAAGTATGCAGCCGTCGTCGGGTCGTTGGCACACGCGCCGACAAGTTCGGCAAAGATCGACCCGAGTGGACCTCGGTAGAACCTTCCGATGTCCTCGAGGTAATCGTTCAAATCGTCTTGCGCACTGTCGGTCTCCGGAAACGTCAAGTGCCGGGCCATGAGCACACCGAACGCTTCAGCGGCGATCGCCTGCCGCGACGGCCAGTGCCGATACAGCGTGACTTTGCTGACGCCCGATTGCTCGGAGATCGCATCGATGGTCGCCGCCTTCATTCCCCCGGATTTCAGAAGCGCTTCCGCTGACCGAAGGGCCTTCTCGTGGGCCGCCTCGCTACGTGCACCGCTCGGAGGAGTGAGCAGTCCAGCCTGGGCGCCGGCCGAGTCTCGAAACACGCCGTCATCGGGAGCGCGCTTACCCATGTCCACTCCTTCGTCCTTCAATACCGTGCAGCACAGAACATTTCCCGGAATCGGACAACCCGGAACAGCCCAAGGCAGCAGCTCGTCGCGACAGCTACTAGTCGTATCGTACACATGGCACCCTGAGCAGAATTAGCAAGGCCACTTCAAAGATCTCAATCACATTGCGTCCATGCATGATTCAAACAACCGGCGCAAGCCTCTCGTTTATTACTCAAAAGTAAGATAACGTGTGGTCGTCATCACACCAGCCCGTCAAGTACCGAGAGACATACGAAACCGAAGGGTCGATCGTGGCATCAAAGATTCTCTTTCAGGGAGCGGTGGCGCTGACAGCCATTGCACTCACAGGCATCACAGCACCTACTGTCGCCGCGCAACCGTCGGCGGATTCCTTCTATCAGTACGACGGTTCGGCACCGCTGTCGTCGTATCAGCCTGGGGCCGTGCTCAAAACGAGAACCTTGCCCTATCACGTCGTCAACATTCCTACCCCGTTGCAAGCCGTACAGGTGTTGTACCGGTCGACCGACGCTCTCGGCCGGCCGTCTGCGAATGTCACATCGATTCTTCGACCACCCAATGCCCAGCCGGACAAAGTTGTCTCGTTCCAGTCTGCCTACGATTCGCTGAACCCGGAAGACGGACCGTCACGAGCAATCGCGGGGGACACCCCGATCGGCAGCCTTACCGTCAGCGGGCGCAATGTCGCCTTCGGCGGGACTCTCGCTTCCGGCGAAGCCGTCATGTTCGGTCCTCTACTGGCGCTGGGCTACACCGTCGTCATTCCCGACACCGAGGGCCCGAACGCGGACTTCGCGGCAGGACCCGAATACGGAATGATGACTCTCGACTCCCTCCGTGCCGCTCGCAACACATCCGAGACAGGTATTTCCGACTCAGCCGAGATCGGTCTGATGGGATACTCGGGCGGAGCAATCGCCACCAACTGGGCGTCCATCCTCGCGCCGGACTACGCCCCGGACATCAACGAGGACCTGATCGGCGCCGCCCAGGGTGGTCTGTTGGTCAACCCGGCAAACAACCTCCGGTACGCAAACGGAAGCATCGGTTGGGCAGGCGTTGTCGGGATGGCGGTCGTCGGACTTGCCCGTGCCTACGACATAGATTTCGACCCGTATCTGGGCGATCGCGGACGCGAACTCCTACCTCGGATCGAGGATGCCTCGATCGGGAACGTCATCCTGCAGTACCCGGGGGTGACCTGGCAGGACCTTGCCAAACCAGAGTATGCGAACCCCAACTCGGTGCCCGAGTACGTCGACGTGGCCAACAAGATCAACATGGGCAACGCGCCGATACCCACCATCCCGATGTTCATCGCTCAAGCCGCAAACGGAGCCCTCGAGGGCACCCAGCCAGGTGGACCGGGCGTCGGCCCTGGCGACGGAGTCATGGTTGCCGGGGACGTCCGCTCACTCGCCACTCGCTATTGCGACGCAGGTTTGTCCATCCAGTACGACCAGTACGACACCATCAGTCACGTTCCGGGTGGCGCGCTGTGGCTCCCCGGCGCCATCACCTGGCTCAACGACCGTTTCAACGGAAGTCAGTTGCCGAACAACTGCTCGAACATCGCACCGGGCAATTCCCTGGCGCCGGAAGAACACGCGGCGGGCTGACAAATCCAACAGTCGCATCAGATACCGATTGCCAGATCGTCGATGTCTGCGAGCGTGCCGCCGTTTTCGAGGATGCTCGTGTAGTTCCGAAGTCGGTTCTGATCTATCTCGGTAGTGCTGACCCCTCGCTTCCAGTACCCGAAGACAACTACATCGTCCTTCGCCAGGCCGACTGTCTTGCGGAAATGCGCTCGAATGGCTCGCATCTCGTCCCGTTCCCCGGCACCCCACACCGCGTAGTCTCCTGGGTTATCGAGTTCGACGGCGTACTCGGCGAGGCCATCTTCGACATGGTGCAGCTCGAGGCCGGGGATCACGGGCAGTTCCGCGAAAGCCTCGGCGTCACCGGTGGCGACCCAGCCGACGCCGGTCAGTCCCTCGGGCCACTGAAGCAGAATCGAATAGAGGGCAGGTATCGCGGTGTCGTCGGCGAACAGTGCGACGCGGCGATCAGCGATCTCGGGAACGAGGAAGTGCGGGCGAGGACCGGTGAGTGAGAACGTGTCACCCACACGACGGTCGTCGGCCCAGCGCATCATAGGGCTGGTGTGGCCGTGCAGCACTACGTCGAAGGTCATCGAACTGCTCGGCGCGTTGCAGGTGCGCACCGTGTAGACGCGAGAGACGTCGCCGTACTGCGGACCGAGCTGGATGCGAAATGCGACGTTGGGCCGCAACCAATTCGGGTCGTCCGCCGACGAAGTCAACTGGACGGCGATGCGCAAGATGCTCTCGGTCGGCCGTTCGACGCGTTCGACGACGGCAACCACGTCGTTGAGACCGCGGTCGTGGTCTTCTCCGCGTGGCGCCTTTGCCGACGCAGACGTTTCAGTTTCTTCAGGTCGAGATGCGGTAGTCATTGATATCTCCTGATCGGTGGTTCAGTTGTGGACGGGTAGTTGACTGACAGGTCTTCGATCACGCGGAACAACAAGTGGCCGTCCGGTTTCCGGGTCTTCGAGAACCAGCGCCTCGAGGTCGAAGACTTCGCGCAGTAACTCAGGGGTGAAGACGTCCGAGGCACTGCCCTGCATGACAATTTTTCCGGACCGCATGGCAACTACGTGCGTGGCATATCTGGCCGCGAGGTTCAGGTCGTGCAGGACCGCGACCAATGTTCGACCGGACTGGTGGAGTTGGGAACAGAGGTCGAGAACCTCGATCTGGTGGGCGATGTCGAGAAAGGTGGTCGGTTCGTCGAGCAACAACACCGGGGTGCGCTGCGCAAGCGTCATGGCGATCCATACCCGCTGACGTTGTCCCCCACTCAGCTCGTCCACCAATTGGTCTGCTGCATATCGCATTCCGACTTCATTCAGGGCCTCGGAGACAACATGCTCGTCTTCGGGTGACCACTGGCGCAGCATGCTCTGATACGGATATCGGCCGCGGGATACGAGGTCTGCGACACTGATCGCTCCAGGCGAGAGCGGGGACTGTGGCAACAGGGCGATTCGCCGGGCGACTTCTTTGGTTCGATAGGACCGAATATCGTTACCGTCGAGCACAACACGACCCGATCGAGGTGTCAGCATTCTGCCGAGCGCACGCAACAATGTCGACTTGCCGCACCCGTTCGGTCCGACGACGACGGTGAACCCTCCATCGGGGATCTCGAGACTCAACTCGTCCACGATGGTTCGATCGGCGTACCGTAGTTCGATCTTCTCGGCGCGCAGCCGCGATGTTGGGGTGGCAGTAGTCATGAATCTCTTTCGTAGCGAGTTTTTTTCAGGCCTGACGAGCGAGCAGCCAGATCAGATAGGCACCACCGAGCAGACTGGTGACAAGACCGACCGGAGTGCGGAGACCGACCTCGACCGCTTGCGCGATCAAGTCGGCGCCCGCCAGCAGAACTGCGCCTAGCAGGAAGGAAGTCGCGACAAGAACACCGCTGCGCCGTGCCAACCGTCGTGCGATCTGGGGAGCGGCGAGCGCCACAAATGCGATGGGGCCGGTGGCCGCGGTCGCCGCGCCGGTGAGCGCGACCGCAAGCAGAATGCCGGCAAATCGGTATCGCTCCACGGAGATCCCGAGCGAGGACGCTGCGTCGTCGCCCATCTCCATCATGGTGACGCGCCGGGACACCACGACGAGAGCAGGAACGAGAACACCGACGGCGATCGCAACACTGACCGCGTGTGGCCAACCGCGCCCGGTCAGCGAGCCGGCCGTCCACTGCTGCACAACGGTGGCGTCGTCGATATCCGCACGCACCACCAGGAACGACATCACGGCGCTCAGCATCGCGCCCACGCCGATACCGACCAGGACAAGTCGAAGACCGCCGCTGACGCCGTCTTTGCGTGCCAGCGCGTACACCAGAAGCGCCGTCAGCATGCCGCCGAGAACAGCGGCGCCCGCGGTCTGCAGTACCCCGCCTCCGAAGAAGACGATCTGAACCACGGCTGCAGTCGCAGCGCCGGTGGTGAAACCGATGATGTCCGGCGATCCGAGAACGTTGCGCGAAAGCGTCTGGAAAACCGCGCCGGCCACACCGAGGCTTCCGCCCACGCCGATCGCCGTGATCAGCCGCGGCAGCCTGCGATTCTGGACGGACCGAACCGCCGCTGGGGCGCCTTCGCCGTGCAGGGCACGCCATACTTCGCCCAAGGACAGATCCAGGGTTCCATACATCAGCGTGGCAAACGAGAGCGCCGCCAATGCCGCACTGATTGTCACGGTTACGAACAGCACTCGCGGAACTATCCGCCACGAGTACGACCCGATTCGAACCACCCAACCGCGGAACAGCGGTGGAACCGGCTGTGCTGCAATCGCGTTCACAGCGACGCCACCCGCCGCGAGCGCACGAGCGCAACAAACAAGGGGCCACCGAGCACCGCCACGGCGATCCCCGTCTGCAGATCTCCCGGCGCTGTGGCAACGCGACCGAGAACGTCGGCCAAGAGCAGAAATGCCGGGGCGACAACGAGCACGCACGGCAGAAGAAATCGCAGATCCGGCCCGACGACACCGCGCACGATGTGCGGCGCAGCCAGGCCCACGAATCCGAGCGGTCCAGCCGCCGCAGTGGCGGCCCCTGCCAGCAGGATGACTGCGACAGCGGATCCGACCCGTGCGGGTCCGGTGCTGGCACCGAGCCCTTTGGCGACATCCTCGCCGAGCGCGATTGCGTTGAGTGGACGAATCAGCAACAACGACAACATGATACCGACGATGACGAAGGGCAGAACAGTGACGATCACGTCTCCGCCGCGGCCTTGCAACGAACCCACTGCCCAAAATCGGAACTGATTGAATGCGGCCTCGTTACTGATGAGAACCATGCTGGTGAGAGCCGTGATCGCCGTCGCAACAGCGGCACCGGCAAGCGCCATGCGCGCTGGGGTCGCGGCGCTGCGATGCGCCGACCCCAACATGTACACACCTACCGAGGCAACGGCCGCGCCGGCAAGCGCGAACCACAGATAGCCGCCGGCCGAAGTCACCCCCAGATAGGCAATCGCAATCACGACTGCTGCTGATGCTCCGGCGTTCACACCGAGTAGTCCCGGATCGGCCAGAGGGTTGCGGGTGATCGACTGCATCAGCGCGCCGGCCAGTCCGAGCGCGGCCCCGACCACAAGCCCGAGAATTGTTCGAGGCAAACGTGATTCGATCACAATCAGGTGCTCGTTGTTACCGGCGTCGTAGGAAAGAACTGCATCGAGGACAGTGGAGACGGGGATGTTGCGTGAGCCGATGACGAGTCCGCCGACGGATGCCAGCACGATTACAACGATGGAGACGAGGACCAACAACCCCGCACGCGCGGCCGTCCCGGACCGCGGTGGCGCTTCGGTCCGGGACTGCGCAGAAACGCCCACGCGGTCATCCACCGAACGTGGACACCAGCGACTCGACCGTCTGCTTTGCACTGAAGTAGTCGAGACGGAAGGCTGCCGTTCCCATCGCGTATACCCGATCACCCTTGACCGCAGGTTGATTCGCAAGGAGCGGGTCGGCCGCGAGTTGCTTCTCCACGTCCTTGGGCCCCATCGAGACGGCAAACAGCGTCTGCGCCCCGTCTAGTGCGGCAGACATGTTTTCGGAGCTGACGATCGCGACGCCGGAGGCACCCCGCTTGTCCGGAGCGACAAACTGCTCGGCGGGCTCGGCATAGGTGAAGCCGAGCGAGGCCAGCAGATTGCCCTGCGGGCTGTCGGCTCGGAACGTCCAGACACCGTCGGCACCCATGTAGACCAGTGCCGTCACCGGCTGCTCGGGAAGTTTGATCTTCGCGGCTTGGGTGGTGACCCAGCTGTCGTATTCGTCGACGGTTTTGGCGGCCTCGCTCTCGAGTCCGGTGACAGTCCCGAGCTGATCAGCGAGCTCCTCCCAGGAGCTGGCGCCGTAGTCGAGAAGAACAGTGGGTGCGATGTCGCTCAGCTGTGAGTAGGCATCGAGTGTCGAGTCGCCGCCGTTGGCGGAGCCGATGATCAGATCGGGCTCGAAGGTCTCGATCGCGTCGAGGTCCAGCTCGAGATTTCGGTAGAGCACCGCGACGCCACGATCAGCCGCCACGCCCGACCACTGGGAGAAAAACCCCTGGTCATCGGTCATTCCCGACGGCGTTGTCGCCGCACTCGCGACCACCGGCGCTCCGATCGCAAGCAGCGTGCCGGTCAACGACGGCGAGGTGGACACGATCCGAGTCGGCTTTGCAGTGATCTCGGTACTACGGCCGCCGTGATCGACGGTGCGCGGCCAGCCCTCGGTGGCCCCGGAGGTTTCCTGGGTGCCCTCGGTTCCGGTGTCACTACCTGACGAATTCGAGCAGCCGGCAAGAGCGAGGGCGACGACCGCGGCGAGTACTGCCGCCGCCGGGCGTAGAGATCTGCGCATGAGTATGTGGCTTTCTGAAGATACGAGAGTGCGCCGCTGCGAACACAGTCGGCAGAGGTAAAGTTAGCCATACTTAAGTCGAAAGGGTTGTCCAGGAGCGCCAATGTGTTACCACTATCGGGAAGGTCGGACGCAATCGACTTGGGGCCGATCCGCGCCTGCCGCACCGAGCCAAGCATCGGCCGCTCACCGCTGTTGTTCTGGGTTCTCGCAGGTAGTGGACGCGTCAGGACCGGATCGACCGTCTACGAGGTGCCGGCGGGCGAGTTGTTGTGGATCCCGGCGGGCGTGCGATATTCGATGGAGACTGACTCGGATTCCGTCGCGTTTCCCATCCTGCTTCCGCCCTCGAACGGCGTCAGCGCCGGGCCGGCTACCGTGACGCGTCTGCGCGTTCCGCCCGGATGGGAAGACAGACTGATCCACGAGTTCGTTCACAACCTGGGCTATCTGCGCGGCGACGCTGCACACCCGTCGTCCTTGTTCGAAATGATTACCCGGGCCGACGACGGGGCCACCTCGCTGCCGCAATTGCCGCAATCACGGGAAGCGTTCGAGATCGCGCACGCCCTGTTGCGAACACCTGGCACCGACGACACCGAGGCACAATTCGCGAAGCGTGCCGGGATCAGCATTCGAACGCTCCAGCGATACTTCGTGGAAGAAACCGGCCTCACCTTCACGCGCTGGCGGCTTCGAGCTCGGATCGCCGCGTCGTTGGAGTACCTGAAGCAGGACCGCGAGATCGGTTGGATTGCAAACGAAGTCGGCTTCGAAACGGGCAGCGGATTCACGCGTGCGTTCCGGTCCCAGATGGGAGAGAGCCCGAGCGACTATCGCCGCCGGGCCCTCTCCGGTCCAACCGATCGCAGCGTGGACACCGACAACGATCAAGCATTGGTCCGCATGCTCGCAGAGCCCAGGCAGCCCGGGGAAACAACGCCGCCGATACCGGCCAATGCGACGTGGCCGCGCGTCAACGGCGCCCACGTCGCCGTGTGGGTCTACCGAGGCCAAGCCCGGGTGGACGTCGCGGACCGCAGTTGGGAACTGCGCACCGGAAAGGCCATGATTCTTCCTGCAGGCGTCCTCAATACCGTCACGGTTCCGACTGGTTCACTGCTTCTGCCGCTCGGCTTCCGTTCCTCGAACGGGTCGACCGTATCTGCCGACGCCCTCGAGACCGTGCAGTTCTCCCCCACTGACGAGTTGGCATTGCTGCACACTTTCGTCGCCGCCTACACGCCCTTGCGCCCGCGCGGCCACGACAGCGCCATGGCATTCGACATCATCGCCACCGGCCCTCTTGCACAACCGGTTTCGAACACCTCGCCCACCGCTTCGATTGCCACACGACTGGCAGCGACGACCGCCGCCCGCCCGGCCGACCCTCGCACTCTGGACGAGTGGGCGCAAGAGTTCGGTACTGACGCGGCCAGGCTGCGCCGGGAGTTCCGTATCGAAACCGGCACCACGTATCCGCAGTGGCGATCGCTTTCACGGATGACCCAGGCACGCACCCAACTCCAACTCGGGGTTGCACCCGGCACGGTGTCGAGGAACCTGGGTTACGCGCACCTGCCCGCATTCAGCCGAGCGTTTCGCACTGCGCACGGGATCTCACCGCAGCGCTTCCAAGCCCAGTCCGTCGAACGCGCCCTCTGGTTACGTTCTGTGCCGCGCGCCGCGGAGCCGAGCGCTCGGGTTCTTCACACCCACTGAACGAGTTGCCACACGATTCCGTTGGCGTCGACGAACTGGCAGTAACGCTCACCCCACGGTTCCGTCTCCGGTTCGGTGACGACGGAGGCACCTTCAGCAGCGATGCGGGCGAACTCGGCGTCGACATCGTCGACCACGAATGCAATGAGCAAGCCTTGACCGGCCGGACCTGCGACGAAGTCGGGCTTGAACGTCCCGAGCCCGGTGCGCAGGAAGACCACGTTGACCCCGGCATCCGGATGATTCAGGGAAACGAAGCCGTCATCGGCCATGGCCTCGGTGAAACCGAAATGGGTTTTCGCGAAGTCTGCCGATGCGTCGGTGTCGGCGACGTTCAAGGACAGAGCAGTGCTGGTGATTTTCATCGTGGGCCTCCCATGATCGATAAACCTTATGCAGTGCATACAGTATGCACCGTATAAGGTATACCACCGTTGAGGTATTCCCGATTTCTGGAGACGACTGATGGCCCGCGAACTGATCGACCTGCTCTGGCGCGATCACCCCCTCGCACCGAAGGGTGGCACCCGCGGCCCGCGGGCGAAGGTCACCACCTCACAGGCGGTCGGCGTCGCGATCTCCGTCGCGAATACCGACGGCCTCGACGCCGTGACGGTCCGCCGATTGGCCGCCGAACTCGGAATCTCGGGCATGGCGGTGTACACCCACGTCGGATCCCGCGACGATCTGCTGGTGCTCATGGTCGACGCCGTACACGGACACAGCCCACTCCTGCCGTACGGGAACATGACCTGGCGCCAACGTGTGCGTCGGGTCGCCGAGGAAGAACTTGTCCTCTATACGGAGCATTGGTGGCTCCTGGACATCTCCGATCAGCGCTCCGCGTTGGGTCCGGGAACTATCGCGAAGTACGACCACGAACTTCACGCCTTCGACGGCACGGGACTGAGCGACATCGACCGGGACTCCGCCCTGACATTTGTCGCCGACTTCGCCCGATCCTCGGCGCAAGCGCGGCGCCCTGACCCCCGAGCAGCCGACATGGCCGAGGTGTGGTCGTCCTGGAACCAGCGTCTGGCTGCTTATCTCGGCGACGACTTCCCGCTGGCGCAGCGAGTCGGAGGGGCGGCCGGCGAGGCCAAGAACTCCCCGTACAGCCCCGAGGCGGCCTGGGAGTTCGGGCTGGACCGGGTACTGGACGCCCTGGACGGCCTCATTCACATCGAATGACATTCCTGCAATTCGTGGGAGACAATGTGTCCGTGCAGCGTTTCGGTTGGTCTCGACGGTCCGACGGCGACCCTTCGGTGTTCGAACCGCGAGAGCTGTTGCACGCCTACGAGAATCGATCGACTCGAGAGGTACGAGATTCCGGCGAGCTTCTCATCGAGATTCCGCTGAGCGACGCGAGCATCGTCGAGATCACCGTTCTTGATGCCTCTGCGGGCTGGATCGACTCCCGCGTGCGAGGACTCTGCAGTTCCCTGGACAAGATCGACCGCCGGGCTCAACGCGTACTTCGAGGGGGATTCAGCATCGGCTGGATCGAACTCGAATCGGAGCGCCACGGCGTCATCGACTACTGGGAAAACGGGGTCAACAACGAATACCCCATCTCCATCGTGTGGAATGGAAACTCCTGGGAAGAAGCGGCAACCACCTAGCCTCGAAATCAGCGGAATACATCCGCGAAGACGGGGTAGACGAGTACATACCAGCGGCACATCGACTCAACTCCAGGCGTGGTGGACAATGTTTCTCAGCGACCAGTCAATTCGTCACCACACCCGCCGTTTCGGAGCAGCTCTGTCGCCTTCACACAAGTGGCCTCCGCCCACCGAAACACAGCGCATCGCACGCTGGAGTGAGCGGTCTGAGATGCTCGGCGCGCTGTCGGTACTCCTGTTCTGGGCTTTCGGCTTCGGCATCCTGCTGGGCGTCGGCGCGATCACAACAGGAATCTTCGCGCTCCGACGTCACCCGAAGAAGTCTGGCGGGCATCTGCTCTCGAATGCCCGCCAGCTGCCATGGGATGCAATAGTCGGCCTCTTCACCGGATTCATCGGTCTGGCACTGAGCGGCTGGTTCTTCGTGGTGGTCCTACCCAACATGTAGCCCTCTGCTAGCCGAGTCCGTTCGCGGAGGTGGCCAGCACTCGGAGTTCACGTCGGAGGATCTTGCCGGTAGTGGTGAGCGGCAAGCTGTCGATGAACGTGATCTCCCTGGGGTACTGGTAGAAAGCAAGGCGACTTTTCACGTGGGTCTGCAACTCCTGACGGAGCTCCTCCGAGGAGTTCGACCCCTCGGACAGTACGACAAAAGCGTGAACCGCTTCGCCGCGCAACGGATCCGGAACACCGATGACACCTGCCATGGCTACCTCGTCGTGCGAGAGCAGGCACTCTTCGATCTCTCCGGGGCCGATTCGGTACCCCGCGGACGAAATGACGTCATCGGCACGTCCCTGGTACCAGAAGTTCCCGGCGTCATCAGTCCGACCCAGATCACCGGTGTGAATCCAACCGTCGTACACCTTTTCATCGGTCTTCGACGGCTGGTTCCAATATCCGAGGAACTGTCCGGGATTGCCTGCCTTTACACAGATCTCGCCTACCTCACCAATCTCGACCGGCTCGCCGAGCGGATCGAGTAGGGCGATTTCGAAGCCGGGAAAGGCCCGACCCATCGAACCGCTGGCGGGGTTCCACTTCGACCGCGAAGTCCCGATGGTCAGATTCATTTCCGTCTGCCCGTAGAACTCGTTGACAGCTACGCCGAGAGTGCTCGCAACCCAGGCTTGCAGCGCGTCACCGAGTGCCTCACCACCGGTTCCCAATGCCCGCAGCTGAATACCACGCGCAGCAGTCTTGTCGATGCCGATGCTTCGCATCTGCTTGAGGGCAGTGGGAGGAATGAAGGCGCCCGTCACCTTGTGACGGCTCAGAATCTCGACCGCACGCGAAGGCGTGAATTTGTCGGGCGTCGCAACTACGGGGCACCCCAACGCAAGTGCGGGGAACAGTACGTCGAACAAACCACCGATCCAGGCCCAGTCTGCCGGCGTCCAGAAGACGTCTCCCAGCTGCGGAGCATTGTCGAACGCCGTCCGCATACCGGGCATGTGCGCCAGGAGAATTCGGTGCCCGTGGAGCGCGCCTTTCGGATTCCCGGTCGTCCCTGAGGTGTAGATGATGATGGCATGTGAATCGGGGCCCGTGGCTACCAGTTCACTACTTTCTGCGGCATCGTCGACGAGGCTGTGGAAATCGAGGATTTGCACGGGCGTCGAATCGGAGAGCCGATCGAGCCTTCCGACCACGATTACGGCTTCGAGACCCGGTATCTCACCGATTCCGTCGGCAACTCTCTCATAGCAGTCCTTCTCGACCACAAGAACTTTCGCGCCGGAGTCACGCATCCGATGTACTAACGCATCCGATCCGAACTTGACCGAAAGTGGAACGGTCACCATTCCGGATCGGAAGGCGCCCAGATGTGTCGCCAGAACCTCGATTCCCTGTGGGACCATCACACCGACGCGATCGCCTGAGACCAAGCCGAGATCCGCGAGCACGGTCGCGAACTTTCGGCTCATCGTGGCGACTTCACCGAATGTGTACCGCGCCCAGTGCCCACCGGTGTCTACGACGAGGGCCAGATCATCGGGATTCTGTACATCGACACATGCGTGCGCAATGTTGAAGTGCTCTGGCACAGCCCATTCGAAGTGTTCTGCTTCGAGGTCCTGCCACCATGACATATGCCGCCGAGAACTCACCGAGCACCCACTTCGAGGTCGAGGGAATGGGTCTCGCCTACCAGGAATGAGAATTCGCCGGAGAAGACAAGGTCTCCGTCTTGGTTGACGAGTGAGCCTTTCGACGTCACGATCGCGGTCTCACCGTCCGAGCGAGGGCGCACCGACAGCACTTCCGACACCGCATGCACCGAGTCGCCGAGGTAAGTCGGCCGGTGGAATCTGACCTGATCGAGCCCGTAGAAGCACTGCAGGTAACGGGGGTCCAACTCCACCAGACCGAGCAAGGTGGACAACATGAGGGCACCGTGGGCGATCTGGCGACCGAAGCGCGTCTGCTGCGCGTAGTCGGGGTCGAGGTGAAGGGGATGGCGGTCCCAGGTGAGGTCGGCGAAACTTCGCACATAGTCTTCGGTGACGACCCGCGGGTCCGTCACCGCAATGTCTCCGACAGAGATCTCTTCGAAACTCTTTGTGATCATTGAAGTTTCCTCTATTAGTTGACAACCGTGGAGCGTTGATCGACCGGCGGCAGATACGCCCCGTTGTCATCGATGTACATGTCGCGACTTCCTTCGTCGAGGTCGGTGTCACGGACGAAGTAGACGCTGATCAGCGAAATAACAGACAGGGCAGCGATATACACAGCGACCGCAAGCGATCCACCGGTTGCGCGAACCAACATGGCGGCAACCATCGGCGCGATTGCACCACCCAAGAGCACCCCGATCTGAAAAGCGATGGACGCTGCGCTGTACCGCACCCGTGCGTCGAACAGTTCCGCGATGAACGTCGCCTGCGGCCCGTACGAGATGCTGAGCATGAATGCGCCGACTGCCAATGCGCCGGTGGTGATCCAGAAGTTGCCGGTATCTATCGCGGCGAATGCAACGAAGACCCACACTCCCATGCCGGTGATGCCGACCATCAGGATCCGGCGTCGGCCGAATTTTTCGGACAGTTGACCGAAGATCGGAATGAAGATGACTGCAACGAGCGCGGACACCATGACCGCTCCGAGCATGAGGTTTCCGGACAGCAGATCGAACT
Source organism: Rhodococcus qingshengii JCM 15477 (assembly GCF_023221595.1). NCBI lineage: Bacteria > Bacillati > Actinomycetota > Actinomycetes > Mycobacteriales > Nocardiaceae > Rhodococcus > Rhodococcus qingshengii. Next base: position 6,065,549 of record NZ_CP096563.1, read on the forward strand.
GATCGGCGTAGGTCAGGCTGTAGGTGTTGAGGATGTAGAAGTAAGCGCCCGTGCTGATCATCGAACCTGCGGCAAGAATGATTTGACGAGGGTAGTTCTTGAACGCGTCGACCATCGGAATCTTGACCGCAGTGTTCTGCTGCTTCACGCGAGCGAATGCGGGAGTCTCTTCCAACGCGGTGCGAATGTAAAGCCCGACGGCGACCAACGCGATACTCAGCAGGAAGGGAATTCTCCACCCCCACACCAGGAATTGGTCCCCGGTGAGCGCCTTGGTGCCGAACATGACGGCCGTCGCCAGCAGAAGGCCAGCAGGCACACCGACCTGCGGCATACTGCCGTAGAAACCGCGGCGGTTCTTGGGTGCGTATTCCACAGCAGTCAGAACTGCACCGCCCCACTCACCCCCGACGCCGAAGCCCTGAATCAGTCTCAGCAATACGAGAAGAATCGGGGCCCACACACCGATCTGGGCGGAGGTCGGAAGGACGCCGACCAGGAACGTCGCTGCTCCCATCAAGAGAAGTGCGAGCACCAAGACCTTCTTGCGTCCGATGCGGTCGCCGAAGTGGCCCATCACAACACCGCCGAGTGGCCGCGCCAGGAAGCCGACAGCGAAGGTGGCGAAGGAAAGAATTGTCGCCAGCGCGGGGTCTGCGCCCGAAAAGAACAGCGGCGCAAAGACCAACGCGGCGGAGGCGCCGTAGATCTGAAAGTCGTACCACTCGATCGTGGTGCCGACCAGAACCGATCCGGCCACACGCCGCAGGGCAGGCCTGTCGACAGTTGCGGGAGATGGGGGATTCGCGTCGTTCATGTCATTGCTCCTTGTATGGAGTGCCCTGTTAGCTCTCGCACCGAGAGGGAGGCTCGACAAGGAGACTATGCAGTGACCCAGGGCACAGTCAAGCGTATTTCAATCGATCGATTGATTAGTTGAGATGCAATTTGCCAGTACACAAACAGCTATCAATCGACTGATTGACAGCCGGTCGATTTCGGCGGCGATGCTAGCATGATTGGGCAACCAACCGAAATGAGGATCATGGACCTGGGGCGCGTTCAACGGGCGGCAGTCACGCTGTTCGCGACGAAAGGATTCGCCGCCACCGGCATTCGTGAGCTCGGAGCCGAAGCCGGCATCAACTCGGCAACGCTCTACCACTACGTCGGCAGCAAAGAGTCACTGTTGGCCTCGATCATTCGGTCCTGCCTCGACGAGCTGACGCAGTCGGGAGAGCGGGCAATGCGCCGAAGCGCCGATCCCGTAGTCCAGCTCGCCGGCCTGGTGTCGTCACACGTCGGCATTACCGCCGTCAACCAACTGACTGCCCGCGTCGCCGAGTACGAGATGCGCGGGTTGACCGGAGACAACCGCATCGAGTTGCAGACCCTGCGCGACGAGTACGAGCAACTTTTCGGACAGATCCTCGAACGCGGACAACGCGTGGGCGCCTTCGACATCGAAGATCTGGCATTGAGCCGACTCGCGATACTCGAGATGTGTACCGGGGTCGCGCATTGGTACCGGCCCGGTGGGCGTCTCGAGTTGGAAGATGTCCAGCGATTCTTCGTCAGCACCACGTGCAAGCTTCTGTCGGTTCCGTCCGACGAACTGCACGGTGTGGAGTTCATTCACGACGTCCGAAAGCTGGACAGCGAGCCCGAGACTCAGTCCTCCGAGATCTGGGGAACCACTGCACAGAGCGAATTCGCGCGACAGTCCGAGCTTTAACCGCCCCCCCCCCCCCCGAAACTCCCGGCTCTGGTACGAACTGAACATGCAACTACCCGCGGACAGTCATGTTCACAGCGAGTGGTCGTGGGACACCGGTGGACCGCTGTCGCACGCATCCGGACGAATGCAACAGACTTGCGCGCGTGCCGAAGCAATCGGATTGCCGGCGTTGGTGTTCACCGAGCATCTCGACTTCGATGCTCGGTGGCGCACAACCGCCGCAGATCTGATGCCCCATCAACATCACCTGCTGAGCACCGACGGCTATGTCCGCGCACCGATCCTCGACGTCGACGGCTATCTCGACAGCATCGAACGATGCCGACACCGTTTTCCTGAATTGCGGATACTCACCGGCGTCGAGTTCGGACAACCGCACCTGCACGACGCGCAGGCGTCGCACCTCCTTGATCTCGGTGTCATCGACCGGGTATTGGGTTCCTTGCACACGCTCGAGGTCGGCGACGATCGGAGTGAACCGAACACTCTGTTTCGAAAGTGGAGTGCCGACGAAGTCATGTGGGCATACCTCGATGAGATCCCGCGTATGGTGGCTGGCTCTCGGACCTTCGAGGTGTTCACCCATATCGACTACGCGGTGCGTGCATGGCCGATCGAAAGTGCCGGACCTTTCGATCCCCGTCGATTCGAAGAGGGATTCCGAAATGCGATGCGCGCCATCGCCGACAGCGACCGGATCCTCGAGATGAACACCCGTCGGCTGTTGCCCTGGATACCCCAATGGTGGAGCGAAGAGGGAGGTAAAGCGGTGACATTCGGCAGCGATGCACATGTGCCCGAAGCTCTGGCAGCCAATTTTCCGGAAGCGACCGCGATGCTCGCGCACTACGGATTCCGTCCGGGTCAACGTCCCGAAGAGTATTGGACCCGCTGATCCGCCTGATTCCCAGACCGATATTTCCGTGAACTCGGGTTGTCGGAGACGGATCAACCCGCAATAGTCGATGTATGGATCGGTACAAAATCACGATGCCCGACGGCTCTTCGACCGAGGAACCTTTCAATTCCGACAAGGAAGCAATCACCTGCGCAGTGGATGCGAACCGAGGAGTCAGCAAGAACCTCGTAGTCGAAAAATACACGGCCGACGGTCATCTGGTTCCAACCGCGCAGGCGCCTGCGAAACACACAGGTCGTCACAAGAAGAACCGTTCGAAGAGTTGAAAACTCGACTAGTTCACAACTCTCGAACTCGGTGTGTGGCGACCGGATGCGTGACGCAGAAGTAGTTGGATCGCGTGCTCGACAGTTGCACCGAGGACAGCTTCGGGGTCGCCCGAGAAAACCTGCTTCTCCGTTTCGGCGGTCCCATGGTCGACGACTCCGAACCACACAGTTCCGGGTCGAACGTTCTCCTGGGTATCAGGACCGGCTTCACCGGTGACGGCCAGCGTTAGCGACGCACCCATCAGTGTGGCGGTGCTGTGCGCCATGACCCTGGCTGCCTCTTCGCAGACCACTGGCCCGTCCGGAACATGAAGTACGGAATGTTTCACCTCGCGGGTGTACGCGACGATCCCACCACAAAACCACGATCCGGCGTCCGGCGCCTTTCCCAGATGTGCGGCGATGTTCCCGGCAGTCAACGATTCCGCCGTCGCCACCGACAGACCGTGTTCCTCTACTGCCGCAGCCAATTGCCTGCACATATCGTCGAGATCCTTGCCCGACGGAAGCTCGGGTCGTGGATCGCCATTCATATGTTCCTCCTCCTGCAGTCCGATCGGTGACTTCGACAAGACATTGAAAGTTCTTGAATGCCCATTCCAACCGTGCCTTACAGTTCACTGCCCCCTTGCGAACTGCACCCTTCGAAAGTGCGTCGAGCGCACTCGTCGATCACATCAGCTACACGTGACCGACGCGTGAGTTGACGACGCTGCACGATCGCCCCGTTTCCGTTGCTGAACACCTTGTCCAAGGAGGCCGTGACCTGCTCGAATTCTCCGAATGCAGTCAACGCAGGTTCGACGTGATCCACCAATTGCCGAACCGCCTGGTGTGCAGTCAGCAAGCGCACGGATTCCACGTCCAGCGACCTCCCGTCGAGTCCGTCACGCGCCGCCCGCCAGCAAGCCGCGCGGAGTAGCTCGTGATCGACGGCAGGCGCTGCTTCACCTTTCGTGATCGCGGCGGATGCGGTACCGACGAGTGCCTGCACCAGTGTGGCCAGAGTCATCGTCTCCTCCACGGTGGCGGGCACGTCGCTGATCCGAATCTCCACGGTGGGAAGGTGATCCGACATGCGCACATCCCAATAGACCATGTGTGGATCGAGAATGACCCCTGTCTCCAGCATTGCTGCAACAGCATCTTCGTAGTGCGCCACGGACTCGAAGTAGGGCGGCGGACCCGAACTGGGCCATCGGCCGAACAGAACGTAACGCCAACTCGCATAACCGGTATCGCGACCGGCGCTGATCGGAGAGTTCGCCGTCAGTGCCAACAAGGTCGGTAACCAAGGGCGCAGATGGTTGATGATCTGGACCGATCGTTCTCGATCTTCCACACCGACATGAATGTGGCAACCACACATCACACCTTCGGTGATCGCTCCGAATTGACCGGCCATTCGCTGGTATCGCGACGTTTGAGTGATCTCGTCTACCGGCGGATCGTAGAACGGCGTCCCGACTGCGATGAGTTGACAACCCACACGGGCAGCGGCGTCGGCGGTGACGGCACGCGACTCACAGAGTTGATCACGAAGATCACGAATATGGTTTCCGATAGACGTGGACGTCTCCACCTGACAGCGCGTGAGTTCGAGTTGCAGCGAGATACCGAGTTCCCGCCCGGCGGCAGCAACCTCGGAGTTGCGCAGAGTGGGATGCCCAGTCTGCGGATCGCAGAGCAAGAACTCCTCTTCGACACCGAGAGTCGGTGTACCTACCGAGAATATGTCGGGAGTCGGCTTCGCGTTCATAGGCCTTCCTCGCACCGGTTTTCATCCACTTCCGATACTTCGAGCGTACGACCTTCTACCCCTTTCGGCACTACTCCAACCGTTTCATCCAGTCACCGATCGGGTAGTTGCCCTGTGGACCGACGACGAGCGAAGAATCGCAAGTCTTCATGAGCTCAGGATGGAGTGTGCCGTGACAAACGCGAGCGAAAGTTCACCGGTAGATGACGAACACACAAATCGATCGCACGTAGGGGAGGCAATCAGCGACGGTCGCAACTATCCCGGATACCTGCTGATCGGGCTGGGTCTGGCAACACTCGGATTGACCTTGGTGGCAGCAGGTTACGGATTTCGTGGTTGGGCAGCCATTGCCGGCGTCGTGTGCGTGGTGTCCTTCATCGTCGGAACACTGGCCATCTTGATGGAACACCGACGGGTCAAACGACTGGAAGGTCAGGAACTCTTCGATCAAGAAGGGCACTGAACCGACCGCTCGAGTTGTATTCTGCTCAAGCAGAATACAACTCGAGCAGAATCCGGCTCAGTGAGTGCGGAGTTTCTCGATCAGCTCACCCTTGTTCAGTTTCGAGTACCCGTGCAGATCGAGTTCCTTGGCGCGTTTCTTCAGATCGTCGACCGTCCACTCCTCGTACGGCGAAGATTGTCCGCCGGACTTGGCGACAGTCGACCGCCCTCGATTGGCGGCCGCATTGGAGATTCGAGCCGCCTTCTCCTTGGAATCGCCCTTCTCACGTAGCTCTTCGTAGAGTTCTTGATCCTTGAGTTGAGGTTGTGAGTCCTTGCGAGCCACTGTTTCGTCCCTTCACTCGTCTTCACTCCGACGGTGTGGCCGAACTGGCAATTCGGCCACACCGCAGGTTCGAACGTACGTCGGCACTCAGGATGTAGGCGGCACCTCGAAACGCCCCCACACGCGGTGCGTCTTCAGTAGCTGAGCCAGCGAGGCGAGCGCTCCTTCCGCGTCTGCATCGACGACGACTCCCAATGCAGACTCGTCGATACCGGCCGCAGCCAGCGCACTCATGCTCTCTCCCCAACCACCAATTGCCTTGCTGTGACGATACATTTCGTTCAGCAGAGTCTCCACCCGTGGATCCAACTTGCCCTCGCCGATCCGAGAAACGTCGCCGCTCAGCAGGATTGCATCGAATTCGATCGAACGAGCTGTGAGGTACGTTCGCTGCACCGTCACCGCGTCGTCACCGTCCCCGATGGTTCCGCCGTGCGGGCCGAGGATCAGCGGCACCATGCCGGCGTCGAAGATCTTGTCTCGAACGGCGACAACCGTTTCGAGATCGGAGTTCTCATCGACCAGTAGTGCGATGATCCTTCCGTCTACCGGCCATTCCGCACCAACCTGGGACAGTGCAGGGCTGAGCTCCGGATCACTCAACGGCTCGGTCGGTTCGGGAACCGGAAGGCCAAGCCCCCCTGCGACGATCGACACGAGACCCGCGTCGATATTTGCCAAGATGCCCAGATTCCGGGTCTTGATGTTCTCCTCGTAGCACTTACCCAATTCGAAGGTATACGCCTGCGCGACGTGCTCCTGCTCGACAGGGGAGAGACTGCGATAGAAGAGTCGAGCTTGCGAGAAGTGATCGTCGAACGATGCCGGCGCCTGCCTCACCTTTCGCCCTGAAACTTCTTCGGGCACCTCGATATAGGCCGCGCTCTCCGCCGAGGCCAAGAACGGGCACCCACCGTCCAACGAATTGGGATGGTACGGCGCAACTCCGGTATGTACACCGTCCTGATGAAAGCCGTCGCGAAGCATGTCGTTGACAGGCGCGTGAGGACGGTTGATCGGGATCTGATCGAAATTGGGGCCACCGAGTCGCGTGATCTGGGTGTCGAGGTACGAGAACAAACGTGCCTGCAGGAGACGATCGTTGGTGATGTCGACACCCGGAACCAAGTGGCCCGGATGGAATGCAACCTGCTCGGTCTCGGCGAAGAAGTTCGTCGGATTGGCGTCGAGTGTCATCGTTCCGATGACCTGAACCGGCGCGAGTTCTTCGGGCACGATCTTGGTGGGATCCAATAGATCTATGCCTTCGAACATTTCGTCTTCGGTATCAGGGAACACCTGCACGCCCAGATCCCAGGACGGATACGCACCCGCCTCGATGGCGTCGGCAAGATCGCGTCGATGGAAATCCGGATCCACACCGCCGGCGATCTGCGCTTCCTCCCACACGAGTGAATGCACTCCGGCGGCCGGCTTCCAGTGGAATTTCACCAGATTCGTCTCGCCGTCGGCATTCACGAGCCTGAACGTGTGAATACCGAAGCCCTCCATCATGCGATAGGAGCGCGGGATGCCGCGATCGGACATGTTCCACAATGTGTGCGCCGTGGCCTCGGTGTGCAGCGACACGAAATCCCAGAATGTGTCGTGCGCGCTCTGCGCCTGCGGGATCTCGCGGTCCGGGTGGGGCTTCGCGGCATGGATGATGTCCGGGAATTTGATGCCGTCCTGGATGAAGAACACCGGGATGTTGTTGCCCACCAGGTCGAAGACACCTTCGTCGGTGTAGAACTTGGTGGCGAAACCGCGTGTGTCGCGTACGGTGTCCGCCGAACCTCGTGAACCCAGCACCGTCGAGAACCGCACGAACACCGGGGTTCGAGCACCGGAAGCGAACACCGATGCTTTACAGATGTTTTCGGCCGCGCCATTCGCCAGGAACGTTCCGTGTGCAGCCGCCCCGCGGGCGTGGACGACGCGCTCCGGAATTCGCTCGTGATCGAAGTGTGTGATCTTCTCACGCAGGTGGTGGTCTTGAAGAAGAGTCGGGCCACGCTCGCCGGCAGTGAGTGAGTGGTCGGTCTCGTAGAGACGTGTACCGGTTGCGGTGGTGAGGTACTCCCCCCGCTGGCCGCGACCATTTCCCTTCACCTTCTCCTCGGCACCCGCGACGGTACGCACCTCCGGCTGCCGCTGGTCATCCTTGGGCGGCAACGGCTGTCGAGGCTTGACCGGCTCTTTCAGGTCCGGCGCTTTCGGGGCCGGTGCACCTGGGACGGACTGAGATGAAGGCATCGAACAGCTCCTCTTGATCGTCATGCTGGGCGCAAGAATCTTGTTGCGCCTTATGTAAGTAGAGATTTCAAACTGAACGCGGAGCCACGACTCACCCCCGGCTGGGATCAATCCCAGGCCGAGGGTGACGAGTGCGTCAGGGCTATTGCTCGGACTTCTGTCGCGCTTCGTCCGCGGCCGCTTCTGCGCGAGCCTTCTCGGCTTCTGCCTCTTTCTTCGCGACTTCTCGCTGGCTTTCGGCCTTGTCCTGCTGGGCGCGGCCCTCTCGGGTCAAACTGTCGTTTCCGGAAACCGCACCCACGGCTTCCTTGGCCTTACCCTTGACGTCCTCTACGACGCCTTTGATTCCCTCGCTGGGACCGCTCTTGTCATCTGGCACGTTGACCCTCCAATACGTTTCGGATTGTTGCTCCGGGATCCCACACAGGTAGGAATCCCCCACAGAAGGCCCTACCCCGTCGAAATTCGCATAAACATCCGTGCACCGACACGCCGCAACGCGTACAAGAAGCGGCCACCGAGGGGAGTGCCGTTCACTCTCGTGTGTTATTCAGTGCTCATGAGCCAGTTACAGACCGATCCCCCCGTGGGCGGACCGCTGTCCACGATTCGCGCGCTTGCGCCCAACCTGGCTCCGATCGAGCGATGCGTCTCGAACATCTCAAATAGCAAACAGCATTCTCAGAAACTGTTTACCGGGCAAAGGAATTGGCGAGACTCGTTCCAGAAGGGGAAGAGGTCGGTGGTGGTGGCCGTGGGGTGGTCGATCTCGGCGAGAGTGTAGAAATCGAGAATCGTCCGCCCGGCGGTTGCGCTGACCTCGCATGCCTGCAAGCTCAGTTTCGCCTCCGCCACGAAGCCGATACTGCGGGCGAAAGGTCCGAGGGTCCCGGCATTGACAAAACCCTCGAGGTTTTGTCCCCACTGGTTGTAGTCCGACTGCAAAGCAAAGCTGCATGTTTCACCGAACAACTCGGTGCAGGTTGTCGGCTTCCCACCGATCGTGTGAACCGTATCGGCGAGCTCGTGCGAAGTACCTTCGCGCGGTGATCCGGAAAGGAGAAGCAAGACGGCGACGGCCAAGGCAACCACCAGAAGGATGCTCGCGGCCGTTGCCAGTATCGCCTTCACAATCCCTCGATCCACGTAAGTTCATGAGGGGAACCGATTTTGGAACACCGGTCACTGGATTTGTACCCGTGGCACTCGGGGTCCAAACATCGACCAGGCTGGGAGCCGTGCATCAGGCTGGGGGGTCGCGAGAGGATCTGTGGGAAAAAGCCGAGGGAGGATCGACACTCCCTTCCACTACCAATGTATATCGCACCGGGGGCCTTGCGGCAAGGCCCGGGTAGTGCCGCAAAATGGCTCTTCCGATCCCGCACGACCCACTACGGGATCGGAACAGCCAGCGGAAGTGAGGGCACGTGCCAACCCAGGGATACGAAGAAGAACTGCGATCCGAGCGGAACTATGTGGAGGGGCTCTACGCACGCCTCGATGCGGAGCGCGCCCGAGTCAAGGGCAGGTACAGCACCGCTCTGCGCGGAAACGGCGAAGCACTCATGGAACGCGATGCAGAGGTGCGCGCGCTTGCCAAAGAGGTGAAGAGGCTGGACGTAGCCGACAACGGCCTGTGCTTCGGCCGGTTGGACTCGCTGACTGGTGAGACTTCGTACATCGGCCGAATCGGCCTTCTCGATGCGGACAACGACTACGAACCGGTGCTGCTCGATTGGCGGGCGCCGGCATCTCGCCCGTTCTACGTTGCCACCGCTGCCAACCCGGAGAACATGCGTCGACGCCGTCAGTTCCACACACGCAGTCGACACGTGGTCGATTTCACCGACGAGGTACTCGGGCGCCCTGACGGCGCAGAACACGACACCCACAGCGATTCCGCCTTGCTCGCAGCAGTCAATGCACCCCGCGGTGAGGGAATGCGGGACATCGTGGCGACCATCCAGGCCGAACAGGACGACATCGTCCGACTCGAACACCCCGGGGTGCTGGTGATCGAAGGTGGCCCCGGTACCGGGAAAACCGTCGTCGCCTTGCATCGCGTCGCCTACCTGCTCTACACGCAGCGAGAGCGAATGGAACGTCACGGCGTCCTCGTGGTCGGGCCGAACCCGGCGTTCCTGAACCACATCGGCCGCGTACTGCCCTCGCTGGGCGAGTCCGACGTGGTGTTCATGACCACCGGTGATCTCGTTCCGGGTTTACGCGTCACCGCCGAGGACGCTCCTGAGGCCGCTGGGCTCAAAGGCTCGCTGAAGATCCTGGACGTTCTCGGCGCAGCGATTGCCGATCATCAGCGATTGCCCGAGAACCCGTTGTTGATCGAATTGGCGGACGTCACAGTGCGAATCGACGCCGAAACTGCGGAGTGGGCCCGAGAAGAAGCTCGTTCGAGCGGACTCCCCCACAACGACGCTCGCACTGTGTTCACCGAAATCGTCACCTGGGCACTGACCGAGCGGGCGATAGCGCGGATCGGCAAGGGATGGTTGACACGCAGTGACCGTGAAGCCTGGGAACAAGTGCGCGCAGATCTGACCGCAGAGTTGGCGGAGAATGACGCGTTTGCCGCCGCACTCGACGCACTCTGGCCGATCTTGACACCGAAAGAGCTACTGACACAGCTGTTTACTTCGCCGGAACGCCTACGCAAGGCAGGCGCAGACGAGACACTGTTGCGCCGAGAGGGCGATGCCTGGACGGTGTCCGACGTTCCGCTTCTCGACGAATTGGTGGACATGCTCGGCCGGGACAAGCCCGTCGACCAGAGTGCCGAACGTGAACGCCGCGACGAGGCTGCGTATGCAGCGGGCGTGCTGGACATGATGATCAGTCGCGAAGACTTGATGGACGACGAGGATCATCTCCTCGCCCAGGACATGCTGTACGCCGAGGACCTGGCGGATCGTTTCGTCGAACGCGATACCCGTGAGCTCGCCGAACGCGCTGCTGCTGACCGAGACTGGACGTACAGGCATATCGTGGTCGACGAGGCACAAGAGCTGTCCGAGATGGACTGGCGAGTCCTGATGCGCCGTTGCCCGGACCGGTCTTTCACGGTGGTAGGTGATCTCGCGCAACGACGTTCACCCGCAGGTGCCCGATCGTGGGCGACGATGATGGAGCCGTACGTTCCCGGCCGCTGGATCTACCGATCCCTGACGGTGAACTATCGCACCCCCGCCGAGATCATGAGCGTCGCCGCCGCCTTGCTCGCCGAGTTCGCGCCAGACGTCCAGCCACCCGAGTCCGTCCGCGCCTGCGGGGTCCAACCGTGGTCCAGACAAATATCCGCCGACGAACTAGCCTCCGCCATCGACGAATTCAATCAGGACGAGGCCGGACGCGAGGGTACGAGCGTCGTCATCGGACCTGCGGGTGTGCCCGGCGCTGTGCCGGTTTCGGAAACGAAGGGCCTGGAGTTCGATGCCGTGCTCGTCGTGGAACCGGAGCGAATCATCGCCGACGGCCCACGCGGTGCGTCTGAACTCTATGTCGCCCTCACCCGCGCGACCCAACGTCTCGGCGTCTTACACGAGAGGCCATTGCCGCACGCATTGACCGGGCTCGTCCGGGTCGGGACGGCCAGATCACCGCAATCGTTCGCGGCGAGCGATCGTGCTGTGTAGGCCTTCGGCAGCAGCGCGCACGTAGGACACCTGGCTCTCGGGGACGAAGCGACTGGTGGGACCGGTGACACTGATGGCCGCGACGGGTTTGTCATTGGTTCCGAATACCGGCGCCGCAACGCATGCGAGACCCGGCGCTGATTCCTCGCGCTCGAACGCAATACCGGTCTCGACCACTCGGTTCAGTTGGGTGTTGAGAATGCCGGGCGCAACAATTGTGTGCGGGGTTCGGCGCGTCATCGGCTCCGACAGCACCTCGCGGCGAAACTCGTTGTCGGAGAATGCCAGGAGCGCCTTGCCGATTGCGGTGCAATACAGCGGTATCCGGCCACCGGTCCGGGACGGCGAGTTGGCTTGCCGGTGTCCGCCGATCTTCGCGACGTATACGACGTCGTGGCCGTCACGGACCCCCAGGTGGACTGTCTCGTGGGTCCGCTCGTACAGGTCCTGGAGGAACGGCATCGCCATCTCCAGGAGGCTACGTTCGAGAGAGGCGAGCATGCCGAGTTCGAAGAGGCCGCCGCTGAGCCGGTAGCCACCGTCGATACGGTCGAGTAGCCGGTTCGCGACCAGTTCGTTGGCCAGGCGGTGCACCGTCGCCTTGTGCAGGCCCGTCCGCTGGACCAGGGTGGCCAGAGGCAACACGTGGTCGTCGGCCCGGAAGGCGCGCAGGATCGTCACCGCCTTGCCGAGCACGGTGTCGAGGTTTGCGCTGCCAGTCACCTCCCCAGCGTATCGCTGAGTGAGACAGTTCCCTGGCGCAATCTCGGTGCCGCGGCGAAAGTAGTGGCCATGAGCCAGCCCACGAATACCAGTACAGCTAGCGAGACCGACATCGCAGCTGCTGCGGACCGCCTCGCAGCCGCCATCGCGAGCGGCACTCCCTGCGCGCCCGTGCGCGATCTGATCGGCGCCGACGACCTCGTCGCCGCCTACGCCGTCCAGCGCCGCGTCGACGAAATCCGTCGGCAGGCAGGGGCCGTGGTCGTAGGCCGCAAGATCGGCCTGACCTCGGTGGCAGTCCAGCAGCAGCTCGGTGTCGACCAGCCCGACCTCGGCGTGCTGTACGCCGACATGGAGTTCCCCGCCGACGGCGCCATCCCCATGAGCCGTTTGATCCAGCCCAAGGTCGAAGCGGAAGTTGCCTTCGTGCTCGGTGCCGACCTCGTGGACGGACCGCTGGACAGTGCGCAGGTGCGCGGTGCGATCGACTACGCCGTCGCCGCGATCGAGATCTGCGACAGCCGCATCGAGTCGTGGGACATCAAGTTCGGTGACACCGTCGCCGACAATGCGTCCTCGGGCGTGTACGTCCTGGGAACCGAACGACGCACCCTCGACGAGGTGGAACCCGCCGGCGTCGTCATGTCGATGTCCGTCGACGGCACCGAGGTGTCCACCGGCGTCGGAACCGCCTGCCTGGGCGATCCGATCGAAGCCGTCGTCTGGCTCGCCCGCACTGCACGTGAGTTGGGGCAGCCGCTGACCGCAGGGCAGGTGATCCTGTCCGGCGCTCTTGGCCCCATGGCACCGGTCACCGCAGGCAACGTAGTCACCGTGACCGTCTCCGGGCTCGGTTCCGTCACCACCAGTTTCTCCAGCGAAGAGGACAACGCATGAGCAAGGTCAAGGTCGCGATCATCGGATCGGGCAACATCGGCACGGATCTGATGATCAAGGTGCTGCGCAACTCCGACCATCTGGAGATGGGCGCGATGGTCGGTATCGACCCCGCGTCCGACGGCCTCGCTCGCGCCGCGCGTCTGAACGTGCCAATCACGGCAGAAGGCGTCGAAGGCCTTGTCGGTCTGCCGAACTTCGACGAGATCGAGATCGTCTTCGACGCCACCTCGGCAAAAGCTCACGTGGCCAACAACGCGCGGCTGGCTCCCCTCGGCAAGCGCATGATCGACCTGACGCCTGCCGCGATCGGACCGTACGTCGTACCGGCTGTCAACGCGGACGAGCACTTGGACGCACCCAACGTCAACATGGTGACGTGTGGCGGCCAGGCCACCATCCCGATGGTTGCCGCTGTTTCTCGGGTCGTCCCGGTGGCGTATGCGGAGATCGTCGCGTCCATCGCCTCCAAGTCGGCCGGTCCCGGAACGCGCGCCAACATCGACGAGTTCACCGAGACCACGTCCGAGGCGATCGTGGCAGTCGGCGGCGCTCGTCGCGGCAAGGCCATCATCATCCTCAACCCCGCTGAGCCGCCGCTCATCATGCGCGACACGGTCTTCTGCCTCGTCGACGCACCGGACCCGGCTGTTCACGACGAGATCCGTCAGTCGATCGAGAAGATGGTCGGCGACGTCTCCGCGTATGTCCCCGGCTACCGGCTCAAGCAGGAAGTCCAGATCACCGAGATCCCGGCCGACCAGCCCGTCGAGACGTTGCTCGTCGACGGCAATCGCCCCACCCACCAGGTGTCGGTGTTCCTCGAGGTCGAGGGCGCGGCACACTACCTGCCTGCGTACGCCGGCAATCTCGACATCATGACGTCCGCCGGAATGCAGATCGCGGAGCGCATCGCCCAGCAGAAGGAAGCAACCAAGTGAGCAACCGCAAGATCTTCGTCCAGGACGTCACCCTTCGTGACGGCATGCACGCTGTCCGCCACCGCATTTCGCCCACCGACGTCAAGCGGATCGTCACAGCTCTCGACGCTGCCGGCGTCGACGCGATCGAAGTAGCACACGGTGACGGCCTCGCCGGCGGCTCGCTCAACTACGGCCCCGGCTCGAACACCGACTGGGAATGGATCGAAGCAGCGGCCGAGGTACTCGAGCACGCTCGTCTCACCACGCTGCTACTTCCGGGTGTCGGCACGATCAGTGAACTCAAGCATGCCTACGACCTCGGTGTGCGCTCGGTTCGCGTTGCCACGCACTGCACCGAGGCCGACGTCTCCGCGCAGCACATCGAAACCGCCCGCGAGATCGGCATGGACGTCTCGGGCTTCCTGATGATGAGCCACATGGCGCCTGCCGAGGAACTGGCCAAGCAGGCCAAGTTGATGGAATCGTATGGCGCGCACTGCGTCTACGTCACCGACTCGGGTGGACGTCTGGTGATGAACGACGTCGCGGATCGTGTTCGTGCATACCGCGACATCCTCGACGAGGGCACCGAAATCGGTATCCACGCCCATGAGAATCTCTCGCTCTCGGTTGCCAATTCCGTTGTCGCAGTGCAGAACGGCGTCACCCGCGTCGATGCTTCGCTTGCCGGTCACGGCGCCGGTGCCGGCAACTGCCCCCTCGAGGCCTTCATCGCCGTCGCCAACATCGAAGAGTGGGAGCACGGCTGCGACCTGTTCGCCCTGCAGGATGCCGCCGACGACATCGTCCGACCGCTGCAGGACCGGCCGGTCCGCGTCGATCGCGAAACCCTCACTCTCGGCTACGCCGGCGTGTACTCGAGCTTCCTGCGCCACGCCGAAGCTGCGTCGGAGCGCTACGGAATCGACGTTCGCACACTGCTGCTCGAAGCTGGACGCCGCCGTCTGGTGGGTGGTCAGGAGGACATGATCGTCGACATCGCGCTCACCCTCGCAGCGCAGGCGACAAAGGAAGCAGTCTGACGCGCTGCCGAGTTCGCTGACACCCGAGTCCCGCTCCCGTCTCCGGACGGGGGCGGGACTTCTCAGTTCCGCTGAGAACATTTCGCCTCGCTGTCATACGCGCGATCAGCCTGAACCCGCCGGCAGAGTACTCGAACAGTTGATCGGGCCCTTCCCACCGCGCCTCCGACTGCCGGAACTGAACCTTTTCCGCTGCAGTCGAATTCAGAGAGACTCGTCATCCGAGTAAGATCCGTCTACCGCGAGGAATTCGGTACGGATTCAGTTTCCGAGCACGGGGAGGTCCGCTCAACGTTCATCGCGCCCCACTGCTCGTTGGGACGCGGACGGTAGGCTTCGTCGGCATTCCGGTCCACATACCCAAGTGCGCGGTGTGTGGTGGACAAGTACTTCCAGGGTTGAGGATGGACGCTACCGGCAAGTGCTCCGCCTTCTGTGAGTTAGTTCAGACAGGGGCGTACCCGGCGATTCGGATGATCGCGTCGACTGTCGCGGTTCTCGTGCCACCGGGCCAGAAGGCTTTGAATTCCTCCGATTTGGTCAACATGCAGCGACGTTGGGTACATGCGGTGAATGCGGCGCGGCTCGCAGTGGGCCGTTATGTCACCAGATACGACGCCCGATTGCGGCACTCGACTTGCAGCTGCCGCAATCTGTCGACCAGACAGAGCTTGCTCAGGCGATCAACCGCCTAATCGATTACTCCGCGCCCAACGCCCAGGTCACGTTCCATCCTGCGCAGAGGAGAGCATTGCAGCGATCCACACGCCGGCCTCCGCTGACAGATCGGTAACCGATCCTTCTTCAGGTTCGTCCAGTGCATCGGACGCGAGCTGTCGGATTGCGTATACCGCGCCCACATATGCACTGAGGGGTGCGCGCGGGTTACCGGGAGAGCGCTCGCGCTCTGACTTCAATGCCTGCGCCATGCCCACCAGCGCCGCTCGGCGTTGTACACGTGCGCGTCGCCCAACAGTGTCCATCTCCACCTGGAATGCCCTCGCCACCACAGGATCTGCATTCAAAGCACTCAAGTAACCGTCGACCACCACTGCGATGGTTCGATGATCCCAGGCGAAGGATGCGGTCGGCAGGACATCACGAATGCGGTTGAGCAATACTTCGATGAACCGACCGTAGGCAGCGAACACGCACGCATCTTTGTCGGGGAAACATTCGTAGAAGGCCGCGGGTGAGACCTTCGCGCGCTTGGCTATCCGACGGACTGCCACGCCCTGATATCCGGACTCCGCCATCAACTCAGTTGTCGCGATCATGAGCCGCTCACGCTGAGCGGAAAGGACCTTGTCCCTACTCAACTCGTGCCTGCCTCGCGGCAGGTCCGCCGGAGCACTGAAGAAGACACCCTCCGTGATTCTCGAAGTCAAGACCACACCTTCCCCTGCCGCAGACACGAACCGATCCAGTGAGAGTAGCCAATGAAGGATGAGGGAAAACGATGAGGGATGACCGGATGCCAGGCACACCGTGCGTACTGACGTGCTCGTTCACGTCAGCGCAACGATTGGTGAAACAGCCAGTTCAGATCTTTGAGGGGAAGGTTCCTAGGTTGACGACATCACCCTGATCGAGTTGATGATGTCAGGCTTAGTGCCGGAATTTTGTCACGCGCATCTGTGAACTCATGCTGAGTGTGGCGATGGAGTCCGGCCACACAGTTACGTCGATCACGCTGGGTTACCTAGCCGCCAGGAGTTCGGAACACATTATGGCGCAACAAATTCAGGATAGAATTGACGCATCCTGAGTGCTGCCTACGTTTGTGTTGCACCGCCACGTGCGTGACGTATGCGCCATTAGCTGGTGGCCTCGGATATTCTCGACGATCCCGAAGGGGGCATTCTGCGTTGGGTCCGATGCAGCACCCTTGATCGAGGTTTACTCCTCGTGAAGTCGAACGAACTTTGATATCGGATTTCCACCTCGCCGCCTGTTCGCCGTCGACTCCACTGCCATCCGATAGTGACACAGGCCACCCCGACACTGTATAAAAGAATCGCACGTAACTTTTATAGCTCGAAAGCCGGAGACCCCATGATCCTTGACCGTGCGATACCGACTCTCGTGACAGCTCGAGCTCGCAGGACTCCCAGCGCTGGAGATGCAGGGGACCAGCCTTGACCGTCACGCGGACTCAGTAGCGATCGTCAACCCGAGATAGTAAGGACCCCAAGATGAACGACGAAACACATAGCAAAGCACTCAGTCGCCGCCGCATGATGCAGATGGCTGGGGCGGCAGCCGCCGGTATCGGACTACCATTGGCCACGCATAATTCGGCTGCGGCCGATCTGATTCCCAAAGCATCAACTCCAGGCACCTCGCCCGGCGACGTGTTCTCTGAGAACGCCCTGATGAGTGACGTAGAGACGATGACGTCCTTTGGCTGGCGTCGTCCGGGATCTCCCGCAGTTCGCGACGCGGCGCGATGGGTGCGCGAGTCATTCGAGCAATCCGGGCTCCAGACCCACACCGAGGAATGGGATTTCGATGTGTACTACCCGAGCGTGTGGCACGCGAAGGTAACCAATGCGGCGTCCCCTGCCCCGGCGTCCCCTGCCCCGGCGTTGCCGTGGGAAACGAACTCGTACCCGATCTGGTACACCAGTGCAGGACAGGTCGAGGCCGAGGTTGTCCACGTCGGTGCCGGAACTGCGCGCGACTTCGACCGTGTCGACGTCAGAGGCAAGATCGCAATGGTCGAATCCGTATATCTGATCAATGTGATGAACACCGATGGAATGCTCGATGCATACGAGTCAGCCGTCGCCCACGGCGCCGTCGGCTACATCAGAACTGCCGATGCTCCGAACAATCTGACGCGGCTGACGCACGGAAAAGGTATCGACAAGAACACCTTTCGACAGAGAAAGGAAGCGTCGATCCCAGGGCTTGTCCTGGGATCGGATGACTTCAACGCAATCCGCACCGCTCTCGGTGGCGGACCGGTGACCATGTCGCTCGAGATTCGGACCGAGAATCCCCCCTTCGGTGGAACCCGCTCCGTTACCGGGGGATCGTTGGGCCCTGGAACTCACGAGCTGCGCGCAGTCATGGAAGACGTCGTGGGTGTACTTCCCGGGGTCAGTGACGAAATTGTTCTCATTGGCGCGCATTACGACAGCACCTACGGCGGCGCAATGGATAACGGCACCGGTGTTGCGGGCATGTTGGCGCTGATGCGTCATTACGCAGCGAAAGCCAGGAGCGAGCGTCCGAGAACATTGGTGTTTCTCGCGGCAGGAGGTCACGACTGCGGGGACTTCGACCTCACGCACTTTATGCAAACCCATCTAGAGGACATGCTGCCGCGCGTGATCACGTTCGCATGGCTTGACCACCTCGCCGCCGCGGGCACCATTCGTGTGACCCAGTCCTCGGTCGATATCCCCACGGGGCTGGACGAGATCAGGGGCGTACTCGGCTCTTTCAATCCTGTGTTGCTGAACCTCGTACTTCAGGAGTGCGTTCAGAATGGAGTCGTCCCGCCCATTCCGCTCCCGATCAAGTCATCTCTGGCGCGAGTCCCCGATTTCGTCCCGAGCTTTGACATAACGACAGCGCATTCGCGGTATCACACGATCGAAGACACGATCGACCGGATCCCTCCGGCCTCACTTCGGCAAATGACCCTCGTCCTGAGAGACGTTGTAGACGCGCTGCACACTGTCGATAGTGATCTGATCCGAAACGCTCAACCCGTCGGCGGTGACGGCAACTCGACACCTGTTCGAGGCGCAGTGCGTGGATGTTGCTGAGACGAATCAAGAACCTCGACGGGCTATGACACTGAGCCGACACCGCGCCGTGGATGCAGATCAATCACCCTGTTCGGCAATCTCATCGGCTCAGCTGGACGAAGCCCGTCGCGGCCAGCGCGATTGCGGGCGAGGGTCTCCGGCAATGTCGCGCCCCGTGCCCTGACCGAACTGGAGATCCTCGAAATCATCGGTCGGTTCGTTACCGCGTCGGCGGTGGCCGAAACCGCCGAGTTCGACGGAGTAAAGATCCATGCCGCGCCCGGCTACCTCGTCGTCACCCAGTTCCTGTCGCAGCCGGCCTCGCTGATCGAAGCAACCGTCCCATCTGCCGAGGAATGCCACGTGGTCGTCGTCAAACTCTACCGCTGCGGCGAGTAGTCGGTCGGTGCTTCGTTTCCAGGATTGGCGTCCATAGCCTTGAGTCCCAGCGGCAACGTCGACGCGTGCGACCAGAGAGGCTGGTCACTCTCGATGTGAAACCAATTACCCTCCGCTTCAGACAGATTCAACTTCGGCGAGACCTATCGTCTTCACCGGGAACTCTATTCCTTGTTACAGCGTCACCGGCCGGTCGAACCGTCGATCAGTTCGCGGAGGATGTCAGCGTGGCCAGCATGGCGTCCGGTCTCTTCGATCATGTGCACGAGCGCCCAGCGGACACTGGGAGCGGGTCGTTTCGCCCCCGGTCGCGGGATGGGCGCGGCAAGATCTGTGCATCCGTCGAGAACTGCGTTGGCACGCTCGACCGTCTCGCGATAGCGACTGACGACACCGTCCACGCTGTCTTCCGATGACGGCTGAAACGTCGCTTTCCAATCCGTCACGTTTTCTGCGAGAAACATCGATCCTTCGACAAAGGTCAAGTGAGTGACCAGCCCGAGCAAGGTTGTCCCAGACGGAACAATTGTGGTGCGCACCTGAGGTTCCGGAGCACCCTCGACCTTGGCAGCGATCGAATCACGCAAGTAGTCGAGAAACGCGCGTGGCGTATCGACCTCGCTATTTCCGGACCGGGGCGGTGGGGCATCACGGCGGCGGCGACGCGACGTTGCCATAGTGGTTCTCCTTACTCGGTGAAGAACGACATAGAGGCTTCATTCCTGGGTGGGCAGAACCGATCCTTCCGAATGCACTCCGATCCCGCATCAAATTTTGCCGTTGCGGCAAAGGCAGGCTTCATCGCCGGTATCACCGCGCCGAATGCAGGTCGTGCACAAGTTGGGGCCTCCGCAACTTGCCGACCTCGAAAGGCCACCGCCGCAGCGGGTAGGCGAGACGAGCCACGAAGTAGTTGGCGTACTCGGCGACGCCGAAAGCCCACACCGCCACGACGCCCACGGCCGCGCCGGAGTGATCTGGTAGCCAGATGACAACGCCGAGAAGAGCTATCGCCAACAAGAGAACATCGAGGACCCGAAACACGCGGTAGAGCGCTGCGAGGCGGACCGGCATCGGTGCCTGCTCGACCCAGCCTCGGGCAAGCAGCCAGTAGACACCTGCTTGCACGAGTATCACAAGCAGTGGGGCCAGCGCCGACCACAACGCAGCGGAGTCTTTCGGACCTTCGAGCCGAGGCATCACGACGCCGACAGCCACAGCGGCAAATACGGCCGCGGCCGCCAGTTCGCCGAGGCCGAGGCTCAGGTACCTGCGTCGCAAACTCTTTCGCCGTTGATCTACCACGCAAGAAACCCTATCCGCCGATCACTCCGCAGCGGGTGCGCAGCAGCTGCAGGGCTTTGCCTAAGATCGATCGAAAGGCAGTCACGTGTAAAGAGGTTGGTGTGTGATGGTGCGATTGGCCATGGTTACGTTCGATGCAACGGATGCCCGATCACTTGCCACCTGGTGGTCGGAGCGATTCGGCGAGGCGAGTACCGAAGGTGACGAAGATTTCCTGACGGTGACGGCCCCGGACCTCCCACTCACTCTCGGTTTCCAACGGATCGATCAGGCTCGCAGCCAAAGGAATACGGTTCACCTCGACTTCGACCTCGAACCGCAGGATCCTCCGCGGGACGAGGTCGTCGCGACGTTTGTCGCGGCAGGAGCAGCCCACATCGAGCGCCATGAGTCGGGCGGATCAATTTGGGACGTGTTGGCGGATCCGGCGGGAAACCTTTTCTGCGTGGGTGATCCGCATTAGGGTCTGTCCGACAACCAGTCCGAGATCGAGTCCACTGCTCATTCGGCAAAGCTTGAAAGTGCGTCACCCGCACAGCCGTACATGCATTCGTTCGCATACGGTCGGGTGTGTCCCAGCGGCAACCCAGACTGGAATGTCCGCTGTGTCAAATCTGCCGACAGGGGGGCTGGACGGGTGGGATCGCCTGACTTACTGGGTCTGACGGCCTCGCTGTCGTCGTCGACGCTTATCCTCGCCTTCGTTGCTGGGCTCATGCCGCGACTGGTCGGTGATGAACCGAATCCCGTTGTCGGCATACGAACGAAGGCAACGATCTCGAGCCCCGAGGCGTGGCAATTGGCCCATCGGATTGCGTGGCCCCTTCTACGCCGGACGGTGTGGACAGCCGTAGTGGGACTGTGCATGCAGGTCGCCATCGGTGTCGTGACAGGTTTCGGATCTGTGGTGTCGGCTGTCGCCTCAACAGTCGTGTTTCTAGCGGTGCTCCTTGTCCTGCTCTGTGCAGCGTTGAAGGGCAACGCCGCGGCAAAATCGTTGCGGCGCTGACCACCCGGGCCCGCATTTTTCAGAGGTGCCCTAGTTCTCCGATTTCAGTTCCCGATACGCGGTCGTTCGCGTCGGCGTGGTCCACGGTCCCGCATCGCGAGGATCGCCGCTGCCGTGGACGCGACCGTCTTGTCGTCGTCGCGTGTCAGCCGGGCGAGCGCTTCCCGGGCCGCCGCGCCGGGAATCTCAGCGAGTGCCTGCGTGATTCGCAACCTCGTCGGGGCGTTGTCAGTGCCGTCGAGCCTTGCCTGCACGGCATCGACGACCTCACCGCTTGTCGGTGAGTGCTCCGCGAGAAGACCGAGCACCTCTCCGGCCTCGACGTCGCGTCGCCCGTCGGCGACCATCTCGAGGAGAGCGGGCATCGAGACGGCCTCTCCGCGAGATCCGAGGGTGAGAGCGGCATCAGCGCGGACTATCGCGTCCGAATCATCGAGAGCTCGCTTCAGCGCCCGAGTTGCTTCCTCGGTGTGGATCCCGGAGATGGCCGACGTCGCGCGGCGTCGAACCTCGACGTCCTCCGATTCGAGGCCCTTCGTGAGACCTGCAAGGCCCGCACCTTCGGTCCTCGCCAACGCCCACTGCAACGCTCCGGCCACGTTGGCATCCTTCTCCGACAGGATGGCCTCGACGAGTGCGTCGACGGGCAACGCCGCATTCAGCTCCTGCGACAGGATCGCTTGCTGACGATGGGCAGCGAACTCGGATTCGAGTGCACGCAACAGTGAGACCATGCGTAGGACGTCGTCCCACTCCGAAGGGGCGCTGGCATCGACCCTTTCGAGTTTGGTCAGCAATTCCTCCTCCGCCGCGATCCGTTGCCGAGTGTGTTGCATGAGTTCACCCACCAAATCGGCCGGCGCGAAGTCGGGTTCGTCCAGTGCACGCTTGGCCTCGTTCAACGAGAGCCCCAACGTCCTCAAGCTCTCGACGTGGAAGAGTCGACGGATGTCGTCGGCGGAGTACTCCCGGTAACCGCTGGACGTGCGGCCCGTCGGCTTCACCAGTCCCAAGGTGTCGTAGTGACGCAGCATCCGTGTGCTGACACCACAACGCCGCGAGACCTCGCCGATCAACATCCGTCTCCCCTTCCTACGCGTCCGGGCCGATTGCCGCGACGCGCTTCGCCAACTCGTGAGAGAGTGCGAACCCACCGTCGGGGTCGTGCCAGAGTTGCTTTGTAGCATCAGCATGCGCCCGGACACGCGGATTCGGGCTCATACCGGCCGCGTCGAGCACCGGGAGTACAGCCTCGCCGAGCCCGGTCAAAGCACGGCTCAGACTGAGCTGCATCTGCAGTTCACCCCGCCCGAGTTCGGTCGCCAGATCCGCTGCGAGTGCACCCTCGACTCCTGCCGGCACGAGTGCCACTGCGGCGCGCCACGCACTGCGCGCGACCTCGTCGTCCTGGTCGTGCACCAGCGCAGAGACCTCGGGCCACGCGATCGGATCGCCGATCTTGGACAAGGTGTGGAGCGCCTGACTGCGGGCTTGCGAACCATCGGACCCGAGCTCACGGATCAGCCTCGGCACCGTAATTTCGGCCGGCAAGCGGCACAATGCCCAGGTCAGCATGTCGCGGACGAAGAAGTCCGGCTCGACGGCGCACCGATCGATCAGGGCATCCGTCAGCTCAGGGTCCGGGCGCGTGCCGACAGCGAGCGCGGCGCGCAGCCGAACCGAGGGATCAGCCGCGGCCAATGCGTCGACGAGGTGAGCATTCTGTCCACCATGGTTGGTTGTGTTCACGACAACCACCTCCTTCGTCGACCATTGGAGTCCTTGTCACTGTGTCAAGGTCAAGCGTCGCTGTCTCCGACACGGGAAATATCGCCTCGGATCACACGCCGGTTGTCGATCCTGGCCGAAAGATCATCAACACGACGACAACGACCCAGAGCAGATTGAAGATCCCCGTCGCTGTGCCCAGTCGACGGGTGAGCCGCGTTGCGACATCCACAACGGACCCGGTTCCTTCGATCGCCGCCATTGTCAGCCGTTGGGCGGGAAGCACGACCGCGGTGAGTATCACGGCGGCAACGACGGTGAGTGCGATCGAGGTGAGGATCCACAGGTCACCGAGCACTCCGAGATTGACGGCGGTGGCGACACCGAGCATCGGAACGACAACGCCGATCGTGGCATACACCCGAACGATGCGATGCAGCATGCCCGTCGTCGCAACACTGGCGCTGTCCGGATCGGCGAGCGCGGCGCGACTCGCCACCGGGAACATACTCGCCGCCACAGCGACGGGGCCGATGGCAAGAATGGCCGCAATCACGTGGAGGGACAGCAGGATTCCGGTCATGGGATTTCTCGCGTTTCGGTACGCACAAGCGTATTCACGCAGCGTCCGGGGCGAAGGTGATTACAGGCTCGGCGCCATTGGCCGACCACACCGTTCCACGACGCTCGTAGTCGAAGAGCGCTTCGACCTCGAGACTTATCCGGGGCCCGAGGCATCGTTCCAACAGGTACAGGCCAAGGTCGAGACCGGATGTCACACCGCCGGCGGTGATCAGGTCACCGTCGTCGACGATTCGCGCCTGGATCGGAATAACGCCGCCGGCCGCCAGTGCGTCCACGGCAAGATGGTGTGTTACGGCGCGGCGCCCTTCGAGAAGCCCCGCCATCGCCAGCGCCAAAGATCCTCCACAGACGGTCGCAACAAGAACACCAGGATCGTCGAGTGCACGCCGCATCATGACAGGCAGTTCGGTTTCCGTTGTGGCCGCGAGTCTTTCCGGCAAACTGGTGCCCGGCTGGTCCGCATCGGGTTCGAAGAGACCCGATGCTCCGGGAACGATAATCAGATCCGCGTGTTCGACATCGAGGGTTGCAGTGGCGGTCATAGCGAGTTCACCACTTCCGCTCAGGACGGTCCCAGGCCCCTCCGCACTGACGAGTTCGACACTCAACGCCCCACCGCTGGCGAGACCCCCGGCGTAGAGCACCTCGTACGGACCCACGACATCCATGGGATCGAATCCGTCGAACAACACGATCTGCGCGTGCACTGCAACCTCCGATTTTGTGCGACGCGCTCCTGTGCGCGTCGCTGTTCCTACGACAGTAGGAGGAAGTTGACCCCTGCGGCGACGGCTGAAAGCCAACCTTCGACGGCTTTCAGCCAACCTCACATATTCTGTGAAATACCAGTTGAGAGGATATTTCACGACACGAGATCACAGAATCTCGCGCCACGTACGCTACGTTTCAGACATGCATGACGTTGCAGTTCTCGCGTTGCCCGGAGTGGTGCCGATGGACCTGGCAGCACCCCTCGAAGTCTTCGGACGATGCAGGCTTCCCTCAGGCGCACCGGCCTACCGGACCGCCGTGTGCGCGCTCACCGAGGAGGTGGAGACCGGAACGTTCACGATGCGCGTACCGCACGGACTGTCACGTCTCGCCCAGGCCAGCACGATCATCATCCCGGGCACCGCCGATCTCGATGTGCCGATCGACCCCGAGATCATCGAAGCCCTCAGAACTGCCGCGGATCGCGGCACGCGCATCGCCTCACTGTGCGTCGGCGCATTCACCCTCGCCGACACAGGCCTGCTCGACGGACTTCGCGCGACGACGCACTGGGCGGCTGCGTCGGAGTTGGCCCGCCGGCACCCGGCTATCGACGTCGACGCTGCCGTTCTCTACGTAGACAACGGGCACGTCCTGACTTCCGCCGGCGCCGCGGCCGCACTCGACCTGTGTCTGTACATGGTTCGTCAGGACTACGGGTCCGCGGTCGCCGCCGACACGGCGCGGCTGAGTGTGATGCCGCTCGAACGTGCCGGAGGGCAAGCACAATTCATCGTTCACGAGCCTCCCGTACCCAGCGGGACAACCCTCAGGCCGCTACTGAACTGGATGGAAGAGAACCTCGGGGAGCAACTCGACATCACGACAATCGCGGCCAAGGCAACGATGAGCACTCGCACGCTCAACCGCCGCTTCCAGGAACAAATCGGTACGACGCCGTTGCAGTGGCTCCATCACGCGCGGCTCCGCCAAGCGCAATTTCTGCTCGAGACTACCGACCACTCGATCGAACGTGTTGCGGGACAAGTCGGATTCAATGCCGTCACGACATTCCGCGAACGCTTCCGAGACCTGGTCGGTACCAGTCCACAGCGATACCGGACGCAGTTTCGAACTTCCCGCTAGCGGGCCGGTCAGCCCTTGACGTTGCCGGCAGCGGTGTTCAGAACTGTGGCGACGTCGTCGAGGATGTACGGGATGGTCAGGACCGTCAG
Organism: Rhodococcus qingshengii JCM 15477; assembly: GCF_023221595.1. NCBI lineage: Bacteria > Bacillati > Actinomycetota > Actinomycetes > Mycobacteriales > Nocardiaceae > Rhodococcus > Rhodococcus qingshengii. The sequence goes on from NZ_CP096563.1 coordinate 6,091,252, forward strand.
TCCGCCGAACGCGAAGTTCTTGTCGACGCTGAAGTCCTTGGTGGATGCCGTACGCCCATCGACGATCACCGGCTGAGCTGCCACCAGTGGCTCGGCGAGGAACGCGCTCAGAGAGTCCTTGTCGTAGGCCACCACGAACAGCACGTCAGACGCAATCAGAGGCGCCTGCTCGGTGCTCAGCTCGAAGTACACGGTCTCGGGATCCTTGGCGGGATCGGCCTGCTGGATCGTCGGCTCGTTCTTCAGACCCAGCTGCTCGAGGAACTCGACACGCACGTCGGCGTTCTTACTCACCGCGAACGTGCTCGGGCTGTTCGGGAGTGCGATGGTGACGGTCTTACCTTGCAACGCAGGGTTCTTCGCAGCCGTCGCGCTGATCGCGGCGTTGGTCTTGTCGATGAGTGCGCCGGCCTCGGCCTGCTTACCCAGCGCCTGACCGGCGATGGTCACCTGGTCTTGCCACGACGCGGTCCACGGCTCGTCCTGGAAGGAAACCACCGGCGCGATCTTCGACAGTGCGTCGAATTCCTGCTGAGTGAGCCCGGAGTACGGGGCGAAGATGAGATCTGGTTCAGCCTTGGCGAACTGCTCGACAGGTGCTTCGCCCGTTCCGTCACCCGACAACAAGATCGGCTGCTCGCCACCGAGCTTGTCGAGTGCCTCGGCGTCCCACTTCAGAATGCCCTGCGCGTCGGCCCCGTACTGAGGTCCGGAGAAAGTGGGCATCGCGACCGGGACGACACCGAGCGCCAGGAGGGCGTCCTGATTGGACCATCCCCAGGTTGCGACCCGCCTGGGCTCCTCCTTGATCTCGGCCGTGCCGAGGGCCGACGTGATCGTCACCGGGAACGCGGCGTCGACTGCGGATGAAGTCCGGGTGCTGTCTTTGTCGTCGGTGCTGTCTTTGTCGCCGTTGCTGCTGCAGGCCGCCATTCCGGCCGCCAGCCCGCACGCCGCCACGACGGCTACCATCCGGCGGACACGGCTGCCACCACTTCGTCGCTCTGACAGCCCTCGTCCCAAAATTCTCGCCACGCCAGGACCTCCCGGTCGATCTACCTGCTCAGACATCCCGAGCGGGTGACGGCGCCTAACGTAGCACGAAGGTAACCCTATCCTCAGTTGTCGTGCGCTCTACTTTGCCCTCTGTCGTCGCACCATCTCCGCGATCCAGATGGGCGCAAACGGCGAGGTGCAGTTCGGTGGAGTCGGGTAATCCTCGAGCACCCGCAGTCGCTCACCGATCTCGATTGCCCGGGCGCGGTACTCGGCATGTTCGATCCCGATCTGAGCCAGGCAGTGATTCATCGCCCATTGCAGGCGGTCAGGAGCATCCTTCATCTCCGCCTCAATGACGTCGAGCGATCCTGAAAGATCAAGTCCCTCAGGCTTCTTCGCTACGCGCTCGGTAGTCAGAGCCCACCCGGCGCTAGCGACCACAGGATCAGGGTCAGCGGTCCAGGCCACCCGCAACTCCTCGGCATGCGGGTTCTTCTTCACCACGTAATTGACGAGCCAGTCCTGCACCTTGGGAGTGCGGGCCTCTCGCAACATGACATCCAACTCGTCACGCTCGAACGCCTTCGGGCGGCAGATCAAAAGGGCCAACAATCGCGCCGCGGTATCGCCCGTCGCCCAAAGCTGTTGTGCGAGTTCCTGCTGAGTCTTCAATCGCTTCGCAACAGCGCGCAGTTTTGTGAGGTTCACACCGTGATCGTCACCGTGTTTCTCGTTCACCGCGCGCGCCTTCGGATCCTCGAGCGCAGCCAGCTCGTCCATCACCGCGGCAACCGTCGTTTCAGCCACGTCGTCCTCCAGTCACTACTTCTGCGATTCACCTACAAGCAAAGCACGAGAAGGCGAGCGACCCACGTTTGAAACTTCGACCACTGGGTACATGTCTGCTCCTGAGGTGGCGGCACGCCACCATGAAGACAGGACGAACCTTGCATATGCGACGCGCCGCGGGTGCTGAGAACGTGGACGAAACCGCACGCGGAGATGAAGACTGTCGGCGGCCATGAAATTCTGCCCGGAGACGGCCACGAAACTGCCCGCTGGCGGACATGAAACCTGCCCGGTGGCGGTCATGGGATCTGCCCGACACGACGTCGTCTGCCTCACCGGCTCCGACGGTTGAGGCCCCTCCTCAGGTGCGATCGGCGGTGCTGAAGCGCCCGTCGCCCTGAGGAGGGACAACTTGAAGTCTGCCGAGGAGATCATGGAAATCCTGGATGCCTACGACCTGACAGGGTCGTTGCGTGATGCCGGCGAGCTGGCCGGATGCTCGCACCACACGGTCAAGCACTACGTGGACCGCCGTGCTGCCGGGGGTGAGCTGGACAAGGCCGTGACTCGGCCGCAGTTGATCGATGAGTACCTGCCCAAGGTCGAGGAGTGGGTCGAGCGGTCCAAGGGCAAGGTCCGTGCCGACAGAGCGCACGAGAAGCTGCTCGCGATGGGCTACAAGGGTTCGGAGCGCACCACCCGTCGTGCGGTCGCATCGGTGAAGAAGTCATACCGGTCAGGACATGTGCGGGTCCACCGGCCCTGGGTCACCGAGCCGGGGATGTGGCTGCAGTACGACTACGGCGACGGACCTGTCGTCGACGGCGTCAAGACGGTTCTGTTCGTGGCGTGGCTGGCGTGGTCGCGGTTCCGGGTCGTGATCGCGCTGCGCGATAAGACCATGCCGTCCGTGTTCGCCGCGCTGGACCAGACCTTCCGCCGGTTGGGTGGGGTGCCGACCTACGTGCTGACCGACAACGAGAAGACCGTCACGACCGAGCACATCGCCGGGATCCCGGTCCGCAACGGACAGCTCGTCACCTTCGCCGAGCACTACTCGGTCGTGGTCCACACCTGTGTGCCGGCGGATCCGGCGTCCAAGGGCGGCACCGAGTCGTCGGTGAAGATCAGCAAGGCCGACCTGGTGCCCAAGGACACCAACCTGCGTGAGGAGTACGCGTCGTTTAGCGAGCTCGAGGAGGCGTGTGAGGCGTTCTGTCAGAAGGTCAACACCCGGGCTCACCGGACCACGAAGCGGCCACCGGTCGAGATGTTGGCCGAAGAGCGGACACGGCTACACCCGGTCCCGACACAGCCGCACACAGTCGCGTTCGGCACCACCCGGGTAGTGCCGGGCAACACGCCGATGGTGATGTTCGAGTCCGGCCAGTACTCGGTGCCACACACCCTGCTCGGCGCCACGGTGTGGGTTCGTGCCCAAGGACTCGGCGACGGCGAGGAGGTCGTCATCGTTCACGTCGGCGAGGACGGACCCGCCGAGGTCGCCCGCCACGCGCGCGCGACGCCGGGCACGCCGAGGATCAACGACGAGCACTTCCCACCGCAGCCGGAAGGTCCGTTGAACCGGCAGCCGCGAGCGAAGAACCCAGCGGAAGCCGAGTTCCTCGACCTGGGCGAGGGCGCCCGCCTGTGGCTGGTCGAGGCCGCTGCGGCGGGCACGCCGCGGATGAGGGTCAAGATGGCCGAAGCCCTCAGCCTGGCCAAGCTGTTCGACCCCGTCGAGGTCGACTGGGCACTCGGCCACGCCGCCGTCCACGGCCGGTTCGCCGAGGCCGATCTGTCCTCGATCCTCGACCACCACGCCCGGCAACCCGCTGTTGGCGAGCACCGTGCCGGCGAAGAACGGTCGCTGACCCAGGGCACCGCCGGATGGGCACGTCTCGGCCAGCACGACAGCCAGCACGACAGCCGCGAGGGGAACGAGGTGACCCGATGACGACCAAGACCACCACACCATCGATGGCGTCCGCGCCGCCGTTGCCGGCCGAGTTGGAGGACCTCTTGCGGCGGCTTCGGCTGCCCCACATCCGTCGCCACGCACCGGAGGTCGTCGCGACCGCGAAGGCCCAACGCTGGGAGCCCGCCGAGGTGCTCAAGGCTCTGTTCGCCGAGGAGGTCGCCGGAAGGGAACGCTCCGCACTGGCCACCCGCAGGGCGGCTGCGGGGTTCCCGACCGGGAAGACGTTCGATGCGTGGCAGCCCGAGGCATCCTCGATCCCGGCACCGACCCAGCAGGCACTCCGCACCCTGGAATGGGTCCACCGTCGGGAAAACCTCGTCGTGTGCGGGCCGTCGGGGACCGGGAAGACGTTCCTACTGGAGGCACTCGGTCACCAAGCCGTCGAGGCCGGGTTGAAGGTCGCCTGGTTCACCCTGGAAGACCTCGGGGTCCTGCTGCGCCGCCATCGTGCCGACGACACGGTGTCCAAGGCCATCGCCCGTGTGCTGCGCGCCGATCTCGTTGTCGTCGACGACATCGGCCTGTTGCCGGTCGCCCAGGATGCCGCCGAGGGGCTCTACCGGCTCGTCGACGCCGCCTACGAGAAGCGGTCGGTCGCGATCAGCTCGAACCTGCACCCGTCCGGGTTCGACGAGCTGATGCCCAAGACGCTGGCGACCGCCACCGTCGACCGGCTACTGCACCACGCCCACGTGTGCCAGACCAGCGGAGACTCCGTGCGACTTACCCAGGCACTCGCCGGCCGAGGGGTGAGTCCCTTGAGCTGAGTGCTCTGGTCGGTGGTGGCCGCAAGCCCACTGGGCAGATCCCATGGCCACCACCGGGCAGTTCTCGTGACCGTCAGCGGGCAGGTCTCACGACCGCCCCTGGGCAGTTCCTACTGTCCCTTGACAGAAGACGGCGGTAAGAGCGTTCTCACTCGGGCCATAACCGGCCCACTCCTTTTCGTGTTCATCCTCGGAGACGTTCTGGGTGCCGGCATCTACGCATTGGTGGGCGTCATCGCCGGTGAAGTTGGTGGAGCCGTCTGGGTACCACTGCTCGTAGCGCTCGTCATGGCATTGCTGACAGCAACGTCGTATGCCGAACTGGTCACCAAATATCCGCGAGCGGGCGGCGCAGCCGTCTTCGCCCAACGGGCGTATCGGAAACCACTGATCTCGTTCCTTGTCGGCTTCTCGATGCTGGCGGCCGGCGTAACCAGTGCGGCGGGACTCGCCCTCGCCTTCTCGGGCGACTATCTCAAAGCCTTCATCGACGTCCCAACCGTTCCAGCGGCGCTCGTCTTCCTGCTCCTGGTGGGACTTCTCAATGCCAGAGGCATCAAGGAGTCGATGCGCGCCAACGTCGTCATGACAGTCGTGGAGGTCACCGGACTCGTCCTCGTTGTCGTCCTCGCTTGCATAGTTCTCGGGCGCGGCGACGGAACCCTGAGCCGCGTCGTGGAGTTCGACGACAGCCGATCGCCTGCACTCGCGGTGCTGGCTGCGGCACTCCTCGCGTACTACTCTTTTGTCGGCTTCGAAACGTCCGCGAACGTCGCCGAAGAAGTGAAGAACGTGAGCAAGGTCTACCCACGCGCACTGTTCGGAGCATTACTGACAGCCGGCGCCGCCTATGTCCTTGTCGGCCTGGCTGTCTCGGTGGTCCTGCCCGCCGACGAACTTGCCGCATCCTCCGGGCCACTGCTGGAAGTTGTGTCAGCTGCCGACGTCGGCGTTCCGCCTCGCCTGTTCAGCCTGATCGCGTTGGTCGCCGTCGCCAACGGCGCACTGCTGACAATGATCATGGCGAGCAGGCTGACATACGGGATGGCATCGGAAGGCTTGCTCCCGAGCGTCTTCGCTCGGGTACTGCCGCAGCGACGGACCCCCTGGGTGGCGATTATCGCGACCACAGCAGTTGCCATGGCTCTCTGCGTCACCGGATCACTGTCAGCCCTGGCGGAGACGGTGGTACTCCTGCTGCTTTTCGTATTCATCAGCACCAACATCGCCGTCCTGGTTCTGCGCCGTGACGCAGTGCAACACAAACACTTCCGAACGCCGATCATCTTCCCGATCCTCGCTCTCGGTACGTGCGTTGCGTTGCTCACCCAGCAGAGCGCTGCGACGTGGTTACGCGCATCATTACTCTTGGCCGTCGGAGTAGTGCTGTACGCCCTCTCCCACCGCCGATCCACGAAGTGAGGTGCGATGTACAGGAGCCGGTGTGATGACCGACAGTTCTGACGCGTCAGATGTAATTCAGCGTCGAGAGCGAAAGATCAACAGGCGAACCCTGACGTACGGCTTGTCAGTCGTTCTGGCTACCGCGGTTTTGGTTATCGCGATCGTGTGGTTGGGCTCCCGGCGGGGCGAATGCTTCGGTACCGACACCTTGCTGTGCTCACAGAAGGATCGCCGACTGGCGGTCTTCGTCCCGAGCCTGATGTTGCTGCTCGGGACCGTGGGTGCGTTCTTGCGAGCCTCCCTGCGATTGCACCGCCTGCGGCGCCTCTACATCCGGCCGTACATGGCGTGGGGCTTGGCGGGCCTCACCCTGACGTATCTGACCGGAGCTTACTTCTTGATCGGGGTCTAGATTCTCTGAATACGTCTGTTCAGCAACCAGATTGAGTCGACAGCCGCAAATCAGAATCGCGGATCGTCGATCGCAGTGAGGACTACTTCCCGCACTGACGTCGAAGACGACAAACTCGAGATCGAGCGCACCGTATCCACAACGTCATGTACCGGGACCAGAGATCCCTCTCCCCTGGCGGCAGCGACGTCTCGGGGCACGTCGAGTCCGTCTTCTGTATTGAGATATCCGAGATGAAGGACAGTCACAGCGAGTCTGTCCTTCCGGTAGCCCTCTCTCAACGCGTCGGCAATGCCGTTGATCGCGAACTTCGATGCACCGAACGCAACCTCCGGCCTACCGCTTCGCGGGAGTCCCGAGGTGGACCCGGTCAAGATGATCCGAGGTCGAGGACGGCCGATCATTCTCGGGATCAGGCGCTTGAGCAGGAGAATTGTGGCCGTGATGTTGGCGTTGATCATTTCGAGCATTTCCATGTCCGATTGTTCTGCGAATGCATAGTCAGTGGTGAAGGCGTCCCCTTCCCAAATCCCGACGTTGCAAATCAGGGTATCTACACCACCGACAAGCTCCTGATCGATCGAATTCGCTGCCGTAACAGGGTCGGTCAGGTCGGCTTCGATCCACTCGGAGACGTCGAACCCGTCAGGACGCCGACGCGATATGCCGAGAACTTCGTCGCCATCGCTCCTCAGACCCTCGATCAAAGCACGACCAAGACCTCGGCTCGCACCGACAACAACCGCCCTCGCCACAATTACACCCTTCGTCGTCGCTCGAACCGATCCTATCGATCCAGCCGTCGCCGGTAGTTTCGTCGAGAAGCGAGAGACTCAGATTCGCACCGTAGTGCAGCTGGACAACTACGGGCTCGCCAATATTTCAGCCAGGGCACTGGCGAACTCGCGTGCTTGGTCAGAGGTGATGGTGGAGGCGGTCACACGAAGTGCCCGGTGGCACTGACCCGGCGTCGCCGAGAACTGACTTCCGTCCCGCACGAGCCAGCCAGACTCGGCGAGTCGCTCGACAATCGGTTCGGAATCCCGATCCAGCGGAACCCAGACATTGAGTCCGTCGAAAGTGTCAGGAACCTCGATATCATGTTCTGACAGTGCAGATTTCAGAAGGGTTCGGCGGCGCTCGTAGACAGCGCGAGCATTGGCGAGGCCGTCGATCACCGTCGGATCACTCAGCAGTTCAGCACTCAAGCGCTGCTGCAGGTGACTGACCCAGTTGGCGCCCGACCGGAGATGAGTGCTCAGCCGAATGCCGGTGTCGAGGTCCGAGGCGACCACTGCCACGCGCAGGTCGGGCCCGAGAAATTTCGACACGGAACGAACAAGCGCCCACCGCGTCGTGCTCATCGGAGCGAGCCGACAGTACCGATTGCTGGACACGGCAGAGAAGTGATCGTCCTCGATTACCAGAACGTGAGGGAACTCGGCCAGGATGCTTCCGAGAATCGCCGCTCGGTCGGCGCTCATGCTGACCCCGGTGGGGTTGTGCGCACGAGGGGTGCAAATAATCGCGCGCACACCACTTTCGAGAGCACGCAGCAGCCCTTGCGGGGTAATACCCGAAGTGTCGATGTCCATCGGTACCGCTCGGAAGCTGTTGGCTTTGAGCGTTCCGATGCTCGCCAGGAAGCACGGATCCTCGATCGCGACGGCGTCACCTCGGGTCAAATGAGCGGTCAACAGTCGCTCGACCGCGTCAACGGCACCGTTGGTGATGGTGATCGAACACGGCCTTGGAACCTCGTCCTCGATCGAGGAACGTGCCCAGGAATCGAGTAGAGGCTCGGTGGCTGCGGCGCCGTACAACCGGGGCGTGTAAGTGGTCCGGTCCAACGAGGCTCTGAGATCAGGCAGCAATGCCGGATCAGGATTTCCGCTGGCGAGATCCACGCTGCCAGGAAGAGCGATACCGCCTTCTCCTTCCAGGGACGGTATAGCTCGCACGAAGCTGCCGCGCCGGCCCTGTGTCTCCACAACTCCCGCCGCCACGAGCAAGCGATAGGCTCCGGCAACTGTGTTCCGGTGAACCTCGAGATCGTCGGCCAAGGCCCGTATGGGCGGCAACGCATCCCCTGGAGCCAGTACCCCAGCACTGATGAGATTGCGGATGCCCTCGGAAATCTCGCCCGCTGTCCCGCGGACGACATAGAGCCTCACCTGGTCCGCCACAGTGCTGGTCACAGGCTCACTCTATTAGCACATGACAAAACCTCCACGCTGTGACACATTGTCACATGACAAAAAATCTGCGAGGAGACACATGATACTGCCCGGACAATTCCGCCTCTCGGACGACGCGGTCGCCGACTCTCTCCGCGCCGGTGGATTCGGACACCTGGTCACACCGGGCCCCGAGACCCTCGAAGTCACGTCGATGCCACTGCTGTACAACGCCGAAGGAAACGTGTTGGAGGGGCATCTCGCCCGGACGAATCCGCATTGGCGATACACCGGGACATCGGAGTCTCTGGTGATCCTCCCCGGCGCCGACGCCTACGTGAGCCCCGAGTTCTACCCGAGCAAGAGCGTCCACGGGAAGGTTGTCCCGACGTGGAACTACGAAGTTCTCTACGTCTACGGCCAACTGGTTGCGCACGACGACGAGCAGTGGCTGCGTGCTCATGTCACCGCACTGACAGCTCGACATGAATCCGGCCGTGAGAACGAATGGAAGGTCACCGACGCGCCGCCGCAGTTCGTCGATGCGCAGCTGCGAGGGATTGTGGGGATCGAACTGCACGTGGCCCGTGTCTACGGAAAAGCGAAGTTGAACCAAAACCGTTCCCCCGCTGATCGCTCCGGCGTCATCCGGGGTCTGGAGAAGGGCTCATTCTCCGAACGAGAGACCGCCGCAGCGATGGTCGCCGCCGGCCTCGACAACGGTTGACCGTTACGCCGTCGTCGTACGCCTTGTCTAGTCGCACATTCAGGTGAGCGGTTTTCCACCCGTCACGCCGATGACTTCCCCAGTGGTGTAACTGGATTCGCCAGAGGCGAGAAATACATAGGCGGGAGCAAGCTCGGCCGGCTGACCTGCGCGCCCGAGCGGAACGTCGTCCCCGAACGTCTCGAACTTCTCCTTGGGCATCGTCGCCGGAATCAGTGGCGTCCAAATCGGTCCAGGTGCAACGGCATTGACCCTGATTCCCTTCCGTGCGACATCGGCGGCCAGCCCCTTGGTGAAGTCGATGATGCCCGCCTTTGTCGTGGCGTAATCGAGCAGCTCGGGCGACGGGGACGCACCTTGGATGGACGAGGTATTCACGATCGTCGATCCGGGCTCCATCTGCGCGATCGCTGCTTTGGAGAGCCAGAATAGTGCGTAGAGGTTGGTTTTCATCACACGGTCGAATTGTTCGGTGGTGATATCGGCGATGCCGCCCATCTGCACCATCTGAAACGCGGCGTTGTTCACCAAGATGTCCAGTCCGCCGAGTTCACGCACCGCGGTTTCGACCAAAGCAGAACAGTGTTCCTCGCTTCGGAGATCTCCCGGCACCGAGACGGCTTTGCGACCTGCCTCCTCGACCCAGCGAGCGGTTTCCCGAGCGTCCTGTTCTTCCTCGTCGAGATAACTCAGGACAACGTCCGCGCCTTCTCTGGCAAATGCAATCGCGACCGCACGTCCGATGCCCGAATCTGCTCCGGTGACAATCGCACGCCTTCCTTCGAGTCGACCGCTTCCTCGATAGGTGTTTTCACCGTGGTCGGGAGGAGAAATCATGTCTGCGGTGAGACCGGGGTGTGCGATCTCCGCCTGCCGCTCACGCACAGGAGCGGGGAACCGCGTGGTCGGGTCCTGCATTGCGTACTGGTCCGGCATATCGATACTCCTCAGGTGACGCAGTTTCTCGTGGGCTTCTGGATGGATGCACTGCACATGCCTCCTTCCCACCGAATAGAAATCGAAACCTCGGGGTGGCCGGGATCTCACTCGTCCTGGCGCCGACGATCTCGGTGCGTCGACCCCACTTGTTCGTTGTGGTTACTACGCGGTAGGTCGGGGTAGCCCGCGTAGCGGCGGTGGCTCCGCGACCCGCGGAGCACTCGTCGAGCAGAAGCTGAACATCACGTAAAGCACGCACCGACGAAGGGACGACCCCGATATGAGCAACTCCGAAACCACGTCCGCCTTGATCACCCAGTTACGCATCCTCCTCGGTCTGACGCACACCGAGATCCAGGTCGCCGAAACGCGCGTCGCACAGGCCAGAACCGAGGCTGTTCGACGCGAATTGACGGAAAACGCAGAGAACGGCCGTGAAAGGGCGAGTTCCATAGAGTCCACTGTTCGCGATCTGGGGGGCGTGCCGGAATTGGTCGGTCCGTTCCTCGGACGCGCGACAGCCGGAGTGAAAGCGATGGTCGAACAGGCTCAGCCCTTCGACGAAGCGGTATTGGGAGACCTTGCGCTCGAACATCAACTCCTCGACCGCTCCCGCTACCTCAAGGCCCTGGCCACTGCCGGCGGCGATCAGACCGTCGCGGCGTTGGCCGACCGCCTCATCACTGCACACTCCGCGACCGTGGACTGGCTCACGACTGTCTTGGCCGAAGAGGCACTCGGTGGACCGGCAGCTTTGCGCCGCACACCGATGCAAGCTGCCACCGGCGCGGCGATACGGCTGGTCAACGTTCCGGTCTCCTGGTCGACCCGCAGTCTCGACCGTGCCATCGACGCTGTTCGCACCTCACCGCCGGTACTGGGTGAGCTGATCAGCTGGGGCGCATATGCCGGTGACGTGACTGTGAAAACACTCTCGGCCAGTAGGGATGCGGCCATCGCCACGGCTGAGAAGGTCACTCGCCGAGAAGGTGCTGACGGTGCCGCCGACGTCTTCCGTTCGGTACGGAAGTCGAGTGGGCTACTCGACCCCACTGAACTTCCCATCGAAGACTTCGACGAACTCAACGTCACCCAAGCCGTCTCCGCCGTGAAGGAACTGACCGACGCCGCACAGGTGCGGGACATCGTTGCGTACGAGGAAGCGCACAAGAACCGACACGGCGTCGTATCCGCTGCCCAGGCAAGACTCGCAGCGATCGCCCAGGAAGTCGTCGGAATCAACTAGAGCGTTCAATCGACATATCGAGAGTCCGACTCTCGGAACCGCGAGCACTGGACCTCGTGAAAACGGGATTCGCGGCCAGGGGCACCCGAGACCGTCAAGAAGATGACAGCGGCTCTCGAAGCCCTCTGATCAGTTCGACGCGCGCGGAATCGAGAATTTCCTCGGAGAGCGGGGAACCCTTGGTAGCTCGCGAAAGAACCAGTGCACCGAGCATGGTGGAGAGCCGGAGGAGACCGACAGCTTCGTCGTCGGCAAGAGCTGCGGCAAAATCCCCCACTCCCTCCGTGTAAACCCGACGGGCCTCGCTGTCTGCAGGCTCGCGCGCCATGTCGGCGGCGAGCGCAGCAGCGGGGCATCCGTCTGCCGGGTTGTCGCGATGCGCCACCGAGAGATAGGTATCGATCAAAGCTTTTCGGGCGGAGTCACGTTGCCCTGCATGCTCTTCGAGTCCCGCAGAGTGCAGCTGAGCCAGTTCCTTGAAGGCGTGGGTGGTCGCTTCGTCGATGAGAGCGTCCTTGGACGCGAACTGCTTGTAGAAGCCACCGTGGGTCAGCCCCGACGCCTTCATCAGGTCGGCGACGCTGAGGTGAGTGCCCTTCTCTCGGAACAGTCGGGCTGCGGTTTCCACGACGCGCCGACGGTTCTCTTCCGCTTGTTGCTGCGATACGCGGCCCATCACAACGCCTTCCAGTTTGGATTTCACTTGACATCTATCCTAGCCGACACTTAGATTTGATTCATAATCTAAATGTCACGAGCAATCACAACACTGGGAGAATCATGGACCTGAACAAGACGGTTGCGGTCGTCACAGGAGCCAATCGCGGGCTCGGACGCCATCTGGCTGCGGGACTCGTCGAGCGCGGCGCAAAGGTGTACGCGGCTGCGCGCAATCCGGAAACTGTCGATCTACCCGGCGTCATCCCCCTGAGGTTGGACGTGACGGACGCCGAATCGATAACCGCCGCCGCGCAAATCGCATCGGATGTGACCTTGCTGGTCAACAACGCAGGTATCTCTACCTCGGCGCCCTTGATCGGGGGCGACATCGATGACATTCGACGAGAGATGGACGTCAACTTCTACGGCCCGCTCGCCGTGACCCGGGCGTTTGCTCCCGTCATCGAAAACAACGACGGCGGAACAATACTCAACGTTCTGTCGGTGCTGTCCTGGTTCCATCCAGCCGCGCTCGGGTCTTACGCGTCGTCGAAAGCAGCGGCCTGGGCGATGACCGACGCCGTTCGAGAAGAACTTGCGCCGCGCAAAATCTCCGTATCGGCACTGCATGTCGCATACATGGATACCGACATGGCCGCTGGCGTACCCGCCGAACAGAAGATCGATCCTGCCGACGTCGCCGCGCAAGCACTGGACGGTATCGAAAGCGGGCTCGCCGAGATCCTCGCTGACGACACCACCCGGTACGTCAAGGGGAGTCTGTCCTCGTCGAACTCCGAGTAAGCAAGGGACTGCAGACGAGTGACGCTTACCCCACCGTTTTGAGGCTGGCCAATCTGCTCAGGATCGGCGCCCGCCAAGCTGCGAGGTCTTCCGGACCGTTCTCTTCCCACAACTCGTACAACTCCGAAGTGTCACTGTCGGAAACGGCACGCTCGAGTGCGGCGAGGACCCAACTCTTCTGCTCCGGGCTCAAGGTGCTGACGTACCCGGCGGCGTCAATTCCATCCAGCTGCACAGGCTTCGGCGCAACGCCGTGCGCAACCGCAAGAATCTCGGCGACGGCGATTGCTGTTTGAGCATCATCGGCATCGAGATAACCGCCATCGGGGTGGCTAGCGTAATCGTCGATGTCGTAGTCACCCGCCTGTACTGCGCTGAGCAGGTCGCCCGCTACGTCGTTGTCGAAAGGTCCTGAACCCCAAGTCCCCATGCTGTCTCTCCGATCCGTACCCGGCGCACCTGTCGTAAAGATATTAGTGAATCACAGGCTTCGGCCAGGACCCTCGGGCTGGAAGTACTGCGTTCGCCGGAAATCGACATCAGCGCAACGGCACGCGAAGGATGCGGTCATCACCGCGGTTGGGGTCGCCGCGTCCGTCGGTGTTGTTCGTCAGTATCCACAGCGACCCGTCCGGTGCGACTACAACGTCACGGAGGCGCCCGTATTCGTCGACGAACTGCTCGTCGGCGGTCGCGGGGTCAGCCAACGGCACCGTGCGGAGTCGCTCACCACGAAGATTGGCGATGTAGATCGTGCCGTCGTGGATGGCGATTCCGCTGGGGCTGGCGTCGTCAGGTGACCATTGTTGGAGCGGGTCGATGAATCCGTCTTCACCCACAATCCCTTCGACCTCGGGCCACCCGTAGTTTCCGCCTGCTTCGATCCGGTTGAGTTCGTCCCAGGTGTCCTGCCCGAACTCGCTGGCGTACATCGTGCCGTCCTCGGTCCAGGCAATGCCCTGGGAGTTGCGGTGGCCGTAGCTGTAGACAAACGAGTTCGGAAATGGATTATCTAGCGGCACATCGCCATCCGGAGTCATTCGAAGGATTTTCCCGGACATCGAGTCGAGGTCCTGAGCTCTGTCTCGACTACCGGCATCACCGACGGTCACGTACAGCATCCCGTCCGGGCCGAACGCGATGCGACCACCGTTGTGGTAGTTGGCCGAAGCGAGCCCGTCGAGAATCGTCTCGGCCGGCCCGAGCGCGAATTCCCCCGGAGCACCGATGATGTCGAAGCGTTCGATCCTGTTCTCCCCGTTCGCGGTGAAGTACGCGTACAGGCGGTTTTCACGTGCTGCGATCCCTAGTAAACCACCCTCACCTCTGGGGCTGACGCCGTCGACGACTCCCACCTCGCGGCTGTTTCCGCCGGCGTCGAGTTCGAGGATTCGCGCGCTGTCGCGCTCACTGACAAGTGGTGTATCGCCGTGGAATGCCATCGACCAGGGCGCGTCCAAGCCGTCGGCGACGGTCTCGGGTTCACCGAAGGCCGCGGCGGGCGCCGATCGTGTTGTCGTGCTTGCCTGCGGACCGGGCCCTTCAGGATCCTCGCTACCGCAGGCAGTCAGGAAGGCCGAAAGGAGCACTGCGGCGCCAAGCCCTCGGATCTGTCGTCGTGTCATGGGCGCGCCTCCCGGGTTCAGGCAGTCTTTGCGCCGACGGTAGCGCGCAATCGGCCACACCGGGAGTCCCTTCGAGTACCCCCAACAACCGGGACTCCCTCGCAGGCGACAGGCGTGATGCCCTGGACGGGTGCGCCACGGCATGCGCGTCGTCAACAGAAAGAGAACTGACCACCTCATGATTTCCGCCCCGACCGTCGAAGAAACCGGCCGCCTGCCGCTCGTGATCTACGTGCTGGCCGTCGGAGTTTTCTTGATGGGTACAACCGAATTCGTCGTCGCCGGCATTCTTCCCGAGATCGCGGGTGACCTCGGTACGTCGATCGCGAACGTCGGCCTGATGATCACCGTCTTCGCGATCGGAATGATCGTCGGCACGCCGGCGATGGCGATCTTGACACTCAGGGTTCCCCGACGCGTGACCTTGAGCTCGGCCCTGATTGTTTTCGCGATCGGACACGTCATCGTCGCGCTCTCGTCCAACTTCGGACTCATTCTCGGCGCCCGCTTCCTCACAGCCGTGGCGACGGGCGCCTTCTGGGCAGTCGCTGCAGTGGTCGGAGCAAAAGCGGCAGGCCCGGCGTCTTCCTCGCGCGCGCTCGGCATCGTCTTGGGCGGAGGCATGCTCGCGAACGTCATCGGTGTTCCGCTCGGCGCTCTGGCCGGTCAGAGCATCGGGTGGCGTGGTCCTTTCTGGGCCCTCGCCGCCCTCGCACTCGCCGCCGCGGCCGTCGTCCACCGATTGGTACCCGCCGACACCGAATCCGGTGCGGTGCCGTCCTGGCGAGCGGAGATCGCGAGCCTACGGGACGGACGCATCTGGCTCGTTCTGTCCGGTTGCGCCGTCGTGTGCGGGTCGTCGCTGGCGGCGTACAGCTTCATCTCTCCGCTGTTGACCGAGAACACGGGACTTGCTGCGTCGGCAGTGCCGCTAGTGCTTGTCGGCTACGGACTCGGTGCGTTCGTCGGCTCCAATCTCGGCGGTCGACTCGGTGCGAAGCATCAGTACGGGGTCTTGTTCGTCTCGGCAGCGATGACGTTTCTCGTGCTCGGGGCGCTCTGCCTCTTCTCGCACAACGTGATCGTGACGGTGTTTCTCGTAGTCATGCTGGGACTATTCGGCATGTCGACCAATCCCATCCTGATCGGGATGGCTGTGCGTTATGCCGATCAGGCGCCGACGATGGCTTCTGCTCTCAGCACCTCGTCGTTCAATCTGGGCACGGCGGTCGGCTCCTGGATCGCCGGGTTTGCGTTCGCCTCGAGTCTCGGTGCCACTGGGCCGGTGTTGGTAGGCACCGGCGTTGCCGCTCTCTACTTTCTGCCGCTGATGATCCTGTTGCGCAAGGAACGCACGAAGCGCACCGCCGTCGAAGTCGTCAACTGACGACCCGATCAACCGTCGCGCAGTTCGTCAGCCGTCCGTCAGCGACCGCTCCGACACGTGAGGCGAAGAGTCCGCATTCTCACTGGCTGCCAACGAGGCGAGTAACTGCATCCGTTCCGCGGACGGCGATCCCGGCTCTGCGGTGTAGATCGTGAGCGTCAACCCCGGCTCGGCGGCCATCTCCAAACCTTCGAAGGCAAGCGTCAGCTCCCCCACGGCGGAGTGGTGAAATGTCTTGAATCCGGTGCCGTGATGGCGGACGTCGTGCGCGCCCCACCGACGCCGGAATTCCTCACTCCGAGTGCTGAGTTCACCGATCAGATCGTGCAATTCCTTGTTGTGAGGATCTCGCCCGGCCTCGGTTCGCAGAATCGAGACGGTCACCTCGGCAAACGCGTTCCAGTCCGGATAAAACTCGAAAGCCCTTTCGTCGAGGAACGTGAAGCGCGCGATGTTCGGGGGCTGCCCCGGCATGTCGTACAGGTCCTTGTAAAACGCACGCGCGAGTGGGTTGACAGCAAGAAGATCCATGCGACCGTTCCGCACGAAAGCGGGTCCCGCGGTGACTGCATCAAGCGCCCACTGCAGGCTCTGATGGGGCTTCCAGCCCTTCGCATTTCGCCGACGCGGGGGCCTGGCTACCGGGCTTGCCGCGTGCGCGAGATCAAAAAGGTGGGCGCGCTCGGCGTCGTCGAGTCGTAAGGCCTTCGCGATACTGTCGAGTACACCCGGCGATGCGCCGCTGATCGCTCCGCGCTCGAGCCTCGTGTAGTACTCGACGCTCACGCCGGCGAGGGTTGCCACTTCACTTCGACGTAGACCGTCCACGCGGCGGTTCGATCCGGCCGGAAGTCCAACTTGTTCGGGCGTGACTCGGGCGCGCCGCGAGGTCAGGAATTCGCGTACTTGCGCTCGATCGTCCATGCCATCGAGCCTAAGTCAGTGACCGGTAGCGAGGGAGTCCCTCGCAGTACCACTATCGCGTGGGACTCCCGCACGCCGCCAAATCATGATCAGGTTGAAGTGACACGAGAAAACCGATGGTGAGGAGTCACGTCATGCGCGCTGTCGTCATGCATGCCCCCGGCGACGTCCGGGTCGAAGAGATCGAAGCGCCGGTGATCGTCGAACCGACCGACGCGATCATTCGCGTTACAGCCACCTGCGTCTGCGGTTCCGACCTCTGGCCGTACCGCGGCATCGAAGAGCTGAATGGCCCGACGCCGATGGGACACGAATACGTGGGCGTCGTCGAACAGGTCGGCCCCGACGTCAACGACATCGAAGTTGGGGACTTCGTCGTGGGCTCGTTCGTCGCGTCGGACAACACCTGCGAAATCTGCGAGGCCGGCTTTCAGTCTCGCTGTATCCACCAGGTCATGATGGGCTCGGTCGGCACCCAATCCGAATACGCTCGCATCCCGCTCGCGGACGGCACCCTCGTCCCTGTCCACGGAGAGCCGACCGAGCGGCAGGCCCGCAGCCTCCTTGCAGCCTCCGACGTACTCGGCACCGGTTGGTTCGCCGCCGTAGCTGCGGAAGCCGGACCTGGCAAAACGGTCGCCGTCGTCGGCGACGGCGCAGTCGGGCTTTTGGCGATCCTCGCTGCCAGACAACTCGGCGCCGAGCGGATCATTGCCATGTCACGTCACGCCGACCGGCAGGCACTCGCCACACAATTCGGCGCCACCGACATCGTCGAAGAGCGGGGCGACGCGGGCATCGCGAAGATCAAGGAACTCACCGGCGGCTACGGCGCCCACTCGACCGTCGAAGCCGTAGGTACCCAAGAATCGATGATGCAGGCTATCGGAGCTACCCGCCCCGGCGGACATGTCGGCTACGTCGGGGTATCCCACGGCGTCGAACTCGACGGCATGAACCTGTTCTTCGCGACGGTGAGCCTGCTCGGCGGTCCCGCGCCGGTCAGGCGATTCCTACCCGAACTGATCGAGCTCATCATGACCGACCAGATCGACCCAGGCATCGTCTTCGACCTCACTCTCCCGTTGGAGGACGCCGCCGCAGGCTACCGGGCGATGGACGAGCGGCGCGCCACCAAAGTGCTACTCACCCTCTGACCGATACCAAAGGCTCACGAGACAGAACTGGGCTCTACACGCCGGTCGAGGAACGTCTCGGCTACCAACGAGAGGCGCTCTTGGTCTACCGATCAGCATGTTCACTGATCACACCGAATGCGTATGACGCCGAAGGTGAGGACGGGCACTTCGATTGGTGCGCAGCTGCTTTGACCCAAGAGGATGCTTCGCGACTGATATGCGCCCCCACCAGCGGAAACCGATTGTACGAGTGAATGTTTCAATGAGAGCGACTCGGCGCTACTTTGTAGCAACGAAACTCGTCTCTACCTACGGTTGCGTACTGAATTCCTTGTGGGGCAGGCTTTCTTGTGTACTGCTGACGAGCCGTACCTGCTGACGAATCGTATCTGCTGACGAACCGTATTGCTGACGAACCAAGGTCGGAGAACAATGGGTCACTACAAAAGCAACGTGCGTGATATCGAGTTCAATCTGTTCGAGGTACTCGGGATCGGCGAACTGCTGGATGCCGGCGCTTACGGGGACCTCGACACCGACACTGTGCGCAACATTCTTGCGGAAGTATCGAGGCTGGCAGAAGGCCCGGTCGCCGCGTCCTTCGCCGACGCGGATCGAAACCCTGTCGAATTCGACGCACCCAATCACGCCGTTGTGGTCCCGGAACCTCTACGCAAGACGGTCGAGGCGGTGAACGAGGCCGGTTGGTCGCGACTCGGCCTACCAGAAGGCATGGGTGGTGTTCCTGCTCCGGCGCCGTTGGTCTGGGCGATCGGCGAAATGTTGGTCGCGGCAAACGGATCCGCAAGCTTCTTCAACATGGGTCCACTGATGGCGAGCGTGCTCTACAGCATCGGCAACGAACAGCAAAAGCACTGGGCCAAAGAAGGATTCGAGCGGGGCTGGGCCGGAACGATGGTGCTGACGGAACCCGATGCCGGCTCAGACGTGGGCGCAGGCCGAACGAAGGCGATCGAGCAGGACGACGGCAGCTGGCACATCGAGGGCGTCAAGCGGTTCATCTCCGGCGGTGACGTCGGAGACACGGCCGAGAACCTCTTCCACTTGGTGCTTGCCCGACCCGAAGGCGCCGGTCCAGGAACCAAAGGATTGAGCCTGTTCTACGTTCCGAAGACCCATTTCAACTCGGACACACTTGAACTGGGAGAGCGCAACGGCGTCTACGTCACCGGCGTCGAACACAAGATGGGCCTCAAGTCGTCCCCGACCTGCGAACTCACCTTCGGTGCGACGGACGTTCCTGCCGTCGGCTGGCTCGTAGGTGACGTGCACAACGGTATCGCCCAGATGTTCCAGGTCATCGAGAACGCTCGAATGATGGTGGGTACCAAGGCTACCGGAACACTGTCCACCGGCTATCTCAACGCCCTCCAGTACGCAAAAGAACGAATTCAAGGCGCAGACCTCACCGAACTGACAAACAAGACCGCACCCCGTGTGGCCATTACGCATCACCCCGACGTCCGACGCAGCCTGGCGATGCAGAAGGCCTACGCCGAAGGCCTCCGAGCGGTCTACCTCTATACCGCTGCACACCAGAATGCCGATGTCGCCGAGTTGGTTTCGGGGGCGGATGCCGAATTGGCGGCGCGGGTCAACGATCTGCTGCTGCCGATCGTCAAGGGCGTCGGCTCCGAGAAGGCCTACGAACTGCTCACCGAGAGCCTGCAGACCCT
This sequence comes from Rhodococcus qingshengii JCM 15477, assembly GCF_023221595.1. Taxonomy (NCBI): domain Bacteria; kingdom Bacillati; phylum Actinomycetota; class Actinomycetes; order Mycobacteriales; family Nocardiaceae; genus Rhodococcus; species Rhodococcus qingshengii. Next base: position 6,110,929 of record NZ_CP096563.1, read on the forward strand.
GGGCGGCTCCGGTTATCTTCAGGACTACCCCATCGAGCAGTACATCCGCGATGCCAAGATCGACACCCTGTACGAGGGCACCACGGCAATCCAGGCGCAGGACTTCTTCTTTCGGAAGATCGCACGCGACCGCGGCGTTGCACTCGCTCACGTAGCCGGTCGCATACGAGAGTTCATCGACAGTGAGGCCGGGAACGGTCGACTCAAGGCCGAGCGAGTCCTACTCGAGATCGCCTTGACCGACGTGCAGGAGATGGCCGGGACGCTCACCGGGTATCTGATGGCTTCCCAGGACCAACCCTCCGAGTTGTACAAGATAGGCCTCGGCTCGGTGCGCTTTCTGTACGCGGTAGGCGACCTGCTCATCGGATGGCGCCTGTTGGTGCAAGCGGAAGTCGCGTTGGCAGCCTTGGACCGTGACGCGTCGGCAAAGGACCGGTCGTTCTATCGGGGCAAGGTGGTCATCGCGTCATACTTCGCCAAGAACATCCTGCCCGTCCTGGCGTCGACCAAAGAAATCCTAGGTTCCCTCGACAACGAGATCATGGAACTCGAGGAAGACGCATTCTGACAACGTGCCACGCGCGGTATGGGTGGTGCGCAACTCGGAATGCTTGCTGCGTAATTCAAACGTGGTCGTGAACCGGCGACGGAATCTTGTTGGAACGATAAGAGTCTGCGCTCCGGTTCGGCCGCCAGAGACGCCAGTGTTTCGCGGACAACCGGAACGGGAGATGGTCTTGTAGGTGACGAGCACCGGACGACAACCGTTCGTCTGCAGGCAGGTTGAGCCACAGGGACAGTGAGGATGCCGCGTTGCCAAGGGTTGCGCGTATGCCTGACTCACCCAGAGTTCGGCCGTATCCATCCACGGCAAAACGGCCGAACGCGTCGGGGGTGATGTCGGGGTACGGCGCGCGCGTGTTGGGGTCGATCAGGCGTACGGGCGCGCTGCAGGTCAGTGCCGCCAAAGAACGTCCGTGGGTTGTGACCGCATCGGAACCAACAAGGGCATCGAGCGCTTCGTTGACAGAACCCGGTGGGACGTTCCATTCGGTATGGGTTTGCGCTTTGTAGCGGGGCCCACCGAAGATCCCAGTGGCAAGCTCTGTCAATTGCGCGGTCGGCGCGGGTGGCCCGCCCTGGCGGATCTCTAATGTCCACGACGGCAACGACACTGGTTCGATGCAGGCTTCCAGAAATGTCTGCAGGCGTTGAAATGCCACGTCGGGGCGCTTGACTCGAAGCGCGTGTGCACCACTGGGCAGCCCGTCGTATGTCACTACCTCGGGCAATGTGATGTCCGGTGTCCGCGCCGTCACAGGTTAGCCAATCGCGAAAGCACTACCCCGGCTGGTTCCTCCGTCGCGTGGCGATAGCCAGTACCGGCCCACAGGTGCATTCGCTCGGGATCTGCCTGCGCAACAGCGGCTTTGCGCATCGGGTTGGTCAGGTGATGGATGGCCGGGTACCCGATGGGCGCTTGTGCGTCGTAGCGATCGATGAACTCGTTCCGAAGTGCTCGTGCAGGACGTCCCGTGAAAGCTCTTGTGACGACCGTGTTCCCGCGGGACGTGTCGGCCAGAGCTGCCTTGTGCGGAGCCGAGGCACCACTCTCCTCGGTGCGCAGCAGTACGGTACCGACCACTGCAGCGTCCGCTCCGGCACGTAAGGCTGCAGCGACGTCGGCGGAGGTCGCCAGTCCACCGGCCGCCAACAGCGGAACAGAGGTGCGATGACGGATTTGTGCGATCAGTTCGGTGATCGGTGTTTCTGCCGGAACCTGCAGGGGAGTGAGCGTTCCGGAGTGTCCGCCGGCAGCCGACGATTGCACGACAAGCAGATCGGCACCGGCGTCGACGGCAAGGAGCGCCTCTGCCTCCGAAGTCACTGTGAGGACGACAAGTGAACCGGCAGCGCGCAGCGCCTTGATGACGCCCGGTGCGGGAAAGCCGAAGGTGAAGCTGACCACCGGAACCGGGCTGGCCAGGAGCAGATCGATCTTGTCCGCGAAATAGTCGTCGTCTTCGACCGGCTCACCGTCAGCCAGTGTGATGCCGTAGCGATCCGCCTCGACCTGAATCGCCCTGGTATAGGCACGGTAGGCATCGACATCGACAGGCACCGGGTTGGGTGCAAAGACGTTGACACCGAACGACACTCCCTCGGCGCGCACGGCGTCGATCTGGTCGGACAGAGCCTGAGGCGTCTTGTACCCGGCGGCGAGGAATCCGAGACCGCCTGCGCGAGAGGCAGCAGCAACAAGTGCCGGTGTGGAAGCACCGCCGGCCATGGGCGCTGCGATGACAGGGACCTTCAGGTCGAGATCGGTTGTGAGTGCGCTCATTCGAACATCTCCAGTCCTACGTCGGATAGTGCTCCGGCCGTTTCGTCATCTGACATCAAAAACTACCTCCTCAGTCGAGGTGGCTGTCCGAGGGTCCGCATCGAGATCGGAAGGGAATCGGAACCGCAAAACCGCGGCGGCCACTGCCGCGCCCAGAACGACGGCCGCACCCAACAGCAGAGCGTCGCGATACCCGTCTCGCAGCAACGGAGTGACAACGAGTGGGCCGAGAATCTGACCGACGCTGTATCCAGCGGTCAGCAACGCCACGGCGCGTGGGAACTGCAGGTGCGCGCCGATTGCCAACGCAATTGACCCGATACCGAGGAAGGTGACACCGAACAGGAAAGCTGAAATCAGTGCGGGGCCGACGCCTCCGATCACAGCAGGAAGCGCTATGCCCACCGCCTGAATCAACAAGGCAACGAGAAGCAGAGTCGGCCTCGACCAACGCAGGCTGAGCCAAGCCCACAGGGCGCACGAGGGAAATGCGGCCAGACCGACCACTATCCAAGCGCCGCTGCCCACCCATTGCAGAGCGGCGAGATCGATTGCGGCAACAAGGAACGTGCCCGCGATGATGTAGCCGATGCCTTCCAGGAAATAACTGATGACCAGGGCGGTGAACCAGCGATGGGAACTGGGAGTTCCCGGCGCGTCCGGCGTGATGATCGGACGCGGTTCCGGCGTCAATCCCCAGGCGGCGACCGCACACACCACTGCAAGGCTCGCAGACGCCAGCCAGGCAGTACCCCAGGAACCGATGAAGCGGACGACGAACACGAGGACCCCGGACAGGGCGATACCCAACCCAACTCCGCCGAATCCCCATCCGGCCAGAAATTGGGACTGCCCCCGAAGGTGCGCGTGCAAAGCGCTGACGGCGATCATGAAGACGAGGGCACTGGCAATGCCTGCGACGAGCCGCAGGGCGAACCAGATGGATCCGTCGTGGGTAGTGGGCATGAGCGCCAAAGTCGCGATGAGGACCACCAACGAAGTACGCATCACCGCTGCCGAGCGCACCACGCCGGGAATGAGGATTCCCGCGAGCGCGCCGATCAGGTACCCGACGTAGTTGGCCGTCGCCAGGGTGGCGCCGAGCGAGGCGGACAGACCGGACTGCGTGTGCATCAACGGCAGAATCGGTGTGTAGACGAATCGACCGATTCCCATGCTCGCCGCCAGCGCAGCGGCAGCTTGGACAGCGTGCGCTCGCGGGGAGACGCCGTTGTGGATTGTGGTCATGGTCTTATCGTGTGCCCCGGCCGCGCCGAACCGCCACGACCGCTTTGCTCCTGACTGATAGGCACAACCTCCCACCGCACGTAGCATGAAGGATCGTGGAGCTGCGTCAGCTGAGATATTTCGAGGTCGTCGCCGAGGAATTGCACTTCGGCCGAGCCGCGGTGCGGCTACTGATAGCCGGGCCGTCATTGTCGCAGCAGATCATGGCACTCGAGCGCGACCTCGGCGTCAAGCTGTTCGTCCGCGACCGCCGTTCCGTCGCTCTGACGCCAGCCGGCGCGGCCTTGCTCCCTGATGTCCGTGCGCTACTCGAGAGTGCCGAGAATCTGCGACGCCGCGCGGAGCGTCTGTCCGGAGCGGAGCCCGTCCGGATCGGCTACGTCAATTGGCTCCCCACGGATCTGATCGCGCGCACTTCAGGGGTCGCGCAACTGCACGTCGACGCCTGGGTGGTGCCATCACACGCACAGGCCGCGCGGGTGGCAGACGGCAGCCTCGATCTGGCGATCGCCTGGGTACGTAAATACGATGTCGCCCAAAACGGTTTGAACGCCAGACTGCTCGGTGCGGATCGGCTCTACGCCGTCTCCACCGGAGAGGACACCACACCGGTGCGGGCACGCGACGTCGTCGTGCTCGTCGACGACGACACCACCTCCTGGTATTCGTGGAACGTCTTCGCCGAAGAATTCGCTCGCGATACCGGCGCACAGATCATGCGCATCAACGACGGTGGTATCACCGGCCCGGCATTCTTCGATCACGTCCGTGCCGTCGGCCGTCCGGTCGTCAACTCGCCCAAAGGGCAGACCATCACGCTGCCGAGCGATCTCACGGCACGCCCGATGATCGACCCGGCGGCAATCTGGACGTGGTCACTCCTGTGTCGTGAGAACGAAACGCGCCCTGCCGTTCTCGCGGCCGTCGACGCTCTCACCCGCGGCGTCACTGATCTCGGAATCCACGAGGACGGGAGATGGCTACCCATGGACGATCCTTACCGGAGGACTCGATGACACGACGCGCTATTCGAGTTTTCTGGGGACGACGGCCGGAATCGGTGCAGGCCGTGGCCTCCCGGTGGCGTCGGACGTTGGAGCAAGTCGAATTCCTGTTGCCCGAGGTGGTCGGCGGGTCGTGGCAACAGATCCATTCCGCTGGACCTGCTACTGCCGTGACCGTCGACCAGTTGGCACACGTGCTCGAGATCGCGCAGGCCGCCGAAGACTGGTCGGATCGTCTGGGAATCGGGTTGAGGCTCGCATCCGGCGGAGGGCCCGAATGGGGGCTCGAACTCTCAGGGTTGGCCGGCGGCGAACCGGAAATCGTCCTACAGTCGATGATTCTCGCTGTCAGCGCGCCGGACGCCGCCGAAGTTCCTGAGACAGAACTACTTCGGATGCTCGCCGCGGTGTGGGAACCGGACTTCGGGGACGTCACCGACGACAACATCCTCGATGCTCTCGAAGACGAGTCCGACTATCGCGTCGGTGATCCCGTGATCGGCCGAGTCGGCTACCTCTCGTCCGCTCGCGCTGACGCGATCCCGGATGACCTGGCAGCAGGCGTTGCCGCGTTACCGGGCGGCGTGTTGCTACAGATCGGGGCCGTCGATGGGGTCGTTCGGGCGTACGAGCGCCTGCGCGAGACCGGCGCACTCGATCCGCTTCCGCGTCCACTGGACCGCGCAGTCTTCTGAAGGTGGTTACCGTTCGTCGAGTTTGGGTAGCCCGGGCGTCGGAACGAACTCTCACCGCGGCACTACCGCCGAAAAATGAACCGAAAGGCCTACCGCATGGTTGACGTCACTCGCAAATTCACCGCCGAGGTACCGATCGAGAAGGCTGCGGCCTTTCTCCGCGACTTCGCCAATGCGCCGACGTGGGATCCGGGCACCGAGAGTTGCACGCAGATCTCCGACGGTCCTGTCGGCGTCGGAACCCAATGGCACAACGTGTCGAAGCTGTTCGGCGTCACCACGGAACTGACGTACACGCTGGTGACCGACGAGCTGAATCACGTTGTTCTCGAAGGAAAGAACAAGACTGCCACCAGTACCGACGACATCACCTTGACTTCGGTGGGTCCGAACTCGACCGAGATCGAGTATCACGCGAACGTCGAGTTCAACGGTGCCGCCAAGATTGCGTCGCCTCTCCTGAAGGCGGGATTCGAAGCCAAAGTGGCACCGGAGACGGTGAAGAAGATGACGGAAGCCCTCGAAGCGCTCTGACCGTCCGTCAGGTTCTTGTCACTATGGGTTGCCGCCGCCCGCGCCACCGTTGCGAGCTTCGATGGCATCGATGGACTTCGTGAACGACTTTCCCAGCACTTGGGTGCCGACGAGTCCGAGTACCGACGCCAGGAGCTTTCCCTTGAGGTTCTTGCCGTCCCGGACCACGACGGCGTCGACATCGGTCAGACCCGTCGGTTGCCGGGTCAGCGTGTAGGTATGGCTCGACGCCCCGCCCCACAGGTTGGAGTCGGTGGTTGTCATCACGACGCGGCGCGGGTCGGTCCAGTCGTAGTGCAGACGCTCCCAAATACCACTGGAGCCCTCGGTGACATCAGCATCGTGGGGTCCTTGTTGGTGCACTTTCAGGTAGCTGTCCGCACTGCGGCCGAAGATTTCCTCACGGCCCGGGCCGAAGTCGGTCAGGCCGGCAAGGACCTGTTCGGGCGTCGCAGTGGTCGTCTTGTGAAGATGGATCGTGGTCATGGCGCCTTCTTTCAACTGTGGATGATCCGGTGCTGAAAAAGCCGGGGAGTGACTCATCCAGCACACCACTCACACGAAATGAATGAAAGAGAATTGCTCGCCCTGTCTCGATCCGCTGTCTCGATCCGCTATTCGACGCCGCGCCGGCTGGCAGTGATTGCGCCGTGCGGCCTGTAGCCGCTCCCCGTCCGGGTATGGGTCTCGATCACGTCGAAACCCGCTGTGACCAGCACCTCGGCAAGTTCGGTCACCGGCCATCGATAACCAGTCGTCGCGGCATGATCAAAAGGCTCTACCGTTGTGCCTTCGAAGAAGCCCACCAGCAACCCACCACCTGGGCGGATCACGCGCGCGAATTCAGCGAGCGGTGCCTCGATATCTTGCGGGTGATGGTGAATGAGCGAGTACCAGGACAGCACGCCGCCCAGTGAATTCGTTTTCGCGTCCAACGCCTCGAAGCCCCCGACCTCGAAGGAAAGATCCGGGTATTGGTTGCGTGCTCGTTCGACGAACTCGGGCACGAGATCGATCCCGCTCACAGCCAGCCCGGCCTGGGCCAGGAAGTCTGTCCACTGCCCCGGCCCGCACCCGGCGTCGAGCACGGGGCCGGTCAAAGTGGCAGCCCAGCTGGTCACCAGTGCCCGATCAGATACGTGCGTCGAATCCATCGAGCCGAAGAGGTCCGTGTACTCCTGGGATCTGGCCGAATACGAATCTCGGACTACGTCGCGGCGCGTTGCACTCGAATTCTCCACGCCATCAATGATTATCGATGTGCACCATTCCTTCGCCACAACTCGCCGAACCGAAGGTTCATACTCTGTTGAAGGCCTACGGTCACGTCCGGAAACTGAGGTCATATGGTGGAAGAGAAAGAACTGGCGGCGAAGATCCGCGAACTACTCAATGCCCGATCGGCCGAGTCGAGCATCTGCCCCTCCGACGTGGCCCGCGCAGCAGCACCCGACAATTGGCGTCCGCTGATGGAACCCGTCCGAGAGGCTGCCCGCCACATGGTGGCCCACGGCGAAGTGCAGATCACCCAAGGCGGCGAAGTCGTCGACCCGGAATCCGTACGAGGTCCGATCAGGATTCGGTGGGCTCGTTGATCAACCGCGTGACTTCTGGCGGCACTGCTCTCGCAGCGTGAATCAGCGGAAACGGTCCAGATGCTCACGCAGGAACGCATCCAGGCTTCGTGGCTCACGCCCCAGGACACGTGCCACCGTGTCGGTGGGTGACTCCGAGCGCGAGACGGCAAGTTGCTGGATCTCCAGAATGTGCTCGGCCAGCCACGGAGGCATGTGGGCATGATCGACGAGGTTTTGCCGAAGTTCGTGCGGTGGCAGGTCGATGTATTGGACGGGGCGATCGAGCATGCGGGTCAGAGAATCGGCGATGCCGCCGTAGCCGACTGCCTCGCTGCCCGTCAGGACGTAGGTGCCGCCGGCGAGGTCGGCGCGTGTGAGCACGGCCGCGGCGACGTCACCGATGTCTCGGCAGTCGATCCAGTTGCACGGCGCGTCCCGCATCGCGCCCAGAATCACCCCTTGCGCAGCCACCGCCGGAGCCAGGAGCAACAGATTCTGCATGAACGCATAAGGGCGGAGCAGAGTGTGGCGGATCCCGGATGCACGCAGGTGTTCGCCGACGGCATGGTGGCCGCGGGAGAGAGCGATGGGGGAGTCGGCCGCGGCGGCGGGGTCGGAGATCTTGACGATGTGTTCGACGCCGCTCTCGGCGGCTATGTCGATCACACGCGTTTCGAGCTCGACCTGTTCGAGTCCGTTGGCCATGGCGAGGAAAAGCTGTTCGGCCCCTTTGAAAGCCGTCCGTAGCGAAGTTGGGTCTGCGGCATCGGCCGGCACTACTTCGACCGAACCGTCGGCCAAGTCGCCGAGGTGGGCGCTCAGCCTGTCCGGGTCGCGGGACAGCGCTCGGCTCGGCACACCCGAGGATGCGAGACTGTGTAGCAACGCGCCGCCTGTGGTTCCGGACGCTCCCATGATGACGATCATCGTGTTCCTTTCGGTCTTCCCCGGGAAGCCGGGGATCGTTGACATGTGTTGTCTGTCAGGGATTCTGACGGCGCCATCGCCAGCTCACGATGACGGCAGCGACAGCGGCAGATATCGGTAGATCGAGTTGCAGGCGAGCAAGCCAAGCAGTGTCGACCACGCTCGTGTGAGCTGGTAGCCAACGGGAGGCGAACCACCCGACGAGACCAGCAATCACAGCGGCTCCGACGGCAAGAATTGCCGCCACCATGATGCGAGGCAGGGCCGTGGTCCACGGCCGTGACCTCCCGCGACGCAGCAGCCAGGAGCCGATCAGCAACGCCACCACTGCCGACGTGCCCGCGATGGACGTAAATGCCGCCATCGTGAGGCCCGATTGGCCGGATGCGACTCCGCCCGCACCCGCCATCAGCGCAGGGGCAAGGTAGGCGACCAGCACCTCTCTCCACAGGATGAAAGGTCGTGCGCCGCGACGATCGGCAACCGGGTCGAGTCGATTGGAATCGGTTATCTCCTTTTCGTTTTCGCGACGGATCGGTGGGGTGAGTCCGGACATGAAGGAGACCAACTTTCCGATTATAATTAGGTGACTAACTATTTGGGTATGAAAAGAGAAGTCCCTGTCGAGAATTGACGACGATTCGAATCGCTACGCGAATACTTGGAATCCCAGCCGACTACTCCGCAGTCAGCGCACCGATACCGCGAACGACCCGCGAGAGCAGATCCAAAAAAACCGCACGCTCGTCGACAGTGAGCTCGTCGACCATTTCCTCGAGACGAGCAAAGTGTTCGGGCGCCATGTCACGTAACCGCTGAGCGCCACGAGCAGTCAGGACGACCACCGCACCACGCCCGTCCTCCGCGGACGGACGTCGAGCGACCAAACCCTCCTGCTCGAGCCCATCGACCAAGCCGGTGACCGTGGCCCGCGAGACGCCGAGATCAGCCGCCAGACGTGAGGGAGATTTCTCCCCGTCGTGATCTTCCAGATCCGCAAGCAGTCGGTAACGGCCGGTCGACAGTCCATACCTCGCGAAGTGAACCTCGGTCGCTCGACCGAGCCGCGCGCCCGCCGAGATCAGCCGCACCGCAACCAGCACCGCCTGTGGATCGGACCCGAGGCCGTAATGCTCCAACTGCCGCCGCGCCTGATCCAAAGTGGGTGAGTCGTGATCGGTTCCGTCCACTGCCATGAAACTAATATGGCACCTAACTACATTCTGGTCAACCCGCCACCAGAGCTAGCTTCAAACGCCGAACAATTCCTGCGGGGCCGCATGGCAGTCCGGGTGATTGCCGGGATAGGGCAGGACCTTCTCGAGGGCGAGACCAATCGAGAAGGCCGTTTGGTCGTCGTACGGTCGCGTGACTATCTGTGTACCGGTGGGGATTCCGTTCCGAGCGAAACCTGTGGGGATTGTCAGCACCGGGCAGCTACTCAGGATGTTGAAGGTGATGGCCGGTACAGCCTCGAGGTAGAACTCCAATTCTGTTCCAGCCACATTGATTCCGTGCCCCACGTAGTCGTCGCCGGCAAGAAAGCCCTCCGTCGCCACTGCCGGAGTGATCAACGCGTCATAGGTATCGAACAGGGATCCGACCGATGAATACAGTTCGGCTTCGATCGCGAGCCCGTCGAGGAAAGTCGCATCACCACGAGTGCGACGTGCCCACCGCGCGAATTCCTTCGCGTACTCCGTGACCTTGTCGGGGTGCGCGGACGCTTCGGCAGAGATCGAAGCACCGAACACGTGGTCGTAGTGAATGGCGGCCGCACGCATGATTGCAGCGCGGGACAGGTCGACTTCGATGATCTCCGCGCGTGCACCCAGAGCGGTGAGGGTGTCCACCAACTTCGCCGTGTTCTCGGCGATGTCCGAATCAACCGGCCAGTCACCCAATGCGGGAATCACGGCAATCCGCATTCCCGCGCACGAACGCGTTGCGAAGGTAGGTAACTGCGATGCCGGTACGTGCGAGGCAATGTCAGTGGAGGTCGGTCCCGCGATGACCGACTGCATTGTGAGGCAATCACTTACGGTGCGCGCCATCGGACCGCAGTGGCAGTAGCGATCGAGATTGAAGGGCGGATCAACGGGGACACGGCCGTGCGGTGGCTTGAACCCGACAATTCCGTTGAGTGACGACGGAGTTCGGATCGAACCTGCAACATCGGAACCGGTAGCCAAGTGCGTCATACCGGTGGCAAGTGCGACTGCCGATCCACCGGAAGACCCTCCGGAGGAGTATTTCGTGTTCCACGGATTGCGAGTGACGCCCCACAACTCGGACTGTGTGAACGCGGCCGAGGAGAATTCGGGTGCCGTCGATCGCGCGTGGACGATGGCACCGGCGTCGACGATCCGCTGCACGAAAGTCGAAGTGTGGGTGGCGATCAAGTCCTCATAGACCTTGGACCCTTGAGTCCACGGTTGGCCTTGTACCGGTTCATCCTCTTTCACCACAACGGGAACACCGGCGAGCGGAAGGCTGACATCCGAGCCGCGGGCGTAGTGGCGTTCCGCTGACTTCGCTTGTGCTCGTGCAGTAGCGAAGAAAGTGTGTCCCACTGCGTTCAAGGTTGGGTTGAGCGCCTCGATACGTTCGATGGTGGACTCGAGCACTTCCACCGGAGACAGCGATTTGTCCCGGTAGCGTTCGAGCAACTCGGCCACATCCATGAATGCCGAAGCGGGTGTCTGGTGCATATCTGTTGTCCTGCCTCTATGAAGGTTTGTGTAGGCGATTAGGTTGTCAGTTCGCGCTTTGCCACGACGGGACTGCGGAATGTCGCGAGCAGCATTGCCAGAGTTGCGATTCCCGCGGCTGTCCAGAAGACCGTTTCGGAACCAGAGTGGTCGTGAATGCGTCCGCCCGCGAACGCACCGAGCGCGATGCTTGCATTGAAGACTGCAACCCACAGAGCAGAAGCGGCCTCGCGGTGAACGGGAACTGCTTGTGCAATCCATGTTTGAGTACTCACCGATGCACCACCGTAGAAGAGGCCCCAAGCCGCCATGAGCAGAGCAGCTGCGATCAAGGTGGTAGCCGAGATCGGAAACAGGGCGAGTGTGACCGCTATTCCCACGCTGAGGCTGACGACCACCGCCTTCGGGGACTTTGCAGCGGACGGCCCGGCGATGAAGTTGCCGACGACACCGAATGCACCGTAGATCAGGAGCATTGTGCCGACCTGCGAAGCGTTCAACCCCGCGAAGAACTCCAGCCCCGGACGCACATAGGTGTACGCCGCGAAATGAGCGGTGACGATGAGCGCGGTAATCGCGAATCCGACCCGGACTCCTGGGTTCCGAAAGGCCGCCACGAGACTCCCGAGCGACAAGGCCCGATCAGCTGGCATCGTGGGTAGGACAGCGATCATGGCGATCGCGATCAGCGTCGCCGCGCAGCTGAGAGTCCAGAACGCCACGCTCCATCCGGCGACTGCCCCGATATACGTCCCAGCAGGGACACCAAGAACTGAGGCAACAGCGATTCCGCTGAAGATGATCGTGGTCGCCAACCCGACGGATCTGGAACCCACCAATTTGGGTGCCAGACTAGCTGCGAGTGCCCAGACTCCACCCATGCTCACGCCTAGAAGGACGCGAGCCACAGCGAGGAAAACGAAGCTCGGAGCAAGGGCCGTGAGGGCGTTCGCCGCGGCGACTACAAGCATCAGAACGATAAGCGTCGACCGACGATCGAAGCGCCGGGTCACGATGGGCACAAACGGGGCAGTGGCCGCTGCCACCAATCCGGTAATGGCCAGTGAGAGCCCGATGGTCCCTTCACTTTCCACCAGAGCAGCACCGATCGGGGTGAGTAGCCCGACCGGCATCATCTCTGCCGCGACAACGATGAAGGTGGACGCTGCGATCAGCGCGACCGCAGCCCAGTGGTTCTCAATGGTGTGTGCGTGGGTTGAGGACGTGGACGCAGGGCTGTTCTGTGCAGATGCGGAGTGGGGCATGTAACCAGAGAAGCTCCTGCACGCCGATGGATCAACGGCGAATCGCTCATCCAACCATTAGCTCAATTCATCGATGAGCCATGATGGAGTGGTCGAATGAGTCCAGGGTCGGAGTGAAAATGTCGGAGCCCCCGATGCGTGAGATCGAGTGCTTCCTCGTTCTCGCTGAAGAACTGCACTTCGGTCGCACCGGCGAGCGGCTGTTCATCTCCCAGAGCCGAGTGAGTCAGCTGATCAGCGCGTTGGAGCGTCGTATCGGCACCAGCCTGGTGGCGCGCACCAGTCGCCGCGTGCACCTGACTGAATTCGGTGCCGATTTTCTTGCGTCGTTGGCTCCCGCGCATCGTGCGCTTGTCGGAGTAATCGAGGACGCTCAGTCAAGAGCACGGAACATGCCGGCGCCGCTTCGGGTGGGTTTCCAAGGAGCAATTTACGATTCGATCGCGGCTGCTGTCTCTCGTTTCGAAATACAACATCCGCAAACATGCGTGACCATCAAAGAATTACCCCTGGGTGATCCGTTCAGTGATGTACTCGCCGGGCGAATCGATGCGGCAGTGGCCCTTCTCCCCGTAGATGAGCCGGAACTGACAACCGGGCTCGTCTTTTCTCGACAGCCCCAGACCCTCGCCGTCTCAGTCCATCACCCGTTCAGCGAACTGGGCGTGATCGACGCCGAGCAGTTGGCGCAGATCTGTCTCGTACCCATCACCGGCCCCGCCCCCGACTATTGGCAGCGTGTGAATTCCCCGAGCACGACGCCGGGCGGAGCCACGATTCCCACACAGGGTGGGGCGAGCACCGTTCAGGAAGGCCTGTCGCAGGTCGCATTCAGTCAGGTCGGCCTCATCCTCTGCGCTGCAACCGCTGCATACAGCCAGCGCTCGGACATCACATTCGTACCGATCAACGGATTACCCGAATCTGCTTTGGGTCTCGTGTGGCGTACCGATCTCGAAAGCCCACGACTTCGCGCTTTCGCGAAAGCGATCGAGGAAGCACACACCTGTCCCTCCTGACGTCGATCAGTAAGTCGCGGAAGGAGTCCGGGGCATTGAGATGCATCGTGTGTGAGATGATCGCGCCATGTCTGCGATCACCGACTACTTCACCGCGCGCACGGATGAGCATGCCACCTCTGCCCTCGAGGGACTCGTCGACTTGGAACCAGAGGTGATGGAGGCGAACGCAGCTTCTCGCCCGCGGATCCAGTTGGCTGCGAGTGGGACTCCAGTTCTGCAGGCGAAAGGCGTCGATCCAGTTGTCGCGCTCGGCCGACTGGAAGCAGCCCTCACCGCTCGCCCCTACGACGAAGTTGCAAAAGGTCCACGCTGCGGGAAACTCGTCGCGATGAGCGACGACGGCGACACCCTCGTGCTCACGGTTACCGACGAATTGCGTGATGCACTAGCGGAATTGAACGCAGAAGGCGTCGCGGCCGCTGCGGCCGCCTGGGCGATCGACGAGACCAGTGAACCGTCGGAGGACTCAGTGCCGTTCCTGACCGCCTTCGTCGAACTAGCGACCAGAGCTGTGGCTCAGGGCGAACGAATGTACGGCTACGTCGTCATTTGAGCTTCGCAACTCCGCCGATCTGAACAGACAGGTCGTTCGTCTTCGACTCCCGACTTACCGTCAGCCCGGGATCTGCCGGGCCAGATCGTTGCGGTCGAAGTCGGAGAACTTCTGGGTGTCAGTGCAGTATCCACAGCTCGCTCCGAAGAACTCGGTGCGAGCGTTCGGATCGTCGAGTAGCCAGTACCGCAGCCACGCCGTGCTCGGCCCGCGCATATCGCCGCCGTTGATCGCCGTACCGAAGTGCGTGGCGCCGCGCAGTTCCAGATACTCGGCAGGCACGTGGTCTGCGTCCTCGTACATCGCCCGCACGATCGCCGGCCAAACGATTGCGTCGGCCTGGCCGGCCAGATAGAGAACGGGCTCGTCGATGAGATCGACATCATTGAGCGGGCCTGGTTGGATCGCGACGGCGGTGTCGACGCGGTCGTCGATCGCCGCGTTGATCGCCGCAGACCCGCCCTGCGAGTGCCCCACCGCACCAATATGTTCCAGGTCGACTTTGCCGAAGAAGACGCTCGACGGGCTGGCCGCTTTGTCCGCGATGAGGTCGATTCCCGACCGCATGGTGATGGCGAAATTGCTTGCCGGGGTATTGGCGGCGACCACGATGAATCCGTGGCTGGCGTAGTGGCGCAGCAAAGAGGTGTACGCACCGGGGAGCACACCGGTCCCGTTCCCCCAGATCACAACAGGGTGCTTCTCGCCGCGCGCGCCGAGCTGGCGCGGGTAGTACAGAGTGTGCACCAGCCCGATCGAGACGTTCGGCGTGTACGGCCCTGCACTCGCCCAATCGTGCCCGACGCTCGGGATGCCGGGCGCATCGGCAGCCGCTGTTCCGGTTGCGCCCGTGAGTCCTAGCGTCGCGCACAACGCAACCGCCGCTGCAGCATTCACGAAATGTTTCAGAGACTTTCGCATGAAAGTCAACCTTTCGAAGTTGATCCGGAGTGACGTGTATTACATATTCACGGGAAGGCAACCCGTCGGCTTTGTTTCAGGAAACGGACTATCCCAGAAGTGTTGTGTCTGTGGACAAAATCATCGTTCTCGGTGGATGCCCCGGCGACGCGAATACCCAGAGCGCAAGGTCCAGTTCGCCTCGGCCTACGGCTTCCGCGCGGATTGCTCGGCACACAGCCGTAGGAAATGTTCGACGATCTGCGTGTTCTGGCCGTCCCTTGCCACGGCTGCGATCTTCCGTGATGGCAGTTCGAATATCTCGCCCACAGTGCACCCGCGTTCGGATGCTCGCTCGGCACTGGAGAGTTCGAGGATGACAGCACCGATCCCTTCGTACGCGAAATCCGCGAAGGCATCGCGGTGCTGTGACCTCATCACGAATGCGTGGTCGATTCGCGGTTCGATCGACCGCAGATGGCGATAGACATCGGAAGTTTCGAACCGTGGTGCGACAACCAAACCGATGCGCATGAGATCTTCGCCGATGAATACCCCGTCCACCGGTGGCGGGGTACCGGGCGGGCAGACGAGCCGCAACTTGTGGTCCGGAAGGCGCACCGTGCGCGTCCCGGGAACACCGGTGGGCGGCGACTCCATTATTGCCACGTCAGCGGTGCCTGCCATGACCGGGTGAATCGCATCGGCCACGGACGACCCAGGCGGATCCGAGATGGTGATCCTCAGGTTCGGCACCTCCGTGCGCAGCGCTCCGAGCAGTACCGCTGCGGGATCGTCCGCAAGGCTCGCTGTCGTGGCAACACTGAGGTGGGGGACTGCTGACAGTAAGAACTCGCGCTCGACCACTAATCGGTCGAGCGCGGCCAGCGCTTCGCGTGCTGGATCGATGAGATTCCGTCCGCGCGCAGTCAGCGTCGCGCCGGTCCGGCCTCGATTGAAAAGCCGTCCTCCGACTCGTCTTTCGAGCCGCGCAATTGATTGAGAGACGCTCGATGTTCCCGTGAACTGATTTGCCGCTGCCGCCGTGATACTGCCGTGTTCGACGACGGCAAGGAAGTCTTGTAGCTGCCGCGGATCGATTCGCGGGGTGGCGGACTCTCCGAACTTGCTCATCCGGCGTTCCCCATTCCACCTTCGTCACGTAATCGGCTGGTCGTCTCGATAAACGCTTGTGCCGCAGGCGATGGCGTCGAACCGTGGAACATCCAGATATCACGAGTGAGCGGGGGCCGAGTACGACACAGCACCACACCTTCTCCGACTGTATCGGCGACAGATTCGGGAAGGAAAGCGACACCGACTCCCGCGCGTACAAGTGGGATCATCGAAGCCACAGAGATAGTCTCCGCAACCACCGCCTCGTCCACAGTGCCTTCGCCCAGGCGTTCCGCCAACAGTCGCCGAGTGACATCGTCACGCGGGCTGGTGATCAATCCGATTCGCAACAGATCCGTCAACGCCGCTGCCCCCTCGCCTTCACTTCGTGCGGCCGGCACCAGCGCAACGATTTGTTGCCGGCCGAGAAGGATACGTTCAACGCCCTCGTCGAACACCTCGTCCACCCCGAGCCCAATATCAGCCTGACCCGAGGCGACCACCGTTCCGATTCCGTCGGTGTCGTTGCTGAGCATCGTCACCGCAACGTTCGGAAACTTTCTTTTGAACGCACCCAGGGCCGTGGCCGCTGGATCACGCGCCAATGTTCGCGGACACACGACCGTCAGCCGACCCCGCTGCACGACGTTCAATGGATGCAAAGCGTGATCCAAATCCCGGTATGCCCGAAGTACTTGGGCCGCCGGACCTGTGAGATCGCGTCCAGCGTCGGTCAGGGAGACTCCCCGCGATCCACGGCGGACGAGCGTCAGGCCGCACTCTTTCTCCATCCTGGCCAGAGCCTCCGAGATCGTCGGCTGGCTGACCCCCAGTCCGCGAGCAGCAGCGGAAATGCCGCCCCGATCAGCAAGGGCAAGAAAGTATTCCAGATGACGCCGGTCCATTGGGGTTCCCTTCTCGTGGAACTCATCGCGCGCGCCCGATTTTGCGCCCGTCAGGCATAGGGAAACCCTATGGCATACCTCTCGAATGTGGCGTAGACGGGAAGAAGAATCCCGTGATCTGCTTCACATATGAACGCAGTGAGCAACAACCCGGGGAGCTTCGACCAGAGGCACCCGTCTGCTTTTGTCGAGCACCAATCGCCGCCTGCGAGCACAACGGAGGAGGCGCCGAAATGACCGAAACCATCACCGCAAGTTCGCCATCCGGTGCTACGTCGCTCCGTTCCGTGAGGCGGGCGCGCTCTGAGCCGAAGCCCGCTCGACAGCGTCGATCCGGTACGCGACTCACCATCGGGGTACGACTGGCCCAGGTCGCGCTGCTTCTGGTCCTACTCGGAGCGTGGCAGCTCGTCGCATCGCAAGGTTGGATCGAGCCAGTTCTGGCCAAAACGCCAGGCGAGGCCTGGGCCTACTTCACCGCAGCGGTGCAGTCGGGCGAGATTTCGTCGAACTTGCGTGCCACGATGACTGCCGTCGTGATCGCGTGGATCCTCGCTAGCGCAGTCGGGGTGGCGGTCGGACTCTCTCTCGGACTGCTTCCGACCCTCGAACGCATCATGAGTCCGTTCCTGGATGCGGCGAATGCCATGCCACGTCTTGCGCTGGCGCCTCTGCTTATCGTCATCTTCGGGATCACGATGACGGCGAAGGTCGCTCTCGCGTTCACACTCGTCTTCTTCATCGTCTGCTCGAGTGCACGAGCCGGTGTGAAGTCGGTGGACGACGAATGGCTCCGACTTTCCACTGTCCTGAATGCCAGTAAGACACAGGTGTTCTGGCACATCCTCCTCCCCGTCGCAACACCTGGCATTTTTGCCGGCCTTCGGTTGGGGCTGATCTATTCGCTACTTGGCGTTGTCGGTTCGGAACTGATCTCGTCACGGGACGGGCTGGGCCAGCTTGTGTCGATCTACTCGGCCCAGTTCCGGATGGAAGCGGTCTACGCGATCCTCATACTTCTCGCAATCGTCGCAGTCGTCCTCAACCAGGTAATGAACTTCGCCGAGCGCTACCTCCTTCGGTGGCAGCCGCCGGCTCGACGATGACAGGAATCATCATGGATACCAACGTGATTACACCCGCCGTACAACTCGACGGACTGACGATATCCTTCCCCTCACCCGACGGGTCGACGAAAACTGTGGTCGACAATCTCGACCTCACCATCCCTCGCGGACAGTTCGTGAGCTTGGTCGGCAGGAGCGGTTGCGGAAAGACCACTCTGCTCAACGCGCTCGCTGGATTGGTGGACGCGACGGAAGGCAAAACCGAGGTCCTCGGCACAACACCATTCGACGCTCGCTCCCGGATGGGCTTCATGATGGCCCGAGATGCCCTGTTCCCGTGGCGAACAGCGCGGAAGAACGTCGAGTACGGCCTCGAGTTGAGAGGAGTACCCAAGGCGGAGAGACGAACTCAATCAGCGCGCTGGCTTGCGGCCGTTCAAATGTCCGAGGCGTCACAGCTGTGGACTTGGCAGCTGTCCCAAGGGATGCGCCAGCGTGTCGCGTTGGCCCGGACGTGGGCACTGGATCCGGACATCTTGTTGATGGACGAGCCGTTTGCCGCCCTCGATGCGCAAACCCGCGTCGAAGTACAGCGCGAATTCCTCGAGCTTTGGCAGTCCGAGGTCGGCCGGACGGTCATCTTCGTAACCCACGACCTCGGTGAAGCCATCTGTCTCTCCGACCGCGTTCTGCTGCTCGGGGCCGGCCGAGTGATCGACGACGTCAGCATTGACATCGAACGCCCCCGCGAACTCGAAACCCTCACCGCCGAACCTCGATACATCGAAATCTTCAACCGGCTACGTGGTCAGCTCGACCACTGATGTGCCCAGCCAACTCAGCTTGATTACTGATGCGCCCAGCCAACTCAGCTTGATTTCTGATGCGCCCAGCCATCAAGGAACAGGAATCCCATGAAACTTCGACCTTTTGTCGGCACAGTCATTGCAGCGGCCCTACTGCTTTCCGCGTGTGGAGGGGGAGGGCGGCCGAACGACGGTAGCGTCGCCATCGGGGTCTACCCTGCGAGTGCTTTGTCCCTGCCTGTCTACGTCGCTGTCCAACAAGGAATGTTCGACAAGGAAGGCCTCCACGTCGAGCTCATCGACGGAAAGAACGGGCCCGAACTCATCAGCGGTCTCATCGGCGGTACAACCGATCTCGCGGTCGGTGCACCCGGAACCGTCGTGCCGGCCATAGAGCAAGGGCAGAGTCTGCGGCCACTGTCCCCCTACGGGTCGATCGATCTTGCCATCGCCGTGACGAAAGACAGCGGCATCACCACCATCGAGGATTTGCCCGGCAAGCGGATCGCCATACCGTCACGTGGCGGCGCGGCCGAGCAATTCGTCAATCAGCTTCTCGCAGAGAGAAACATCGACGGCTCCACGGTGCAATTCATCGCAGCGGCACCCACCGCGAGTCAGATACCACTCGCACGAAAGGGCGACATAGATGCCGCCGTTCTCACCGCTGCCAGCCAGGCCGTATTCGATGCTCAAGGAATTCCGATGACGGCGATTACAGAAGTAGACCCGGTGGGCTCTGACGGCGTGAGTTCATACGGCCTGGGCACGGTGCTCGTCACGACAGCCACATTCGCTGAATCCGATGCTGCTGCCCCCGTGTGTGCGGCGCTCGAGGCCGCAGCAGGGTGGATAGCCGATCCTGCGAACGAGCAAGCAGGAGCTCAACTTCTCACCGAGCGAATGAATGTTCCTGCTGACAAAGCCAACCAGGTGTGGGCTTCGCAGAAGACCCTCTGGCCGGTCGAGATTTCAGCCGACCGATGGACCCAGAACGTCGCATGGGTGAACAACCAGACCTCGGGCAAGTCCGACGCAGACGTCCCCTTCGACCCCCTCTGCTGACCAACGCCCCCACACACAATCCAGTTCGTCTACTACGAAAGAGAAGAAACGATGACACAACTCGCTGACCAGTCAACACAATCCGAGTCCCAGCACGATCGCCGGCAGCTCACCGAGGCTTGGTCTGCAGTCACCGACAGTCTTGCGACATTCGGTTCGACCGCTGCCGCTACCGGATCGCCGCTGGACAGCGCCGAAGGTGTACGGCACGCACTTCGTCTGTTCGGATACCTCGCCGAGATGAACATCGAGCGCCAAGACGTGCTCCGGCCTGAACTCTTCACCCTGATGTCACCGATGCGAAAGTTCTGGGGAGACGGCATCGACGTCGACTACTGGACTGCGATGATCGACCCCAACGAGACATACCGTATTCACGGTAACCGTGGCACAGTGCCGTACGTCGCCGTCCTCGCCAATCGCGTGGGCGCGTCTGGGACCGACCGGGTCGCCGACAACATCGTCATCGACGACAAGGTGTGTGACGCGGACGGCAACTTCGAGATCTTCGTCGCACAAGAGCTGGAGGGGCGCAGCGGCATTCGGCTGGATGAGCGCTGCTTCGACGTAGTAGTTCGTGTGTATCACAAGACGCGTAACGCGGAGATCGATCCTGTTCTCCACATCGAGCGCCTCGGTCCGCCGCCTGGTGCACGCCCCGATCTCGACACGGCGTGGCTGACCCAGCGCCTCACGAAACTTGCTCGTGGCATGGACGTGAGCCTTCGACGCAGTCTTCAGCTCATCGAAACACTCAGTCAGTCTCCCAACGAGATTCGCGTGACCTCGGAGCAGCGAGGGTGGGGAGACTTCTACGGCACCAGCTCCAACCAATACGTTGCCGGCTGGTGGTCACTGAAAGACGCTACTGCCGTAGACATTACGTTCACCATCCCCGACTGCACCTACTTCGGAGTGATGCTGTACAACCACTGGTTCGAGTCCTTCGAGTACCGCGACCACACCGTCAACCTCAACGACGCGCACTTCGAGCGCAATGACGATGGAACCGTGACAATCCGAATCGGGGGAGCAGAAGGTGACAGAAATCGATTGAACCCCTGCAACCACACCGAAGGCATTCTGTTGGCGCGCTGCCTGGAGCCCGCTGAGGATGTCACTTCGCCTCATGTGGAGATCATTCGATGACCGACGAAATAGACCTGCCGTTGGCAGGTGTCCGAGTAGTGGAGATCGGTCAACTGATCGCAATACCCGGCGCCGGGCAGCAGTTGTCCGACCTCGGTGCCGAGGTCATCAAGCTCGAGCCTCCAGGTGGTGAACCGGCCCGACAAATCGACGCCGACTACGCGCGCGGCATCTTCTACGGGTACAACCGTGGAAAACGTTCAATCTGCCTCGACCTCAAAGACTCCGCCGATCTGCAGCGAGCTCGGGATCTGATCGCATCGAGCGACATCTTGCTGCACAATCTTCGCCCGGGAACCCTCGATCGATTGGGATTCTCCTCTGCCGAACTCCAACGCCTGCGACCGGAAATCATCGCCGTCTCGGTGAGCGGGTACGGGGCGGAAGGCCCGTCCGCTACCCGCGCGGGGCTCGACATCGCTGCGCAAGCAGAGAGCGGACTGATGTCGGTGACGGGTGAGGCGGATAGCCCGCCACAACGTGTG
Organism: Rhodococcus qingshengii JCM 15477; assembly: GCF_023221595.1. Taxonomy (NCBI): domain Bacteria; kingdom Bacillati; phylum Actinomycetota; class Actinomycetes; order Mycobacteriales; family Nocardiaceae; genus Rhodococcus; species Rhodococcus qingshengii. The sequence goes on from NZ_CP096563.1 coordinate 6,132,305, forward strand.
GGCGCACCGGTCATAGATCATGCAACGAGCTACGTTGTCGCTCAAGCGGTACTGGCAGCGCTACTGCGGCGCGAACGCACCGGCAAAGGATCGTCCGTCCGAGTTTCCCTGCTGGACGTCGCAATCCACTTGCAGACCGCCAACTGGATCGAGTGGCAGGTATCCGGAAAGCCCATGAGTCGCAAAGGGAACGGACAACCAAGCGTCGCACCGGCAGCAGACGTCTTTCGCGCCGCCGACGGCGAGCTGGTGATCAGCGGATACCAACCGCGCGCATGGATCGAACTGTGCAAGGCGATCGACCTACCCGAGTTGGCCGACGACCCGAGGTTCACCACCACCGCGCTGCGCGTGGAAAACCGTGTTGACCTCGTCGCCACGATCGAGAAGCAGCTGTGCCACCGTAGCGCCGCGGAAGCGGTTGAGCATCTCACTGCGGCCGGAGTGGTTGCCGCACTTGTGCGTGACTACGACCAGGTGATCCGCGCCGACGACGTGGTTGCGAACCGTACCTTCATCCCCGGCACCAACGAACATGGCGAACAGTATTTGACGCCTGCCATGCCCTATCGCGCCGAACCTCCGATGGCACGAACTGAACTTTCACAGGTTCCGGCCTTGAACGAGTGGACAACATCGACGCGCTGAATGCGCCGTTCGGGTCGAAATTGACTTTGCACCAACGTAACTGACAAACAGATAGCCATGCACCATCGAGGAGATGTCCAGTGCTGACCACCGCATTTACCGAGACATTCGGCGTTCGCCAGCCAATTGTGCAGGGCGGCATGCAATGGGTGGGGAGAGCAGAACTCGTAGCGGCAGTTGCAAACGCCGGCGCGCTCGGCATGCTCACTGCCCTGACACAGCCGACACCTGACGATCTTGCCCGAGAAATATCCCGAACGCGCGAGCTCACCGATCAACCTTTCGGGGTCAACCTCACAATCCTCCCGACGATCACACCTCCGCCCTACGATGAGTATCGCAACGTGATCATCGACTGCGGAGTGAAAGTCGTCGAGACAGCTGGATCGTCTCCCGCGCCCCATCTGCCGCACTTTCACGGCGCAGGCATCAAGGTTCTCCACAAGTGCACCAGCGTCCGCCACGCGGTCAAAGCCCAGGCCCTCGGTGTCGACGGCATCAGCATCGACGGGTTCGAATGTGCCGGGCATCCAGGGGAAGACGACGTACCGGGTCTCGTCCTCATCGCTGCAGCAGCAGAGCGGATCAGCATTCCCATGATCGCGTCCGGTGGATTTGCCGACGCGCGAGGATTGGTGGCCGCCCTGGCGCTTGGCGCCGACGGCATCAACATGGGCACTCGGTTCATGTGTACCGAGGAGTCTCCGATTCACCGCAACATCAAGGATGCGATAGTCGCCGCCTCCGAGGTCGACACCGAATTGATTTTCAGGTCGTTGCGCAATACCGCTCGCGTAGCACGCAACAGCATCAGCCAAGAAGTTGTCGAAATCCTTTCCAGTGGTGGCAAATTCGAAGACGTTCGACATCTTGTGGCCGGTGCGCGGGGCCGAGCGGTGTTCGACAGCGGCGACCAGGAGGCTGGCATCTGGACGGCTGGCACTGTGCAAGGATTGATTCACGACATCCCCACAGTGGGTGAATTGGTGGAACGTATTGTCGCAGAGTCCGAAGCACTGATTGCCGGACGGCTTACCGGCCTCCTGGATCCTCTCAGCGCCTGACTACGTCCGAACCCACTGGGCGCTACCGTCGGCCAGTTCTTCGCGAATGCCCCTGCCGTTGCGCTCGTCGACCCGCGTGCCGCCGATACCTCGTCCTCGATGCGTCGTGCGGTGACGGGGAGCTCTTCCAGATCGCCTCGCGGCTCGCCATCGCCGCTCGATCGTTTCGGGTGCATCCCGACGATCATTGACGCCAGGACGAGGAAAGGAGGTGTACTCCGAATTGCTTGCGGTCATCAGAGTGACAACCGCAAGGATTTCGATCGGCACCGAGCACGACCTACTCAATGTTGTGTCCATGGTGCTACCAACCCTGTTGTCACCCGCGCCATTGCGATCAACGCACTGTTGCCAGAGTTCCAATAGTTCTTGTGCACATCCAGATTCGGTATGAGTCGGCCAGCACGCGCATAACATCACCGTCGGTCCGAAGTAGCTTCCCCACGCCACGCCGACACTTCTTGGCTTCGACTGAGTACCACCCAGCGTGGTCCGAGAACATGTTGGCCAATCGGGAGGCGACGGTGACCATCGGAAGTGAAAAGATTTCTGTGAACACAACCCTGTTGACAGGGAAAGAGGCGGAGAGCGCCTTCGAACGGTTCGTCGAGTACAACCCTACGTGATCGGTGTACAAGACATGCGCGGCATGAAATCTTTCTGTGTTCGCTCTCGAACGGCGCCAAACCTGATTCCCCGCAACAAGAACAACCCTTTACTCCCGCTCGACCGGTATCGACTGTCCGGACTCAGGGACCGCGGGCGCGTACCTGGGCCCGTTCCCTAGCGGTGGGTCGGGGTTACCACCGAACCACCGACGAAACCGTTGTTATAACTGTCCCAAAGATCCCACAAGGTCTGCAACCCTGTCAGTCAGGGCGATTTGGCAGCGGCGCAACCGAGACCGTGCACGTCGGGCCGGGCAGCTAGTCGTCATCTGCGTTGAGCACACAATCTCGACGCCCCTCTGTTCGGTCCAGGACG